>JAYOXT010000016.1:0-50714 GCA_038152995.1 Opitutales bacterium
GGAGATGATGTAGAGAAGATGGGCGTAGTGTTTGCCCATAGTGAAAAAGCGAGTCGTTTGCAGACGTTATCGGATCGCTTGAGCGGACAGGCGAATGATGTATTGGCCAACATCGATCAATTGGAAGTAATCGAATCCCTGTCTGCTACCTATGGAGATGATGTAGAGAAGATGGGCGTAGTGTTTGCCCATAGTGAAAAAGCGAGTCAGTTAAACGATTTGACTAATAGCTATGCTAAGCATGCAAATAAAATTTTGGAGAACATTGGAGAAATTGAATTGGTTGTCGAATTTACAAGCGACTTCCAAGATTCCGCGGAGAGAGTAGATAAAGTTTTTGATAGTTTAGGCAGTTTGAGTTATATAAAAGAATTCAAAGTTTTGATTACATCACGGGGCATTCCATCTACTACCGCTATTGATGTTTTCTCTCATGAACCTGGTTATTTTGAATTAGCAAAAGATGATCTTGATTTCTTTGCCAATCTTTACGAGTCAGGTGTTAGTTTGCTAGAAATACCTCTACAGATTGCATTAGAATTGCAGAAAATCGGACTTTCTCGCGAAGAGTTACAGGTTGTTGTCCGTGACATCACGGAAGGGGTACAATCATCTGGTCCTGAAACAGACCCTAATAACGATAGCTTGGGCGACTCCCCTGAATTAAAAACTTTATCTTTCCTTTCAGATCACGATTCTACAGACATTTTGGACGAAGCACTACTCGTCTCCTCTCAAAATGCTTTTGCAAGCAGTTTCTTTGAAGAATGTCTGGAACTCTTAGATGCTTTTGCTTGGAATAATTTCGTTGGAAGTGTTTATGGTGGACGAAATCATGTGCTGCACTCGATCAACCATGTCATGAGTGACAGTCTTTTAATACAAGCCACTCAAAATATTCATTTTTCTGGAACGAACAATTTTGACCAAATTTCCTCTTCGGTTGGTGAGCTAAGTTTAGTTGCCAACAGTCTTTCTTTCGCACCTGAAACTTCTATTTGGTACTCTGGAAGTTCCCTGAAACTTGGATCACAGGAATCAATAAATTTAATTGAGGTTGATTTATACGCAGAAGGCGAAATCCATGCTCGATCTCTCGACTCTTTGGTGATTCTCAATTCTGAGATGTCGACAAGCGGGAATGGTACAGATTTTATACATCTTAGGGCTCATCATGAAATGTCCGTGAATAACTTACGATTTTCAGATCAGATCAAACAAATTACCATGGAAGCAATGACTATTAATTTGCGCAATCTCAACTTTCCGTCTGGATCCTCAGTCAATTTAAATTCCGCATATGGCGGTATAGATGGCAAGTATCCTAGCTTCGGTAGGGTTATGTATGGTCGCGTTAATTTTATTGAGAATATTCGCTATTCCTCAAATTTGATCATGGATCGCCCAAGTTTTGACCAGCACGCGGATAACATTACAATTGGGAAAATTAACTAACATATTTTAGAATTAATATTTCGTTAGAATAATTACTTCCATTTCCACAATTTAGTAAAATTTCATGCTTCTCAGGTTTACTGCTTTTGTAGCTAGTATCTCGTTCACTTTTTCAAGCGGTGCTGAGCAAACTTCGGACTCTTTTCACTCCAATATCGGAGAACTAAAAATTGTTACTATTAAAAGATTTGAATCTTCTTTGGCTGACCGCTTCAAGATTACTATCGAAGAGGTAGGCAAACTTGATTCGGCGACCTTGGATTCCGCAGATGACTTTTTGCCCGCGGTTCCAAAAGCAATCATAAATGCAGAATCCGGAGTTGAAGAAAGCAAAATTATATCCGGCAATGATACAACTACTCAACCAGTGGAATTCCTTGAAGAGGTTGAGGACAATTCATCTACTTTCGCTCAACAAACTAACAATACGAAAGCCGACGATTTTAATGCATCTCTTTTAGACACTGTAGATTCCTCACAAAATGAAGAGAGCTTTACTGAAAGTTCTCTTTCTCAGCAGGGTGAGGATTCTGATGTCTTACCTTTCCTCACATCTGATTTCTTTGCAGGTTCTTTATCTAGTGTGGAAATAAATGAAGATCCCATGGGTACTCAGCGCCTGCTCCAAGTTAAAAATTCTAAATTCTCTCCTTCGATTATGGGAGGAATCTCCTCTGCTTACTCCAGTAATCCTGATCAGGTAAAAGAGCCTACCTACAAAGATGCTATCTCGGTTAACATGACTGCAGGGCTTAATTTAGGCTTAGGCGAATACGGTTTAGGGGACTATTTCATCTGTGCTCCCGGTTTTTCTTTTTTGAAAATGAGAACCTACAGTGATCCTACCGGAAAATTTCATTCTCAGTCAGAAAATATTGCTGGCTATAAAAATGATTATTCAAAGACCCGGGATGTGGATACCTTAATCGTTGGCTTGAGCGCTCCTTTGGCAATGCCCAACGATTATTTATTAACCTTGTCCTACAATTATTCCGCTCCTAGCACATTTCGTGGTCAAGATAACTTAATTTCTTACTCCAACACTCCAAGCATTACCCTTTCCAGAAATTTTCCTCTAAAAAATGGAAATTCCTTAATGATCGCATTGGGGGCAAGTTATACATACTCGAAAGGGGATGATTATGAAGAGAGCACTAATTCTGGTGTACTGGGGAATGCTCTCGGGTTTATTGATGCGTTTAGTTCTACTGGTGTACCGCTTAGTTCCCGGTTTCCAGAAGATAAGGCCAACAATTATGCTTTCTCGCTCTCTTGTTCATACAGTTTGATTTTGAGCGATAAAATTCTCCTAAGTCCTAGTTCTGCTCTTCAAGTCAGCAATTTTACCAAAGGAGATAATGACGGCAGAGTAGACACGAACCTACAAATCGGCATTAGTGGGTCTTATGCATTGCGTGATTGGTTGAGTTTTTCTTTATTCACAAGCTACGCAACAAAATGGAGCAATCGTGATGAGAATCACTATGAGAGTATCTCGATTGGTGGCGGTTTGAATGCCAACCATTCTTTCTAAATGAAAAATTAGCTGTTGGTGAGACTTCCCCTCAAAGGTTATCTACTTTTTCTTTGTGTGATCCGTCTTTGTTTATTGTTTTTGTGTACATTTTCTTTTGGTGCCCAACCGATTGAGTCTGTGGAGGAAATTTACCAGAACGGTATGCGCTTGTTTAAAGACGAAGAATACGACGGGGCACTCTTTGAGCTGAACAAGGCGATGGGCATGCTGAAGCATAAATACTCCCATCCCCTGCGCTCAGAGGTGGAAAAGCAAATCCGAATTACTCAGGGTAAAATTGTGGTTTCCCGCTATGCCCGAAAAGATAAAACTGAAAGGACAGAGGAGGGCAGTGGTCTTTTGCCGCTCAATAAAGAGGCAGAAGATTTCCGTGTCCAGCAGGTTTTCGGTAAGGTGCTTGCCCGTAATATTTGGGAAAACAGGGACTCTCTTTCTGCTAATATACTTCTCGGGAAAGGCCGCACAGTTACAGTTTTGCCCCGTGCGGGGATTGAGTTGGAGGAGACACGCTCGATAGCTTTTTCATTGCGTGCTGTGCAGGCGGCTAGCTTTACCTTGGCTGGGCCATACCAAATCCAGTTACATTCCGGTTCTTATGCTATTGGCACCCAGACGGCGGTCACTCCCCTGAGAGTAACTTCCACCTTGACTGATCTTACCGTGAGTTCCGATCAGCCCTACGCTTTGATGACCGGGGTGACAACCAATGGGGGTATGAAGGTGATCTGCCTGCTTGGCAAAATCTCTCTTTCCATTGACGGGCAGTCCGAAACCCTTTTACCCGGAGAACTTGTCTTTGCCTTGCCGGATGGATTTAGCCGTAAAATGAATATCGAGCTGAGCACTCTGATTGTCACATCCAATCTACTTACTGATTTTCCAGATCCTCCGGTCTATCATTCCAAGCTGAGGCAGCAGGCCATGCTCCAGGCATTGCGTACCAAAAAGAAGTTTCGTACGGTGGTGGGCGATGTAAAGGGACGCGAAAATTTTGAATTAAAAATTCTTGAGGAGGGCAACCTTTAGATTGTCCACTCCCTGCCTGCTGTAATGAGCTTGGCAAGATATCTCGACCGAGGAAGGAATTGGATTTCATTATCTGTATGCTTTCTCTTTTTGGGGTGTGTTTCCACGCATTATGACCGCACGGAAAACTTTCAGTTCTTGTGGAAGGTCGGAGACCTGAATCAGGCAGGTCAGGAGGCAGCGAGACTGGCAAAGGACGGACCCAAGAGGGATCGGTTACTCTATTATCTTGAACAGGGGGCGGTTGCCCGGATGCAGTCGGCTCCAAGCAACAGTATAGGTGCATTGAATGGAGCCGCTCTTGAATATGACCGTTGGTTTGGCCCGCATCTACGCACCCAGACACGCGTGTCCGAGGAATTTCTTTCCACTCTTGGTTCCGCTGAATTAAAACCTTATAAATCGAGAATTTATGAGCGTGTGATGTTGCGCACTTATCAGGCTCATAATTATTTGCTTACTGGAGACTCCGGGCGGGCACGGGCAGAAATTTTTAAGAGCAGGCAGGCGATTGCCGACTCGAAGGACCTCTGGGCAAAGGAACTGGAAGCTGCCCGAGAACAGAGCGAGAAACGCGAGGTCGATCTTTCCCGCACCCTATCTTCCCAGAGGGGTGCCTCAGAGTTGTTAACCGAAAGGGAAAAAATCCGTGCCCTGATTCCGCCCAACCTTCCCGAATTTGTCAACCCGGCTGCCCTTTACCTGGAAGCTCTCTATTTCTTGCATGGTGCCACTCAGCGGGAGGACTTTACCAAGGCCGCACATTCCCTCCGCCAACTTGTGGGCATCCATCCCCATAACCAATGGATTCGGAAAGACTACCAACTTGCACAGGCGGGCAGGGTGCAGCAGGAGGCATCCACCTATGTATTCTTTGAAACTGGCCGGGCCCCCGTCCGTTTGGAAAGGCGTTTTGATCTGCCCCTGTTCTTTTTCTCGGCCACTTCCCGCATTCCCTATCTCGGTATTGCGTTTCCCACTCTCCGCACCAATGACCAGTTTCTGGGTGATCTTGATGTCATGGCAAAGGGTAATCAAAAGAGCGGAGTTACCACCGAAATCCTTGCGGACATGGATGCGATAATCGCCCAGGAGTTTGATCAGTACTTTGATATCGAGCTGAGTAAGGCCATTGCCGGAACCCTGGCGAAAGGGGGGCTGCAGTACCTTGCCACCAATTCCGTCCGTTCTGAAAATGAGCTGAACCGGGCAGTGATAGGGGCCGGTGCTGGAATGCTCGCCCAGCTCACCACCCGGGCGGACCTGCGCTCCTGGAGCACTCTGCCCAAGCAGATCCGGTTTTGCAAAGTGCCCACTCCGCAAGATCAGAAGTTGACCTTGCGGGGAACGGCTACGACATTATCCACTGAAGTGAAATTACCCAGTCAGAAAGTTAACCTCGTGTGGGTACGCAGTGTGTCCGCATACACCCCCCTGCGGGTGGTGGGTGTTTGCTCCCTCTCCCGACCCTAAAAAGCAATATGATCAATACTTATCTATCCCAGTCCCTGAGTTATGGATTTCTCGCCCTACTGTTTCTTTTGGGTGCCTGTTCCCACAAAGGAAAAGTTGGCACGGTGAGCAAACAAGATCCCCAGGACCAAAGTCCCGAACCCGAAATCAAAAAAGTGGAGTTTGGAGGAGGCCTGGAAAAAAAACTTGAGGTGGTGCGGATTACTCAAGGGAAGGTGGACGGTGATTTGTTGCGCATCCAGGTGGAGCTAAAAAATATTTCTTCCCGTGAGGTCAAGTGCACCCACCGGCTGGAGTGGTTGGACGGTGAGGGCTTTTTAGTCAAAGACACCTCCCTGGTGTGGAAAGCCTTGATGGTTCGTCCCGGGGAGTCCAAGATGATCGAGTCCATTTCCACCCGTGCCGGAGTCACCGCATTCCGACTGAAAATCCAACCTGCCAAGAACCCATGAAATCCTTGTTTCCCTCATCTATCCTGCTTGCCAGCCTCCTCCTGTTTTCCTGTGGCGAGCGCAAACCGATGGGTCGGGCCGCCGATGCTCGTTACCTGGAGGACGGAAGCAATAAGGGATTGGTGAACCTCGGCAAGATCAATGCCCAGGACTTCACCCGTGCGGCCAACCAATTGGTCACGGATCTGCTCTCCAGTGGCAGTTTGTCCGAGGCACCCAGCCAGCCTGCCATTCTCCATATCGGAGAAATTCGCAATGATACCCAGACTTATTTCGACACCGATCTGCTTCTTCAGGGAATGAAGCGGGATTTGCTCGCCAGTAAAAAGGTACGCATTTCCACCACCGCTGGTCCGGAAGGCAAGATTTCCGATTCCTACGCAGATTCAGTAAGGAAGGAACTGGGTGCGGGAGGAGACAGGCAAGTGGGCGTTCCCCGCCCTTATTTTTCCCTGTCTGGAAAAATTATCGAGGAAACATCCCGGGTCGATGCCGTCACCCAGAAGGATTTCTATTTCCTGCTTACCCTGACCGAGCTCAATGGGGGCACAGGTGTCTGGTTTGGGCGAGAGCTCATTACCAAGCAGGGAAGCCGGGGAGCGATCGGTTTTTAGTCGTGTTCCCGCCAGCGGGGGGCAAAAAGTGGGCTTACCTGCCCGGCATTTTCAAGCCTCACCCGGCACTCATCGGTGTCCGGCAATTCGCCAAGTGCGATGATATCGCCCCGTTGCAACTGAAGGAGAAACTTTTGCTCCTCCTTGGGCAAATTTCTTCGCTGCCACTCATATTCTCTTTCCTCTCCGTTTTGGTCGATTCCCCACAGCGTTATTGTGCCCTTGCGCTTGCGCACGGGGGAAATGATCCGGCAACTCCTCCCGCCATCTGATGCCTCCCTCGGGGCACTTCGGGAAAGGATGGACAGCCCAAACTTTACCTCACGAATTTCCAGGTTGAGGGGGTGATTGATCTGTTCGACCTGCCGGGGAGGGACGCATGGGCGTACCTCGTGGCTAAAATACTTGCTCTCATTCTTCCAAAGCGGGCAGGGCATGCCCGCGAAGTAAGGGGCCTGGATCCATAACCGTTCGTTACTATCCACCGCAGCGGCGGATGCCCCATGGAGTGCCCGGCAGACTTCGCCCTCGGCCGGTTCGATCAGCACCAGATGACCGCTTTCCTTGAGCAGGTTGCCCAGGAGGGAGAGGGTTTCTGCACGACCTGTATCCTCCATGCCTTCCCAGCATTCGTTAAGGGCGTAGCTGGAAAGGACGAGGTCGTAGACTCCTTTTTCCGAGGATGAATCGAGGTGGCGGAGGTCCTTACGATCGGTCGAGAGGCGGGTGTCCGGCCAGAGCTGGGCGGCTTCGCGGTGCAAGCGGCGAAGGAAGGTCAGGCTTTTGCCGGAATAATCCCAGGCATCCACATTTATGGGGTTTTTTATACCCCAGGACCTTAAATAAAATAGGGCGGCGAGGGTGCTTGCTCCTGATCCGCAGCCAAGATCGAGAATGCGGATCGGTCCTTTGCCGGGTGCCCGCCATCCCCGAAATCCGAAGGATTCGGCGAGGGCATATCCGCAGGCAGCAAAGGTTCGCGGTGTGTAAAAGTTGCCGTAGGCGAGGATGGATAAGTCGCGTCCGCCATAAGAGGACGGGTCAAAATCCCGGGTCTTGTTAAAACGGTCGCTTTGCCGGACAATTTCCTGCCTCAGTAAATTAAGGATTTTCTCCTCCCCATGCCCGGGCCACTGATTGAGGGCTTGTGTCCACCACCAATCTGCCAATTCACCTGGGTAGGGGGGCAGGGTGATAGTTGGCTTCATGCGGGACGGGTCTTACTTAAGAGTCAGTCCCTCTGGGCACGGTGCCGGAGTGTGCTTCTTAGAGCTTGCCCCCGTAGACGGCACAGTCCCCGAGCTGTTCCTCAATGCGGAGCAACTGGTTGTACTTACAGATGCGGTCGGTGCGGGAAAGGGAGCCTGTCTTGATCTGCCCGGCATTGGTGGCCACAGCAATATCCGCAATGGTCACATCCTCGGTCTCACCGGAGCGGTGGGAAATAACCGAGGTGTACTGGGCTTCCTTGGCCATTTCCACGGCGTCGAATGTCTCGGTGAGGGAGCCGATTTGGTTGACCTTGACCAAAATAGAATTGGCCACGCCCTGATCGATTCCTTTCTTAAGGAAGTCGACATTGGTGACGAAGAGATCGTCGCCCACAAGTTGCACGCGGTCCCCAATTGCATCGGTGAGTTTTTTCCATCCCGCCCAGTCGTTCTCATCACATCCATCCTCGATCGAACGGATGGGGAACTTGTTGACCAGTTCCTCGTAGAAGGCGACCATCTCGTCAGAGTCACGCACCGATCCATCGCTCTTTCCGAAAACATATTTCCCCTTTTCCTTGTCGAAAAACTCGGAGGAGGCGACATCAAGAGCGAACTGAATTTCGTCTCCCAGCTTGTAACCAGCTTTTTCCACCGCAGTGGAAAGGGCCTCAAGGGCGGCAACATTGCTGGCAAGGTTGGGGGCAAATCCACCTTCGTCGCCCACCGCGGTGGAAAGACCCTGGTCCTTGAGCACCTTTTTCAGGGCGTGGAAAATTTCACAACCCATGCGCAGGGCCTCGCGGAAGGAGGGGGCCCCCACGGGCATGATCATAAATTCCTGAACATCGATGGGGGCGTCAGAATGGGAACCCCCATTGAGCACATTCATCATCGGGACGGGCAAAACCTTGGCGTTGGGACCGCCGAGATATTTGTATAGGGGCAACCCGCAGGCCTGAGCGGCGGCATGGGCGGTGGCCATGGATGCACCAAGTATGGCATTGGCACCCAGGACGGATTTATTGGGGGTGCCGTCCAAATCGAGCATAGCTCGATCGATGGCGGTCTGGTCGGTGGCATCGAGCCCGACCAAGGCCTCGGCAATCTTCTCATTCACATTGTCCACGGCCTGGGATACACCCTTGCCGAGGTAGCGGGAATTGTCCCCGTCACGCAATTCGATGGCCTCGTGCTCGCCGGTGCTCGCCCCCGAGGGAACAGCCGCCCGGCCAAAGGCACCTGAACTCAATTCAACCTCCACCTCCACGGTGGGGTTGCCGCGCGAATCAATAATTTCTCTTCCGTGTACTTCGATGATGTGTGTCATGATAAAAAATGGTTTGGTTTAAAAGTTGAGTGAGTGCATGGGTAGCGAAGGGATGATCATGTCCGTCGTGGCCGATTTGTCAAAATCCTTTGAAATTCCTCCCCTTAGTCAACAGTCTCGCCTTTCTTTACGAATGTTCCTAGGATAATCTGTTCCAATCATGGCTAAGCAAAAGAATGCAATCTCTCCAACCCGGGAAGAAGACTATCCCGAGTGGTATCAACAAGTGGTGCGGGCAGCCGATCTCGCCGAAAATACCCCTGTGCGCGGATGCATGGTGATCAAGCCGTGGGGGTATGGGATCTGGGAAAATATCCGCGATGCCCTCGATAAAATGTTCAAGGATACGGGGCACAAAAATGCTTACTTTCCCCTCTTTATACCCAAGAGCTTTTTGCAGCGCGAGGCGGAGCATGTGGATGGCTTTGCCAAGGAATGTGCCGTGGTCACGCATTCCCGTCTCGAAGCGGACGAAAACGGTATTTTGCAACCGGCCGGCGAACTGGAAGAACCCCTCATTGTCCGCCCCACATCGGAGACCATTATTGGCGAACTCTTTGCCCGCTGGGTGCAATCCTACCGCGACCTTCCCTTGCTGATCAATCAGTGGGCCAATGTCGTCCGCTGGGAGATGCGCCCCCGGCTTTTCTTGCGCACCGCCGAATTTCTCTGGCAGGAAGGACATACAGTTCATGCCTCCGCTGAGGAAGCGATTGAGGAGACGAGGCTGATGCTGCACACTTATGCCGATTTTGCAGAGAACTGGCTGGCCATGCCAGTGCTGCGGGGAGAAAAAACCGAAGCGGAGAGGTTTCCCGGGGCCGAGTCCACTCTCTGTATCGAGGCGATGATGCAGGATCGCAAGGCCCTGCAGGCGGGTACCTCCCACTTCCTCGGGCAGAATTTTTCAAAAGCTTGTGGGATCAAATTCCAAGGAGTGCAAGGAAAGGAAGAATTTGGTTGGACCACCTCCTGGGGTGTTTCCACCCGCCTGATTGGGGGCATGATCATGACCCATTCAGACGATGACGGGCTTTTAGTGCCACCCCGCCTTGCTCCCACTCAAATCGCGATTCTCCCGGTTACGCCAAAGGAAGACTCTCGCGCCCAGGTATTGGAAGCCTGTGATGCCCTTGCCCGTGAACTGAGGCAGCAGAATGCCTTTGGTCTGCCTATTCGGGTGGAGATGGACGACCGTGACCTGCGGGGCGGAGAGAAGTACTGGCAATGGGTGAAAAAGGGTGTTCCCCTGACCGTGGAGATCGGCCCGCGTGATCTCGAGAATGGTACCGTCTTTGTCGGCCGCCGTGACCTTGGCGGTAAGCGGGAGGGAATGGATCGGGCGGAATTGGTCTCCAGTGCCGGACGCCTGCTTGCGGAGATGCAGGGCAACCTGTTTTCACGTGCCCGTGCTTTTCAAGAGGAACATACCCGTGAAATTGATAGTCGGGAGGAGCTCTACGATTTCTTTACCCCGAAAAATTCCTCCAAACCGGAAATTCATGGTGGATTTGCCCGGATTCATTGGGACCGCGATGCCCGCTGGGAGGAACAACTCAAAAACGATCTTAAGGTCACGGTACGGTGCATTCCCGAAGGCGAATCCGAGCCCGGGCAATGTCCGTTCAGTGGCCAACCCAGTCCGGGCCGGGTGGTGGTGGCCAAGTCCTACTGAGGGGCGTTATGGATTGCTGGGTTTTTGACCGAGCTTAGCCAAGCGATGGAAGTCATCCGATCCGTGAGTGAGATGCAGGCCCGTGCACTTGGGCTGAAAAGGGAGGCCAAGACCATCGGTTTCGTGCCCACCATGGGTTTTTTGCATGAGGGCCATCTTTCTTTGGTCGATTTACTCAGGGAACAGTGTGACATCCTGGTCCTGTCCATCTATGTCAACCCCACCCAGTTTGGTGCGGGGGAGGACTTTGATAAATACCCGAGAGACTTGGATCGGGACTTGCAAATGGCCCGCGAGCGGGGAGTTGATCTTGTCTTTCAACCCGATTCTGCTGAGGTCTACGAAGCGGATGCCTCCACCTATGTATTGGAAGAAGTGGTGGGTAAGGGATTGTGTGGAAATGCCCGGCCCAATCATTTTCGCGGTGTGGCCACGGTCTGTGCCAAATTGTTCAATATCTGCCAGCCGGACAAGGTGGCACTTGGACAGAAGGACGCCCAGCAGGTGGTGGTGCTCAAGCGGATGATTCGCGACCTTCATTTCCCCATTGAAATCGTGGTCGGCCCCATATTGCGCGAACCCGATGGCCTGGCCATGAGCTCGCGCAATACCTACCTCCAGCCAAAACAAAGGGAGGAGGCTCTGTTGATTTTTCAAGCCTTGGAGGCGGCCCGTATTCTGGTTGGCGAAAAAGGATCCCGCAATGTCGACCGGGTTAAGGGCGAGGTGCTGAGTGTTTTGCAAAGCAGGAGATTTCTCCGGGTCAATTATGTTGAAGTGGTCGACCGGGACACCATGCTCGCGGAAAAGGAAATTGTTCCGGGCCGTTCCCTCCTTGCAGTGGCCGCCTGGGTGGATCAGGTTCGATTGATCGACAACCTTTGTTTTTAGAGTCCTATGCCGAAGCAAAAAAAACCGGAGCTTGAATATGACCTTGTCATTGTAGGCAGTGGCATTGCTGGGCTTAGTTTCGCTCTCAAGGTGGCGGAGGCGGGCCACAAGGTCGCCATCTTCACCAAAAAGAACAAGGCGGAATCCAACACCAATTATGCCCAGGGGGGAATCGCCGCGGTCACTTCGGCCGGGGACGACCTCGACAAGCATGTGCAGGACACCCTCGAGGCAGGGGACGGGCTTTGCGATCCCCGGGTGGTGCGGGAAATTTTAAAGGATGGACCCGAGCGCATTCATGACCTGATTCGGTTGGGGGTGCAGTTTTCCAGCCTCGGGGACGGGCGCATCTCCCTGGGCAAGGAAGGTGGGCACAGCAAGCGGCGGGTGCTGCATGTTAAGGACATCACCGGCAAGGCGATCGAGGATGCGCTTCTGGCCAATATCGCCAAGCAGGGGGTCGATTTGTTCGAGCATTATTTCGCCATCGACCTGATTACTTCCCAAAAGCTCAAAAAGCTGGGCATGCGTACGGGGTCGGAAAAAGACCGGGTGGAAGGAATTTACTTTTTCGATGCCGAAGCGGATGAGGTGATCACGGTGTCCGCCCCAGTTGTGCTTCTGGCCACCGGTGGTGCCGGGCAGACCTACCTCTACACCACCAACCCCGCCATTGCTACTGGCGATGGCATTGCCATGGCCTCCCGGGCCGGGCTCTCGGTGATGAATCTCGAATTTATTCAGTTTCATCCCACCACCTTGCACTCGCCCCAAGGCGACCGTTTTCTAATTACCGAAGCCGTCCGGGGAGAGGGGGCTAAACTAATCGATTCCCGGGGGAAGCCCTTTCTGAAAAAATACCATCCGCTGGCCGATCTTGCCCCGCGGGATGTGGTCGCCCGGGCGATCGACCGGGAGATGAAGCGCTCGGGGGCATCCTGTGTGCGCTTGGACACCCCCAGCATGAAAGTCGATTTCCGGGACCGCTTTCCAAATGTCTACGAAAATTGCATTAAGCGTGGAATCGATCCTACGAAGGTGCCTATACCGGTGGTTCCTGCCGCCCATTATTCCTGCGGCGGCGTGCCCACCGCTCTCGACTGCTCGACCAAACTGGCCGGACTTTATGCCTGCGGAGAGGTGGCCTGTACCGGGTTGCATGGGGCCAACCGATTGGCAAGCAATTCCCTGCTCGAAGCGGTGGTGCTGGCTCACCGCGGTGCCGAATCGGTCTGCAAATATCTCATCAAGCGACCTAAGAAATCGATCCGTCTGCCGGATTGGGTGGATGGGGATGTGCCGGCATCGGACGAACGGGTGGTTCTTTCCCACAACCTCGAAGAACTGAAGCGGGCAATGTGGGACTATGTTGGGATTGTCCGCTCGACCAAGCGCCTGGAGCGTGCCCATGCCCGCTTGCGAAACTTACGCCGGGAGATCAATGAGTATTACTGGAATGCCAAGGTGGATGTTCCCCTGCTGGAGTTGCGTAACCTCGTCTGTGTGGCCGAATTGATTGTACGTTCCGCCCTGCAGCGTAAGGAGAGCCGGGGCCTTCACTTTACCATCGATTACCCTGACCAATCGGCCAAGCCACGAAACACCCGGGTGGTTCCGAGGTCCTAGTTGCACTGGAGGGATGGCAACTTCCTTGGGTAAAGTGGGGATCATCGGCCCTGGAGCCATCGGTGGCTATTACGGGGGTATGCTCGCTCTGGCCGGGCAGGAGGTTCATTTTTTGTTCCGTTCCACCTATGATCAGGTGCTCAAGGACGAGATGACCCTGGTCCATCATGCCGAGGGAGGGAAACGCTCTTCGATACAACCCCTACATGCCCATAACGATGCAGCATCCATTGGGGTATGCGACTGGGTGATCGTGGCGGCCAAGGCCACTGCCAATCCTTTGCTGGGCGAGATCATGGACCCCATGGTGAGCCCGGAAACCCGCCTGCTTACTTTGCAGAACGGGATGGGGAATGTGGAAAATCTTTTGGGTCATTTTGGGGAAGACCGCACGGTGGCGGCGGGTCTGTGCTTTACCTGCATCAACCGCACCTCCCCGGGAGTGATCGAGAGCCTGCTTCCCGGATATGTACAGTTTGGTCAGTTAGGTGGTACCCTTACTCCCCAAGCTGAAGTCGTGGCGGATGCATTTTCGGAAGCTGGAATTAAAGTACGAAAGTCGGAATCCCTCGATGAAGCCCTCTGGCGGAAGCTCTGCTGGAATGTTCCCTTCAATGGGTTGTCCATCGCTGCCGGGGGTATCACCACCGATTTGATATTGGCGGACCCCGACCTCAAGAACCGATGCCACAGACTGATGATCGAAGTGCAATCAGCTGCCCGTGCCCACGGGGTGGAAATCGAGGATGCCTTTCTGGACCGCCAGTTTGAACTGACCGAGCCGATGGGCCCATACAAGCCCTCCAGCCTAATCGATTTCCTGGCCAATAAACCAGTGGAAGTGGATGCGATCTGGGCAGAACCTCTTCGCCGGGGACAGGCAAAGGGCGTGCCTATGCCGGAGTCCGCCCGTTTATTAACCGAACTGAAAGAGGCGACGGGAAAAGAGCCCTCTTAATCAAAGAGTCTCCGCTGGAGCATCGATCGGGGGGCGGCGTTCGATGCTGAACCCCAAGAAGCGGAAGAACCAACGCCCAGCCTTTTTCAGGTCCTCTAAAATCAGGTAGAGGCAGGGCACCATTAGCAGGGTGATGAAGGTGGCAAACATCACCCCGAACCCGATGGCAATGGCCATGGGCTTGAGGAACTGGGCCTGGAGACTCTTCTCGAAAAGAATGGGCATGAGCCCGACGAAGGTGGTCAGTGAGGTCAGCAAAATAGGGCGGAAGCGGGCCATGCCCGCAGTCTTTACCGCATCGAGCAGGAAGGTGCCCTTGGCCCGCTCGTTGACATAGTGAACCAGGACGAGGCTGTCATTAATTACTACCCCGGTCAGGGCGACCAACCCGAAGTGAGACAACTGACTGAGCGGCAGCCCAAAGAGGTAGTGACCAAGGGACGCACCGATCAGCCCGAAGGGGATGACTGACATGATGAGGAAGGGCTGGAGATAGGAGCGAAATGGGATCGCCAGCAGGGCATAGATGAGGAAGAGGCAGATTCCCCCGACCCGGGCCAGTCCGGAGTCGCTCTCCTCCTGCTCTTTCTTTTCTCCAACAAAGGAAAACTTCAGGCCGGGATGGTCCAGTCGTAACTGGGGGAGAAAGTTTGCGGCGAGGTCCCGTTCGATTCCCGGGACATTGGCCACCACCTTGTCCGCGGAGGATCCGACATTGATGATGCGGGACCGATCGGTTCGGGTAATGGTGGAAAATCCCAACCCGATTTTGATCTCTGCCACTTCTTCAAGAGGGGCCTCCACTCCACCGGGAGCCCGGACCCGCAGGTTGGAAAGGGCGGTCAGGCTCTTGCGGTCGGCCAGCGGGTAGAGCAGCATGACCTTGACCTCATCGCGGTCGCGCTGCAGGCGCTGGATCTCTTCCCCGTAATAGGCTTGCCGTACCTGGCGGCCCAAGTCGGCCTGGGTAAGGCCGAGGGATCGCCCGGCCGCATTGAGGCGCAATTGCACCTCGCGCTTGCCCTCGGAAAAGGTGTCCCGCTGGTCGAATAGTCCCTCGTAGGTTTCGAGTTGCTTAACCAGTTTGCGGCTGGCCAGGCTCATCTCCTCGAGGTTGTCTCCCGATATCTCCACTTCAAGTGCAGTACGACTGCCCCCAGCAGCGACATCGCCGAAATACAATTCTTTGAGACCGGGTATGGGCCCGATACGTTCACGCCAGAGGGCCGATATCTGGGGGGCGGTAAGGTTGCGCAGTTCCGATTTGATCAGTTCCACGCTGACCTCTCCCATGTTGGACCCGGATACAATGTTGGAAGAACTTTTCGGGCCGCCGGAAAAGGGCTGGGCACCCATGGTCTGCATGACATAGCGAAAGGGGTTGCGGTCGCCCAATTCCTCGAGGTGCCGGATGACCTCAAGCCGGGCGGATTCCACTTTTTCGATGGCGTTCTCGGTGGAGCGGGCGGGTACTCCTTCCTGCATGTGAATCTTGACCGAAATATAATCAGACGGTACGGGGGGTACGCCCCGGATGGAGGGAACATGCCCACCAACGATCAATCCAATTGTCACTGCAAACAGACCAATGAAAAAGGCCAGAGTGAGGTAGCGGTAGCGCAGGCAGCCTTCGAGAAAGGGTTGGTACACCTTCTCGATGAACCGCTCCAAGCCCTGGGCCACTTTTTCCTGCAGGCGGGAGAGGGGGTTGTTGGCTGCTTTGTTAAAACGGCAGAGGCTGAGATGGTAGGGCAGAATGAACTTGGACTCGATCAGCGAGAAAAAGAGAGCGGGAATGACGACCAATGGAATATCCTTGAGTAATTTCCCTAGCCATCCCGGAAGAAAGAGTAGGGGGACGAAGGCCACCATGCTGGTAAGGATGGCGAAGGTGACCGGCATGGCCACCCGGTGGGTGCCATCGATGGAGGCTGCAAGTGCGTTCTTTCCCCGCCTGCCCTGCGTGTAGACAGACTCCCCGACCACGATGGCATCGTCCACCAGGATACCCAGCACCACAATGAAGGCGAAGAGGGAAACCAAATTGATCGAGGCCCCGATTACACCCATGGTGGCAAAGGCACCCATGAAAGAAATGGGTAGGCCGAGTGCCACCCAGAAGGCGAGGGAGGGCCGCAGGAAAAGGGAGAGAACAAGAAAGACCAGGGCCAGTCCCTGCAGTGCATTGTCGATCATCATCTGCAGACGACCACGCAGGTAGTAAGAACTGTCCTGCCAAATGGTCATCCCCACTCCGTCGGGCAAACTGGGGCGGATGGCTTCGACATAGGCACTTACTTTCTCGGAAATATCAAGGGGACTTTGCTTCCCCACCCGGAAAACCCGCAGGGTTACAGCTGGTTCATCATCAAAGGTGGTGTAGAGTGCCTTGTCTTCGAATGCATCCTTAACCTCTGCAACTTCGCCGAGGGTCACACTGGATCCATCTGCGGAGGGGAGTAGTTCAATGGCATCGAACTCCTGGCCATCCCTGGCCTTGCCCATGGAGCGGAGCAGAGTTTCACCGGCTGCGGTGCGGGCCACGCCCCCGGGCACATCGAGTGAGGTTTGGCGGAGGGTACGGGCGACTTCGTCAAAACTCAGCCCGTGTTCACGGAGGGCGGATTCGGAGACCTCGATCCCAATCTGAGGCTTGCGGATACCGGCAATTTCCACCTGGGTGATGCCGGGTAGGTTGGTGAGATCGTCGAGGGTTTTGTCGGCGAGCTTGCGCAAAGACTTCTCGTCACACTGCCCGTGGATCGCGACAGCGAGCACCCGACGCTTGATCGCGGTCACTTCCACCATCGGTTTTTCCGCCTCCTCGGGCAGAGTGAGAATGGAGTCCACGCGGACCTTGATCTCATCGGCGAGCAACTTGGCATCCCTTCCGCGCTCCACCTGTACGGAGACCACGCCGAAATTTTCCCGGGAGTAGGAAGTCATTTCCTTGATCCCGGTCAGGTCCCAGATCTTTTCCTCAATCTGTTTACAGATGCCATCCTCCACTTCGAGGGGGGCGGCACCGGGGTAGGCTACGGAAATGGTGACCAAGTCGAGGTCGAAGTCCGGGAACAGTTCCATCTTTAACCCGCGGACCGAAAAAATGCCCGCGATTAGAATGACCCCCATCAGGAGGTTGGCAGCGACCCCGTTTTTGGCAAACCAGGCGATCATCTACTTGCTCCCGTTGGTTTCCGTGGAGGACGCGGGTTGTACCAAACCAGGGGCGCGCTCCTCATTGCCAACTATCCGAACCTTCATCCCCTCAGAGATAATTTCAATGGGTGTGATGCAGACACGGTCGCCCGTTTTAAGACCCTTGCCCACCCAGACTTTACGATTCGTGCGGTGGAGCACCTCAACCTGGCGGGAACGCAGTCCGTTTTCCTCATCAACCACCAGCACGGTGGTCAGATCGCGAAAGGCGGAGTCGGGCAACACAAAGGCATCGGTCTTGCGACCGGTCAGTTGCAGGTTAACAAACTGGCCGAGGCTGAGCGGGGAGGGAATCGGGGACTTGGCAAAGGGGTTGGCAAAGCATTGATCGATCCGGGCAACGAAATTGGTCAACCGGGTCTTGGGGTCCACGATGCCCTGAGAGCGGTCAAGTACTCCCCGGTGCAGAGGGTTACCGTCCCGGTCGAGGGTATCCACCTGGATGGAGAAGTTTTTGGACACCCCATCGACAAACCCGAGAAAGGAAATTTCCCTTTGGCTGAGGGATAGATCGATCTCGGCGGTGTCGAGAGCGTAGACCTCGGCGAGTGCGGCAGAACTGCCTCCGCTTACCCGCTGGCCGCGGTCCACCATGGTGCGAATGATCCGGCCGTCAAAGGGTGCGGTCACCTGGGCTCGGGAGAGGTTTTTTTCCGCCTGTTTAAGCAGGGCGAGAGCGGCCTGTTTCTCGGCATTGGCCTTTCGGATCTGGGGAATTCTTTTGACGAGGTCGGATGCTTTGGACCAGTCCCGGTCTCCCCACTCGCTGCGGGCCTGATCCGCCAATTCCTGTTCCTGTACCGCTTGTAATTCTGCCCGACTTAGGTTGGCCTGGGCTTCGGCAACGGCACTGAGGAGGTCGACCTCTTCTATTTTTACCAGCAGATCATCTTTGCGAAAGAATCCTCCTGCCCGGAAGGAGGGAGCGAGGTTTTTTCCGGAGAATGGAGCCACTCCCTCGACGATGCCGGGGACTTCCGCGATCAAGGTTGTGCGGGTGCGTGGGCGGACTACTCCGTGGGAGCGGAGGACTGCGGGCAGGGAAATTTGTTCCGCCACCACCACTTCGACATAGGGCGACTGCCTTTTAATGTCCCGCGGTTGGGGCTCGGGACGGAGCTGGATCAGGTGCCAGGCAAACCAAACGAGGCCGGCGAGCACGAGGGGTGGAAGAATGTATTTTCTCATGTAGTTATTTGGAAAGGGGGGGCTGTCCGAGGGCGAGGTGAAGATCGATGCGGTTGTGCAGACGCTGCTTGCGTATAAGGTAGGCCCGACTACGGGCGTCGAAGGCACGACGCTGGTTTTCCAGAGCATTGAAGATCGCTTCCACTCCCCGCTGGTATCTTTCCCAGCTGAGGCGGGCTGCTTCCTCTGCGGCCCGGGCTGCTTGTTCGATAAGCGATTCTTCCTCCGCTAAGCGAAGTTCCGAGGCAAGGAGGTTTTCCACTTCGATAAAGGCGTTCAATGCCCCGCCCCGGTAATCCGCCCAGGCGGCTTGCTGCAATGCCTTGGACTGGCGGTGGGCGGCCCGCAGACGGCCGCCATTGAAGATCGGTTGGGCAAAGGAGCCATTGATTCCCCAAGTGCGGAAATTGTTGTCGAGAAGGTTTTCAAACTCATCACTTCGGCTGCCAGGCCCGCCGCTTAGCGAGAGCGAAGGGAAAAAGTTTTTCCGGGCGACGGCGAGGTCGAGACCGCTGGATAATGCCTTCTTTTCGAGAGCGAGCAGGTCGGGTCGTTCCGCCAGTGTCTGCACGGGAGAAGGGATGGAGAGAGTGAGGGCGGGCAGGGGGGAGAGATTGCGGGTGAGGTTTTGATCGAGAGACGAACTCGGGTATTTCCCCAGTAGAACATTGAGCCGTCGCCTGCCCGCATCGAGCTGACCCTTCAGGGCGAGGCATTTTGCCTGGGCCGAAGCAGTTCCTGCCTGGGCCAGACTTTGGTCGAGGGCATTGGCCAGTCCTTTTTCAAAACGCTCCTCAACAAAAATTTGGTTCTGGGCGAATGAGGCAGCACTTTTCCGGGCGAGGGCCACCTGTTCCGTTCCTTCAAGCACTTCGTACCAGGTCTTGGCCACCTGGCCTGCGAGGGAGATTTGGGCACTTTGCAGTTCCAAACTTCCCGCTTCGAACAATTTTTTTGCCGAGTCCCGGGAGTCGGCCAGCTTTCCCCAGAGATCAAGTTCCCAACTGATATTTAGTCCGGAGGTGAAGCTATTGCCCGTGAAAGAGGATTTACTCCCAGCGAAATCGGAGAAACCAATTCCGTTCCTCTTAAAACGACTTCCGCTGAGTTCCAATTCCGCCCCCGGCAATAGACGAGCCCCCAGAATAGTTGCCTGCTCACCCTGAGCAATCACCCGTTCGGAGAGGGCGGCGAGAGAAGGGTTGCCCGCCCATGCCTGCTCAATCAGGGAGTTGAGGTGTTCCCCACCGAGTTCACTGGCCCATCCCTCAGTGGAGAGGTTTTGGTCGGTGGTACTAAGGTTGGACTCCCAGTTCGCCGGCTGGGGAAGGTCGACTGACGGTTTGTTTAAGGCTTTGGGAGCCAGGCAACCGCTAAAAAGGAAGCAACCAAGCACCGGCAGGGTGGAGGAAAGAAAAATTGGGTTCATTGTTCAAAGGAAGATTTTATGCCCTGGTCAAAACCGTGGGTGACAAACTGGATGAGGCGTCCGATCATCTCATCGACCTGCTCCTCACTGCAGACTCCCTGGGTGAAAGCGTCGAGGCGGCGGTGCTGGGCGAGGGTCCCGAGCATGGAAGAGATAGCAAGGTGCAGGTGCCAGTAGATTTCGTGGGAGGGGGCGAGAGGGTAGGCGAGGGAGAGTTCACGGAAATAAATCTCCGCAATTTGAGAAAAAAAGCGTTGGTGCATCCGTTCGATGAAGCGGGCGGGTTCAGTAAAAGTCCGGGCAACCAGTTGGGCGAGGCTGCAACGGGACTGGGTACTGCGGGAAATTTCCTCACCGATGGGAAAAATGAGGGAGTGAAAGATTTCGTGGGCTTCGAGTGGTTGTCCTTCTTTTTCTCGTTTTGCCAGTTCCAATAGTTCGAGCCTTCTTGAGTTAATGGGTTGGACACGCTCCCGTAGCATTTCCAGCACCAAGGCATCTTTGGACCCGAAGTGATAATTAGCAGCAGCAAGGTTGGCGTTGGCCTCCCGGGCAACCGACCGCAGAGTGAGCCCATTGTATCCATGCTGAGCAAAGAGACGGGCGGTTGCATCGATCAATCTCTTGCGGGTCGCCTGACTCGGCTTGGTCGGTGTGGTCGGTTTGGTTTGCGTGGAAATCACAGGATTGATCATTAAAACGCTTGTTTGAAAAAAGACAAACCAAACCATTGGACAGGCCGGGCAATGGATGTGCGATGAGGGGTCTTAATGGTTGACTTTATGGCTCAATTTTACTTGTATTCTCTGCTTTTCCCAAATTTTCAAGTACACACTCCGTTCGATTATGATTAAGATCCGTTTGCAAAGACATGGTGCCCGTCATGCCCCTTTTTACCGCATGGTGGTTACCCCTTCCGAAGCCCGTCGTGACGGCAAGTTTATTGAAGTGCTCGGGACCTACAACCCACAGGCTCACTCCCGTGATGTTGAGCTCAATCTCAAGATGGACCGGATTGACCATTGGTTGGAAGTGGGAGCTAAGCCCACCGACACCGCAAACAGCCTGATCCGTCAGGGGCGGTTAAGTCCCGAAGACTGGCTTAAGCGTGCGGAGAAAAAGGCAGCCGCCAAATCTGCCCGACTTTCCAAGAAGAAGAACCCTGCCCCAGTGGCAGAAGTCGTTGCCGAGGAAGCCCCGGCAGAGGAAAAGGCCGAGGAACCCAAAGCCGAAGAGCCTGCAGTGGAAGAAAAGGCACCGGAACCAGAGGCCAAGGAAGAAGCCCCCGCTGAGGAAAAACCTGTAGAGGAAAAGGCCGAGGAACCCAAAGCCGAAGAGCCTGCAGTGGAAGAAAAGGCACCGGAACCAGAGGCCAAGGAAGAAGCCCCCGCTGAAGATAAACCTGTAGAGGAAAAGGCCGAGGAACCCAAAGCCGCTTCCAAGTCCAAAGCAAAGGCGAAGAAAGAAGAGCAAACCGAGGAAAAAGAGGAAGCTGAATCCTAAGCCCTTTCCTCAGGTCTGCCATTCTTGTAAGGATGCCCTTTTCCGAATTCGATGATCCGCATGATGAGTACAACTTTGCGTTTCGACGTGTTATCCCTTTTTCCTCAGACGGTTGAGGCATTTACCAAGGATAGCATTGTTGGAAAAGCAATAGTGCGTGGATTGATCGATGTCCAGTCCCGCGACGTAAGAGACTGGGCCAAAGGAAAGCATCGCGAAGCGGACGACCGTCCTTTTGGTGGTGGTGCCGGTATGGTGCTCAAGCCCGAGCCCTTGTTTGATGCCATCGAGGAAATTGCCACCCCTCAGTCTACGGTGGTATACATGGCCCCGGATGGTGAGAAATTTTCCCCCACTTTGGCTAAAGAATTTGCCCACTGCAGTCACCTTGTTTTGGTAAGTGGCCACTATGAGGGTATTGACCAGCGCGTACGCGACCAATTGGTCCACCGTGAGGTTAGTATTGGAGATTATGTGCTGACCAATGGTGCCCTGGCTGCAAGCGTAATGATTGATGCGATCGCCCGTCATGTGCCCGGAGTCCTGGGCGATGATCAGTCCCTGCTTGGGGAGTCATTTGAGGATCAACTGCTAGGGTGCCCCCAGTATACTCGCCCTGAGGAATTTAGAGGATTTAAAGTACCAGAAGTTTTACTTTCTGGTAATCATGAGGCGATCGCCCGTTGGCGCCACGAACAACGTGTGGAAAAGACGAGGAGACTGCGCCCAGACTTGGAAACTATCACCCACCAATAAGGAACTGAGAAGATGAATGAGCAATTGCTGAAAGAAATTACTAACGAATACCTGCAGGAAGGTCGTGACCAATTCAAGGTGGGCGACGGTGTGAAGGTTCATGTTCGCGTTCGTGAAGGGGATAAGGAAAGAATTCAGATTTTTGCCGGGATTGTCATTGCCCGCAAAGGATCCGGTGTTCACGAATCTTTTACAGTGCGTAGAATTGCTTCCGGCGTGGGTGTGGAACGGGTATTTCCAGTGCATTCACCCCTTATTGATAAGATCGAAGTGGACCGCGAAAGTATCACCATGCGTGCCCGCATGTACTACCTGCGCGACCGCGTGGGTAAGGAAGCCACCAAGGTAAAGGAAAAGCGTCTCTACGAAGCGAAGAGGAAGAACTAAGCCTCTCACTTCAACACCAACCCTTGGGTTGGTACGAATATTTAGCTTCGTAATAAGTTGAATCGTTCTGGGCAAAGAAACTGGTCCAGCATCTTACTTGCATCGGCAAAACAGACTTTTTCTGCTTCTGTGGACACCACCGCTTTGTAAATGTCGCTTAACTTTTGCCCATAGCGGGCAGAACAAAAATTTTTGGTAACCGCAGAGAGATTCGACTGTAACCGCGAACGATCGAGAATTTCGAGCCCTGCCTGCTTCCGTACTGCCTTAAGTTCATCTGCCGAGTCTTTCATCTGAGCGATCACCCTTTTTTGCAGTGATTCGTTTAAGCGACCAAATTCGATCCCGTCTTTGGTACATATGGAGTGGAGAGCACGGTTGACTGCATCGGATGGCACTCCTCGCTGGTAGGAGGCATAGGCTGTGGACATTGCCCCAGAGATGGCAGTTGTTAATTCCTTGCGGTCAACCAGACCCGGATCGACTCTGAGTTCGGTATAAAGGTTATCTAAGTTTACCCCGAGTTCGGAGAAATCAGCGGTGATTTCAGGAAGATTTCTACCGCATAGGCTTTTACCGAATGTCCATGGCTCAAGAAAACCGAGTCCGAAGCCCTCGGCCACACTCACATTGACAAGTGCCTGGGCCAGGCTGACCATCTCCGGAAAAGTCGCTTTGGTTTGTTCGCCCAGACCATAAGTCACACCGAGTTCGTGACCGCGGGCAAATTCGATCCACGACTCGTAAATGGGTGCATAGGCAGGATTGGTTGGACCCAAGCTGCTGGCAAAGTGAATTTCTGGATGAGCGGCGGAAAGGAGGGCGAGTTCCCCGAGGTTTTTCCTGCGGACTGCCCGCACGGGATAGAGGAACAAATTTTCTGGGATTTCAGGATAGGTTCGGGTTGGTACGGATTGTGCCTCAGCAGGAGCCGGCGGTATAGCGTTGGCGAGCAGGTGGACTGGGCTGGAATGCCCGTCAAGTGTGGTTTGGAGAAAGAGTTGGTCCCGGCGATTGAGGGCGGCGTAATGAATTTGTCCACCAGTGGGGTAGATGGACGGTTGGGTGTTGGCAAGATTGCTGAAGTTTTCAGGCCGTCCGTCCTCTGCATAGTCATGGGGTTGTAGAAGGAGGCGGGCACCGGACTGGGCGAGCCGGGCGACCGCACCGCTAAGGGCAGGGTTCTTGCCGAGGGAGTGGTTATGGATGTGCCAAAGGTCGGGAAGTCCGCCCAGGGCAGTGCGGGCGGCCTCTTTTAGCCTTTCAGCGAGAACTGCGGGGTCGGGTGCCTCTTGGGCATCGGCATAGTCCAGTCCTTCCACCACCCGGACATGGGGGAGCACTTTTCCGGGATAGGGGCGACCGGAGAGAACCACGCAATCCTCCGGGCCGGAGTCACTTTTTTCCCAGGCATGGATAGTGTTTTCAATGACCCGGGTCACTCCACCTGGTTGAAGGTGGTAATGAACGAGGGCTACTTTCATCCGCGAAGTAAGGAGAGCTATCTCAGGATATGTTCTGGCGGCGGCGGTATCCCTTAACCTCAATCATTGGGGGCCGTTCCTCCTCCACTACTTCCTGGGTTAGCTGTCGGTAGTGACCATCCTCCACTTCAAACCGCCGGTAAAAGGTTTCGAGATCAGGCATGCGGTCCAGTTTTCCCTGAGCGTGGAGACGGTTGAAAAAAGTTTGAAGGATGCCAAAGCTCATTTTACCGAGTGCATTGGTGGTCTGGTTGCGGTGTACCCGCCGGTCGAGATCCGTCTGAGCGAAGGTTTCGAGGCCGTATTTTTCATAGAGATCCAAAAGGTGGGAGGTTTCCACCCCGTAGCCGATGGGAAAGGGGATTTTTTCAAGCACTTCACGCCGGGCAGCATATTCTCCGGAGAGGGGTTGGATAATATGAGAGAGCTCAGGATAAAATAAGGAGAAGAGCGGCCGGATGAGGATTTCTGTCACCCGTCCACCACCGCTCGGACGCAAGCCGCTGGAATAATTGAGCGGGCGGTCATAGAATGCTTTGACATAGGAAATTTCATCCCGCTGGATCAGCGGAGCGACCAACCCGTATACAAACCGGGGGTGGATGTTGGAAATATCTGCGTCCACATAGCAAATGATATCGCCCTTGAGTTGGTGAATGGCTTTCCAGAGATTTTCTCCCTTCCCGCGCTTATTACCGACTTCGGGAAGAATATCGGAGGCCAGGTAGACATCCGCTCCGTAACTTTGGGCGACCTCGAGAGTTTTATCTTCCGAGCCCGAGTCGATGACTGCAAATTCATCGACCAATGGATAGCGTTCCATCAGTTCGGAACGAAGGATGAGCACTTCCTTGCCGATGGTTTTTTCCTCGTTGAGTGTGGGGATGCAAAGGGAGATTTTTAGCCCCTTTTTTTCTTTTTCTTCAACCAGTTTGATCAGGTCCCAAAAGGCACTGTGATGAAAAGTGTTTCGCTCCAGCCAGTTGTCTGTCTGTTTAATCATGAGTCGCAAATTCCTTGGTCGATTGCCTCAATTAAAGTCAGCAACTGGGCCATGCCGGCGTAGAGGGGATCGAGATGAATGGTCTCATTGACCTCGCGTAAATTTTCCACCGTGGTCAATCCGAGGGTGACGGCGGGCAGGCCACCCAGGATCAGGGCATTGAGATCGCCGGTGCTGGGATCCACCTGAGGGGTAATACCTGCTTCCTGCATGATTGAGCGGGTGGTCCTGACCAAGGGGTGGGTGAAGGGGATGCCACAATTCTTTCTTTTGGCCACCACTTCCATATTTACCCGGGTGCCAGTCTCTGCGGAAAACTGTTCGCAGATTTCATTGAGCTGGTTTTCCATTTGGCCAATAATCTCATCCTCTTCACTGGTGATTTCAAAGCGCAGGCTGCCCTGGCGGGGGGAAGTATTATAACTGGACCCGCACTTCAGGCCGCCAAAGACAAGCTGGGTCTTGGGTTCCTTGGGGATGGGGATTTCCCGGATCTGGTTGATCAGTCCGGTAAGGTGGCTGATGGCACCGGATGCCCCAAACCTTTTCCAGTCGTAGTCGCTTGGCACCTGCAGGGTGATTTCCCCCCGCAAAGTGCCCAGTCCGGAATAACTCAACCGGCCAAGGGTGGAACCTTCTACACAGATACCAGCCCGAGCAGGCAGGCTCATCGTTTCAAGAAAGCCGTGGGCACCCTCGAGGTTGGCCCGGCCCAGGCTCCTGCTGTTGGCGACGAGAATGAGGTTGTCCCGAAGATGGATATCCAATTCCCGTAGCATGCGGGGCAAGGAGATCATCGCGGCCAAACCTAGGGCATTGTCGGCAATACCCGGCCCAGTCATGGAATCGGAGCCGACCTGGATTTCATGGCGTACCTCAGGAGAAAATACACAGTCTGCATGGGCCATGATCAAAATGGAGGACTGTCCCTCCGTTCCGGGGAGCTGGGCGGAGGCATTACCGAATTCATCCACCATGGGGTTGCTGAGGCCATTTTCCGTAAAGCGGTCGGCGACCACCCGTATACGTTCCTCCTCCCCAAAGGTGGGGGATGGGATTTCGCCCAGCAGCACTGCATCGGTTAAAAAAGAATCCCGCTTTTGGCGGATTAATTCAATCCTGACGGGAATCTCCTTCAGCAGCTGGCTAAGTACGGTATCACTGTCTGTTTGTTCAATAGGCATGTATGTTTGGAATAAGCTTTGCTGGCCGATTTTGTAAAGACAAACCGAAGTTTTCGTTTTAGTTGTTGTAAAACAGGGGTGCTTTGTTCATGACCCATTACAGGGCGGCATCTTCTGGAGTGCCGATTTAATTTATGGCTAAAAACATAGGTTTTGTATCGACCCGGTTTGCCGGGCAGGACGGGGTCTCTCTCGAGAGCGCCAAGTGGGCGGAGGTTCTCTGGGAGGACAGACATATTAGTTATTGGTACAGTGGGCAAAGCGACCGTAATCCTGATATCAGCCATGTTGTACCCGAAGCATTCTTTGGATTTTCGGAAAACCAGTGGATCAATGAGAGAATTTGGAAAGGCGACTGCCGGGACCGTTTTGTCACCGAGCGGATCCGGGCCCTGGCCGATTACCTAAAAAGTACATTTTACCGCTTTGTGGAAAAGTTTGATATCGATCTCTTGATTCCGCAAAACTGCCTAGCCATTCCCATGCATGTGCCCCTGGGAATTGCCCTGACTGAATTTCTATCCGAAACCCGGATGCCTGCGATTGCTCATCACCATGACTTTTACTGGGAGCGCACCCGGTTTTCAGTCAATTGTATACCCGAATACCTCGATATGAGCTTTCCGCCCAAGCTGGCGAACATGAGGGATGTGGTCATTAACCAGGAAGCACAGGAACAGCTCGCCCTCCGCAAGGGCAGTTCCTCTTTAGTCATTCCCAATGTTTTTGATTTTGAAAATCCTCCGGAGCAGGTGGATGAATACGCCTCGGATGTCAGGAAAGAACTTGGACTGACTGAGGATGATTTTTTCATTTTGCAACCCACCCGCGTGGTCCCCCGTAAAGGCATTGAGCAGGCAATTAAGTTGGTCAGCCTACTGAAGGACCCAAGGTGCAAGTTGGTGATCTCCCACGAGGCGGGGGATGAAGGCTATGAATACCTTGGCATGCTTGAACAAATGGCCAAGGAAGAAGGGGTGGATATGCGGGTTGTGGCCGACCGGGTGGGGGAGGTCAGGCAGCGTGATTCTGATGGAAGAAAAGTGTACACTCTGTGGGATCTCTATCACCATGCCGACTTTGTCACCTATCCGAGCACCTACGAGGGCTTTGGCAATGCCTTGCTTGAAGCGATCTATTTCCGCAAACCAGTGCTGATCAACCGGTACTCTATTTTTGTCCGCGACATCGAGCCCAAAGGGTTCCGCCTTCTTACTATGGATGGCTTTGTTACCCCTACGATTGCCCGCCAGGTGAGACAAATCCTTCTCGAACCCAGTTTGCGCGAGGAGATTGTGAATCACAACTATGAGGTGGCTCGGCAATTTTATTCCTACTCGGCGATCCGTAGTAATTTGCGGGCCTTTATTTCCAGCCTTACCGGCTATTAGTTTTCCGAGATGAGCACATTTACACAGACCGCCATCAAGCATATTTCCAGTACCCGCCTGAAGTCGATCAGGAGGCGCTTGGGCAAGCTCTACGGTGTGGAAAGAGCGGACCGTCTGCTCGAACGCCTCTACCAAATGATTGGGCGCTATGGCGTGGGTGTCGGGCTTTCCCCAACCAATACATCCAAGGAGATCAGTCAGAAGGACACGGTATTGATTACTTATGCGGACATGGTTCAGTCCCCCGCAGGTTCGCCACTGGCTGCCCTGCGTGAGTTTTGTACCAACCATCTGAAAGGTGCGGTTTCCACGGTCCATCTGCTCCCATTTTATCCCTGGACTTCAGACGATGGTTTTTCGGTGGTCGATTATCGCAAGGTTCACCCGGACTATGGCGACTGGTCGGATATTGCCCGGTTTGGTGAGCAATTTGGCTTGATGTTTGACTTGGTGCTCAATCACTGTTCTGCGAAGAGCCCATGGTTCAAGGAATATGTGTCGGGGGTGGAACCGGGACTCAACTACATCTTCGAGGGCGATCCCAAGGCCGACCTATCTGCAGTGGTCCGACCGCGTGCCACCCCCCTGCTGACTAAGTACCAGACCCGGGTTGGAACCAGGCATGTATGGACCACATTCAGTGCGGATCAGGTGGATCTGGACTGGACCTGCCCCGACCTGCTCTTCGAGTTTCTTGATATCATTCTTTACTACCTCTCCATGGGGTGCCGGGTACTCCGCCTCGATGCCGTGGCTTTTCTGTGGAAGAAGATGGGCACGAATTGCCTACACCTTCCCGAGACCCATGAGGTTATTAAATTAATCCGCAGTTTTGTTGAGGTCGTTTCCCCGGAGACCCTGTTGTTGACGGAGACCAATGTGCCCCATGAGGAGAATATTTCCTACTTTGGCCGCGGGGACGAGGCCCATGCAGTCTACCAGTTTTCCCTCCCCCCCTTGTTACTTCACGGCTTGCTTCGCGGTACTTCCGAGCACCTGACCTCGTGGGCTTCTGACCTTGAGCCTCCTCCCAAGGGCTGTTATTTCCTGAATTTTACCGCCAGTCACGACGGCATTGGCGTGCGTCCACTCGAAGGCATTCTTCCCCCGGATGAGGTTCTCTCCCTGGCGGAAGACATTCGGGCAAAAGGCGGGGAGGTTTCGATGCGGAAAATGCCCGATGGTACTGAATCCCCCTACGAGTTGAATTGCACCTATTTTTCCGCCCTTTCCGATCCTGGGAATTCCGAGATGGGGGAGGCTCGCTTCATCTGTTCGCAGGCAGTGGCACTTTCCTTGCAGGGCATACCCGCGGTCTATTTTCACTCGCTCTGTGCCACGCCCAATGATCATGAGGGGATGGCGGAAACCGGCCGTGCCCGCACCATTAACCGGAAAAAATGGCAAGGCGATGAGTTGCTTGCCATGCTCGGTAAAAAGGGGACCACCAGTTCCCGGGTATTTGACTGGTATCTCTCCACCCTCCGCAAGCGAGCCCTTGCCTCCGCTTTCCACCCAAGTGGAACCCAGGAGATTCTACACCTTGGATCTGCTCTTTTCGGGGTGGTCAGGCGGGCACCTGATCAAAGTCAGGAAATTCTCTGCCTGTTTAATTTCACTCCCAAACTGGTCGATTTTCCTGAAATGAAACTGCTGATGGAGAAGTTCCCCGCCGGGAGTGCCCGTGATTTGATCAGCGGTGGAGAAATTACCTGGGGCCAAAAAGCGTTGCAGGTCCGTCCCTATCAGGCCCTCTGGCTTTATTCTCATTGAACCTTATTCTACTCGAGGAAAAAGCCAGTCATCTTCACTGGGGTCAACAGGACCCGAGGACGATCCATCTTCAAAGCGTTCTCCGTGCAAAGGATGGGGACCAGGTCGATTTTGCGGTGGTCAATGGGTCGAAAGGGAAGGGTACGGTGTACTGGCAGGAGGACCGCTCGGTCAAACTCACTTTTTTGTGGGACGCCAACCATGCGTCCGACTTGTTCCCCATTCATTTGCTTGTCGGTCTTTCCCGTCCACAAACCTGCCGTAAAATCCTTGAGCAGGGTGCTGCTCTGGGAGTGGGGAAATTTCTCTTTTTTACCGGAGATAAAAGTGAGCCCTCCTATGCAAATAGTGGGTTATGGAAGGGGGATGAATGGAAAAATAAACTGCAGGCGGGGGTGGAACAGGCCTTTTCCACTTACCTCCCGGTTTGTGATCATTATCCTGATTTGGGCTCCGCTCTTAGTGCGGTCGGAGGTGAGGATTGCTTACGGTTTGCCTTGGATGTCTATGAGGCACCTGATCCATTATCCACTCCTGAGGTAGGGGCAGAGAAATCCGCCTGCCTCGCTATTGGTCCGGAGCGTGGTTGGTCCGCTGCGGAAAGGGAAACTTTACGGGAGTTTGGTTTTTCTTTCCGGCATCTTGGCCCGCGTGTGCTCCGAGTGGAGACCGCAATGGTTGCCGCGGTGGGCATTCTTGCCTCCGTCCATTGGGCTGGAGATTAAAGGGGGCGATAGAGGCGGTGAACGGGAGATCCCCGTTTTTCTTTGCCCAGGCTACGGATTAGTTCCCACTGTTCGAACTCGATATTTTTTTCGCCTGGACATTCCATCACCACGATTCCCTCTTTTTCCAAAAATCCGCCTTCCCTTAGTTTGGCAAAGACTGCAGGGGACAAAGATGCGATCTCTGGATAGGGCGGATCAAAGAAAACCAGGTTAAAGGATTGGTTTGCTCCCTTTTTTAGGTATTCCATCACCTCCCGGGCCTCCACCTGGGTGGAGGAAGAGGGGAAAGCTGCACTCTTGCATACCATTTGCACATTATGTTTTAGGTCTTGGACTGTTTTTCTGTCCTTTTCCACAAAGGTCGCCGAGGACGCTCCCCGGCTTATCCCCTCCAGTCCATAGGCCCCTGTGCCTGCACATAAATCAAGGATGGTTGCACCGGGAAGGAGGGGGGCAATGCTTGAGAAGAGCCGTTGCCGTACCGGTTCCGCCGCTGGCCGTAAATTTCCGGCACGGTTAATTCGTAGCAAAATGCCCCGTGCTTTACCTCCACTTATGCGCAAAACGGTCTCCTTTTTCTATGTAATTTCATTCAATAGAGTGATACTCTGCATTGTATGGAGATACTCCACCAAGCAAGACAGTTTTTACCGAACCCCGGGGAAGGTTAGGATGGGAAGGGTCATTCGTGCATTTGTGCAAGGCCGGGATGTGGAGGTGGGCGGACTGCTCACTCTCGACGGAGATGAGGGCAGTCACCTTGCCCGTGTCCTCCGGGCAGAACCGGGCATGGAGGTGGAACTGCTTGACGGAAAAGGAAGTCACTTCGATGCGGTTTGCCGAGAGGTGAGCAAGTCAGGGGCAGTGGTGCAAGTCCGTGCGGTCAATCAGAAGAACCGCCCTGTGCCGGAAATTTTCATGGGCATTGCTTGGGGGAAGGGCAGGACTTTGGACGAATTAGTTCGTCCCCTTACTGAATTGGGAGTCGGTGGGATCACCCCCCTGTTGACTGAGCGTACAGAGGCCCGCTTCGACCCTGAAAAATGGCATCTTCGTAAAAAGAAGTGGCAAAAGATCGCTCAGGAGGCATGCAAACAGTCCGGGCATTCCTGGTTGCCGGATTTTTCCGATCCGGTACACATTAAGGATTACTTTGCTTCCGCCGTGCTAAAGGAACCTCACTGGATGGGGTCGCTTTGCCGGGGGCACAGTCCACTTGTACCGGACCGTCATCATCGCACATGTCATCTCTTGATCGGACCGGAGGGAGGGTGGACGCATAAAGAGGAGGAGATGGCAGGGCAGGCTGGTTGTCAGTTTTTCTCCCTTGGTGTCACCACACTGCGGATGGAAACCGCGGCCGTGAGTGCATTGGCAGTTGCACGAAGTCGCTTGCTTTGTTAATTTTTTCCTCATGTCAGCGGAGTTTTCTGGCGAGCAAAAGCTTAGAATTGTACTGGAGTCCATCATCCGTGGAATTCCCAGGGAGGATCAGTGCAAAAAATATGCAATCACCCCCCAGGAGTTTCAGGCTTGGCACGACCACCTGATTAAAAATGGCGGTTCCATATATGACAACCCTGTCAGACGTAAGCCAAAACCTATCAAGTATGTGCCCTGGTATCTGAAGTTACTGCTTACCTTCAGCCTGCTCGCCCATGTGGCGGTGGTAATAATTTTTACGGTCTGGCAACTCGCTGATCCGTCCCCAAAAGAGGATGTCTACATTGCCGATCTCGATGTACCCAAGGAAGAAGAAGCGGTAGAAGTGGTGGAAGAGGAAACTTCTGATTTTGCCGAGCAGGCGAAGAGCCTCGGTCTGGATGAATTACTCGGAAAGGTGGACTCCCTCAGCGAGTTGGGTAATGAAGTCAGCCCTGATGCTATTCCCGACCTAGATTCCGGGGAGACTCCTGATCTTAAAAAAATGCTCTCTTCCTCCCTGCAGTTACCTGAACCGGATTTGGATTCCTCTGACTTGGCCTCGGGGGTAACTTTCATCAATGACAAATATGAGGGCAAGCATGTGGTCTACCTGATCGATGTTGGGCAGTATCAACTGGACGGTCCGGATGCAGTCACTCGGATGGGTAAGATCAAGACCGAGGTTTTAACCTCTCTGGCCACTCTCTCGCCCAATTCCTACTTCAACCTTGTTTTATGCTGGAACTTGCGTGAGGCCAACGCCTTGGGTAAGACCATTCTTCGGGCAAGTAAAGAAAACATTAAATATGCATCGGACTGGATTACCAGTCTTGGCACTGACCCTGCGGGCCTAAAAGAGGGGCGCAACCAGTTTTACCCTAAGGAACTGCTCTATGGGCAACCTCTGGCTGGGGTGATTGGGCCATGGTACGGTATTGCTACGGCAATGAGCTTTGATCCTGATCTGATCTTTTTCATCGCTGGCAACATGCCTGCTTTTCCTGTCGAGGAAGTGCCCTCCAACGACTTTAACGGACTTGGCATTGCCGCCAATCAAACTGCACTTGCCAGCGGACAGTCTGCCGGGGGATCCGCTGGGGTCAGTCCACTCATCCGGGCGACAGCCAGAATGTGGCTGGAATCGATCGAGTCGCGTTCGGAATTACCGGTCACTTCGAGTGAAATTGAGGATGCCGCCCTTACCCGTCTGGGTCTCGATACCTCGGTCAATCCAGCCAGTCTGGCCAGAAGGATGGAAATTCCCTGGGCCAAAGTATTCGATAACTTTCTTTCCGGACTTGAACTTGGGTTTGATAAAATTCCCCAAATCCACCTCTTTACCACCTTGCCTGAACATGTGAGTTGGCCAACCGCTCTACAGAAAAGCATGTTGGAATTTACTGAAAGTTCCCGCGGGAGCTTCCGCAAATTTATCCCTGTTTTATAGGGTTTAAGTTTATGGGATCGAACCGGTTGAAGTTCGCTTTCCTCACCATGCTTTTGGGCGTGTTGTGCAAATTTTATCCCCTGCATGCCCAATCCCTCCAAGAGATTATTGAAGTGAGGCTTTTGGCCGACCACCAGGAACTCGCCCCGGGGACCTCCGGGTGGTTGGGCGTTGAGGTGAATCTCGCTCCTGGTTGGCATGTTTACTGGAAGGAATCTGGGGAAAGCGGATATCCCACCACGGTAACCTGGGAACTTCCTGCGGGCATTAAGGTGGGGGAGTTGCAGTACCCTGAACCCATCCTTTACACCTATGACGGGCTCAGCGGATATATTTTAAAAAACAGCTTTATTTTGCTCACCGAATTTTCGGTTTCTCCGGATGCCTTAGTTGAGCCGGGCACATCCCTCACCTTTCAGGCTACCTTGGATGCGTTGGTCTGCAGCGAGTCCACCTGCCTGCCGTTTAATCAGGAATTATCTGTTTCCTTACCTCTCGTCGAGGTGGCTAAACCGGATCCGGTTATCCGGGCCCAATTGCTGTCCGCCTATCAATCTTTATCTCAAACCCCACCTGCTCCTCTTCCCGCTGTAGAAACTCAAGTATCCCCTTCGTCGCCAAAGAGAGGAGATCAGGACTTTTCCGTTCATGGGTTTACCTCCCTGTGGGCAATGCTCGGGTTGGTGATTATTGGCATGAGTGCCTGGGGCTATGGGAAGTCGCTTCAATCCCCCAAGGGGAAACCGGCCCATCAGAGATGGTTACTTTTTTCGATCGCATCCTTGGTCTCGGGAATATGGGTCGGCTACCCTGCATCTTCGGATGGAAATACGGATGGCGGTTTGGTCTGGGAAAAGTGGACCCAGTCTAGGCAGGATGAGTTGCTGGGGCAGGGCAGGGCGGTTTATGTCGATTACACCGCCAAGTGGTGCCTTTCCTGCCAGGTGAACAAACGCGTCTATACTGAGCCCGAAATCATTGCTTTGCTAAAGGAAAAGGAAGTTGTGTTGTTGCGTGCGGACTGGACCCAAAAAGGGTCCGACATTTTGCATTCCCTCCAATCCTTGGGTCGGGAAGGTGTGCCCCTCAATGCTTTCTATCCAGCGGGCTCTGCGAATGAGCCCATTCTTCTTCCAGAAATTCTTACCGCAGAGTCAGTACTTCAGGCATTGGGCGGGCAACCGGCTCCTTCGCCTGCCACCGACCATGGTTTCTGGGCAATTATGGGATTTGCCTGGCTGGGAGGGTTGATTCTCAACCTGATGCCCTGCGTTTTTCCGGTCATTGGTCTCAAGGTGATGTCCTTTGTTAAGCAGGCGGGCGAGGAACCGGGCCGGGTGATCCGCCATGGCTGGGTTTTTACCCTTGGTGTAGTGCTTTCCTTTTGGGGGTTGCTGGGTGCTCTTCTTTTCCTTCGCCAGAGATTGCAGGAAGATCTTGGCTGGGGTTTTCAACTCCAGGAACCCGCTTTTGTTTTTTGCCTGGCGGTTTTGCTCTTTCTTTTCGCTCTCAGTCTGAGTGGGGTATTTGAGATCGGGATGGGCCTGACTGGGAAAGGCTCAGGACTGACCCAAAAAACCGGCTATGCCGGAAGCTTCTTTTCCGGGGTTCTGGCCACAGTCGTGGCTACCCCGTGCATGGCTCCTTTCCTGGGAGTGGCCATCGGGGCTGCCTTGACCATGGAACTGCTGCCTGCCTTTCTCGTCTTTACCAGTATTGCGATCGGGCTTTCTTCACCCTATCTCGTCTTATCCCTCTTTCCGCAGTGGATTTCCCACCTTCCCCGGCCGGGGGCATGGATGGATACTTTGAAGCAGTTCATGGCTTTTCCACTCTATGCCACGGTGGCGTGGTTGCTTTGGACCTTTGCCGCATTAATTCAATAAAAAGGCTTCCGGGCATTTCTGCCGGGAAGCCTTTTCGAATTAAAGCTGGATGAAATTGCTTAGAGGGCAACTTCTCCCTGTTCTCCGGTACGGATACGCACGGCTTGTTCCACAGGAATAACAAAGATTTTTCCGTCCCCGATTTTTTCGGTCTTAGCCGCCTTAACAATGGTTTCAATGACCTTGTCGACAATGTCGTCAGGCACCGCCACCTCAATGACGACCTTGGGAAGGAAGTCGATGGTATACTCGCTGCCACGGTAAATCTCGGTGTGTCCTTTCTGGCGACCGAAGCCCTTGGCCTCAATCACAGTCATGCCCTCGATTCCGATTTCGGAAAGGGCATCTTTCACATCCTCGAGTTTGAACGGCTTGATAATCGATTTGATAAGTTTCATATTCTTAAATTCTTAGGGGTTATGGGGTGCAGTAAATTAACTGAGGGAGTAACCATTCTCTCCATGTGCCGCTTGGTCAAGCCCCTTTGTCTCATCATCATCCGAAACTCGGATGCCTGAAGTGAGAGCGGAAACGACTTTGACAATGATGTAGGTAGCGATAACGGAGAGAGCAATTGCAGCCAGGCAGCCCTGTGCTTGGACCACCAACTGGTCCTGCCAGGTTTCTGCATTGATACCGAGTCCACCCAGTTCGCCCTTCCATCCAAGGTAAGAAACGAGCAGGGTTCCCAGGATACCTCCAACTCCGTGAACCGCAGCCACATCGAGGGAGTCATCAATTCCGAGCTTCTCTTTGACGAAGCCACAGGCGTAGTAGCAGATGATACCGGCGGATGCACCAATGATAATCGCTCCGAGGGGACCGACGCTGCCCGACGCAGGGGTAATGGTGGCAAGACCGGCAATGGTGCCGGTGACAATCCCGACCAAGCCAGGTTTTCCGGTTTTGCGCCACTCTACAAACATCCATACAAGGCTGGCGGCGGCGGCGGATAAATGGGTCACAAGCATGGCCATGCCTGCACTGGTATCGGCGGCGGCAGCACTACCCGCATTAAATCCAAACCATCCCACCCAGAGCATCGCAGCTCCGGTCATCACCATGCCGGGGTTGTGCGGTGGCCTGAGCGAACGGGGAAAGCCATGGCGACGCCCAAGCATCGCAGCCAGAGTCAGAGCAGATGCACCCGCAGTCGCATGGACTACAATGCCTCCGGCAAAGTCAATCACTCCGCGTTCAGCCAGCCAGCCACCTCCCCATACCCAGTAGCATACTGGGCAGTAGACCACGATGAGCCAGAGGGCACTGAATAAAAGAATCGAGGAAAACTTCATCCGCTCAACAAAAGCACCCACAATTAGACCAGGGGTAATGATCGCAAAAGTCATTTGGAACATAATCCATACGGTCTCGGGATGGTCCCCATTGAGTGCATCGATGCTGAGGTGTTTAAGGAAAAAGGCATCTTGTCCACCAATCCAACCATCTCCATTTCCGGGAGTGAGGGATAGACTGTAGCCTACCGCAAACCAGATTATTGATGCGACGCAAGCGATGGCGAAGCAGTGCATCAGCACGGAAAGCACATTTTTGGACTGCACCAAGCCGCCGTAGAAAAGAGCGAGACCGGGAAGGGTCATGAATAAGACCAATGCAGTTGCCGTAATCATCCAGGCGGTATTGCCGCTGTCCAGGGTGGTTGCCTCTTCGGCAGCGGGTGCCGCGGTTTGGATAATGGCATCGGCCGATCCGGTGACCAAGGGGTCGGGGGCTTGTCCGAAAAGAATCGGGGCCAACCCGAGACTGGCTAAAATAAGAAGGTATCTTGAAATCATGTGCTTATATGTAATGGTTCGGTATTAATGCCTTGTATGAATAGGGTAATTACAAGGAGAAATATGGGGGATGAGCAAATCTAAATTTTTCACATACCTTGAGAGTTGTTCCTACATTTCAAAACAAAAAAGCTCGGTCCTGTTACGGACCGAGCTATAATTTGTAACATAGGAGACAGGTAAACCTGCCAGCCTTATGTCTCAGTTTTGTTTAATTCAGTTGAGTTCGATTAAAGGGCCTCATCTCCTTTCTCCCCGGTCCGAATGCGTACACACTCTTCCATGGGGAGGATGAAGATTTTTCCATCTCCGATTTTTCCGGTCTGGGCGGCACCCACAATGGCGTCCACTACCTTGTCGGTTAAATCATCGGCCACGCCGATTTCGATTTTTACCTTGGGCAAGAAGTCGACCGTGTATTCACTGCCACGGTAGATTTCGGTGTGCCCTTTTTGTCGGCCAAATCCTTTTACTTCAGATACGGTCATGCCTTCGACTCCGATTTCGGACAAGGCGTCCTTTACTTCTTCAAGCTTGAATGGCTTGATGACGGCTTTAACTAATTTCATATTTTTTTCCTTCGTGTGAGGTTGATATAGGTCTTGGGTGGAGGCGTAATCTTAGTTGGTGTAGGCTTCCTGACCGTGCTCGGTGATGTCTAACCCACGCTGTTCCTCTTCTTCGCTTACTCGTACTCCCATGAATGCTTTGATAGCAGAGAATACCACATAGGAGAAGATAAAGGCAAACACGCTTACAAGAAGAGCACCTTTGAGTTGCACCATGAAGTCAAACCCATCGGCGAAGATGGCAACAGCAAGTGTTCCCCAGATACCGCATACACCGTGCACAGAGATGGCACCTACGGGGTCATCGATCTTGGATTTATCAAAGAAGGTGATGGCAAAGACCACAATAACACCTGCTATTAACCCGATAAGGATAGAGCTTCCAACCGAGACCACATCCGCGTTGGCGGTGATACCAACCAAGCCAGCGAGGATACCATTAAGAGCCATGGAAAGGTCAGGCTTTTTCAGTGCAAACCAGGAAGTGAACATCGCCCCAAGTGCACCGGCACAGGCAGCGAGAGTAGTGGTGGTGAAGACCAAGCCAAGAGCACCAGGTTCAGCGGAAAGGACGGAACCCCCATTGAATCCGTACCAGCCAAACATGAGTAAAAATACACCGATGGCAGCGAGGGGGAAGTTGTGTGCAGGGATAGGCTTAATTCCATTTTCGGTGTACTTACCACGGCGAGGTCCAAGAACCATCACACAGGCCAAGGCACCAAATCCACCAAAAGCGTGGACAACAGTGGATCCTGCAAAGTCCTTGAATCCAAGCTCAGCAAGAACTCCGCCACCCCAGTGCCAGGAACCGGCTACGGGATATGCCACACCGACAAAAAGAACGGCAAATAACATAAAAGAGGAGAGTTTTACTCGTTCGGCAACTGCACCAGATACAATAGTTGCACCGGTGGCAGCAAACATCGCCTGGAAGATAAAGTCACCAAATCCAGTCATCGCAAGACCAAGACCACCGTATCCCCAGGTAGCTCCCCCATCCGCATTGAGGTCACCAATCATTCCACCCCAGCTAAACCAGCCATTAAAATCCCCGGGATAGTGGGTATTGAATCCGAAGAGTGCGTAAGTAATGACACCAATCGAAATGATGAACACATTTTTAAAGAGAATATTTACTGTGTTCTTTTTCTGACAAAGACCAGCTTCCAGAGTGGAGAATCCCAGGTGCATTAAAAAGACTAGTGCCGCCGCGATCACCGTCCATAACATCGAAGTGGTGAAGAAGTCATAGGCAGGTGCATATTCGCCCTGGGCTTCGAGAAGCTCAAGGTAGTCATCCACCGGACCAGCTTCCTCTTCTGCAGCAGGTGCTGCTTCTTCATGGTCATCCGCATGGGCGGGGACAACATTGGAAAACGCAAGAATGACCGCAAGAAGCAAATACTTCCAGGGAGCTGCGCCCATACTTAATAACATTAGGGATTTAGATTTCATTTTATTATTTATTGATATTCAGTTATTTGCGATCAGTTGTAGATCGAGTTTCACATTATCTTGCATAAGGCGTGCCAATATTCTGATTCGTGCCAAAGTGTTAGAATTTTCACCGCCCAAAAACCACTGGATGAGCATTTTGTGACCACCTCAGGTAAGACTCCTACAGGCACCTGACAACTTTATCAACCAAGCCGTTGCCTAGACTTGCCCCTATCGCTGAAGACTGCTTGGATCACTCTTTTGTGATGCAAGAAGAAGCCATGGAATTTTCCCTTGAAGCACCGGTTCAAAAAGACCGGTCCCGTCGCCCATTGGCCGAACGGATGCGTCCTCAATCTCTAAGCGAGGTTCTTGGTCAGCAACATTTACTCGGAGATGGCTGCCTCCTGCCCAAGTTGATCCGCGAAAACCGGGTGGGCAATATTCTCCTGGCTGGCCCTCCCGGAACGGGCAAGACCACTCTGGCCACCGTCATCGCCCGGGAGGGAAAATGCAAGTTGCTCAAGGTCAATGCAGTCACTTCCAATGTGGCGGAGTTGCGGGAGACCCTGAAGCTCGCCCGCTACCATGGGGCGGACCATTGCTATTTGTTTGTCGACGAGATCCACCGGTTCAATAAGGCCCAGCAGGATTTGTTGTTGCCGGATATTGAATCCGGTGAGGTCCGCCTAATCGGTGCCACCACCCACAACCCAAGGTATTATATTATCGATCCGCTCCTCAGTCGTTCCCATCTTTTCACTCTTAAGTCTCTCAGTCAGGAAGTGATTGTCGAAGCATTAGCCGAATGCCTCACCGATACCGATCGTGGGCTAGGGGAGAGGAAGTGCACCGCAAAAAGAGAGGCCCTCTCCAACCTCGCCCTTTTTGCGGAGGGTGATATGCGCCGAGCCTTCAATATATTGGAGACTATCGTTGAAGGATTGCCCGACGGGGCAGTGCTGGGGGATGCCGAAGTGTCCGCCTTTGCTCAGGAACGGGGGGTGCGTTACGACCGCGATGAGGATGAGCACTACGACACTGCATCCGCCCTCATTAAAAGCATGCGGGGGAATGATCCCGATGCCGCAGTCTACTGGCTTGCGAAGATGCTGGCCGGTGGGGAGGATCCACGCTTCATCGCCCGCCGACTGGTCATCTTTGCATCTGAGGATGTGGGCCTTGCCGATTCCCGAGCCCTGCTGATGGCGGATGCCGCCTTCCGTGCCTGCGAAACCATCGGCTTGCCCGAGTGCGAGCTCAACCTTGCCCATGTGGTTTTGTTCCTCGCTACCTGCCCCAAGAGCAACAGTGCCACTCTGGCCATTGGGGAGGCGAAGCGTACCCTACGGGAACAACCTGTCCAGTCTGTGCCATCTTCGGTCCGGGACCGTCATGGGCGTAATCGCAAGGACCGGGAGGAAGGAGAGGAGGGTTACCTCTACAGCCATGAATTTCCCGAGAATATATCCGGTCAGGAATACCTCGAAAAACCGATCACTTTATACCGCCCGAAATCTTCGGGTGCCGAATCGGCCATTGCCGAGCGCTTGGATAAGTGGAAAGCCCTGCGGTCTCGATTAAATCCTTAAATTATAATCTCGATCAGAACCTCGCAGAATGCTTGCAAAGTTAACCTATATGTTAACCTTTATATATGTGCAGAAAGATAATCTTCTACAAATCGAAAACAGGGAATTGCCCAGTGGAGGAATTTTTGGACTCACTTTCTGGCAAGCAAGCCCAGAAAGTTGTTTGGGTACTACGCTTAATTGAAGAATTCGAAGTAGTGCCTAGTCAGTACTTCAAGTAGATGGTAAATACGAAAGACCTCAGGGAGGTTCGTGTCAGCCAGGCTTCAAATATTTTTCGTCTTCTTAGCTTTATGGATGGCGACCAGTTGGTGGTTCTTTGTCATGCCTTTCAGAAGAAAACTCAAAAGACTCCTCTACCTGCCATCCGATTGGCTGAGGATAGAAAATTAGACTACTTTAGGAGGAAGAGAAAATGAATGATCTCAAAAAATATACCAATAAAAGAAAATCTCAGGATCCAGAATTTGCCAAGAATTTGGAAAGGGGTTACGAGCAATTCAAAATTGGAGTGATGTTAAAAAGTGCCCGTGAAGAGGCTGGTATGACTCAGGATGAGCTAGCCAGGCGGTTAAACACAAAGAAAACAGCAATCTCCAGGATAGAAAACCATGCGGAGGATATTAAGCTATCTACCCTAGAGAAGTTTGCCCATGCCCTTGGCAAAAAGCTCAAACTGGAAGTCGCTTAAATTTATATCTTTAATTCGGAGTTCCAAACAGGAGTAAGCTACTTCTTGTCGGTAGTTTTACCCTTCCAACTGGAGCTTTTTTTCGAGGCTCTTAGGCCCACATCGGGATTTCCCTCATCTCCGCCCATGGCAATCATTTCGGGATAGGTATCGTCCCACCATTGGTCATAGGCCTTGCTCAGCTTGGCCACCAAGCCCGGGCGTTTTTCGGATAAATCATTCCGGCAACCGGGGTCTTTCTTTACATCAAAGAGCACCCAACGGTCCCGGGGGCTCAGGCCCCAGTGGTACTGAGCAGTGCCATAGGCATAGGTATGCACCTCCCGGCCATTCTCTATCGCTTTCAGGCCCATGCACTGGCTCATGTGCTTTAAGCATTCCTCATTTCCACAATGGTTGCTGCGGAGCATGAGAAAATTTCCCTGTCTCGCCCCGGCCATCGCATATTTATGATACTTGGCATATCCGCTTGGCCAGCGGGCAACATGGTGAAATAAAATCCGGTCCTTCTGCCAATTCTTCACTTCTTTGTTGCTCTCTAAAAGAGGGAGCAGATTGTATCCCTCGAGCTTGGGTTGGAGTTCGGTGGGTATCTTTGCCCCGGCGAGTTCGCAGAGGGTAGGGAACACATCGAGGTGGGCGGTCAGGTTGTTTACCAACTGAGGCTGCCACTTGCCTGGCCATCTCCAGAAGGAGAAGGCCCGGGTGCCACCTTCCCAGGCGGAGCACTTGGGCCCGCGCATGTTGGCGTTGTACACATCCAAACCCTCGGTCACCCCGTTATCATTGACCATGATGACAATGGTATCCTCATCCCGCCCGGTATCCTTGAGGAACTTCATCAGCCTGCCCAAGTTGTAATCAATATTTTCCACCATCCCGAGATAAGTGGCATGGGTATCATTGAGCCCGGCATCCCGGAAGGGCTTGATAAATTTTTCCGGAGCCGCCAGCGGGGTGTGCGGGGAATAGGTGCAGAGGTAGCAAAAGTAAGGGTCGTCCCCGGCCTCCTCAATAAAGGTCATCGCCTCATCAAAAAAGATGTCCTCGCGGTATCCCTTGGTCTCAAAGCGTTTGCGGTTGCGCACAAACACGGTGTCGAAGTGGGCTTGGGGTCCCGCCTGGTTGGTGGAGCACCAGTCAAATCCATGGGCATCCGGCCCGGGCGATCCGCCGAGGTGCCACTTGCCGATAAAACTGGTTTTGTAGCCCGCGGTCTTCAGCACCTCGGGCAGGGTGGTCGTACTGGTGGGCAGGTCTTCCCGGGGAGGCAAGGTGTGGGTTACGCCACTACGAAACTCGTGCATTCCGGTGAGCAGGGCAGCCCGGGTGGGGGAGCAGGATGGGCTGACATAAAAATTCTCAAAGCTTACACTTTCCTCCCGCAACTTGTTGGTGTGCGGTGTCTTTAAGTAGGGGTGGCCATGGGCATTGACATCCCCATATCCCTGATCATCGGTCAGGATGAAAATGATGTTCGGTTGCTTGGCCATGCCAAGCAGGGGAATAAGAAAAAGAAGGGCGAGGGTGGGCTTATACATAGCCCGAATTATTTCCCTTTCATTACCTGCAAATCAATCAAATAATTCTGATGTCTTCTCGCGTTGACCCACCCTTCGTTTTCTTAATGATGGGGCAGATTGAAAGATTTATCGAAAGAAGAAATTCTTGAGCTTGCTTCCCGCTTTCAGGTGGAGGGAGCGGTCGATACGGTCGAGCCCTTTGGCAACGGCAATGTAAACGATACTTTCTTACTGGTGACCGACTGCGGGCACCGCTACACCCTGCAGCGGATCAATCATGATGTGTTTAAGGATCCCGTCTCCCTCATGGATAACTTTGCCCGAGTCACCCAGCACCTCGCCCAAAAATATACGGATGGGCAGACCACCTTGACCACCTTGGTGCTCGTGCCTGCCCTCGATGGGGCGAGTTACATCACCGGGGATCATGGCAATTACTGGCGCGTCACCGAGTATGTGCCTGGCGGACTGTCCCTTGAAGTTCCCCAGTCCCGTGAACATGCCTACGAGGCCGCCCGTGCTTTTGGGGACTTCCAGTACCAATTACGCGACCTCCCGGGCGATGCTCTGATCGAGACTATTCCCGACTTTCACAATACCGAATCGCGTTACCATGCTTTTCTTCGGGCAGTGGATGCAGACCCCTGCCAGCGTGCCTCCGAGGCGGCCGATCTCATTTCCTTCGCCAAGGAAAATGAGCACCTCGCCACCCTCATCCGCTATGCCGACTTTCCCACCCGCACGGTGCACAACGATACCAAGCTCAACAATGTACTGCTTCACGAGACCACTGGTGTGGGTATCTGCGTGGTCGATCTCGATACGGTGATGCCCGGCTGCGTCCTGCACGACTTTGGGGATTTGGTGCGCACCGCGGCCTGCTCATCCGAGGAAGACGAGCCCGATATCTCCAAAATCCTTTTCCTGCCCGATCGATTTTCCGCCCTCGTCGAGGGGTATCTTTGCGGAGTGCAAGACCTGCTCGATCCCGTGGAAGTGGAGCACCTCGCAGAGGCTCCGCAAGTCATCACCTACGAGCTTGCCCTGCGCTTTCTTACCGATTTTTTACTGGGCGATACCTACTTCAAAGTAAAACGGCCCGGTCACAACTTTGAGCGTGCCCGTGCCCAGTTCCAATTGCTCCGCTCCATGCAGGAATATGCCGCGCAGATGCAAAGCACGGTTTCCTCGTGCCTCACGGCCGGGCCTGCTTAAATCTTTCTCCCGACTTTGAATTAACGGATTTTTTCGTCTGGTAATTCGCCCTTAATTCCCTCGTCCATCGGCATGTGGTCGGGCCGTCCATGGTTTGCTTGCTCAATCAACCGGTCCAGTTCCCCGCTCAACCGGGCAATCAGTTTTTCCCGCCCGCCCGATGCGATCAGGTTGATGGATTCCTCGGGGTCGTTTTGCAAATCATAGAGCTCGGCCATGTGCCGGTCGGGCGATCCATCCCCATGGGGGTAGCGGATGTACTTCCACCGGTCGGTGCGCAAGGCCCGCACATTGGGGGTGTAGGGAAACTGCTTTTCATAATTGTACTCGTAGTACCAGCTGGTTCGCCAGTCCTCATCTCCCGAGCTTACCAACTTTTTCCACGACTTCCCCTGGGTCTTGGGCAGGGCAGGGGCTTGGCAAATTTCCAGAATAGTGGAGGCAAAATCAAGGGTCAGGGTCTGGGCATCGACCACTTTGCCCGCCTCGATCAGGCCCGGGTAGCGCACCACCAGTGGAATGTGCAGGGATGGATCATGCCCGGTGCGCTTATCGACCATCCCATGCTCTCCCTCCAACAGCCCATTATCACTGGTGAAAATAAACAGGGTATTGTCCAGCTTGCCCGCCTCTTTTAAGTAGTCGTATATTCTGCCCACCGAATCATCCACCGACAGAATCGTTCCCCAGTACGCCCGCACCATCCGTTCAAAGTCGAGCATCGCCCGGGCGGAACGGTCAGGGAATTTCTTACGCCAGTCAAACAACGGCCCATAGATTCCGTGCCAGGTATTGAGGCGCTGCTTGATCCACACCGGCTTGTCCTCCAGGGAAAATGCAGATGCAGGGTAGGGCACACGCACCCCATCAAAAGTGTTTTCATACTTCGGTTCGGGAAAGTAAAAACTGTGCGGTGCCTTGTGCCCAAGCATCAATAAAAACGGGGCATCCTCCTCTTCGCGTTCCGCCATCCAATCAATCGCCATATCTGTGACCACGGTGGTGTAGTAGCCGGGCACCACTTCTCTTTTTCCATTGTTTGTACGAAACTCGGTATCAAAGTATTTTCCCTGCCCCCGGTGGGTCACAAAGTGGTCAAAGCCCGGGCGCATACTGTCGTCCTCCTCGCCCATGTGCCACTTTCCGATGTATGCAGTGGCATATCCCTCCGCTTGCAACTGGCGGGGAAAAGTGGGCAGATCTCTTGGATAATCGGTGAAATTATTGACCACCCCATGGGCATGGGCATAGAGCCCGCCGAGGATGGATGCCCGGCTGGGAGAGCACAGGGAAGTGGTGCAAAAATGGTTGCGGAACAACGCTCCCTCCTCCGCCAACCGGTCGATCCGTGGGGTTTTCAGGTGTGGGTGCCCCATACAGCCAAGAGCATCCCCGCGCTGGTCATCGGTAAGAATGAAGACCACATTGGGCCGCTCCGCCTGTAGCAGGGCAGAGCTAAACAGAATACCCAATAAAAATAGGGCAGGGCGGAGGAAGAAATAAACAGAGCGTTGGTTCATTTTAATTAAGTAATCAAAGGAACAGCTAGGAGGGAAGATTTAAGTAAGAGTGAAGAGTGAGGACTGAAGAGAGAAGTTTGAAGTAGAGCTGAACAACATTTCACACCTTTCCTAAGCACCTGTGGAACACCCAATGCAGACAATCTTGCGATAAAATAATTACGAGCAGAACAAACAATCAAAGTTTATCATTCCACCCTTCACCATTCACTCTTCCTATTCCCTTCACCATTCACTCTTCCCTTCAGTTTCGGTAAACATCTTTTCGGTGCGCTACCTTGACCACCATAACAACGAGTTCGTCGTTTATGATTTCGTACAGTACCCGATAATTTCCCACCCGTATTCGGTACTTTTCCTGACCAGATAATTTCTGGGTATTTTGTCCATACGGATCATCCAATAATTTCTGAATCGCACCCACTACACGGGCACAATCCTTCTTGGGTAAATTTTCGATCTCCTTGGCTGCGGACTTTTTGAGCCGCAGTCTATATTTTCCCATCTTTTTTTAGGGACTGCACAAAGGTTTCGAAATCAATGGATGGCTCGTTTTTTCTCTCCTCAAAAGCTTGCAGATCCTCTGCATCTTCCAAAAGGGACTCCCGAATGGCATCATTCACCAATGTGGACATTGCAACATCAGTATCCGCCGCCTTTAGCTTCAGTGCCTTGTGCAGATCATCCTCTAGATACACCGTGGAACGTTTCATTTTTACATTAAAACATCATAGCGCTAAAATGTCAAATATCTGAAAAGGGGAGAAAGAGTGAAGAGTGAGGATTGAAGAGAGAAGTTTGAAGTAGATTTTGCTGAACAACATTTCACACTTTGCCTAATCACCTGCGGAACACCACAGGCAGTCCTCCTTGAAATAAAATAATTACGAGCAGAACAAACGATCAGAGTTTATTTTCACTATTCAGTATTCACTCTTCACTCTTTAAATCTCCTCGCTCGGTTCGCTTGGCTCCGCTGGGCTACTCGCCCATGCTTGAGCCAAGACTTCCCTCGCTCGCCTTACTGCTGTTGGAAACCGACACGGAAGCCGAAGCTGAGGTCGCGGTTGCTGGGGTTGACGCTGAAGCGGCGGGCCGAACGCAGGGCCGCACCCGCATCGCCCCAGGAGCCGCCCCGATAGACACGGGTGGAGCCCGTAGCAGGGCCCTCAGGATCGGTCTGTGCTCCCGAACTGTAGGCGGCGTACCAGTCCGCCGTCCACTCCCATACATTGCCATGCATATCAAAAAAGCCCCAGGGATTGGCACTGTACTGCCCGACATCTCGGGTTTCTTTAAAATCAGCACCCGAATTATATGTACCGTCCCAATTATAATTCGCATTCGAACTGGCAATGGTCGCCCCCCACGAATACGCGGTGGTCGTGCCTGCCCGGCAGGCATACTCCCATTGGGCCTCGGTGGGTAAGACATACGCCCAACCCTCGGGGATATTGCCCGCCTGCTGGGCATTCAAACGGGTAAGGAATTTTTGGATATCGTCATGCGATACTTTTTCCACCGGGCGGTCTGGGTTGTTCGGCCATTGGCTCGGTGTGGCACTCAGGCCATCGGTATTCCCCGTCATCACCGCTTCGTACTGAGCCTGCGTAACCTCGTACTTTCCTAGGTAAAATCCTTGGGTCAGGGTGACCTCGTGAACCGGTGTAGCCACCCCGTCCTGCCCCATCGTAAAGGTGCCGGGTTCCACCCAGATCATTTCCAGGGCGACGCTGGCATTGAGATCAGATGCATAGGTGGCAGGTGTGCCCACATTCACGGTGCGGGTGAGGGTTGCCTGATTGCCCGCCGCATCGCTCACGGTGTAGGTCAAGGTGTAGGTACCGGTGGTGTTTACATCCACCGATCCACTGACGGTGACATCGCCGGAAAGATTGCCATCGCGCACATCATGGGCCTCCACCCCAGGGTCCACCCAGGCGACGCCCTGCAACTGCGTGATGTTTGCATCCCCGAGGATTTGCATCTCGGGGCTAGCCACATCCGCAGGTACCTGTTGGAAACCGACACGAAAGCCGAGGCCGCTGGTGCGGTTGCTGGGGTTGCTGCTGCCGTGGAAGGCCGAACGCAGGTACGTACCCGTATAGTTCCAGGAGCCGCCCCGAATGACACGACTGGAGCCCGTAGCCGGACCCTCAGGATCATTCTGTGCTCCCGAACTGTATGCGGCGTACCAGTCCGCCGTCCACTCCCATACATTGCCGTGCATATCAAAAAAGCCCCAGGGATTGGCCGCATATTGCCCCACATCGCGTGTCTGCGAGTATCCACTACCGGAGTAATTCGCATTGTCGGTCGTAATACTATCTCCCCATGAGTACGCCGTGGTCGTGCCTGCCCGGCAGGCATACTCCCACTGTGCTTCGGTGGGCAACACATACGCCCATCCCTCAGGGATATTGCCGGCTTGCACGCTATTCAAACGAGTAAGGAATTTTTGGATATCATCCCAGGAAACCTGTTCAACCGGGCGGTCCGGGTTGTTAGGCCAGTTGCTTGGCGTGGCACTCAGGCTATCGGTATTCCCCGTCATCACCGCCTCGTACTGGGCCTGCGTCACCTCGTACTTGCCTAAATAAAATCCTTTAGTCAGGGTAACCTCGTGAACAGGGGTAGCTACCCCATCCTGCCCCATCGTAAACGTGCCGGGTTCCACCCAGATCATTTCCAGGGCGACGCTGGCGTTGAGGTCCACTTCATGAATGAGCTGGGTATCATTGACATCCAGTTGCACAGAGGTGGTGGACACATGGCCAAAATCATTACTGATGCGCACACTGTAGTTGCCATCGTGGAGGGTGGCATTGGCATCGGAAATAGTGAATTCCTTGTTGGTTGCTCCGGAAATCTCCTGCCCATTGCGCAACCATTGGTAGGTGAGGTACTTTCCTTCGGCATCGGCCGAGAGGGTGACGGACTGGCCGGTGTATACCTGCTCCCGGTTTTGTGGGAGTGCCGGAGAACGCACCACTTCGGGGCGTAAATATTTGAGAATTTGCTCGTTCAGTTGATTGGTTGTGATGGACCCATCCGCCACTTCTACCTGCACGGTGGGTACCCCGCTGGAGGCATTGCCATCCTTGCGGTACAAATCAAATACCCCACTCACCGAGGCATTCAAATCGGCCGCAAATACTTTGTTGGAGTACCCGCTCCCATCATTTCCAGCCACCACATAAGCTTTGTCATTTAACACAACGGCATCCGCTGCATATTCGTTTTGTGGGAAGTTGCCCGCACTTGTCCATTGCTTGGTCGCTGGATCGTAAACCTCGATGGAATTAATAGGGACCCCAGAAGCAACCTGGCCACCTCCCACATAAATTTGGCCATTTGCGACCCAGGCAACCGGCCAAAGTCTCCCTGTTGTTAGCGATGCTTCCGCTTGCCAGGTATCTGTAGATGGGTCGTAGCTTTCCACTTTGTTTGTAATATTCCCAGTATATCCACCAATCGCCCAAATTCGATTCTCAAACCAAACAAGTTTCGCCCCATTTCGAGCCGTGGGCATATTGGCTTTGGTACTCCATTGACTGGTAGATGGATCAAAAGAGAGCACTTGGTTAAGGTTTTGGCTAGAAGCATTCCATCCTCCGATTAGATAAATTTTGCCATTTACCATGATCGCAGTTCCACGATTCACTTCGCTAGGTAAAGCAACTCCTGCAGACCAGTTGTTAGTCGTTGGATCAAACACTTCTACAGAAGTTAATCCAGTTCCACCAATGGCATAGAGTTTCCCATTCAGTACCGCACAGGCAACCCCTGCTCTAGCGGCAGACATATTGGCGAGGGTTTCCCAGGTATTGGACCCAGGGTCGTAGCGCTCGGCAATATTCTGAGCACTTGAACTTGAACCAGTCCCACCTCCCACAAAATAGATTTTACCGCCCAATACTTCAACGCCGTCGTAAGCAAACCTTGCCACACTCACGGGTGCTTTCTCTTCCCAAACCAAATCTTTGGGCTCTGCCTCCTCATAGAGCGAATACCCCGACGGGGCGGAGTGGTTTTTAGGCACCGCAAGCAAACTACCCGGCACCACACCCCCTCCCCCCGAACTGGAGTTTAATTCATTCAATAAGGCAGGATCCATCTTACTCGCCGTGACCGATCCATCTGCAACCTCCGCCACCGGTACCCCGCTGGAGGCATTGCCATCCTTGCGGTACAAATCAAACACCCCACTCACCGATGCATTCAGATCGGCCGCAAATACTTTGTTGGAATAGGTAGATGGACCATCATTACCAGCGAATATGAAGACTTTATTATTAAACACGACTGCATCAGCCTCTCGCTTATTTTCTGGTAAGTTACCAAAGATTGTCCACGCTTCACTCTTTGGGTCATAGACTTCAATTGATGAAAGATGATGACCTGTGCCGTTATAACCACCGGCTACATATATCCGACCATAAAAAGTCCATGCAACCGGCCAATTTCTTTGAGTTGTTAATGAAGCTTCTGTTTGCCAAGTATCAGAAGCAGGATCGTAACTCTCAACGATGTTGCCAAAGGAGATTACCCATAAACGATTTTGATACCAAACCAATTTTGGACCATATCGGGCCGTTGGCATTGGTGTCTTATTGACCCACTGATTAACAACTGGGTCAAAGCACAAAACTTGGTTTCTCCAATTACCAGAGGAATCCGTACCACCGAATAGATAAATTTTACCCGCTATGGTGATCGCGGTGCCCGAGTTTACTTCGCTGGGTAAAGCAACTCCAGCAGACCAGCTACCAGTCGATGGATCAAACACCTCCACGCTGGATAACCCAACTCCGCCAATGGCATAGAGTTTTCCATTCAGCACCGCACATGCAACCGCTTGTCTAGCGGCAGACATATTGGCGAGCGTCTCCCAGGTGTTGGTTGTTGGATCATACCGCTCGGCAATATTTTTGGCACCAGAGCCATTCCAACCTCCAACCAAGTATATTTTATCACCTATAATCTCTGCACCATCGCTTAGATCCCTCGCCACACTCACCGGTGCTTTTTCTTCCCAAACCAAATCTTTTGGCTCACCCTTCTGATATAACTCATAGCCGCTTGGGGCGGACTGGTTGGCAGGCACCGCAAGCAAACTACCCGGCACCACACCCCCACCACCCGAACTAGAGTTTAATTCATTCAACACTTCCTGACTCAGCATGGACTTGGTGATGGTTCGGTTGAGGTCATTGCGAACCTGAGAGGAAAGAAGATCGAGAGTGATAGAACCAGTAGCTATCGAGTTATTGAGCTCAGTAATAACCTGAGAATCGAGGTCGCTCAGGGTGATGGA
>JAYOXT010000017.1:0-47059 GCA_038152995.1 Opitutales bacterium
AATGCTCAGAGTAAGATCAGTGGGGCTGATCTCGGCGAGTTTTTGGAGCCAGGTAACCAGCTCTTGGGGGTTGGCTGAACCTGCCCGGTAGTGGATCAGTTTAGACAGGGAATATTTTGCGTGTATCGGTTTATCTGAAAAATATTCCAAAATATGACAGAGGCCTTGAATATCCCCGGAAGACTCCATGAAATCACAGATTAGCTCCACATCCCGGGGATCACTCTCAATGATAGGTTTTAAGCGATCGAGAGAAGAGATAGAATCTTGGAAATGCCCGGTTAGCGCAAAGGCCCTTGCCTCGACCACAAGTTTCCACTTCGAGGGAATTAGGGTGGCTTGGGCAATCTCTACATGGATGCGTTCGAAATCTCCTGTTTTGGCCAGTGCACTCATTCGCAGCTTGAATAAATTTTCATCAACTTTTGCTTTGTGGGGTGGTAAATATTCCACAATTGATTCCACTGCCCCTAATCGCGAAAGCCATTGGTTGAATATCATCAAGTCTTTGATGGCTTCCAAATCAAAGAGACCGGCACAGGTTTCGATGATTTCCTGCCGTTTCTCTGCTGATTTCTCTAGACCAATTTGAAGGGCGTGGATACGCATAAAGTCGATAGGCATCGACTGTGGGTTCATGTTTAAAAGCTCAATGCACTTGCTTAAACTTCCAGCTGACAGGGGGTTGAGTAAGTGCAGTAAGGTCATGTGTCGAATTGCTTGCAAACCTATCTCGTTTTGTCTCGTAGCCAGTTTTGCAAGCATTTTACCAAGTTCAATGAGGCGGGATGAGTCTTCGAGGTGTGTGCTTAGCCGGGTAAGTAAAAACACACCTTCTGAGTATTCAGGGAATCTGGATAATAGCTCAAGTACTGCATTTTTTGCCTCCTGGGGTTGTCCGGTCTCAGCTAGCAATTCACAATATTTTAGAAGGTTCTCAGGCATGGATGCCCAACTATCATCTTGGAGCAGAAATTGTATTTCCCGAAAGGCAACTTCCGCCGCTATTTTTCTTTGATGAATGGGGAATGTAGATTGTTTAATAATGTCCATGCACTTCTCGAGAAGTTCATTTCTTAGGGCCTTGTCTGTTTTGTTGTGAATTGCCTTAGACCATCCGATGAGAGCATCCGTTGGAGATGTTCGAAATTGGAGCCTCAAATAATTGAAAAGATGGGTTTGTTCCTCGGGATTGAGAAGGTGGGCAATTTTAGCTTTCTGTACGCCTTCGTCCAATAGACCTCCAATGTTGTCAATATTGGGGTCTTTGTATACCTGCGACTCCTGAAAAAGTTGGGCAGCTTTCCATCTTAAGACCCGATCCATGTAGAGGTCACTCGTGAAAAAAAGACCGCCAAAAACAATTAGTAGTCCGATTGTAAAAATGTATAGAAGGTTGAGCCCGAACATTTTAAGAAAAGTGGAATTGCAGACTTAGGTAAACTAAATCCATTGATTTATCTAGGCTACCGCAATTGGCAGTTTGCATAGGCAAAGCCAATCAAAGAATCAATTTTCGATTTTGAGAGCAAAAATTAGCCAGTGCCAATTGGGTGGGCACTGGGAAAATCAACATCGTCTTCATTGATCTCGACCTCGGTCGGTCGGCCAAGAATTTCGAAAAGTACGCGTATTCGATCGCGGGCGGGGATCAATTGGGTGACCACCCCTTTGTCACCTTTGAACAGGCCTGCAATTACCTTTACCTTTTCTCCAACCTGATGGGGTCGGTCCGGTATAGATAGGATCCCTTCCGGGGAAAGCAGTCGCAAAGCGATCATTACCTGCGGCGGCACATGCACAGGAACCTCCTTTCGCCTGACGATGTAAGCCACCCCGCGGGCATAGTGGACATTGCGCAGGTGCAAGACGGGATCAAACCTGGCAAAAAAATAACCGGGGAATAAGGGTTTGAGTGGCTGTGGAGGAATTTTTTTGGTTCTCTGAGTGCGCGGGAAAAAAACTTCAACCTCATCAAGGGTGGCCAGTGTGCTGGTTGCTACAGATTCCATTCTCGGCTTGGCCCGGATGCAGTACCAACCAACTGCCCAGTCATCCATATTCTCTTCAGATGGTTGCTTCACAATTTTAAAAGGCCAGCAAGGGCGGGCAGGAGACGCCCGCCGGCTCGGGTGAGCTTTTTTAATTTCTCGATGCGAATTTGATAAAATTCCTGATCTTCCGAGTCTTCAGGCAACGCATCATACATTCGATCAATTCTTTCCTTCGCACTTTCCATGTGGGGGAGGATTTCTTCTTTGAGGAAATTTGAAAAAAGTCTACGAAATTCGGTTTCTGCCTGATAGTGATCCCGGCGGTCTCCAGGCACATAGGTTGTGCGAACTGCTTTGAGGGAGCGCAAAGTTTTGAGTCCCTGACTGGCCGACCCCAGGCTCATTCCCAATTTGGCGACAATTTGGTCCATTGGCAGGGGAACTTCAGAGAAGTATAGAAGACCATAAATTTCCCCCACTGAACGCGGCATTCCGAGAATGCCCATCATGCGGACAAAAAAATCAATCGACTCAAGCTCAAGCGAATTATCGGTTTGTAAGGTTGATTTCACCTTGGGTACTTTGGCTTGGTCAGGCACTTTTTCATTGTTTTCAAAAAAAAATGAAAACGCAAGAGATTTGTGAATAAATCCACTTTGTTGAATCGATTCAATAAACCAGATAGTTATGAATTTCTTGCCTTGCGGTTGTAACCTGAAATTTCTATTTTATTGAAGTCATGTCAAACCCTAGGGACAGCGGTCACGCACTTTTACACCGATTAGGATTGGTTGCAGTTGTATTCGCTTGGTTTTGGATGGCTGTTGAAATATGGGAAAGAAGTGATCTTTCCTTGATTAGCTTGCCTTGGAATTATTCCTTGGTTGCGGTGGCGGGGCTTGTGGTGGCTACATTTGGCTCTTTGCAAAATTATGGTACTTATTATATAAAAAATGGGTGGGAAAGGGCTCGTGAGGCGGTAACAAAATCAAATTTCCAAGCGGCGATCATATCCTTCTTTGTGTTTGCTGCCTATTTTGCCACCAAGGACAATGAGACCAGCCGCTTATTTCTGATTTTCTATGTCCTGGTAACTTGGCCCTTGCTCATTCTTTCCAATATTGCGCTTCCGGGGATATTTAAGCGGGTGATTGGGTTTCATGGGCAGAGCAGGACCAGCGTAGTCATTGGGGATAACAAATCGCTCATTGCCCTAGACGACTGGATTGTGCAGCAAGAAGAAGGAGGCCTTGTATTTGAGGGTGCATTTTGCTCATCGGAAGAAAATAATCTTTCTCCTGCGGTCTCGATCAAAATGCTGGGAAAACTGGGCGAACTTGAATGTTATCTTCAAAAAAACCGAACTCACCAATTAGTTGTGCTGCCTGACAGGAACATGGAGTCATGGGTAGGGGATGTGGCTGAGCTTGCTACGCAGTACGGCTCGCGGGTAATGATCTACAACTCTCTGTCCAACCTCTTTTACTCACGCCTTGTTTTCATGGAAGAATCCGGCCGACAGTTTTTTACTCTGCTGAACGAACCATTGGAGAGTCCATTCAATCAAATGGTTAAGCGGGTGTTTGACCTTCTCATTGCTTTACCAGTCGCTCTTTTGGTCCTTCCTCCCTGTATTTTGGTCACCAAGATTTTTCACTACATTCAGGCACCTGGCCCTTTGTTTTTTACACAGGAGAGGGTGGGGCTTGCAGGCAGGAAATTTACCATCTGGAAATTCCGTTCAATGACGCACTTTGCGGAGGGGGAAAGGGATGAAGCGGTGCAGGCATCCAAAGAAGACGCTAGAATTTTTCCTTTTGGCCGCTTTATCCGCCGTTTCAGTATTGATGAATTGCCCCAGGTAATCAATGTGATCCGTGGGGAGATGAGCTTGGTGGGCCCAAGACCCTACCTTGCCCAGCACGATTATTTGTTTGAAAAAAACTTCAAGTCCTACCGTGTGCGGCAGTTCGTAAAGCCAGGAGTTACGGGTCCGGCCCAATGTCGTGGTTTGCGCGGAGAATTCACCGATCCCGATCTTATCCAGCAAAGAATTGAGATGGATTTTAATTATGTCGGCAACTGGTCGATCTGGCTTGATATAGAAATTGTCTTCCGGACAGTTGGGCAGGTGGTCTTTCCTCCTAAATCAGCCTACTGATTTTCACTTTTTCTACTTTTCTTACTTGGTAAGAATCCTTCGTCGTGACTGCCAAAGAACGAGTGCTCGGCATCGATTTTTTCAACGGCACCTGTCAGGTAGCCTGTGAGCAGGCTGAACAGGGAGGGCTTGTGCTCGCCCCATCGGGCCCTGGATTGGCGGGCGATCTTACAAGATCTGCAGTCTATTGGGAAGCGGTACAGGAAGCGGACCTCGTATTGGCCGATAGTGGGTTGCTTTGCCTTTGGGCAAAGTACCTAAGTGGGAAAAAAATTCAACGAGTGTCCGGACTGCTCTTTTTGAAAAATTTGCTGGAGCGTGGTAAGTGGGCAGAGTCGGCAAGCCTCTGGGTGATGCCCGATCAAAAACAGGCCGATGCAAATATGCAATGGGTCAGCCAGGCCTACGCTAGGGATTTAAGCAAGTGCGAGGTTTACATTTCTCCGATCTATCCTGCGGTTGGGCGGATCATTGACCAAGATCTTCTCCAAAAAATCGAGGAAGTCAGGCCCCAATATGTCTTTATTCAGATCGGTGGAGGAACGCAGGAAAGGCTAGGCCTTTATCTTAAAAAAAACCTCCCGTTTTCCCCCGCTATTCTTTGCACAGGTGCGGCTCTTGCCTTTCTTTCGGGGCAGCAGGTCAAAATACCCCGGTGGGCGGATTATTTTTTCCTCGGTTGGCTGTTACGCTGTCTCTATAATCCTGCAGTTTTCATACCTCGTTACCTCAAGGCATTCAAATTGATCTATCTGCTTTTCAAATATGGCGAAAAATCGCCAGCGTCAGAGATTTCCTTGCCTACTGCGAAATAATCCATGCATACCGTCTCTAAACAATCTTCCTTGCGCGCCTGTGTGCAGTCCTTAGGCTGTCGGCTAAATCAGTACGAAGGAGTGGCATTGGAGGGGAAATTGCGGGATGCTGGTTATGAAGTGGTCGAATTTGGTGAGGAGGCGGAATTAGGGGTGATTAACACCTGCACGGTGACCAATCAGGCGGATGCTAAGTCCCGAAATGCCATTCGCCGGTTTAACCGTAAAAACCCAGATGGACTGACGGTGGTGGTGGGGTGTTACTCTCAGGTTTCTGCTAATGAAGTGGCGATGGTCGATGGGGTGGACTATGTGATCGGCAATCATGATAAATTGAATTTTCTTCACTACCTTGAGCCCGAAAAGCCAGAAGTTCCTGTAATTATCAGGGATCGAATTGACCGAGAGGACTTCACGATGGGCTTTGTCGGGGATACGAATTTCGAGCAACGGGCAAACCTCAAAATTCAGGACGGATGTGATTTTATGTGTTCTTTTTGCATTATTCCCTTTGCCCGCGGACGAGCCCGGGCGAGGGAGTACGCGGACCTGATTAGTGAAGCAAAGGAAATGCTCACCAAAGGGGTGAGGGAAATTGTGCTTACTGGGGTAAATCTGGGGACTTATCATTCGCAGGGGTATGATTTTCTCGCTCTGCTGGATTCCCTCAGTTCCCTTGGCGGACTTGACCGTTTGCGCATAAGTAGCATCGAGCCCACTACGATCCCGGAGGAAATGTTTGCCTGGATGGCCGACCCCGCTCATCCCTTGATGCCCTTTTTGCATGTTCCATTGCAGTCGTGCTCCGATCCGATTCTTTCGAAAATGAAACGAAGGTACCGAATTGGGGAAATGGAGGCCTTTTTTGCCCGTGCATTGGAGGCCATTCCCCGGGTCTGTATAGGAACGGACCTCATGGTGGGCTATCCAGGTGAGTCAGAGTCCCATTTTCAAGAAACCTGCGATCACTTCATGAGCTTTCCGCTTTCTTACTGCCATGTATTTACCTATTCTGAGAGAGACGGAACACCGGCTGCTAAGCAGGTGGATCATGTGCCGATGGACATCCGCAGGCAAAGAAGTGCCCACCTCAGGCGTTTATCTGCATCGAAGCGAATGGATTTTCACAAGAGGCACCTGGGTGAGGAGTTGGAGGTCCTTTTAGAAAACCCTAAAAATGGGACTTACAGTGGCTACACAGACCATTACCTCAAGGTGGTTGTTCCCGAATCTCCACAGGGCTTGGAAAACCGCATGGCCCGCGTGCTTCTCAAGGATGCCCGCCCCGAATTTTGTCTGGGTGAATTGTTGAGCTGGGAAGAGCGAGCCTAAACCTAAGGATTTGCCCTTTCCGCTTGCCCTTTGCTTCATCTGTGATCGATAACTCACCGATGCGAAAAATTCTTTTATGTGATGGGCACAACCTCGCCTTTCGTGCGTTTTACGGCATCCGTGAGCTTTCACGCTCCGATGGTTTCCCCACTAATATGATTCATGGCTGGTTGCGCACATTTTGGCGGCTGGAAGATGATTATTCCCCCGATGAAATCTGGGTATTTTTTGATCTTGGTGGATGTCCTCATCGCGAGGAAATTCTCCCTGAGTATAAAGCGAACCGAGGGAGCCCGCCGGATGGGTTTGCCGAGCAACTAGCCTGGGTCAAGCAAATGACTGGTTGCCTGGGTTATGGTTGGGCAGAAGTGGAGGGAATCGAGGCAGATGATCTGATCGCCTCTCACCTAAAAAAAATCGATACCGAGGATGTGCAGACACTGATTGTTAGCTCGGACAAGGACCTTGGGCAACTGATCTCCCCCCGGGTTCGTCAATTGTTACCCCCTCCCACCGCCAATCCTCGAATCGGGTGGCGTACCTTGGACGAATCGGGCGTGGCAGAAAAATTTGGTGTTCCCGCGAACGCAATCCTTGACTACCTATCCATCATCGGAGATCAATCAGACAATATACCCGGGTTGCGTGGGGTGGGCCCGAAAACCGCGGTCAAGTGGCTTAGCGAATATGGTACTCTTGAAAAAATTATTCAGAATGCGGGCCGCTTGAAACCGAAGCGCTTTTGCAGTCTGGTTTACGAGCAGCGGGAATTGCTGATGAGAAATCGGGAACTTGTCCGCCTGCTGGAAGGCGTGGACTTTGAGCCCGTTGTGCCCAAGCCCGTCGATATGATTGAATTGGAAAAAATCCTCCAGGAGATGGAGATGCACAAGTCCCTCGATGAGGCTCGTATCCGCTACCGCTGAGCAAATCCGCTGTTATTTCTTATCAAAACAGGCTTTTCGAGTGCCTGTGCATCTGATATTTTCCATCTTTTATGTCAGTTTTACTTAATTTTGGATTACCTAAAGGAAGCCTGGAAGAGGCGACCCTCAAGCTGTTTGCCCGGGCGGGGTTTTCGATCTCCAAGGGTTCCCGTTCCTACACCCCGAGCTGGGACGATCCTGAAATAGACGGCCGCTTTGTGCGGGCGCAGGAGATGAGCCGCTATGTGGAGGATGGTTTTTTTGATTGTGGATTGACGGGCAGGGATTGGGTTCGGGAAAATTCCTCTGATGTGGAAGTGGTGGCTGATTTAATTTACAGCCGTGCATCGAATCGTATTTCGAAGTGGGTACTTGCTGTGCCGGAAAATTCCGACATCAAAACAGCCAAAGACCTGGAGGGTAAGTCTATTGCCACGGAACTGGTCAATGTGACTCGCGAATTTCTTGCCCAAAATGGGGTCAACGCTGAGGTTGAGTTTTCTTGGGGTGCGACTGAGGTAAAAGTGCCTGAGTTGGTGGATGCGATTGTAGATCTCACCGAAACCGGTAGCTCGCTTCGGGCGAACAAACTTCGCATTGTTGATGTATTAATGGAGACAAACACCGTGCTCATCGCCAACAAAGAAGCCTGGGCCAATGAGGAAAAGCGGGCAAAGATTGAAAATATCGCCCTCATGCTCAGTGCCGCCTTGGCTGCGGATACCAAGGTTGGGCTCAAATTAAATCTCGAGAGGAGCAAGCTCGATAGTGTACTTCGGGAAATGCCCGCCCTCCGCAACCCGACCATTTCCTCTTTATCCGATGATTCATGGGTTGCTCTGGAGACCGTGATCGAAAAGAAGGCATCGCGCGAACTTATCCCCGCACTCACCCGTCTTGGGGCGGAGGGAATTGTCGAATATCCATTAAATAAGGTGGTGCCGTAATTTGTTCCTTGCTCAACTCAGTCTTTTCCTATTTTTTAGTCTTTTTGTTCTTTTTCACCTAACTATAACCCTCAACCCGCTTCGCACAGGTAGTTCGCCCAAGCGATTTTTGCACCCTGCTTAGCGGCACGAAAACACACATTACATCATGAGTGCAGTCATGGAAGAATTGCTCGCTTCGAGCAAAATTGAATTACTTAAAGAAGGTTCCGTTATTTCGGGGACTATTATGGAAGTACGACCCACTGAAGTGGTGATCGACTTTGGCGGAAAAGCAGAGGGCACCATCCCTGCTCACGAATTTTTGGACCTCAGCGAACTGGAAATTGGTTCCGATATCGAGGTTTTCCTAGAACGCCTGGAAGACCGTGACGGAAACCCCCAACTCTCCTTCGATAAGGCAGAGCAGAAGAAAAACTGGGAGAAAATCGTCAATACCTGTGAGGAAGGTTCGGTCATTACCGGGCGTGTTCGCTCCAAGGTGAAGGGCGGATTGGTTGTCAATATTGGAGTGGATGCCTTTTTGCCCTCCTCTCAGGTTGACATTCAGGCACCCAAGAACCTCGACCAGTTTGTTGGTCAAACCTTTGATTTCAAGGTGGTTAAAATTAACCGCGAGCGCAAAAACATCGTCGTTTCCCGCCGTGAGTTGATTGAAGAGCGCCGTCAGGACAAGAAGCGCGAAATCCTCAACGACATTATACCTGGTGAAACCCGCCGCGGTATGGTTAAGAACATTACCGACTACGGTGCCTTTATCGATCTCGATGGGTTGGACGGCTTGCTCCACATTACTGATATGAGCTGGGGCCGCATTTCCCATCCAAGCGAAATGGTCAAGACAGGTGAGGAAATCACTGTTTGTATCATTGAAGTCGACAAGAACCGCGAGCGTGTATCTCTCGGACTCAAGCAGCTTTCCTCCAATCCATGGGATGAGATCGAGCGCAAGTTCCCCATCAACGCTAAAGTGCGTGGTAAGGTGGTCAACCTTGTTCCCTATGGTGCTTTTGTTGAATTGGAAGAAGGGGTGGAAGGACTTGTACATGTCACCGAAATGTCCTGGACCAAGCGCATCACCAAGCCCGGTGAGGTACTTTCCGTTGGCGATGAGGTAGATGCTGTGGTCCTGGGTATTCAAAAGGACGACCAGAAAATTTCCCTCGGTTTGCGTCAGCTCGATGTCAACCCATGGGATATGGCCACCCACAACTATCCTCCCGGTGCACGCGTACGCGGCAAGATTCGCAACCTTACCTCCTACGGTGCCTTTGTGGAACTCGAAGAGGGGATCGACGGCATGGTGCATGTCTCCGATATGAGTTGGACCCGTAAGATCAACCATCCCAGCGAGATGGTCAAGAAGGGCGATGAAGTGGACGCCATCGTACTTGAAGTCAGTATCGAAAACCAGCGTATCTCTCTCGGTATGAAGCAACTTTCTGATGATCCATGGGAAAACATCGACCGTCTCTACCGCATGGGTGATGTGGTCAAGGGCAAGGTTGCCCGTGTGGCCGGTTATGGTGCCTTTATCGAGCTCGAGCATGACATTGACGGCCTCGTGCACATTAGCCAAATCAGCGAGGAGCGGGTGGAGAAGGTAAAAGACCATCTCACGGAGGGCGATGAAGTGTCTGCCCGTGTGATCAAGATCGACAAAGAAGAGCGTAGAATTGGCCTTAGTATCAAGGCAGCTGATTATGACGAAGATGCCCTTGCCAAGGAAGTCGCTTCTTACGATGATTCTGGAGAAGACCTCACCACATCACTTGGTGATCTTCTGGACGAAGCGGCAGCCGAGTCGAAGAACTAATCTTTCCGCTCAGGCCAAAGAGAACTCCTTTACCAAAAGCCTACGCCAACCAGCCATAATTAGCTGGGGAAGCGTAGGCTTTATTGTGTCTAGGAATTCTTTCAGCAGAAAAACTACTTTTTAATAAGCGGTCGACTGGACCATTTGGGGAACTGGTCGCAGCAACTTCTGCGAAAAAGGTCGACTAGGGAAATGAAGAGGAATTTAGGCGTTTGCGGAACGGTTTTTGTGGAGTAGTTCCTGAATCATCTTGGAGCGCTCGGCGATCAATTCGTCCTGCTTAATCTCATCCGCCGTTCTTTGCTTCTCATACTTTGCCATTTTTTTGCGCAAATCCCGGAGTGCCTCGTCTTGCAACTGGCGTACCCGCTCTCGGGTAATCCCAATTTGCTCGCCTACCTGTTCAAGGGTGAGCGGATCTCTTCCGTCCAACCCGAAACGTAACCTAATAATATCTGCCTCGCGGGGTTCAAGCATGGCGAGGACGAGGTTGACATCACCGATCAGGCTTTTGGACTGTAGACTCTCGTAGGGATCAACACTCTTTTCATCAGGTACAACTTCTGCGAGGGTCGATCCGTCCTCCTCATTGATCGGGGAGTCCAGCGAAGCGGGTTTTGTGCTTACATTGCGCAAATGGGCAACCCGGGAGGCGGGAAGGTTGAGCGTCTCTGCGAGTTCCTCGTTGGTAGGTTCCCTGCCCAGAGACTCGGAAAGTTTGGCCGCTGTCCGGCGGATCAGGGTGACGCGGTCCACCATGTGCACGGGCAGCCTGATCGTCTTGCTTTGGTTTGCCAGGGCACGCTTGATAGACTGCTTGATCCACCAGGATGCATAGGTGCTAAGCTTACCACCCTTGGCGGGATCAAATCGCTCGACTGCTTTCATCAGTCCCATATTTCCCTCGTTGATCAGGTCGAGGACAGAGAGCCCCAGATTGGAATATTCCTGTGCGATCTTTACCACCAATCGAAGGTTGGAGGTGATCATAATTTCCCGGGCCTCCGTATCCCCTTTAGCAATGCGGGCGGCGAGTTTTACCTCTTCCTTCACTGTAAGCAGGGGCACTTCGGATATCTGCTGCATGTAGATATCGAGAGAACTCTGTTCAGGTGCCTGTTGCATAATGAAGGATGGGTGTTGTGCTAATTGGGGTGATTGGAGGAGAAATTTTCCGCCATGGCAATCGCTTTTAACATGCCTTTTGCTTTATTGATGGTTTCCTCAAATTCATTTTCAGGAATGGAGTCAGCCACAATGCCCGCACCAGCCTGTAGGTGTATATTGCCCCCGGTGAGCATAGCGGTACGAATGGCAATGCAGGAGTCGTGATTCCCCTCAAATCCAAAATAACCGAGGGCACCTGCGTAGACATTTCTTTGCATTTTCTCGAGTTCAGCAATGATTTGCATCGCTCTTACTTTGGGGGCTCCGCTGACTGTGCCGGCGGGAAAGGTTGCCCGCATTAAATCATAGGCATTTTTGCCATCCTCCAACTTGCCCACTACCTGCGAGACAATGTGCATGACATGCGAGTACCGCTCAATGGTCATAAACTCTGCCGCTTCCACGCTGCCAATTTCACAAACACGCCCAATATCATTGCGGGCTAAGTCTACCAGCATCAGGTGCTCCGCCTTTTCTTTCTCGTCGGCGAGCAGGTCTTTTTCCAGGGCAATGTCCTCGCTTGCCGTTTTGCCGCGTGGGCGGGTGCCTGCAATCGGTCGGATTAGCACTTCGCCGTCCTGCAGCCTGACATGGACCTCAGGCGATGCACCAATAATGGAAAAATCTTTCCCTTCCAGCAGAAACATGTAGGGAGAGGGGTTGATTGCCCGAAGGGCGCGGTAAAGGTCGGTGGATGTGCCCTTAAATGGAATCTTAAATCTTTGGGATAGAACAGTTTGAATTACATCTCCTGAGCGTATGTATTCCTTGGTTTGTCCCACTACTTTTTCAAACTCATCCTTGGAAAAGTTACCAGTGGGCGGCTCCTTTTCCACACTGGGTTGGAGGGAGACAGGAGCCAATTCAGACGGCTTGCTGAGAAGATCGCGAGTGGCGATAATTTTGTCGCATGCCTCCTTATAGGCTTTTTCTCCAGAACCCGCGGTCGGTACACTCGCACAGATAGTCAGGGACTGTCGGGCATGGTCAAAGACGAGCACCAGATCGGTGATCATAAAATAGAGCATGGGCAAACCAAGCTCATCATGCTCTGGAACGGGTACAGTTGTCTCTACCCGGCTGGCATACTCATAGGAGAGATAGCCCACAGCACCGCCGGAAAAACGCCCATCTTTGAGGCAGGGCTTGTAGCGAAGACCCTCCATTTCTTCTTCAATGAGTGAAAGGGGATCCTTGGGGGTGGGGATTTCCCTGTTCTCCTTTCCCTCCTCCTGAATGAGGGTACGAGAAGAGTTGGAAGAAATTACCTTCCTCGGGCCAAATCCGATAAAGGAATACCGGCTGACCTGTTCCCCTCCGACCACCGATTCAAACAGAAAGGCAGGTTTTTGGGAGGCAAGTTTGGCGTATGCAGAAAGGGGAGTTTCCGTGTCGGCACTAAATTCTGCCTGCACCCCAATCAGATCAAAGGAAGGGGCATCTTTGAGGAAATCGGGTAAGCTGGGAAAGAAGTTCATCATCTTGGCAAAGCAAGAGCTATTCCTCAAAAGCGAGAGCAAGGCAATGATTTGTCAATGAAAGCGTAAAAATATCTCCCAAACTCATTTTTGTGTTTGCCGAATGCCAGTTTTCAATCTCCACATATCAAGTAGGTATCTTAACCCTTCGCAAATGCGAGCACGATAATTTAGTCCAACTGCCCAATGAAAATAAACAGCTTAACTCCCGCTTCCAACAAAGTGCACTGCGTAATCATGGGGGGAGGGCGTGGCACCCGGCTTTATCCACTCACCAAGTTGCGTTGCAAGCCCGCCGTTCCCCTTGCCGGTAAATTCAGGTTGGTGGATATTCCGATCAGCAACTGTATCAATTCCGGATACAACCAAATTTACCTCCTCAGCCAATTTAATACAGAATCTTTGCACCGCCATGTCGCTTCAGCTTATCGTTTTGATCGTTTTGGGCGGGGATTTGTCGAGATTTTATCTGCCGAACAAACAGAGCACGGGGACGACTGGTATCAGGGTACCGCAGATGCTGTACGCCGGAACCTTATTCATTTTCACGCCAAGGAAGACGATATTTTTATTATCCTTTCCGGTGACCAACTCTACCGGATGGATTTTTCGAAAATGGTGGAGGAGCACTTGGAGCGGGGTGCCGATGTTACGGTTGCTGCCAAGCCGGTGGGCATAAGCGAGGCATCCGGTCTTGGATTATTGCGGGTAGGGGAAGATTTCAAAATTGTCGATTTTGTGGAGAAACCCACCGATCCCGAGGTCATTGCCCGATTGGTGCCCGATGAACTCAAGGGCAGTGGGGGAGGGGAGGACCGCTGTCTCGCTTCCATGGGTATCTATGTGTTCAATGCAGAGGCCATGTCCCGTGCCCTCTCTGGCGATGACAAGGATTTCGGCAAGGAAATCATTCCTTCCCTTGTCGGTCAGCAAGACATACGCTGCCATGTGTTCGATGACTACTGGGAAGACATCGGTACGGTGCGTGCCTTTTTCGAGGCAAATTTGCAACTCACCGATGAGGTCCCCGCTTTTAATTTTTATGAAGGGCAACGCCCCATTTATAACCGCCCCGATATCCTGCCCACAGCTAAACTTGGCAAATGCTCCATGACCAGCACCATAATTGCCAGCGGTTGCATGGTGGGAGATTCCATTCTCAACCGTTGTGTGCTCGCAGAGCGTTCAATCATCGGCAAACGGTGCCGTATGGAAAGTGTGGTAATGATGGGGGCAGACTTTTACGAAGATGGAGGAAACGGTAAAAAACCTCATCTTGGGGTGGGGGATGGTTCCGATATCAGGGATGCCATCATCGATAAAAATGCCCGCATTGGCTCAAATGTGTTTCTTAGCCCCAAAGGGTTGGAAGAAGGTTGGGCCGATGAAGGAGAAAATATCTACATTCGGGACGGTTTGGTCATTGTGGTAAAGAATGGGGTCGTTCCAGACGGGATGCGGATTGGGGAACCCTGATCTTTTTTCCCTTTTGGGTTGCAGAAAACAGGCAAGTATTTACACCCCTTTTAAATGAGTAATATTCCCGATAATCTTTTCTACACCAGCGATCATGAGTGGGTTCGCGATGAGGGAGAAACCTGCGTGATCGGGATCACTGATCATGCACAGGACAGCTTGGGCGATGTCACTTTTGTGGAACTCCCTCAGGTGGGGGATCAATTTGAGTGCAAGGCCGTTTTTGGTGTGGTCGAGTCGGTCAAGGCTGCATCCGATCTTTACATGCCGGTTGCGGGCGAGGTTGTCGAAGTGAATGAGGAGTTAAACGACTCCCCTGAAAATGTAAATAATCACCCTTACGAGGGAGGATGGATGGTACGGGTGCGCCCAAGTCAACCGATTGGGAGTTCTTCTTTGCTTTCGCCCGCTCAGTATCAGGCAGAAACCAGCGGCTAATCCATTCTCTTTTCTCTGGGAAAATTCCTCAAAAAACCTCTTGCGGAGTCTGCCTTGTTTGGCTTACGCTTCAGACTATTATATGGGATGCCCTTTCCATCATATTCTTCGCACAAGCAAAGCAGTTAAGCAATGCCTCGTGGTTAGTCTTGCTGTTTTTCTTCCGGGTGTCTCATTCGCTGGAGAGAAAGTAACTGAAAGTGTAATCGTTGCCTCGGTCGAAGGTGAAGTCAGTTCGCTCAATATGATCGACGACTTCAAGGTCACCATGGGGCCTTCCTCGGTGGGTAAAAAGATTTCATCCAAAACTATCTTATCCACAGGTAAAACAGGGAAGGTCGGCTTACTTTTTTCAAATGGGACCTTAATCACCGTCAAGCCCGGCAGTCGATTTTATCTTAGAAAGTACAAACAGTTAGAGGCCGTCGTCGAAGATTTATCCAAACCCGGTGAGCTTGAGGAGGAACCGACCAAATCAGAACTTTCCGCTCATCTCGACTTTGGGGAATTAATCGTGAAAGCACCTAAGCTTAAAAAGGGGTCCTCCATGAATTTAACCAGCCCGCTTGGCACCGCGGGAATACGAGGCACAATGTTTCAGATGATGGCGGTAAGAAACTCGGTGTCTGGAGATATTTCCGGAGGAGTTAATTTAATATCTGGAGATATCGACTGGACAGACACAGGCGGAACCGTGGTAACCCTACTTTCAGGTCAATCAATTCAACTAGTTACCAGCAAGCTTGGTGAGGCCCTCGGGAGCAAAACTGGGGAGTTGGTTGATCTTTCCGCTACCTATGGCCCAGCTCTTACGGAAGATGGGGCGATGCCCCCACCCACCGAGAGCCTTCTGGCATCTTTTAGCGATGGGGATGAAGAATCCGAAGAAGATGACAATGCGGAAGAATCCGATACTGGCGATCCTCTCCTGTCATCAAGTGGCACAGCCAGTTGGGAATTCATTCACAATATATCCTCTGAAATTTTCTTTGAAATTGAATCCAATGAGGTGGCTTCTTCCTCCTTTTCTTTTGATTCCATGCAGTCTGCCCCCGCAGTCGAGGTGCCAGCACCAGAAACCCAACCTTTGGGTCCACCTCCTGAGGTTACCGGAGAGAAAGATGGCATCGCCAATCCAGACCAATATGTGGGTCCCGCACCGGAAATCGCACTTTTGGGAAAGAATGAAGAAGTTTGGTGGCGGAAAATTTCTAATAATGGCTTCCGTATGATTATCGAAATGCGCAGTGCATCAGATACTCAGACTTGGCTTGATCTTGATCCAGGCATCCAGGCCACCGACTATTTGGGCACAGATTTGTCCTCCAACTTTGTCCGTGTAGTGGATTTAGTCTCGTCCCTGTATTCCGTTGATCAATCTAATTTAGATTACCCTCAATTTATTTTACACGACCCTGCAAAAGCACCAATTGATGTGCCAAATATATACAATTTAACCTATATAGTGCGGGATTACAGGGGCTTTAGGAGCAGTATCACTCGAAATATTGAGATCGTTGTTACGGAACCAACATTTGATGATTTGGATGAGAATGTGCCTGTCATCCCGATGGATGATCCGGATGGGCTATTTGAAAGTTGGATTAACGACATCGTGATAGAAGATGTTCGCGGTCGAGCCCTGGCTTACATTCAGGATGAAAGTGCAAGAAATAGTTCATCCGAAGGGTATTTTTACCTGGATCCCATGCCTGAAATCAGACCAGGTTTCACTACCCCAAACCAGGAGACTACCTCATTTCAAGTTGTAGCTGTAGACTGGCGCGGAGTTGAGGTAAGAAGCAGCCCCCTAAATGTAACTGTCAAAGCGATTGGTCCAACGATCACTGGTTCAGCGGATCTTGCTTTCGAGTTGAGTTCAACTCTCCTGGAAGACTTGAATCCCGATATCACAGCGGCGGATGAATTCGGTTCAGCTTTCGGTTGGAAAAACGAGAACAATGGGACATCTGTTCGACTGGTCGAAGTTACACCTGGGGAATTCACCGGCGACTCCCGATTGGACTCGCTCGACCAGTTAGCCGATGGTGCAAGCTACACCTTCACCTACCAAATAACCGATAGCCGTGGAGTTATGGTGGAAGAGAATCGCAAGGTTCGCATACAAGTTTCTGGCCCGCAACTTTCATTGCTCGACTTTCAGTCTCAGGAGAAATTGTACGGAATCGATGACCCTCATCCACCGAATACGCTTGAGTACACTGATCCGTGGGGTGAGTTACTCCCTTGGTTGCAGTCAGTTGGGGCAATGGGTCTTAACGATGCTAACTTTACTGACCGAATAACTTTAAATGATCTGGTTTACGGAGATTTCACTACTTCATCACCTGAACTCGTTGTGGGCGAAAATGTATTAACCTTCAAAGTGATCGACCCTCGCTATGAACCAGGTGCAACCAACTCAGACTGGTTGGATGACTTGACGGATGATAACATTGTTAAAACCATAAATGTAGTTAAATCCCCTCCTAAATTCGAATCGCTCGCTGAGGTTCCCGCAATTCCCATGAACGATCCGGATGAAGAAAAAGTTTTTGCTCAATGGATCGCAGATATAAATATCACCGATGTGCGGGGGGAACGACTCCTTCATGACCAGAACCAAAGTTCAACGAATGGTTATTTTTATTTGAACGAATATCCTGAGTTATATCTAGGCTTTACTGAGCCAAAACAAGAGACCTTCCCATTTGAGATTGAAGCAGTAGATTGGCGTGGAGAATCCTCAACTGAAGCATCGAGTATTACAGTAGTTGCAACGGGTCCCACCATAGCCGGTTCATCGGGTCTAACATTTGAACTTTCTAATACTCCTATCGATAAATTAGATCCAGATATCACTGCTGTAGATGAGTTCGGAAATTCGATTTCTACTGATAATATCGTCTTGTACTCTATCTCTCCTGGAGACTACTCAGTGGATGCCCGCCTTGATTCGTTGGTGAAACTAGAAGAGGGCACTTACTCCTTCACATACCAGATCACAGATAGTCGCGGAGTAATGGTTGAAGAATCCCGAAACATTACAATCGAAGCAAACTCTCCAGAGTTATCGGTAGCAGATTTTCAGTCATCAAATAATTTATATCCCACCACCTCAAGTCATCCTCTTAACACCATAGAATACGATGATCCTTGGGAGGAGATTTCTCCTTGGTTAAGGGATAAGGTGAGTGCACAAGATTACAATGGATCCGATCTCACATCATTAATCACTCTTGAATTAAACGGTCAACCCCAGCCCGGTTTTACCGAAAGTACTTCTACCCCTAATTTGGAAATAGGGGATAACGCTTTGAGCTTTACAGTAGTCGATCCTCGTTACCTGCCGAATACAGATGAGAGTTGGGCAGACGATCTTACCGTGACCTATTCACTGTCCATCAATGCAGTTGTTACCCCACCCACGATTGTTGATTACAAGGATGTTATCGATACAATTCCAATGAGGGACCTCAATAATGTCTTCGGCAATCAACTCGATCAAAATGGCTCGGTTTATGGAGGTTGGCTTAGTTCCGTACAGGTCAAAGATGTTCGAGGGCAGATAATTTCATACGATCAGAGTAAGGCAAACATCGAAGCTGGTTATTTTTATCTCTCACCCATGCCTGATCTCTCTGCACAAAGCGTCTACTTTTTCAGGATATATGCCCGAGACTGGCGGAACTTGGAAGATTATGAGACAAATAGCGAGTTACTGGCCGTTGAGGTAAAGGCAATATCTCCGACCATTGAGGGGGGGGATGATTATGTTTCTCTTGAGGTGGAGCTTTCAAGTGCATCTTTAAGTACGATTGACCCTCAAATTACAGCTCAAGATGAGTTTAATGCGTCTATTGAGTTTAATGGAGAAACAGAAGGTACCATCTCCCTAGCCAATGTGATCGGACCAAACTCCGAAACTCCAAACACCAGGATTGATCAGCTGGAAGAAGGGTTCCCTTATGTCTTGGACTATGAGGTTATCGATTTTCGAGGAATCAAAGCCAATGTGAAAAGGTATCTTCAGGTCGTCGCAACCTCTCCCACGATTGAAACGAGCACGATTGCTTTCAGATCAGCATACGACTATGGAACAGCTAAAAGTAGCGATTGGACTATCGAATATACAGATCCAGCAACTGAATATTCAACCTGGTTTTCAGGTATTACCGCGAAGGTGCACGACCTCAATACTTCCTCATCTGTCATCTTTAATTATGAAGGGGTGAACTTTACTAAAACGATCAGTTCCTCTGAAATTGAGGCTAACTTTGAAGGACCGGCCAGCATAGAAACACTTTTCAATTACCCCGGTTCACACGATCTTAATTTGACGATAGTGGATCCTCGTTATGAGGTTGGGATTACCCACCAAGACTGGAAAGATAACCTTACTTTCACTGCCTTCTTTACTTTTGAGGTCATTGCTACAAAGCCCGATATTGACGGGGCAGATTTATTACCTGATGTAGTACCGATGGAAGACCCGGGTGACACTTTCCAGGATTGGATAGATGCTATCGAAATTACGGATTTGGAGGGTTCTGGTATCGACTATGATCAGGATGCAACAGTTGGTGCGAGGTTCTACTTAGATCCTATGCCCGATCTCGATCCTGGCTTTTTAATTCCCGATGAGAATGCCACTCAATTTGAAATTGTAGCGATTGATTCGCGTGGAGTAGAAAGAAGGAGTGCCCCCCTTACTGTCATCGTAAAAGCGAAGGGTCCAACGATATCCGGTTCAGCAGATCTCTCTTTCGAGTTGAATTCAAGCCTCCTCAAGTCCTTGGACCCGGATATTACTGCGGCGGATGAATTTGGCAGTGCAATTACTAGCGAAAGCATCGTCCTAAGCACGATCAGTCCAGGTAGTTATACAGGCGACTCCCGTTTGGACTCCCTCGATCAGTTATCCGATGGTGAGACCTACACCTTTACCTACCAAATAACCGATAGTCGTGGGGTGATGGTCGAGGAGACCCGCAATGTGAGTATAGAGGTCACCGCCCCAACCCTTATGGTAAGCAATTTTAAATCATCCAATAATGTATACCCAACCGATGCTCCTCATCCGGAAAATACCCTTGAGTATAAGGACCCGTGGGGCGAACTGCTCCCATGGTTGCAGAGTGCAAGTGCACTTGATTTAAACAATGTGGACCTGACCAGTTTGATCACTCTGGAGATTGATGAGGTTGCTTATACTGACTTCTCCTCGACTGCTCCCGACCTAGCAGAGGGAAGTCATGAGTTAGTCTATGAAGTAATTGATCCGCGCTATGAGGATGGGCAAACCAACAGCGATTGGTTGGATGATCTCACTACGCAGTTGGACCTGGACCTTACTGTGGTTACCACACCAGCTACTTTTGATACACTGAATGAGAGTGTCCCCGAGATTCCGATGGATGACCCTGCCGGTCTATTTGCAGATTGGATCAATAGCATCATTATTAAGGATGTCCGCGGGGGGGATGCACTGGATTACTTACAGGACGAAAGTACAAGAAATAGTTCATCCGCAGGTTATTTTTACCTGGATCCCATGCCTGTCGTGGCTGCAGGCTTCACGATCCCAGAAGATGCCAACACGAGTTTTAAGGTGGTTGCGGTAGATTGGCGGGTGGTGGAGCGAAGGAGTGAACCCTTAGATGTTACCGTGAAAGCGACTGGCCCAACAATCACCGGTTCAGCGGATCTTACTTTCGAGTTGAGTTCAACGCTCCTCAAGGACTTGGATTCCGATATCACAGCGGCGGATGAATTTAGTACCGCAATTACTGGCGAAAGCATCGTCCTAAGCACGATCAGTCCAGGTAGTTACACCGGCGACTCCCGATTGGACTCGCTCGACCAGTTATCCGATGGTGCAACCTACGCCTTCACTTACCAGATAACCGATAGTCGTGGGGTAATGGTTGAGGAAACCCGCAATGTTAGTATACAGGTTACCGCCCCAACTCTTACGGTGAGCAATTTTCAATCATTGAATAATGTATACTCTACCGATACTCCTGCTCCTCATGATGCAAATACCGTGGAGTACAAAGACCCGTGGGGCGAACTACTGCCATGGTTGCAGAGTGCAATTGCACTTGATTTAAATAATGTGGATCTGACTAATTTGATTACTCTTGAGATCAATGGAGTTTCGGATACTGACTTCTCCTCGACTGCCCCTGACCTGGCAGAGGGAAGTCATGAGTTAGTCTTTGAAGTGATTGATCCGCGCTATGAGAATGGGCAAACCAACAGCGATTGGTTGGATGATCTTTCCTTGCAGCAAAGTATCGATTTAGAAGTAGTTAAAACAGCTCCAGTCATAACAATTGATTACAACTCTCCAAGAACTGGACTTTCCTGGAATGAAGATACAAGCACACTGACTTACCTAGTTAAGCCAAATGCAACCAATGGGTATGAGACTAAAACAAGTGACGGCGATGATGGTGATGATGGTGAATTCGCGATAGGTTATGACAATGGGGTAGATCCTCTGCCTGTACGAAAACCCTTCTTCCAGGCAATTGATTTCAATGGCAGTGATATATCGAATGAAGTCGAAGTAGTTGGAGTTGTGGACGGTCTGTACGATGTGCTTACAGCTTCTCCTCATCATAATATCTCGCTCTCCGTAAATGATCACAATACTCGTGACCCAGTTGGTGGCATAGGAGTAATTTCTTCTATTAGCATCACCCTGAAAATTGTGGATGTTTTGGCACCAATCATGGTTCTGAAGGAGGATTCTGATGATGGCCAGTTAGGAGACACTGTAGAAACTCCTTTCATCTTTGAAGGCATCGCAGCGTCCAATATCGAAGGCTCAGCAGAATTTCCGGACCCCGGGTATTATATCTATGACAATTACTACACGTCAGAACAGATAAAGAGTCACCTTGGTATTGGTACGATATCTAATACTACCTACAGTTACCCCGAATCTCCTAATAAGGCTGCGGACTCTCTAACCAAGGCGAGTTTTATGGATATCCCAGATCAATATGTTATTTCTTCTGATGTCAACCTTGGGGCGGAAGGAAATTATACCATTTCATATCAAAATATTACTGACCCGAGCGGTAATCAAGCGAGCGAAAGCCTTGTTCGGTATGTGAGTGTATTTGACGAAAGGGATCCTGAAGTGAAAATTTTTGGAGCAAGCACAATTTATGAGAATCTTGGCAATATTTTGACCGAACAAGAGACCTATTTGGATCGAGGAGCCTATGCCTATGAAGATTTGTCTGAAGGAGAAGGAGGTCTAGTTAATTGGCAGGAAGAAGGTTGGGATTGGTCTGTTTCTGTAGAAAACTGGGATTTTTCTAGTGAAATCTGGGAAGATAACTTAGACGATATTTTCGGGTTTTCGTATCCTCTTGATGGAAAGTCAGTGGAAGATCTGTTGGATGACTTTAAAGATTTACCAGGAATCGTTCCGACCGATCTTCGGCTTAGACTCACTTATCAGTTGGCGGATGAAGCCGGAAACCTTGGCACTGCTCAAAGGGTTGTCAATTTCACAAACTCCCCAAACCTAATTCCAACCATAATGCTGCTTGATCCTGCAATCAATAACCCTCATGAAGTGGAGGTTGATGAAATCGATGAAGCTCCGGCGGTTGAAGCCACTTTGGATTACTCTGATTATGATGAAGTACTTTACTCGCCAAATCTCAGAAATAATGAGTATTTCTTAGCTACCACAGATACAAATGAAACTGTCTCATTACCCGATTGGGATAAGGTAAACTTTCACCGCTCTGAAAGCGGGGTTGAGTATTATGTCGAAGAAGAAGGGGGGACTTTGAATTTTCATGACGCTCAGAGCGATGGTTGGAGAAAATTTATTGTTCATTACAGTGCAGCGAATCCAAGTTTTCCAGAAAATGTAGGCATTTTAGATCTGGAAGTTAGAATACAAGATACAACTTCTCCTTCTTTTACCATACCCTCAGATGTTCAAGATTTGGAGGCTGGTGTAAGCTTTACTGATGGAGGGATAAGTGGTCTTGTGGACAACTACTTTAATAAAGATGATTTAACGACTGAAGTTACTATTACTAAAACTGTTGGAGAAATTGATCAAGTAGTTGAATCGCCTATCAGTACTGAAGATGTTTTTCTTGATCTTGAAAATGAGGGATTTTGGGAACCTGGTTCATATACTATAACCCATACTGCCCTGGACGACTTTAATAATTCGACAACCCAGTCTTATAATATTTCAGTTGTTGATACCATTGCTCCACATATCAGCCTGGTTACAGAGGACTTTCTGAATAACCCTGGTTCGGTCAGCTTAAAAGCACAGTATGATACAGAGACGCTTTACTTAGATGTCCCGAATAGTGCTGGCGTGCCAACCTTCAGTCAAAATAGTTACAGCACAACTGAATGGAGCCAATTATGGGCAGCTATGTCTTCACCAAACGGTTGGGATGCTAATACTTTTGATAAGGCATCTCCCTATGTTGTTTATCAACAAAACAAGACCTTTTATCTTAAACAGTCGGAGATCTCAAATATAGACAATATCCAGAATGGTGAAGCGAGTGAAACAAATGTGTACCAAGACGATTTTGGAAGATCATTTATTTGGTATAGTGCCTTTGTTTTAAATAATGGAATAGATTTTCTAAGGGATCCTGGTGTCTTGATCGTAAACCCTTCTGACTATGATGTTACCGTTACTTCTGAAATTCAATCGACTTATCAAACTCAAGGTGAGACCAACCAATTGACTTCCCTGAAGTTTAGTTACAAAGCTATTCAGAATAATGCAGAAAGTAGCGAGATTTCCCTTGATTCGAATTACAGTAAGACTCTGATTTTCTTAGATGAGGTGGCACCCACGATATTTTTAACTCCAGAAGAATTGGGTTCTGGTATAGGTTTCACTAACTCTACCGACAAATTTTTTCTTATTGAGGCAGGAGTTGATTACTTGGCGGATTCTCGAGGCACAGGATTTAAACTCTGGAATGGAACGCCTGACACGAACCCCCTAGATGTGCTTTCAGATGCAAATAATACTCTCAGTGTATCTGCTATTGATGTGGTCGATGGGAACCTAGATGATGACATAAATAGAACAATCATTGATGTATCTACGGAGCTCAAAGTTCAATGGGGATCTAATACCATAGCAGGCACTGACCACTTGAATAAAATTTATTTGGTAGAGTACGATGTCAGGGATGGTGATGACTTAGAAGATGATTCCATTCGAAATTGGGCAGAAACGGCCAGACGTTACTTTATCGTTAAAGATACTACGCCTCCAGTTATTTCGTCAGCTTATAACGATACAAATGTTACTATAAGTGCAACTTCTGACGTAATCGACCTTTCTGATATTGAGGAGGTAAAAGAGCACCTTATCAGTGACCTGCTTGATCAGATTACCGACATTATTGATAGCAATTATGTGTATGCCGACTTTAATGTAACCATTGGCAAAAGTGCAAATCCTACAGCTGATGATTTTGATGGTGCGGAGGTCTACCCAGAAGACCGGAATGATCCTGGTTATTATGTTACTATTACTGTCAAGGATGATTCAGGCAATATTTCTGATCCTATAAACCGTGAGCTGAAAATTGGTGATTATGAACCTCCCGTAATCACCCTTAATGGAGATGCCATTGTTCACGACTTTTTCCGTTACGGAAAAAATATCGGTTTCGATGATAATGCGAGTGCTCCTAAAAACGAGGAACTTCTTTTTGCAGATCAAGCGAGTAGTCCAGAGTTCAATTCTACAGGATTTGGAGGTGGTGCTCACCGCCTGTTTTTATCACAGTATAATTTTACGGATCCCGGGGCGTACGCCGAGGATGGGAATACATCAACCAATCAAGGATTTTTCTCTACGGATGATAATTTCCCAGATTTTGATGGGGATGGAGTTGGTGAAGGTCATGCAATCTTGAGAAAAGATGATAGTTTTAGCCTTGATGCTGATGACATGGATATCGGTATCATCTATGCAAGAAGTAGTCTTACCAATACTACTTTCCAGGAGGTACAAGAAGCACTTGAGGCACTCTCTACCTACTCTACCTCAGAATATTCCTCTCAAGTTCCTGATGTTAACACTTATTCCTTCACTGAGGAGAATAAGACCGATGATCAGGAAGTTCTAAATATTCAACTCTATCTTATCGAGTATAGAGTAAAAGACGGTTGGGGCAATTTGTCAGAGATTAAGACCAGGCGTGTGTACTTCTATGAGTCGAGACAATTTGGGGAGTTCGGTTTTTATGCGACACCATTATTTGACTCAACTGACCCTACTGATGAGTTCCCTGATCAAAACCTTACCGCTCTTTCCGATAATCAAAAAGACTACGATGGTGATGGGATAAGTGATTTCTGGGAAAATGCATTAGGTACTGAGTATGATGATGCATCTAGTTTCCCGGATTCAAATGGAGACGGAATACCTGACCTCGGTTCGAATCAACTTTTCCAAAACTTGAGCGTGACGATTCCTGACTAATTTGTTTTAAATGTCTCCCATCGTCCCCATAGTTTAACGGATAAAACAGTGGTTTCCTAAACCGTAGATCGAGGTTCGATTCCTCGTGGGGACGCCAGCCTAAGATCCAGCATAACATCTCTGGACATTTAGTTCCTTCATCAATAGTCCACAGTCTTGTGTATGTTTGGTAGTTGCCTTATAACATAATCCTCATGGAGAGTACCTGGGGAATAATAGGGGCAATTATGCCCCCTTTTTTACTTATGTTTGTGGGAGGGTGGTCCCGTAAAAAAAATTGGATCCCAAATCAGCAATCGGCTTCCCTCAGTCGTTTCATCGTCTGTGTATTGTATCCGTGCTTTATTTTACACCAGGTACTCAGTGCACAAAATGCGGTGCAACCCTTTGAAGCATGGGCTACGCCGCTTTTTGGATTTGGAGCGATTTTGGTTGGATTTGCCATAGCCAGAATGGTTGCCCATTTCCTTAAGTTATCTACTGAGCAGAGCCGGGCCTTTTCTTTTTGCTCAGGTATATTTAATTATGGATTTTTTGCGATTCCGGTGGCTTCCCTTCTGTTTGGACAGGAATTGGTGGTGAAAATTATCCTTTTTAACCTCGGCGTGGAAATTGCCATATGGACGGTGGGTATCCTTCTTCTTACTTCAGAAAAGTTCCAAGTCTCAAAGCTATTTAATCCGCCCGCACTTTCCGTATTTCTTGCCCTTGGTTTGCAGGCATTGGGCGGTGTAAAAATGATCCCACAGCCTCTATGGGAGCTTGTCTCGATGATTGGACAATGCTCCATACCCCTCGGGCTCATGGTCATTGGTGCGGCCTTTTTCGATTTGCTTAAGGAATATCGTCTTGGTGATGGTCTAAAAATCGAATTGGGGGCAGTTCTTTCCCGCAACCTACTTGTGCCTACTGCTTTTGTTGGCTATGCGGCTTACGGTTGGATGCCTACATCCATGGAATACCTTAGAGAGGTGCTTGTGGTGCAGGCTGCGATGCCTGCGGGTGTATTTGCCCTGCTTGTGGTAAATTCCTATGGGCAAAGAAGTGATGTGGGCCTTCGTGCTATATTGGCCACCATGGTTGCCTGTCTATTGACTCTACCTTGCTGGATATACTTTGGGATAACCTACATTTTGAAGAAGTAGGAATTTAATCAAGAACATTTCTCTAAAACAAGAGACGAAATTACTGCTAATTCTTTACATCCTCGTAGCGTGCCTTGGCATCGAGGGTTTCATAAATCGATTCAATTTTTGAGCGCAGTTTGTTATATTCTTCGGCGTAGATCAGGGAAATCAAGTAATGCTTAAACTCTTTACGGTCTCGTATAATCTTGAGGTCCAATTCTTCCATTTCTTGGGCAAACTTTATGTGCATCTTATCGATCTCACCATCAAACTTTTTAAATTCCCTGTCGATGTGTTGCTTAACTCGAGCAATTGCACCGATAAGTTGCTGGCTCTTGCGGCAGTCCTTGGATGTAAAATCGTGAAAAGAAATGATGCCAGAAGCAAGAGCCGCCCCGAATGCAGTCATTTCAATTTCTGACTTGTTAGTCTCTTTAACGGCCCAGCCCTCGATAGCTTTTAATAGTCTGGAGACACAGGCACGAGCTTCCTCAGAATCAGAAATTTGTACTTCGTCGTCAGACATAGGTGGGAGAAAGATTTAAAATTATTAAAATAACATACAATAGTGTTATCTTATAATCTAATGCATTGTTGCTAAGATTACCACAATAATCGGAAGAAAAAGAAAAACTTTTAGTTCTTTATTCGGATTTTATAGTCATCGAGGTCTTTCTTTACGGTGCCACTCAGAATGAGAAGGCCAAAGATGTTAGGAAAGGCCATGCCAAGAATCATTAGATCAGAAAAGTCGAGTATGTTTCTTGCGGTGATTACCGAGCCCAAAAAGGTAAAGAACAGAAATAATATTTTGTATACTTTTGAGGATTCATCTCCAAAGAGCCATGCCCAGCACCTCTCCCCATAGTAGGACCATGAAATCATGGTTGAAAAAGCGAAGAGAAAGACCGCAATGGAGAGAAGATAGGGGAACCAGGGGATTACGCAGGCCATGGCGGCGGAGGTGAGGGCACCTCCCTGGTTTTGCTCGATGAGAAGGGCATTCGTCGGGTCGCAGTAAGCACCAGTAACTATGATGACGAGTGCGGTCATGGTGCAGACAACGATGGTATCGATAAAGGGCTCGAGCAAAGCGACGACTCCTTCTTCCACCGGATGGGATACCTTCGCTGCCGAATGAGCAATGGGAGCGGAGCCGATACCTGCCTCATTTGAAAATACCGCCCTTTTCACACCAATAATCAAAATACCCAGAAATCCCCCCATTCCCGCTTCAAAGGAAAAGGCACTCTTAAAAATTAGCGAGAATGCAGCAGGTATCTGCTCGAAGTGATAGCCAAGGATGTAAAGGCAGGCACATAAATAAACCGCACACATCACTGGGACAATCAGGGATGCCGCCCGGGCAATACTTTGAATACCGCCGAGGATCACCACGCCCACAAGAACGGCCATTCCCAGCCCATAAATCCAAGGCATACTTTCCAGTGCAGGGACCACGGTTTTGATGAGGTCGAGAGACTGGACGACCTGAAATGCATTGCCACCGCCAAAGGAACCACCGATGCAAAGAATGCAGAAAAGGCCGGCAAGTAAGCCGCCGAGGTGCTTGAGCTTTTTCTCTTTTAGCCCATCGGATAGGTAATGCATCGCCCCACCCATAATCCGGCCATCTTTTCTAATTTTTCTGTACTTTTGCCCAAGGGTACATTCAGTAAATTTGGCAGACATCCCCAGAAATCCGACCAGGATCATCCAAAAGGTGGCTCCGGGTCCTCCCGTGCCAATGGCAATGGCCACTCCGGCTATATTCCCCAAACCTACGGTAGCGGAGAGGGCAGTGGTGAGTGCCTGGAAATGGGAAACCTCCCCGCTTTTTTTCGAGTTGTCCTGCTTTCCAAAAACCAAGTGCAGGGCATGTTTGAATAACAGGATGTTGACGAACCTCATCCTGAGGGTAAAATAAAGTGCACCCCCAAGCAACCATGCGACGACTAGGGGCATCTCGATGTAGGGGATGGGCCAAAAGAGCAGGGCGGCTAATGGGCTAACGATATATACCCCAAAAAAGTCGTTTAATTGAGTCTCCCAATTTCCATGGCTGCTTTCAGCAGCAAACAAGACTGCGGGAGCAAGACCGAGAAAAAGAAAGAGTGCTTTTTTCATAACTTAAACGATTGAGGAACGATTGATTTTACTGATCTCCCTACACATTGGGAATTCCCTTTCCTAAGAGCAAGGGTTAAGGTGGGAATAGTGGACCTCTTAATCAACAATTATCTAGGAATGTGAAAACGATCGATTTTTATATCCTTAAAGAATGGTTGGTTTGGTTTCTTGCATGCCTCGGCTTCCTTTTGTCCACGATGTGCTTGTTTTCTATAGCGGATGATCCGGGCAATGTATTTCCTCGGGGATACGAGTCCATTGCCAAAGATTTGTTGAACTGGTCGTGGGCTTACCTTCCCTGGTTGTTGCCTATCTGCAGCTTATTGGCAGGTTTATTCCTGCTTGGATTCTTGAAGAAGCACGGCGAGTGGAAAGCGATTCAATCCAATGGGATTTCTTCCGTTTTGTGTTTTCGATCGGTTGTGATCCTGGGGATAGGGATTTCGTATTTTTGCTGGTGGGTCAGCTCCAATCACCTTTTTGAAAAAACGGGTAGTGTGGGATCAAAGGAAGGTGCGGGTTCCTTGATTATGCAGGTGGAAGGGGAGAGAATGTGGTACTTTAGCTCCTTTGATCAAGCTACAATGACGGGCCATGGAGTGCAGCTTTTTCAATATGGAAATGCCGGAGAGGATGTTTTCCGTATTCGGGCAGAGCAGGCAAGCTGGGATTTGCATTCGGGGTGGACATTTAGTGAGGGAAAGTTTTTGGGTTTTCTTTCCAATTACGGGGTGCCCTTGCCCAATGAGGAGGGAAAGGGCTTGCTGTGGGAACATGCCCAAAAGCGGGGCTCCTTTGCACCCTCTTATGGTTCGAAAAGCCCACAGATCAACAAATCATTTGTCCAACTACGCCCTGGTCTCAACGATGATCCATCGCCCTATCTTCTGTTTCGGCAAAAGCCCAAGAACTTGTCTTACCCGCAGTTGGATAGTTTACTCGACCAATTTCCTGATTCTGAAAAGCCCATAATTTTTCCGTATCGCTTAAAACGGGCACAACTGCTCTGGGCTGGTCCGGCGTGTATGGTCGCACTTTTGTCAGGTTTAGTGCTCGGAGTAAGCAAGTTTTCCACCTCTCCCGGCAAACTTGGTGGACTGGCTCTAATCGGAGCCCTTTGTTTCTATGTGATACGCACTTTTTCCGATACTCTAGCGGAGGCGGCTATTATTGGGCCAAGCACAGGGGCTGGATTGCCCTATGTCATCACGCTAGCGGTGGCTTGTGTGCTTGTGAGAGTGCGGGATTAAATTTCTTCAACTATCTCCGGTTCAACTTCACGCAGTTGGATGCTCTCAATCACTTTCCCATCGGCCAGTACATTGGTAACAGTGACGATTTGATCCCCCACCTCCACCCATCCTTCCGTGCCGAGTTTCTGGATGGCATTTTGAATGGTGATTTCAGGATCGTTAGAAAATTCCATCCAAAACGGTTCAATACCCCATACCAACCTTAGCCTGCGGTGCAGACCGGGCACATCGGTGAAGGCAAAGAGATGGGCTCCGTTCGGACGGAGTGCTCCGAGCTTGGAGGCCAGATCCCCGCTGCGGGTAAAGACGAGGACAGCTGCATTTTCCATGCGCATGGCAAGCATGGCTGCCGAGCGGAGCATCTTCGCCTTAGGACGGAATAAGCGCAGGCTTTCCGATAGAACCGAGGGAAGTTCTCTTTCGATACGGGTGGCAATTCTTTTAAGTAGTTTTACACTTTCAACGGGATATTTTCCTGTGGTTGTCTCCCCGCTAAGCATGAGACAATCTGCCCCTTCATTGACCGCATTGGCAACATCGCTGATTTCTGCCCGGGTGGGCACGGGCGATTCGATCATGGATTCCAGCAAGTGGGTGGCGACAATCACGGGTTTCCCTTTGGACAGGCAAAGCCCCACAGTTTTTCTTTGAATGATGGGCAGTTCTTCAAAGGCACACTCAATGCCAAGATCTCCCCGTGCAATCATCAACCCATCAGAGGCGGAAATAATTTCCTCAAGGTTTTGCACACCCTGCTGGTCCTCTATCTTGGCAATGACATGGGCAGTGGATCCATTGTCTTTGAGAAAGCTTTTGAACAAATCAATTGCATCCGCATCCCGGGTAAAGGAGAGGGCAAAAAAATCGTGCTCACACTCGATACCGACGAGGGAATCAAGCCTGTCTTTTTGAGTAAGAGAGGGCAGGTCAGTCTCGATGCCGGGTAGATTCACATGCCTCCTGCTTTTCAGTTCGGCATCTTCGAGCACGCGGCAACGCACATAATTCTCATTGGATTCGACTACGAGCAGCGGGATCAGACCATTGTCGAGCAGCACTCGGTCTCCTGAATTGAGATGTTCGTGCAACTTGTCGTAATTAACTTCAATTTTCCAGATTTCGTCCTCAACGGGAGGAACTGGTTGAGCCAAAAAAATGAGGTCGAGAAGATCGCTTCTCTTCAAATGAATCGATTTAGCAAGGTAACCGGTGCGGATTTCCGGCCCCTTTACATCCATAAGTATGCCCGGCTCGTGTCCCATTTCTTCGCCAATTTTACGGATTCTCTGGGTAACTTCCCGTATCCAATCGTGCTGGGCATGAGCCATATTGAGCCTCATAATATCTACTCTCTGCTCGATGAGCTGACGGAGGACAGGTTCGCTTTCGGTGGCCGGCCCGATGGTGGCAATCAATTTGGTCTGTCGCTCAACTGCTTTCACACTCCAATGGGTTCGGCTGTGCTTGGATCGATCACATAGGTGGAAAACCGGCTACCTTGGCCGGGAAGCTTACCAAATCTTTCCCTGACCAGGTTTACATCGTTACAATCCTTACTCAGGTGCATGAGGAAGATTTCACGCCACCTAGTATTTTCCATCGATTCCAGAAGTTCGTAGGTTGTCTGGTTGGAAAGATGTCCGTGCCTGCCCCGAATGCGTTGCTTTAAACTCCATGGTCTTTTCTCGTCCTGCTCGAGCATTTGAGCACAGTGATTGGACTCGATTACCAGGATACTTGCTTGCCGAATCCTTTCTTTGACCAAAGCGGGCACAAAGCCAAGGTCGGTCACCCAGGCGAGACTGGAACTGGGGTCAAAAAGATCGCCACTGCCCCACTCGATGTAAAACCCGACCGGGTCATAGGCATCATGAGGAACACTGAATGGGTGAATCTTGAGTGCACCGAAGGAAAAGCAGACCCCGGTTTCAAACTCCTTCCAATTGGGCCGCCGGGGGAGTTTGGGTTGCAGTGCCTGAATGGTATCGCGGTTGGCAAAGATGGGAAGATTCAGGTACCTTGATAACCCTCGGATCCCGGCACTGTGATCATTGTGCTCGTGGGTAAGGAAAACGGCGTCAATTTGCTCGAGAGCAAGTCCTTCCTCAGCGAGCAGAAATTTTAACTTCTTTCCAGACAGACCCGCATCTATAAGAATGCTTGAACCTGCCGCTCGCAGAAGTGCGGCATTTCCCGAACTGCTTGAACCTAAAATTTTGAAATATGTATCCAACATCAAAACTCTACGATGGCCATTGCATGACAGCCAATCACAAAGTTTCATAACTCTTATTTATTAGCTAAAAATGACAGAATTTTTTGACTGGGTGGACGGTATGGACCGGGTCATCGGAGTAACCTCCCGGGAAGATGCTCACAAGTACGAGCTTTTCCATCGTGCCGTGCACATCTATGCCATAGGAAACGATCAGGGGCTGTGGTTGCAAAGGCGATCAATGAATAAAGATCTTGAGCCCGGATTGTGGACAGTGAGTTGTTCCGGCCATGTCGACCGGGGAGAAAGCTATGATGTCGCCAGCTTACGTGAATTTTCGGAGGAGCTAGGAGTTGTCCTCGCACCTGAGGAAGTGGAGGAGATTCATTCCATCAGTCCAAGTAGGGAAACCGGGTATGAGTTTATCAGATCCTATCAGGTGCACCGGCCGGTTACTCCATCGCCATCACCAAGTGAGGTGATGGAGGTGCGGGAGGTGAGGATTGCTGATTTGGACTGTTGGATAACCGAAAAGCCTGAGGAGTTTTCCCAGTCCTTTCGCTATCTTTTCCCCAAGCTAAGGGAAAAGTTGACCCTCTTACATCAGGGATAATTGGCCGGCCCCAGGGGCCTCGCCTGGGTTGAGCCCCACGGCCTCCCAGCCCCTCGGCGTAAGTTCGCGCCCTTGCGGAGTCCGTTTGATATATCCTTCCTGAATGAGGTAGGGCTCATGTACCTCCTCGAGGGTGTGTTCCTCCTCATTTACGGCGACAGCAACCGTGCCTAAACCGACGGGTCCTCCTTTGTAATTGGTTGCCATGACTTGAAGAATGCGTTTGTCCATCTCGTCCAGGCCACGCCCATCAATTTCCAGAAGTTCCAGTGCATCGGAGGCAATTTTCTTGTTTATTTTACCGTCGGCCCGTTGCTCGGCAAAATCGCGGGCGAAGTGTATGAGGTTGTTGGCTATCCGCGGGGTACCCCGTGCCCGGGCGGCAATTTCTTTTGCTCCAGGGAGGTCGATTTCGCAGTCAAGCAGACCACAGCTGCGCTGAATAATTTGAGTAAGGTCGGAATGGTTGTAGTAGTCGAGCCGGGTTTGCAGAGTAAAGCGGCTGCGCATGGGGGCGGAGAGCAGGCCGACCCGGGTGGTCGCACCGACTAAGGTAAATCGTGGAATATCCAGCCTTACACTGCGTGCATTGGGCCCCTGATCGATCATGATGTCGATACGGTAATCTTCCATGGCTGAATACAAATATTCTTCCACCGTCTTGGGAATACGGTGAATTTCATCAATAAAGAGGATATCTCCCGCCTGCAGGTTGGTAAGGAGGCCAGCGAGATCGCCAGGTTTATCGATCACGGGTCCGGAGGTCACCCGTACATCCCTTCCCAGTTCATGCCCGATGATGTGGGCAAGTGTGGTCTTGCCCAGGCCGGGAGGCCCGCACAGTAAAATGTGCTTCAGTGCCTCCTCCCGTTTAACCGCCGCTCCCACCATGACCTGTAAGCGCTCGATCGTCTTTGGTTGACCGGTGAAATCGGCAAACTTAGGGGGTCGCAGGGCGGCCTCAATCTCAGGTTGTGCCTGCAATGAATTTTCAAAAAAGCTACTACCGGTGTTGGGTTCCTCGCTCATCTGTGGTTATCGGTCTATGGAATTAAGAAAAGGACGGGGGCATCTCGGCCTCGGATAGGCGTTCGACCTTGGCTCCAAGGTTTTGTAGTTTTTGATCAAATGCATCGTAGCCACGGTCGAGGTGATAAATTCGTTGGACCCAAGTCTCTCCTTCTGCAGCCAGTCCAGCAAGAATTAATGCAGCACTTGCCCGCAGGTCGGATGCCATGACCGGTGCACCGCTGAGGGGCTTGCCTCCATGGACAATGGCATTGGATCCTTCTAATGATACATTCGCACCCATTCTCAATAACTCCGGAATGTGCATAAAACGGCTGGGATATACCCGTTCGGTTAGGATACTGAGCCCAGGTATGGTGCATGCCAGTGCACAGGTCTGGGCCTGCAGATCGGTGGGAAAGCCCGGGTAAGGCAAAGTGATAATTTCAAAGGAGCGGAGTGGGGCGGTATCGCACCGGATCTGGAGGGTGCCGTTGTCCAATTCATTCAGGGAGACACCACTTGTTTTCATCACATTGGCAAAGGCACCAAGGTGCTCAATGAAGGCATTTTTTAAGGTGATTTCTCCCGCGGTGATTGCCGCGGCCAAGATATAGGTGGCTGCTTCAATACGATCGGGAATGACCCGGTGGGTGCATCCCTGCAAACTTTCCACTCCTTCAATCTGCAGGAGGTGGGATCCCACACCCTCGATATTTGCCCCCATCGAAAGAAGCATACTGCAAAGGTCGACAATTTCCGGTTCACAGGCACATCCTTCCAAGCGGGTGATTCCGGGGGTAAGCACCGCTGCCATGATGGCGTTCGCTGTCCCGGTCACCGTGCTTCCATGCCTGCCGCCAAGAAAGACAGAACCGCCAACCATCTTTGCTCCATCCACCTCAACCACTCCTCTACGCAGCTGTATGTCTGCCCCGAGGTCAGCCAGTGCCTTAAGGTGAAGATCGATGGGGCGGTTTCCAATGACGCAGCCCCCAGGCATGGGCATTTTTGCTTTTTTTAACCGGCCAACCAGTGGGCCGAGCAGGCAGATCGAGGCACGCATCTTCCGGACCAATTCGTAGGGCGGGTCCGGGTTAATGTTTTGCGGGGAAATGCGCCAGGTGTTGGGATCAATTTTTTCGACCCGGGCACCAAGGTGCTCCAAAATTTGAGCCATGAATTGAACATCGCTCAGGTTGGGCACATTTTCGAGGATGGTATCTTCAGTGCTGAGCAAGGAAGCGGCAAAGAGAGGAAGTGCGGAATTTTTCGCCCCGCTAACCTCCACTTCTCCGCATAAGCGATTTCCTCCTTCTATCCGAAAGACTTCCACTCGACTACCAGATCAAGAGTGGGGTGGGGGGCATTATCCCCCAAAAAGTTTTGATATAAATCCGCCCAGCCCCGATTTCTTGTCCGGCGAGCTTTTAGCCTGTCCATTCGACTTTCTGGGGCCTCTTGATTTTTCGGATTCTCCTTTGTTCCTTTGACGGTTGCCTCGGGACGAAGAATCCTTGTCGCCGCGGTTGCGGTTACGGCTGTTTTCACCACGGGAGGAATGAGGTTTCTTCCCATGAGGTCTTCTCTTTCTTGGCCTTTCCTCGCCGTCAGACTCATGCTCGCCTGTTTTGTTTTCTCCGCGATGGTTTCTCCCACGACGCTGCCCATTGCGATCATTGCGTGGTTTTTTAAATTCTGAACGCTCTCTTCTTGGATGGGATGTTTCGCTTTGGGCGGGAGGCTTGGCGTTGGTCAAATCATCCACAAGGGGCTGATCTTCGGACGGAATAAATTCACCCATGGGAGCACGGGTGGCGGTGGTGGATTGGGCTTCGAGCGGTTTTTCATTTGCACGGTGCCAACGAGAACGGATTCTTGATTTCATGAAAACTACGGATTTTGTATCCGTTTGGAAGTAATGTTGTTTGATTCGGGTTGCCCACTTGGGGGCAACGGATGCAGAGATAGAGATGGGTGCTTTGCCAAGTTAAGCAAAAGAAATGAACATACCAACGAGGTGGGATTTGCTACAAGACAAAAGCAGGAAGTTTTACCGAAAAAAGAGAAACCACTTGCCTCCATTCTTTCTACTGATGTTATGAACCCAACTATGGATAAATTAGACAACATTTTTGAACTCCAGGATGAGCTAAATCGCCGGATTGGAGTGGATATGAGTGCGATGAACGACGAGGACCGTGCAAAGTGGATTCTCAATTATGTAAGGGCCATGCAGCAGGAACTTGCTGAATTAACCGATTCTGTGCCATGGAAATGGTGGGCAAAATATCAGGAGTTTGATAAACAAAATGCGAAGGTCGAGATTGTTGACCTCTTTCACTTTCTTATTTCCCTGGCTCAGGTCATGGGTATGTCTGCCGCTGATGTGCACGAGGCATACCTTAAGAAAAACAAGGTAAATCACGACCGCCAGGAGTCTGGGTATTCCCAAAAAGACGAGAACGACTCCCGCCATATCTAGCTCAACGAGCCAGAATTTAAAAACTAAGCAGAAAGAGCGGCAATCAGGGAAGCACAACGGGATTTCTTCCTCGCTACCTTATTGCGGTGAATCAAGTTTCCTTTGCATGCACGGTCCAATGCAGAGATTAAGCTGGCGGCGGCGGCGGTAGCCCCGCTTTGGTTTTTCTCTTCTACTTGGGAAAGGAAATTCTTTTCTAATGTCTTCAGGCGGCTGGCCGCAGAGCGATTGCGCAGATAATTTGTGCGGTTCTTGCGAATGTTTTTGAGTGCAGATTGTGTGTTTGCCATAAGGGGTAAGTATTAAATGTTCGGATTGGGCAATCGTCAATTGCAAATCTTTGCCTTCCAACTCCCCGGATTGAGCCGACAAAACTCTACCACTGGGGTTAAGATTAAAGGTTAAAAAATGAATTCCGAGAAACTGTAAGCCGGATTCTGTACTTCTCCACAAAAGTGAGGAAGGTCATTCATTCATCTATCGCTCCTTTGTGTAAAGGAACGATCCCTCGTGAACGAGGGTGCGACGTACCCGAAACCATAGGACGGGCCGCCCGGTTTCCTATTTCGTCTTGCATCGGATTGGGTTTACCATGCCCGCATGATTGCTCAGGCGGCGGTGGGCTCTTACCCCACCATTTCACCCTTACCTCACGAGTGAGGCGGTTTATTTTCTGTGGCACTGGCCGTGAGCTTGCCTTCAAGCAAGCCCCCCCCGCTTTCGCAGGGAATCCTGCCCTGTGATGTCCGGACTTTCCTCTGGCATCACCTAAAGCAATGCAGCGAATGACCGTTTCTCGGAAATTTAAAAAATGAAAAGTCGGGTTTTTTTCTTCCCTGCCTCCAGCAACACTGAGACCGTACTTACTGGTCGGTCTGTGTGGAACGCTACCGTTCAATGTACACAATTCTTCCACACTGGTCACATTGGGTAAGTTTTTTTTCCACCAGCACCGAGGAGACGACATCATTGGATACGCGGAGGTGGCAACCGGAGCATTTTTGGTCTTCCAGTGGAGCCATGTAGGGCGGGCGGGATACAATTTTGCTTACGCGGTCGTAGATAGTAAGAAAGTCGGGCTCTACTTCTTCGCGGGTTTCACTGATTTGTTCAGTCAGCGATGTGACATCGGCTTCGGATTCCCTGCCAAAATCCGCCCGTTGCTGGCGTATTTTTTCCAGTTCATGCACCCGTTCGGTAATTTTTTTCTCTGCAATTTCAGCAGTTTCCCGGGCATCATCTATTTTATCGAGTGTTTCAATTTGCTCACTTTCCAACTCGTCGATCTTGGCTTCCAGATTGGCAATCTCATGCTCCAGGGCCTGGTATTCCTCATTCTTTTTTACTTCGAGCTGCCGGTTGCGCTGCTTGGCAATTTGGTCACGGTGGGAAAGAATGTCTTTCTCCAGAGTATTATTTCTACTCTCGAGTGCTTTCCATTCCTCCATCGCCATACGGATGGACTCTTTTTCATCGTGTATCTTCTTATCCATCAGCTCGAGCTCGACTGGCAGTTTTTGTAAATCCAACTGCAAGGTCTTGAGCCTGCGGTCCCGGCTGTGCAGAAGGAGGAGTTGTTGAAAGTCCGGATCGCTGGAAAGCATAGGGGGAAGGGGTAAGGCGGGTGGCTGAAATTAGTAAAGTCTGTAATTCTAATGCACCATGAAAGTCCTAAACACAAGAACTTACAACACGATGTGGCGATGCGTTTTTCAAGTTGCCAAAATACCGGGATCACCAATCGTATAAACCACCATGGATTCTACAGAAGATCGGGTTAATCAGGCTGTTCTCCAATTTACACTTGGGGAAGAGGAAGTGGCGGAAGCCCAACTCCGTGGGATTCTCCTAGAACACGCCAGTTGTGTGGAAGCCTGGCGTGCACTTGCCGAAGTCTGTCTTTCGAGAGGGAACCTAGACGATGCCGAGCAGGCATGCCGCCAAGCCCAGCAGCTGAGTCCGGAGGATTTGACCATTACGGTAAGCCTCGCCCGTATTCTTGTAAGTAAGGGGGATAAAGATGGAGCGGAGGAGGCGACTTCCAGGGCAAGAATTCTGGGGTGGAAGGAAGAACTTGCTCAGGAGGATTAACCGCCTTACCATGTCTTTCTCATCATTTTAAAATTTTTCGCATGCAGAAAAAAAATAAACAAAGTTTAGATTTTGAAAAGCCCCTGCTTGATTTAGAAAAGCAGTTGGAAGATATCTTACAGTCTTCCAAGGAGTCAGACCTCGATTTTTCTGAGGAAATCCAGGCAATTGAAAAGAAGATCGAGCTGACCAAGCGCGACGTTTACTCGAACCTTACACCCTGGCAAAAAGTCCAGCTTTCTCGCCATCCTAACCGCCCTTACTCTCCCGACCTGATCTCCCGCATCTTTTCCAACTTTGAAGAACTGCATGGGGATCGGCTCTTTCGCGATGATGCCGCAGTCCTTGGAGGGCCTGCGGAATTAAACGGGAAAAAAGTCATGGTTATCGCCCAGCAGAAGGGCAGAAACACGGAAGAGAATTTAAAGCGTAACTTTGGCTGCCCCAACCCAGAGGGCTACCGTAAAGCCCTGCGCTTGATGAAGATGGCTGAGCGATTTCGCCTGCCAGTGATCTCCATTATCGATACCCCGGGTGCTTATCCTGGGATTGGGGCCGAGGAGCGCCATGTGGCCGAAGCCATTGCTGTAAATCTTCGTGAAATGGCTGCCTTTACCGTGCCGATTATTGCCTTGGTCATCGGCGAGGGTGGTTCTGGTGGTGCCCTGGGTGTGGCTGTGGCCGACCGTGTATTAATTTTGGAAAATGCTTATTACTCGGTGATTTCACCGGAAGGATGTGCGGCAATTTTATGGAAAGACCGTGCCTTTGCATCCAACGCTGCCGAGGCATTGAAATTGGATGCCAACGAACTTCTCAAACTTGGTATTGTTGACCGCATCCTTGATGAACCAGCAGGGGGTGCCCATCGTGACTGGGATAAGACAGCCCAGACGATCAAGCAGACCCTGTCGGAAGAGCTTGCCACACTCGCAACTGCCGATCCTCAATCCCTTCCGCAGTCCAGATACAAAAAGTTCCGTGATATGGGTGCTTATGCATAGAGCTAAGTTTGCCCAGGGTTCTACGCGCTATCCTAAATGATTCCAATATTCCCTGTTACTGGCAGGGAAACGCGATAGGAGGTTTAAATTTCGGGAGTAAGGGTGGGGGATGTCTGCCCAAATCGATCATTTTGATCGATGGCATCGATAATCGTATCCCGCAATTGGTCACGAATTCTTAGGGAGGAATCGACCTGCCTCTCTAAGCGAGAATTTTGCTCCTTCAGGTAAACAGTCTCACCGATCAGTTCGCGCTCCCTGTCCTGCATCAATCGAATCTCATCTCCCAGATTCATATTTTCGTTTTCTAAAATCTTTGTACGATTGATTAGGATTTGCTCCCTTGAAAGTGCCTCGGTAAATTCGCCCTCAAGGGCTTGAGTCTCAGCAAGCAGGCGTTGATAGTCGGCATTACCGCCGATTTCAAGTTCCCGAATCTTATCCTCTAAAACGGCAATCTCTGTCTCGAGAGCAGCGGCTTCCTGGCTAAGGACACGCTCCCCGGCAACTGCTTGTTTTAACTGAACTTCAAATTTTCTTGCTTGGTCCTTGTAAAACCCAGTCTCCTCGTGAAGGCCGCCGGATTCTTCAAGAAGTTGCTGATTTTCCAAATCCAAATCTTTGAGCTTTGCCACCAAGGTGCGCTCATTCATTTCAATGTTTTCAATTTCAACACGCATGTTTTCAATCGCCTCGAGCATCTCAGCGTTTTCAGATTCAAGGGTGAGGGACTTGGCCATCAACATCTCATTGGAATCACGCAGAGCTTCAATCTCATTGGTTATACGAGATTCATCCAGAGTGAGGTTGTTGAGCTGAGTGCGCAGAATGGACAGCTCTTCCTTTTGTTCGAGATCGGTGCTGTGGAAAGTATCGTTTCGCTGGGTGAGTCTGTCCACCTTGTCTCGCAAGGAGTTGTTGGTCATTTCAAATTTACGGGCAAAGTCTTCATTCCGCTGAGCTTTGAAGGAGAGTTCAGTATTTTTGGTCAACGCATCTTCAAGCTGTTCACGGGTGGACTCCAGCTGGATTTCAAGCTTGCGCACCATGCCAAGGTTTTCGCCACTTTCCTCTTCGGTAAGATTAAGCCTATCTTCAGCGATGGTGAGGCTACCATTGAGGCGGGCATTTTCATTGCGAGCGGCTTGCAGGCTTTCTCGCAGGAGAATTTCTTCTTCTTCAAGCATGGCAATTTTATTCTCCGCATCTCGAAGCAGGGCATCATACTCATTGAGGCGCGAGTCGGAAGTTTCCATATCAATTCCAATTGTGGCGACGCGCTGGTTTAGCTTGGTGTTGTCCTGTAATAGTTCGCCAAGCTCGGATTCCAATGCTTTCACTCTAGACTCAGCTGCAGTGTGTGCCTCCATGAGCTTGCTGTTTTTTCTTTGCAGGGAAGAGTTTTTTAGCTCGAGATCGCGAATCTTGCCGTACGCACTTTGCTCCTGATTGGATGCACTTTTTCGGGCGTTTTGCAGCCGGCGATTATCCAGGGATAACTCCTTGTTTTCCTGAGCTAGATCTTGCTCATCTGCCCTGAGTTGCTGGAGTTCTCGGCGGAGTCGGGCATTGGTATCATCGAGGTATTGGTTGCTGTTGACATTGCGAATGCCTTCCTGCTTGAGCTTGAGCATTTGCGTCTCCAGGGCAGCCACTTGTCCCAGTGCTTTGTTCAATTCATTTTGTAGCTCCGCTTCCCTTGCCGAATCAAACACGGGGGGTGGGGCAACTGATTTTTGCTGAACAAAGGTACGGGTTTTTTCGACCAGAGCATTATGCTTGGCTGCCAGTTCATTGTATCTTTGAATCAGAAAATCGGGGTCCCTTAGCTGGGCGTCAGTCTGAGCCCAACCCGATGTGGGCACGAGCAAGGCATTGCACAAGAGCAGGGCAGAAATATTAATTAGGCATTTCACGGGGATGAGAAAGTTTGATAATATACATCATAGGAATAGGAAAATCTTGACCATGGCAAGCGTGAGTTAACCCACACTCCCTAACCCCGTGTTGTTGAGTAGTAAATTAAACTGGTTGCCCGGCATCGCTAACCGTGGACAAATCCACCGCTCGCCCGCAATAGGCGGTCATTTACGGTACGGTTGAGTGGATCGGTTCCCTCGGCCTTGGCTATGTGTATGGACTGCTTTCCTAGGCGATCCGCCAAGTACAATATGTCATATAAATTGCAGGTAACCTCAGAAATATCTCCATTTGAGGATAAGCTAAGTGCGGAAATTCCCTTTTCCGACCACGCCTGTTTTTGCTCATCAGTATGTACAACTACCACCGCTTCTTGATCTAAATTAGGTAATTTTGCCACTAGAGCAGCCTGGTCTCCGTAGAGGAAAAGAGGAGTTTTCGGGGCATAGTGGGTGGAGTTTTGCCCCGGTGAAATGCTTGCTTCGGGAGGTTTATTACTTTTACTCTCCTCCCGCTCCAAAACAGTGGGTGGGAGGTGAACGGTAGTGCCAACTATATTTTCAATCTCATCTGCAGAGATTGGACCAGGACGAAGAATTCTAATATCCTCCGCAGAGAGGAGCGATACCACCGTGGACTCCACTCCAATGGGGCACCTTCCACCGTCTAAAATATCAGGGCAATCCTCAGCGAAAGATTCCACGATGTGTTCCGGGCAGGTTGGGCTAATGTGGTTGGATCGGTTGGCACTGGGGGCGGCCAGGGGGAAATCAAGTTCGAGCAAAACCTTACGAAAGAGCGGATGGGCGGGGGAGCGTAGTGCGACCGTGGGCATGCCGGCAGAGATTCGGTCTGGGATGCAGTCCTTTTTAGGGAGAATCATCGTCAGTGGACCAGGCCAAAAAGCATCCGCTAATTTTTGGGCATTCTTATTGAACTTCCCCAACTTTCTGGCCCGATCGATACTAGGGGTGTGTACAATGAGCGGGTTGGTGGAAGGACGCCCTTTTAATTCGTAAATTAAATCAAGGGTGTTTTCAAGAAAGGCATTCCCTGCAAGTCCGTAGACCGTTTCGCTGGGAAGGGCGACAATTTTCCCTGCTCGCAAGCGGAGCAGGCAGTCATCAAAGGGGATAATCAATTCGTCGAAGTAGGATTCTACTTCAGAATTTGCATATGCCTTGCTTTTTTGATTAACTTGGAAACCTTGCGCTGTTGCATAGGAGTGAGTCCGGTGTACTTGCGGGGCAAGATTTTACCGGTATCCGTGGTGTACTTGGCAAGAGCGTCCTTGTCCATAAAGGAGTAATGCTCGGGGTTTTTGCTCTTTACAGCGGAGTCCTGTGTTTCAGTCATAGCGATACATTATTACGAATGTCTTTTATGAGATCAATCTCAAAAAGTTATGTATTGAGCCACTTTATAGATTGACCACCCCGGAAACTTTTGATGTTTTAATTTTTTGCTATGAAAGTTGTATCTTCAATCAAGACACTCAAAAACCGCCACCCCGACTGCAAGGTCGTTCGACGCAGGGGAAGGGTCTATGTTATTAACAAGACCAACCCTCGCTTCAAAGCACGCCAAGGCTAGTTCCAACAGTCATGAGAAAAGATATACACCCCAAACTCAACCCCACCTGCTTTGTCGATGTGTCCAGTGGGAAAAAATTTGTCACTCTTTCCACCACCACTTCTAAAAAGACAGAAAACATTGATGGTGTGGATCATCACCTCATTTATTGTGATGTTACAATGGACTCCCATCCGGCTTACACTGGAGAAAAACGCTTTGTAGATACTGCGGGTCGGGTAGAGAAGTTCCAATCCAAGTTTTCCCGCAAGCGCTAGGCTGCGCTTCTTCTTTTCTCTTACTCTGCACCTCTCTTGGAGGGGCGGGAAACAGTTTATTTTGCTACATTTTTCTTGTATTTGCATTGCAAGATTACAGGGAATAATTTCTTTTCCGACTGCTTGACAAGTCAAGCTAATCGCACAATCATGCAACGCATGAATCGTTTGCTAGTTGCCCCATTTACCTTTCTACTATTCTTTTCTGCCTCACTTTTGGCAGCCCCTCCCATGATTAATTACGCAGGGCAGGTGAGGGTCGCAGGCCAGCCATTTTCCGGTTTGGGCTACCTCAAGTTTGCATTTGTCAATGCCAGTGGGAATGAGACCTATTGGAGTCACGATGGGACGAGTTCAGGCGGTTCTGAGCCACTCGGACAGGTAGCTGTCGATGTGCGTGGCGGGCTCTATTCCATTCTGCTTGGCAATTCTGCCATTGAGGGAATGAGCGAAATCGATCCCTTCTTGTTCCAGCAATACGAAGATGTTCATGTCCGGGTATGGTTCAACGATGGGGAGCGTGGGTTTCAGCAACTTTTGCCCGATCGCCCCTTTGCTTCTGTGCCCTACGCCCTAAGTGCCGGCACCGCCGGATCTACAAATATTCCCAGTGGTGCTATTACACCGGACAAGCTGGGAACTGAAATCCTTACCTTTCTCCAACCCGAAGTCATCTCCCAGTCTCTGCCCCGTGCCCTTTTTACAGGCGGCCAGGTAGATCTATCCGTCGAAGCCGAGGGAAAAAACCTCTCCTATCAATGGCAGAAAGATGGAGTGGCAATACCTGGACAAACCAGTTCCACTCTCTCGATCAACAGTTTCGAGCCCGCTCGCGATGCTGGTGATTATACCGCCGCGGTGACTAATATCTTTGGCACGGTATATTCTGATCCTATTCCACTCTCTGAGACATCAATATCCACCCTTGCTATAAGGGGAGAATTTCCATATGAAGAAAAGTTGGAGGTCTCCTTTGATGTGACCGGAAATCTTGAACTCATGGTTGTCGTGATGGGATCAAGTTTGGATGTGAGTGGTGCATCTGAAGATACTCAGTTATCAATGGAGGGTAAAAGCACCGCTGCTCTTATTGCCGAGCAAGCCGCCGCGGAAGCCCATGCAGAAACTCAGAGAATCACCGCAGAATTGGTCAATGCTACTGAAGAAGAGAAAGCTGCCTTGGAAGCAGAATTGGCCGCCGCGGAAGCAGCCCGGTTACAGGCAGAGGATGAGTTGGGTGCACTCATTCAAAATTATTACAACGACGATTGGCGATCTGCGGGTGATGAGGAACTACTAACCAGCAGAAATATCCCAACCCTTCATCAATATGAGTCTCTCTTACACCAGCAACTGACTGAGGGTTCATATCGTGTGACCGCCTCTGATTTGAGAGATATGGCCGGGGTTGTGGAAATCCGATTTTATATAGATGGGGATTACTCTCCTGACCAAGTACAAAATATCCGGGTATCCGGGCATCTTGGCCAGATCAATCATCATATCCAATACCAATCCGCTCCTTTTCAGTTTTCTGACCATGAGTATTTGAGCTTTTCTATGGCCGGTCTGGATGGGAATGCCGCGGCATCCCTGCTCCCCCTCAGTGCATCCGATTTGGGTGAACTTACTTTCCAGACTGCTGAAAACCAGCCCGTGGATACTATTCTCAAAGCATTTCCTGCCCAAAGTCCCACCGGTGGGGGAACCCTTCAGTACAGCCTGGTCGATGGTTTGGGAGATGGGGATAATTCGCTCTTTGCTCTCGAGAGCAACGGCACCCTCCGTGCCGTTCAACCGCTCGACTATGAAGCGGGTAGCAATCTTTCCCTCCGCATCCTGGTAACCGATGAAAACGGTGCCTCCCACTACCTGGTTCTTAGCATTTCCGTACTCAATGACCCTGCCGATGATGTGGCAACCTTCCAAAACTTAGATACCAATGTGCCTTTCATTCCGATGGACGACCCAGCTGGTCTATTTTCCTCATGGGTGAATAGTATAGCGGTTGAAATAGGAGGCGATTCTCTTCCCTACATTCAGGACGAAGCGGACAGAGAAGGTTCATCCGAAGGGTATTTTTACCTGGACCCCATGCCTGTCTTGGCTGCAGGCTTCACGACCCCAAACATAGCCACTACCAGTTTTGAGGTGGTCGCGGTAAGTGCCTATGGAGTGGGTGTAAGGAGCGACCCCCTAACTGTCACCATCGGAGCGACGGGCCCAACAATCACCGGTTCAGCAGATCTTACTTTCGAGTTGAGTTCAACGCTCCTTAAGGACTTGGACCCAGGTATTACTGCGGCGGATGAATTTGGCAGTGCAATTACTGGCGAAAGCATCGTTTTAAGTGAGATCAGTCCAGGTAGTTATACTGGCGACTCCCGCTTGGACTCCCTCGACCAGTTATCCGATGGTGAGACCTACGCCTTCACCTACCAGGTAACGGATAGTCGTGGGGTAATGGTCGAGGAAACTCGCAATGTGAGTATACAGGTTACCGCTCCAACTCTCACTGTAACGAATTTTCAATCATCCAATAATGTCTACCCAACCAATTCTCCTCATGATGTAAATATCGTGGAGTTCAAGGACCCGTGGGGCGAACTGCTCCCATGGTTGCAGAGTGCAAGTGCGCTTGATTTAAACAATGTGGACCTGACCAGTTTGATCACTCTGGAGATTGATGGGGTGGAAGATACTGGTTTCTCCTCGGCTGCCCCCGATCTGGCAGAGGGAAGTCATGAGCTAGTCTTTGAAGTGATTGATCCGCGCTATGAGAATGGGCAAACCAACAGCGACTGGTTGGATGATCTTACTACGCAGTTAGAACAGACACTTACTGTGGTTCGCACCCCGCCTGTTCTTACCATAAACTTTCGGGCTGGAGATTGGCCTAGCTACAATGGTGATGGTAATACTGAAGGCGTAATCTTTCCTACATTTGATTTTACGGCTACTTCCAGCACCGGTTCGGATTTAACCAGCGAAGTCACCCTTTCTACGGGATTTGCATCCTCTACTGATGAAAACGATGGGATAGAGAGGGTGTCGGCATTTGTAACTTTCACGGTTACTGATTCTGCAGGAAACACAACAACTCATACGGAGACTGGCCCATCTGAAGATATGGGTGGTATGTTCACGGGCTATTTTGATCCTTTCTCCTCACCTCCGTCCTCCTTGAGCGTAGATCTTTCTGCAGTACAACTGGAAATGATCTGGGTGGAACCGGGCACTTTTACGATGGGGCAGGATGGGGTGGCTACCCCTGTTCACGAGGTCACCCTGGCCCAAGGGTTTTACTTGGGTAAGTACGAGGTGACGCAGGCCCAGTACGAGGCGGTGATGGCGGGGAATACGGATAGTTTGAGTGCCACCCCTAGCAACTGGCCAAACAACCCGGACCGTCCTGTGGAAATGGTTTCCTGGGAGGATATTCAAAAATTCCTTACCCGTTTGAATAGCCTGCAAGCCGGCAATATCCCTGAGGGATGGGCGTATGTCTTACCCACGGAAGCACAGTGGGAGTATGCCTGCCGTGCAGGCACGACCACGGCGTACTCCTGGGGAGATAGTATTAGTGCATCCGATGCCAACTGGGACCATGGCAGTGATGCCAACCAGACGGAGAATGTGGGCCAGTATAGTTCGAACTCATGGGGCTTTTTTGATATGCATGGAAATGTGTGGGAGTGGACCGCGGATGCTTACGCAAGTTACGCAACGGGTGCCCAGACCGATCCGTTCAATGTCGGCACGCCAGGCTCCGACCGTGTCTATCGGGGCGGCTCCTGGTTCAATTCAGGTGCGCTCCTGCGTTCGGCCTACCGCAGCAGCGTCTACCCCAGCATCCGCCTCAGCGGCATTGGCTTCCGTGTCGGTTTCCAACAGCAGTAAAAGCAAGCGAGCGTAGGGAGTGTTGGCTCAAGCATGGGCGAGTAGCCCAGCGGAGCCAAACGAACCGAGCGAGGGGGAGGGTGCAATGCCCCCAAACGAAGGTTATTGTGTGCCTAAGAGAAGTACGGAAACTTGACCGAAACTCATTTTTAAAGAAAAAAAGTAGGTTTCAATCTGTTCTGTTTTTCTCACTCAAAAGGTAACAAATTAGTTATTAACATAGAAAGCGTGTTGATTGAATGAGTTGATTATTTTACCTTTGAATCCCAGTAAATAAGGGGGGTGTAGCTGTTTGATTGTGCTGTGTACTACTGTGATGTGAGCAAAAGAAAATAATTTCATTTATCTTGACGAAGAACCCCTTTCACTATTTGTTGGGACTCTTTCCCTCATTTTCGAG
>JAYOXT010000018.1:0-45031 GCA_038152995.1 Opitutales bacterium
ATTCGTAATGCGTGGGTCGTCGGTTCGAATCCGATTCTCGGCTCTCTTTTTTTTACTGCTTAGTATCAGTATTTAAGCACTCTTCAGTAATGAGGGGTGCTTTTTTTATTTATTCACTTCATATCGTAATTTATCACTATTTCACAGATTTACTGCCACCAAAACTGCCACCAAATGAAGACTAGGATTTCCCCAACCACAAAAAATGGAAAGAAGATGTGGTTACTTACCATTCACTGCTACGGGAAAAGGTGGAGAAAGTTTTTTGGGTCGGCAATGGAGGCTAAAGCATTTGATGTCGTGGAATGGTTACATAATAAGGCAAAGAGTGAATCCCTTGGTGATGATACAACTATGGAATATGCGATTGCTGAGTATATTCATGATTATCAAATGAGATATCCGAGATCTACTACCCAGCAGTTAGAGCAAAGGTTAAATTACTTGTTGGAATTTCCGAAAGTGCGAGATGTTACCCCCAAGGAATTAAGTCATCTCATTGAGAATCAAAGATGCAGGTCAGGTAAAAATAAAGGAAAACTGTGGTCACGATCCACTAGGCAATCGGCAAAAGTAGTTTGGGAGATTTTTCTGAAATGGTGTAGCAGGAAGGAATATACCTCTGAGAAGAATTGGAAAATCGAAATTCAAAAAGTAAAATACAATGTAAAGGAAATCGGGATTCTTAACATTGAACAGGCAAGGGCACTACTTAAAGAAATCAATCCTGATCACCAACCCGCTCTTGCTATGATGCTCTTTTTGGGCGTCCGGCCAAATGGTGAAATGAGTAGGCTACAGTATAAGCATATTCAATGGGGTAAATCTGTGAAAATTCCTGGCGATGTAGCGAAGTGGAGCAGTCGGACCATACACGATCTCCCTGAAAATCTCTGGTCATGGATACCCAGAAAGCGATCTGGTTTAATCATGCCTTCTTGGTCAGGCTTAAATCAATCCCGCAGAAGAGCATGCAGGAGACTTGGCTTTGAATATCCAAGCGATGGGGCAAGACACAGTTTTGGTACTTATGGATATTGGCACCGAGGAGTAGAGTGGACTATGCACACGATGGGTCATTCAAATTATGATACCTTCCAACGGTATTACAGAAACAAGGATATACTCCCAGAAGAGGCCGAAGCCTTTTTTAATATTCTTCCAGAGTAAGAAAAAGATTCAGCTCTAATTATCCCAGTCAAAATCTTCCGCTTCCACAAAGAGGATCTGACAGTTTGGAAGTTTTTCCTGCAATGCATTCATTTGAGAAAAAGAAACCAAGTAGTCAGATACTCGCAATATGCGGAGATTGCTAAGTTGATACAATGGAGTCAGATCCAGCTGCGACAGATCGTTATACATTAAGTCCAGTTCCTCAAGGTTTGAGAGATCAGCAAGTGGATGCAGATCGACTAGGTTTTTATTATCTTTGAGGACCAGACGGGTCAGACCATCCATTTGGGAGAGCACTGAGATATCTGTAATATCATTATCCCCTATATTTAGAGCAGTCAGATGTTTTAACCCAGATAACGGAGCCAAGTCCTTTACATGATAATCTCCCAAGTCCAACTTTGTTTTCCGCTCATCCTTGGCACTTTTGATTATCCCCAGAACATTTGCCCCACCATATGGTTCAGGGTTTTTTAGCCATTGCTCGTAATGAGTGTCCCATGGTTTTTTAACAAAATCCGGCCACTCCATCCATTTCTTGGTGCTATAATTATAATACCTGGGTAACGCACCGCCCTGTTTGAAATATACCCAATTGCTTGTATTTGCATCGTAGAACCAAGGGTAGGTTTGGGTAATCGCCCACATCCATCCACGGTCAGGAATATAAAACCATCCATCCGTGTATGGAGTGGCATTAGTGTCGGGCATTCTCAAGCTCTCTACCATTTGATCATACTCCAATTTAGTCACCAAATTATAAGAGTATGGATCTGCAAGAATTTCATTTCTACCCTCCTCTGCACCAACTGATCGGGCTGATGCATTGGTTTCCGCGAGAATAGACAAGTGATTCTCACTCGATACAAGTCCATAGCCTGTTGGGTTGTTAATGACCTCACTTCTACCCTCCTCTGCACCAACTGATCGGGCTGATGCATTGGTTTCGGCAAGAATAGACAAGTGGTTCTCATTCGACACAAGTCCATAGCCTGTTGGGTTATTGATCACTGAATATTCGCCCAACGACTTTCCAATATCCTCACCCTCTTTTTTCGCGGTATCGCGGGTGGAGTTTATATCCTCCTGTGTAAATAGACCATACTTGGATGGATTTTTTATCACTTCACTAGCTCCCGATCCAACCGAGTTACTTATAGGCACACCACCCGTCACTTGGTAAAGATCAAACTTCTTTAAATTGGCAGAGAATACTTTGTCGGAGTAATCATTTGGGCCTCTTTGGCCGGCAATTAAATAAACACTATCATCTAAGACAACAGCATCACCTGCGTATTTGTTTTCTGGAATATTACCAACTACTGACCATTGCTTTGTTTGCGGATCATATGCTTCGAAGCTGCTTGTTAGTGAGTTCCAGTCATCAGTAGCAGCGGTCAAACCGCCCCCTACAAAAATCTTTCCATTTGCAACCCATGCCACAGGCCAACCTCTTAACGAAGTTAGAGAGGCTTCCGTCTGCCATGCATCTAATACAGGATCATAACTCTCAACTTTGCTAGTGGAGGCATGCCCTTCCAATCTACCTCCAATTACCCATATCTTGTCCATAAACCAAACAAGCTTAGCTCCCCTTCTGGCGGTAGGCATTGGTTCTTTGACTGTCCATTCCTGAGTAGATGGATCGAAGCATAGAACTTGGGCTAAATGTTGACCTGATGAGTTCTTACCACCAATCAAATATATCCTGCCATTAACTGCAATGGCAGTTGCATGATTTACTTCGCTTGGCAATGAAACTCCCTCGGACCATGAATCCGTCTCCAGGTCATAAACTCCAACACTACTAAGCCCAGTACCCCCAATAGCATAAAATTTGCCCCCTGTAGAAGCACTCGCTACAGCTGAGCGGGATATAGGGGAAGGCGTTAGGCTTTCCCATGTGTCTGTAACTGGATCATATTTCTCAAATAAATTTGTACTTCTTAATTCTGGGGTATTTGAATAATCACCACCGAAAAGAAAATATATTCCCGTTCCCAATACACTAACCCCATCATAAGCAAAATCAGTTACACTCACCGGTGCCCGTTCCACCCAATCAAAGGAATCTAAGTTGGCTTGTTGTATGAGGCTTAGTCCAGACGGTGCAGATGTACCTGCGGGGATGGCAATCAAGCTACCAGTTGGCAAGTGCTCCATACACTCCGCCATATTAAACTTTGGTTTTTCTAATTCATACAATGCCTGTACCTCTGCCTCCGACAAAGCACGATTGTAGATGCGGATATCGTCGATCGAACCTTTGAAGAAACCATTTGTTCCTGCATAGTTTCCATCGTATCCAAAATACCAATTGTCTCCCTGTCGTCCAAGGTTTCCACTTTTAGTCGTACCAATTTTTGTTTCTTCTGGCTGATCATTGACAAAAATTTTCCCAACGCTCCCCTTTCTTGTGAAAACTACTTTATTCCATTTTCGATAATCATAAGCATAAGAGCTTGTAAATTGAGCTAAACTGCCACCATCTTCTTCGGTGTATAACCTGAGTTTGCCAGATTGATCAAAACCAGTTCTAAAAAAATTACTGTAGAAATCACTTTTATTAGAAGTCAGATACATCCAGTCTGTAATGACGCCATTAGGTTTGAACCATAATGAAACTGATAGTTCTCCACTGCCTACTGCCCATAAAGCAGGTAGATCGATTCCATCATCTACTCCATCAAATTTGTATGCCTTGTTAGGTTCTCCATTCCTATCATCGGTAAGCAAAGTTCCGTTTACCACCGTACCATCATTTCCATTGCCCGACATATCTGAGGCATTTCCATCAAATGGATACCACGCAACCAGCCCGCTGGTCAGATCGATCTTTGGTTTTTCTAATTCATACAATGCCTGTACCTCTGCCTCCGACAAAGCACGATTGTAGATGCGGACATCGTCTATGGTGCCTTTGAAATTCCTATCGGAACGGCCACCCCATTTACCAATAAAAAGGGAGTGTGTATTCGATGAGAAGTCTGAAATCAATTCACTTTTCCTTGAAACGAGCAATTTTCCTTGAGTATATAGCTCAAGCAAATCAGGGTAGAAAACAGCACATATTTGTATGTGTTCATTAATTTGTTCAGGAATGGTGACATATCCTGTACCCAATGCATTGGAAGAGTTTTGAGGATAACCACCAGTGTAAATATTAGCACTTATACCAAAGTTATCGCTACTGAATCTAAGACAGTATGGGTAAGGATCATAGGAATTAGACCATTTGCCTAGGATTGCTCCAGATGGACTATCATTTTCGAGTTTTATCCAAAGACTTAAGGTGTGTGGTTCGGATACATCAAAATCGATTAAGGGATCGTGAAGAACCTCAATATAATCATCCACCCCATCAAACTCATAAGCTTTGCCCACTTCCCCATTCCTATCTTCTCCGAGGGTGGCACCATACACCGTACCATCATTTCCATTGCCCGACATATCGGACGCATTGCCATCAAATGTATACCACGCAACCAGCCCGCTGGTCAGATCGATCTTTGGTTTTTCTAATTCATACAATGCCTGTACCTCTGCCTCGGACAAAGCACGATTGTAGATGCGGACATCGTCTATTGAGCCTTTGAAATTAAAATCTGAAGTGCCACCCCTTCGCCCAAAATATAAATCCGAAGTATTTAGTGTATTATTCAAATGGTTAATTGAATCCCCCCATGTAGAATAATTAACAGATTTCTTGGAACCATTGATACTGATACTGAATTTTCCAGCTCTATTAATACATGAAATATGAATGAAATTTGTTTCCTCACCACCAAGAGAAGCTGATGCTCCTTTGGAGTTTGAACCGTCCCAGTTGCCAAATCCTAGTGATAATAAATCTGGCCCTATTCTTAAATTAAATGGATATGATCCAATACTACTCCATTTTTCAAAAATACTTGATCTTTCTTTTTCAGGAGTAGGAATCAAACTCCATAAAGAAATTGTAAAAGAGTCACTAACATTGAAGTTAATTTTATTATTATGGGGAACTTTTATATAGTCATCATCCCCATCAAACTGATACGCTTTGCCCGCTTCCCCGTTTCTGTCTTCTCCAAGAGTTGCACCATATACTGTACCATCATTTCCATTGCCCGACATATCGGATGCATTTCCATCAAATGGATACCACGCAACCAGCCCGCTGGTCAGATCGATGGTTGGTTTTTCTAATTCATACAATGCCTGTACCTCTGCCTCGGACAAAGCACGATTGTAGATGCGGACATCGTCGATGGAACCGTTAAAGTAAAACTTTGGAGATAAAGACTCAGTAGTTCCCGCTCCTATTCTTAAAGGCCTGCTTGTATTAGAGGATAAAGTTGCCTCGATAGATTGGAATGGGATTCCTTTTGTGTAACCAGTCAAATAATTTGATGCGAAGGTGAATGCTAGGTGAGTCCAATCTTTTGCAACAGCGTCATCTTGGGTAACAAGACCTTGCCAGCCACTGTAGTTTCCATTGCCAACCCCCATACTCCACTTGCCAGAGGGAGTTTTGTACATAAGGAACCCCCGAGTGGGGAAGTCATCTCTTGAGGTAATTGGAGACATATAATGACCCTCCGCAGCATTGGCTGGACCATCCAAGATGTAAGGATTAGCCCATAGTGATATTGTGAAACTTTCTGTGTTCACTGAAGAGGAGTAATTTACTTCAATATAATCATCTACTCCATCAAACTCATAGGCTTTGCCCGCTTCCCCATTTCTATCTACTCCAAGGCTGGCACCATACACCGTACCATCATTTCCATTGCCCGACATATCGGATGCATTGCCATCAAATGGATACCATGCAACAAGCCCGCTAGTCAGATCGATGGTTTCACCTTGAAGAGGATAGAATAGAGCAAAGACAGATTTATCTGCACCAGAATTGGCAGATTGATGCGTTTGATTGGCGTAGTTGAAATCGCCAGTAAAGGTGCCACCAAAGATTATATTACCATCAGAATTTACAGTGCTTGAAGAAATATTGATGGAACCGGAATTATTAAGTGTATCGAAATCCAATAGCTCTCCAGAAGTATTGTATGTTAAAATATAAGAGTCTGAGTTAGCAGAGGGAGATAAGGCAGTTCCATTGCTCAATGTAATGTTGTTAGAGAATGAACCAGCTACAACCAATGTGTTATCGTTTAAATATTCTAGGGCCGAAATGGATTCATCTCCACTACCTCCGACAATTCGTACCCATTGCCAATCGCCTGAAGGGTTTAACTTTGCGAGAAAGCCATCCTGCCCACCACGGGAGTCTACAGAAAGGTCACCAAAATCACTATCTCCAGATATGTAACCACTCAAATAAACATTGTCCTGAGCATCCGTGACTAAGTTGGTAGGCCTTTCCCTGAGTGAATTTTCATTAGCACTGCCTGCCCTTTTGGCCCAAAGGAAATTTCCTGAACTATCAAGTTTGGCAATGAATATTTCTCCTCCTCCATTTACATCACCACCGCCTCTAGAAGTAAGGGTAGTACTACCGAAGCTTACTGTATTCCTAAAGTCGCCTGCCCAGTAAACATTTCCTGTGGAATCCAAGGTTACAGCAAATCCAAAATCACCAGAACCACTGCCAGCAGACACTGCCCATTGCCAATTTCCATCTTTATCAATCTTTGCAAGAAAGGCATCGTACCAACCTTTCCCTCCTACAGTATCATTTCCAACCTTTGGCGTACTGTAAACATAACCTGTGATGTATGTATTACCATCATCATCAGTACAAATATCGTGAGCAGAACTCCATGCTGATGTAGAAATAGGTCTAACCCATTGCCAATCTCCAGAAGAGTTCATTTTACCAACAAAAGGGTCTGTTTCATAGTTGTGTGATATAGCGATGCCGCCCCAATTTTGATCAGAGCTTATATGTCCGCTTAAATAAAGATTACCTGCTTGATCTGAAGACAAAGCCGATATGCCTCCATTTGCAGAGGAAAATGACCATAATTCATTTGAACTTGAGTCATAACTACTGGCGTAGAGTCCACCAGCAATTATAAACTCTTCATCGGAAGGTGCGTGGATATCAGTAAGAGAAGACTTATTTGTCTGAACAAACCAGGGGGAGACCTTATTATCAGAATCATTGGAGGATTTGTTTAGCGTCAATGTCCAGTTGCTAACATCATGAAATTCTCGGGCAGCTCCAGTATGTCCACGGAATGCAATTTTTGCTTTGCCTTCAGAATCCAACACACCCAAATCATTTAGATCAATCTCTTGAGTAAAAACAGAAAGATCGTTGATTTTTAAAGAGAGGACTCCTGAATTATAAAGAATATTTACCGCATAGGGGGAATGAGTTAATCCGACTTTGGAAAAGGTATTAATACCTAGGAGGCTTTTTACATCATTTGCCCAGACTTCTTCAAATGTTCCATTAGTTGACTTTCTTAATATAACTCGTGCTGCATTTGAACTCTGACCTGTGTACCAAGAGTAGAATGCAATGTGGACCGAAATATCTTCATCTGTAGGATTCACCAGTGACACCCATAAAAAATCACCTCCGCCGGCTGAATAGGAGTCGTAGAAATGCATATTAAAATTCATCTCGAAATCGGATAGATCGAAGCTTTGTTTAAAAGTTGCGATGCTCTTATCTTGCCAATGATCATTCTTATTGGCCTGAATCCGAAAGGATGAAGTTTGATCGACTAAAGGATCGCCAAATTTCAAACTGGCCCCGCCAGTGAGCTCAAAAGCTTCTTCGGGGTTTTCTATGTTATCAAAAGAAATAATCTCAGTTACTTGTGAATTAGCAGAATAGTTGGCATCCAAATAGAAGATGTCTTTGTTGGCGTTTGCATCTGAGCGTCCAAATTGTGCGGTGGTGTATGAGGAGTTGGGGGCTCCAGAAACTTTCATGCGTATCTGTAAATAGAGATTACTAGCCCCTAATACAGAGGATGGGAGCATGTCCTCAAATGTTTTTCCATCGCTGAACGATGTGGTGGGCGTGGGCAGATCGATCAGGTTGACCCAATTGGATCCATCCTTAGATGCCCATGCGGATGCTTCGCCAGTACCAGAGCCATAGGCACCACTTACATTAAAGTTCCAAACCGACAGGCTGATTCTTACCTTGGCTTGTGAGACGGATCCATCAAAGGAGTATTTGTAAGTAAGAGTGCTTAGTTGATCATTGGCAGATGGGCCATAGTAGGTGACAGGTGGATTTTGCCACTCTGAATATTTCTTGATACCTGGCTGCTCGATCAAGTAATCACTGGCCCCACTTTGATCCAAATGCTTAAACCCATGGCGAAAGTTCACCAAGTTTTCCGTATCTAGTTCTGTTGATGGCTCAGAAGATGGAGGGTCAGAGGATTCATTACCTGGAGCAGTTGAGAGTAAATCAGCCCAGTAGTTTGAGGAAGAGTCTGGGGTTGAAGATAGAGTGTTTGGTACATCGGCAATAGCGATGTAGCTGACACCGTCCCATATAACCAAGTCTCCCTTGTCGTAACTCGTGTTTGCTTGCCATGCTGAGGGATAAGCAAATGCGAAGGTGTAAATGAAAAGAAGAGATGCAGTGAGTAGGGTTCGCTTAATGTGCATTCATGTTATGAAATTATTTTAATCAATGATGTCAAACATAGCTTAGTACTAAAAACTGATATAAAAATACAATTTCACGGGAGTGGTAGTTCCCACTTCCAAATGTTGGCTTTGCGGGTCTTTCCGTTTGCCCAAGCCTCTCCTTTTTCCATTAGAGAAATAATCCCTATTGAGCATAGGCAATTCAATTGATGGGCCGCAATATTTCTAGAAACGGCAATTCGTTTCCCCAACTCGTTCCCTGAAAGTACAAAGTAAGGTATTGGCAATTTATCAGGATGTAAGGCAAGGTCTCTGCAGATTCTGTATATGTTCTGGATATCTTCAGGAAGTGATTGATACATGCATTGTTCATCTTGGAAATCTTGCAAATATGACATTTGGACAGCCTTTAACATAGCTTTGGCCTCTTTCATATGTTGCTCTAGCGAGTCTTTAAAGAATGGTTTGTAGATCTCGTAATATGCCTCAGCAAAGAATAATATTTGATGATTACTCAACCTGTGAAAGCAACGAGCGATTAGTTTAACTAAGGTTTCATTGCGTTTGGAGAACTCTATTTCTAATCCTCGCTCAATATGTATTTTCCAAAGTTGTTTCATCTCGGGGTGTTTTTTGATGAATGCCTCTTTCCTTTCCATACAAATCGGAAGTAGTTGTGCTCGTTCAGCGGCTTGTTTAAAGGGGTTTTTAGGTTTATCAGCATAGGCATAGTTAGAGGGCACAGTCTGAGTCTCAGAAAAATCTGTGTCTGAGCTCTGTGTCTGTAACTGAATACCTGTGTCTGCGACTAGCCTCTGGGACTCAGGTATTGATACTGAAACTACGTTCCCCATAAAAACCTTGAGTGGGTAATTTCCTTCCTTAACCATGATTGAGTCATCCGATGGTATGATCATTAATGCATTTTTGCTTGAGGGACTGGTGTCAATTTCTTGGAAAGGGTATGCCTTCTTGAAGTATGCGATCATTTCATCTTTGGCTGCTTGATGATTATCTGGATTGATTGCTGCCAATGCTTTTACGCCATTCCCGCGGGGACTTATACAAGCCATGAGGATGTGCTCATCACTAAAAAGTGATTTCTTGTGCCCCAGAGGATCTAGCACATCGTCAAAATCAACCTGAATGAGTCCGATATGTTTTACTAGACTTCGCTCATGCATTACCCCCGATGGGCTGACTGCGACCATCGATCTCTTAACTTCTTGTTGTCTTTCGGGGCTACGGCCAAGAGATCTTAGCTGGTCGATTTTTTTCTGATGAGCACCCGTTTTGATTTCTTGAATAACCTGACCCACAGTCAGGGTACCACTAGGGGAAGTTGCCATTACTGAATTAAAGCGTGATACTTCCGAATTAAGATATTTAGATGCTAAGGTCTTCACGACTCCACCTCCCCAAAGCTTGCCAAATAGCTGATCAGACTTTTGAAATTTACGAGTCTCACGCCTCGGATCTTTCCTTTCTGAAGAAGAAGTTTGGACTCAACCTGCGGAGAATAATCGTTTTCCTTGCAGGGTGCGACCAATCGGTGCATCACCGCTCGGCTAAGCCCTGTATGTGGGCATCTTGTGCCCTGTCTCGGCAATCTTACCCAGATTGGAGCATGCGTTATCTTATTAAGTTCATTGAAGGTATTGTTATCCATAACCCCATTTTTGAACTGGCGGTCATGGATGTCATCGGGGGCACTAAGAAAATGTTTACTACCCCGAAAATGTGTAGGCTTCCGAAATAGATTTAAGAGATGTTTTTACCAATTTTATTTTCTGCCGGATGGTTTTCTCGTCTACCAGTTTGAGTTTGTTTTCCGTCATGAAGTCGAGGGTGCGAGCGACTGATTTCTGTGAATTTTGGTAAATTCTGTATATTCCCAAGGAATTAAGGAGTACAGCGGCACTCTTCAACAATTCTTCAACACCATCTCTTGATTTCACTAACCCCTTGCCTTTTTTTAGGTTTCCAAAACGATCACATATATCTGGCATGTGTTTTAGCCGTTCCTGTTTTACCGTCTTTTCAAAGTCTTTGATGAGCTTTGGCGTTGGACTTCTTAAATCAACATACATCTTGATTGTGCCATAACCCAGGGACTCGCTCATCGCGAGTGAGGGAGATTCACCAACAACACCTACAATAGTTTTATCCTCATTTAAGGGCGGCTTTGCTCTCAAATTGGAGATCAACCGGGCAAGTACATCAGGCTTACGAATTGTCCATAAGTTTACCGGTTCCGAAAACATTGAGTATGAAAACTCCGCAAGCTTTCGCTTCCTTGTATAATAAGACTCGTTGGGCCATTGCTTTACGGACATAGGCCATGCCTTGCCACCAACACTTTCCCTAAACTCGGAACATTCATTGTAGACCGTACGGCTTAGTTCCCAAAGTAAAGCATCAGTTATGCGGTCTAATGAATCCTCATTAGGAAACCGCCAATCTTTGTCTAATAATTTCCCCATAATCTTATAATTTAGACGCCCGAATTAACCCGGTCAAAGATTCCGTACACATTGTAGAAAATAATAAGAACACAAGAACTTCATCTGTGGTTGTTATTGAGAACTATGCGAAGCAATCTTTTCCAAAAGGCTCCTGCAACGCACTTTTATACCCCTTTTACGAAAACAATGAATTGGGGTGTCACACTATGTAAGTAGTGTTACAAATAGGACTGAAGCCCAGTAAATACGCCACCTTTCGTATCCGCTGGAGCAAAAAATAGAAATGTCGTATGGCTCACAAGGAAACCGAGTACTCACTCCGACCTCAGCGTTAAGTTGATCGTCAACTGGTTACAAACCACTCGTGAGTCCCGCACGATTGACCAAACCTATCGTGAAACATTGCAAAAAATCATGAACGGGGATGTCAACAGCTACCTCAAATCCATGGTTTACACTCCTCTTGCTGAGCAAAACAAAATTGTCGCTCATGCAAGTCAGGAAGAAATCATCTTTTTTAAATTTCATGCATGTATTTCATGCATGGACTTGCTAAAGATTTTTAAATTAGTTGCAATTTCCCAAATACAATCTGAAGCATAATAAATGAAAGTATCTTTATCGTTTCTTTGGTTAATCTTAATTATTACCTCCAGTCACCATCTTCTTGGATCAACTGCACGACAACTGTCCAGAATGGTTGGCTACCAAATTATTTATGCTGGAAGTGTTACTGATAAGCTGGAGACTAACTCAGCACGACTGCTAGAAGTCGATAGCAATCACATCTTCAAATTGGATAATTTTAACCCTTCATTCTCACTTATTATGAATTTAGAAGATGTTGTAATCTTTAAACATAGAAACGGAAATATTAAGCTCTTGGTGGATCGGGAATTATTCGATGCCGTGGAAATCGACCCGAATCAGTTGCAAGGAGTTTCTCAAGTTCCGCAGAGGTCACAAGGGCTAATTATCATTCAGCCACAGGTTACTCCTCAGCAAAGAGCTATACAAGCACCTGCTGCTCCAAATTGGCCACCTCCTTCACAATATGTTCCTCTTCAAACTCCTAGGACTCCAAACATCGATCGTTACCGAGTTACTCCTGGGGTACGATAGATAATTAAATTGCCACCAAACTGCCACTAAACGCCTAAAGATCACTTAGTAATAGGAGATATGGACGCATTCGTAATGCGTGGGTCGTCGGTTCGAATCCGATTCCCGGCTCTCTTTATTTGCCTGCAAATCCGAACGCCTCAATACTCCAACCAATCCATAAACAGATGCCCAAAAGGGCGGTTATCGGTTTTAGTAGAACCTTAATATGTAAATATTTATAACAAGATTATTCCAGTGATTGTTCTTCGGTTTGAGTTGATTTGTTTGAACACTACACCTCGCTCAAAAAGTCTTTTAGGTCAATTGAGAGTGTTTAGAAATTTAGCCTCCCTTGAACATCCAATGGTATAAAAATGGAGGATTGTTTCCAGCTGGAGACTTAACTACGAAAAGAATACTTAGGAATCCAAGTAATACAGTCAATTTTAGCATCCAATCATCTGATCCTAGGTTTATTCTTTGGCATGGTTAAAGGTTACTTCCTCCAATGTCCCATATGAACTTAGGTAATCAAAAGGGTACCGATTTTTGTACTCGATTGTAATGAAGTAGAATTTTTCTTCTTCGGTAACTTCATATCTTGTGTCAGCAACAATTTTTAATGAGGCGGCTAGAAATTCATCTTGGTTGTAGGAAAACTCGCTAATAACCTCGGGAGTGCCTGACTTGTCAACTTTTATGAAAAGTACAACATCCCCTTGGATTAATTTCAACGCAAGTTCATGTGGATAAAATCCTTCATCGAGTCCAAACTGCGTCCTTTTCCTATCTACATCAGGATTTATTCTAATTTCAATAGCATCAGGAAAAAAACCTCTTACAAATTCTTCTTTGTTTGATGGACCAGCGTAAATCACTGGTGGCTGCTTAGAAATAATGAATTCATCAACATTCGCATGATATTTACAACCCATGCTAGAAAATATTATCCCGATTAAAATTAGGGGAAATAAAAAATTGATATGCATCCTGTGTAATAGATTTTTAGTGATGATAAATATTTCTAATCATTATCGTTTGGGGCAAAGTCAAAAGACTCAACTTCAGCTCCGAATAATAACGAAGAGAAGCAAGTAAGCAGAACGAGAGGAATTAATATTCTCATACCCCCGATCTAAATGGACGAACCTATGCTCGTCAAGATGTACGATTAAGCCCGCACCTCAAAGGGAAGTTCAACCACCCCCATCTTATCTGACAACGACTCCATCTGGTTCATGCTCATCACCGCCTCCTTTGCTCCAAGGATCGCTAAACACTTGAGGTAGATACCAGCTTCTACTGCTGTTAATTCCCCGGTACCCTTTGGTTATGTGATGTGTTCGATGAGTAGGAAGAACAAAACTATAGGTATAAATCAGAAGTAAATTAGGGTTTGTAACCTATGCGATGGAATACAAGCAAGCACATGGTCAAGGGCAAGGAAAGGAAAAGTACTCTTTCCATGCTCAAAACACAGTTTTGTTAGCGGATAAAAATTGTCATTATTTAAATTTGGAATATTCCTCCTGAATGAAAAAGTGGTTTGGCTTTTGGTTCAGATTAATTTGCGGAGTTTGCTGCTTATCGCTGGTTGGGATGATGTTTTATCATGGCAATACGGATAAGTATTTTATTTGGGGTTTTCTTGGCTTACTTGGAGTGGGTTGGCTACTCGGTGCTTATTGGAGGTATCCAAAGAGTAGAAAGTAAAAAGAAAGACAACTAGGCTCCAAGATGTGATTTTACCGGCTTGCGGTGCTGGAGTTTGGGAATTATCGGTGGGAAATGAGAATTACTACAATCTCAGTGATGTTCTGCACATTGTTGATTTGCGGGTGCGAGGAGGATCAACCCGAGCCCGCCTCTGCACAGCGAGGGGAGTCTGCTCTCTCGCGTCGCGAGCGTATCCGGGAACTGGAAACAGATGTGGAAGTACTGAGGTGGGAAAATGTCCGCCTTGGCCTAAAGGTGAGGACAGTCGATGGATCCTCTCTTGTTCGTGATAAAATAACCAATCTTTGGCACCATGATGTCGAGTTCGAGCCCTTTACCGGTAGAGCGGTTGAGGAATTTGAAGACGGGAAGCCAAGAGCGGAAGCTCATTTCCTTAAAGGAAAGAAAGATGGGATGGAGCGTTTTTGGTACCCCAGTGGAATCTTGAAAGAAGAAGGTCAGTGGTTTGACAATAAAGCCAATGGAATGATGCGAGCCTGGGATAATACAGGTAAATTAACCAAGGCGGTAAGATATAAGAAGGGAGAACTTATCGAAGTCCTTCGGCAGTAGTTGTTTTTAGTCAGGGAAATTAAGCCCGCGAGGGAGGCGGACTTCCCCCAACCACTCCGGGCGTTCACAAAAAACTTCCCCGGATGGAGTGCTGAGAACATTTCGTAATAAAATTTGATAAGCACGATGGGGCTGGCCGTAAGAGAATGTAAGTAAAATGTTGGACCGCTGGTTGGGTTTGTCAGGTGAGTCATAATCTCTGATCAGGATAGGCCCGCCAGCACCTTCTTCATCAGGACAAAAATAATAGAGGCGATCCGGAAACTGGGTGGTGAAGCGGGCGAGAATGTCAGCCTGGCCCGATCCGTTACCAAGTATGCCTTTGCTGTAGATTTGTTCGGAGTCCTCTGGTGCATAGCCGATCATCAAGGCACAACCGTGGGTAGATTGATCCAGTTTTAGCCGATAGGTGAGCTTGCGGTCGAGATAGAGGGTGTGAGAATCGAGGAGGTTTTCGCCAGGAAGTGGGTCTCGGTCGACCTCAAACTTTCCTCTGTCCCACTTAACATTTAAGAGAACTTCTATGGCCAAAAGCTCCGTGCTTTCCCATTGAATGCCATTCTCTTTGGCGTCCTGCAAGATGGGGGAAAAAGATTGAAGCATCACTTGTTTGGGCGAGTGATGTGCGAGGTGACGCCACTGGTCTCGCCAGGTGTGGGCAAAGGCAATTTCCCACATTTGCTGTGGAGTTGATTGTGGGGGGAAGGGGGATCGGTGATGGACAAGGAGTTCCTGCCTGAGTCCCTCATTTTTAATATTAAAGAGAAGGTTTCTGAAGACATCCTCTTCGATTGAAAAAATCGATGACATGTAGAAAGAACGGAAGTCATTTTTACGAAACGAATCGAAAACTTTTCTGCCGAGGATCTCCTTAGGGTGAACTTGAGCAAAACTGACAATTCCTCCCACAGATATGGAGGCAATAAAAAGCAAAATAGCTATGGACCTGTTCATTGTCTCCTATGAAGCTAGCCATTTTACTTTGTGCTACAAGCAATTTAGGAGTCCTCTGTAAACATAGCCACCCTTCTACCAACGACTATTCACTAGAGCCCGGTGCCAAGAATGTATTTTTCTTAGCCAAATTGAACGCAAGCTTTCTTTTTAAGGAGGTTTATCGAAGAAAACGAAAAATTTCTGAGCATTTTAAGACAGGGTATAAGTCAGGTGTTTACTGCAGTCAGTGGACCCCAAAAACCACAAATTTATGATAGATCTTTTTACTTCCTTGCCTGTTGATCAGGAAAAAGAAAAAAAGAATAGATGTTTTATCGTGTATTGCAGTTTGTCCCCTTTTTCATTCTGAGTACCGCCATACTTTTGGCACAGGCTTCCCCGACTCCTGACCCTCAGCGTTCTCTCAAGTTAACCCAAGTCGAGGATATTTCCGCTTCTGTACTGCCCACGATGGATAAAGCCCGTTACGGTCTCGGCCGTTTGCTTGACGGCAAGCTGCCGGATGATGGCTGGCGTTCTTCGTGGACCGCGTGGTACCAAAAAGACCCAGCCCTAACCTTTGATTTAGGGGAAGCGAAAAAGATCGGGGCAATAAGGGTGTTTTTTCAGGCATTTGCCCGGGATGATGAGCTAAAGACCATCGATGTGGAAGTCAGCTTGAATGGGGAGGATTATTCTTTGTTTAACCGATACGGTAACATTATTTCTGTGCGGGAGAGAGGAACTTGGGTGGAGATGGACTTGCGTTCCGTCCGTGCCCGTTATTTTCGGCTCACTCCTCGTTTCCAGGGTTGGGGGCATCAATGGGGGGAAGTTGAGTTTTGGGAGTTGAGCAACTGAAACGCAGGTTTCTTAAGTTTTTAAAGAATATCGAATCTAGTATTACTCCATGCAGAGAGTAGTTTCCTGGCTGACTCAAGGTTTCCCGATTTGGTCCATTCTGATCGCTATCTTGGCAATCGTGCACCCGCCCGCATTTCTTTGGTATGGTGCCAGTGCCATAAGCTGGGGCCTTGGCTTGATTATGTTGGGTATGGGCATGACCCTGACAGCCGAGGATTTCAAAAGAGTGTGGAAGGCACCTTGTGTGATCGGTCTGGGTGTTGGCCTGCAGTTTTTAATTATGCCCGGCTGGAGTGCCTTTTTGTCCAAGCTCCTTTCTTTACCTCCCGAGATGGCGGTAGGGCTCATTCTGGTGGCGAGCTGTCCTGGGGGAACGGCCTCCAATGTGGTGGTCTTTTTAGCAGGAGGAAAGGTGGCCTTGTCGGTAAGTTTGACTCTTTGTTCGACCCTAGTGGCGGTACTCGCGACACCATGGTTGACCTATTTTTATGCCGGGCACTATGTGCCGATCGACCCTTGGTCCTTGTTCTCAAGTATCCTTGTGGTAGTGGTATTGCCTTTGACCATTGGGGTCGCGTGGAATTTTTGCTTCCGTAAGTCGGCCGGTTTTATCTCCTCCTTTTCACCTTTGGTCTCGGTGGTCTTTATTCTTTTGATCGTCGGCTTTGTACTCGCTGCTAAACGGGATTTAATTATGGAGCACGGGTGGGTTTTGCTGGCGGCCACCTTATTGCTGCATCTTGGAGGGTTCTTAGGTGGATATAGCGGTGCTTATTTGATGGGCAGAGAACGGATCGAGAGGCAGACACTTTCCATTGAGGTGGGTATGCAGAATTCAGGTTTAGGCACGGCCTTGGCGGCGAAGCATTTTCCCCACATGACAATGACACCGGCTCCCTGTGCCCTTAGTGCCATTATCCATTGCCTGGTTGGCAGTGTGCTTGCATCATGGTGGTCCTCCAGGAAAGACTGAATTCTTTTCATCAACCGATGAATCGTGCGGAAAAAAGAAGATGAGCGCGGACGATCAACCCTCACCTCCACATCAGCTTAAACCGAAAGTGCACTGGTCGCGAGCGAGTGGATATTTTGAGCTCGGTATGCTGAGTGAAGCAGAGATTGAGCTGAGTGCATTGCCGGAAGAATTACCCTGGGGAAAACGGCGCCGGGCAATGCTGATGAATATCCGGCAAAACCGGGAGCAGTGGGAAGATATGCGTGACCTTGCTCACGGTTTAAGAATGGAGTTTCCAGAGGATGCGGAGTGGTGGGTTGCGGATGCCTACGCCACCCGTCGAGGCCAGTCGATTCAGCTTGCCCGAAAAATCCTGCTCGAGGGCCTGGTGCATCATTACAACGATGCCACCATTCGATATAACCTTGCCTGTTATGCCTGCCAACTTGGTAGTCCGGGGGAGTGCCTGGACTTTTTAAAAGAGGCAGTGAAGCGAGATCCGAGTTTTAAGAAATTAGCGTTAGAGGATGAGGACCTCGCCGGCGTTCGGGAGGCCTTGCTGAGAATGGGGTGGGGCGATGGGAAAGATTAACCGGGAAGTGCTCGATTCCTCATCTTTAGAATTCGGGTCGATGATCCTGGAGTAAGCGCCGCTCAATTTCAAGGAGGGGAGCATTTTCGGGGTCCTCGCGGTTTTCGCCGATGATCAATGTGATATCGGTAAGGGCTTCATCGAAACGGCCCTCACCGTAGAGTGTCATTGCTCTGAGGGTGCGGTGGTAGTTGTCCGTGGGATTGATGGCGAGGAGGGCATCGAGGTAGCGGAGAATGGCAAGCGTATCCCGGTCCCATTGGGCGGAGCGGATGAGATTGCCCAGGATGCGGGAGATGATTTCAAGATCACTGGCGGCAGTGAAATCGGTATCCCGTAATCTTCCGCCGGTGAGCTCACCTGCTTGCTGGCGGGAAATTTTCTGGCCGGAAAAGGCATCGATGATGACCGCCTCTTGCAAAGGCTGACCGGGTTCCTGATAGAGGGCGAGAAAGTGGCCCGGAGTGGCCAGTCCGCGGATGGGCAGGTCGATGCGTTTACCGAGTTCCATCAGCAACAGGCAGAGAGTGATGGGGAGGCCCTCGCGGTCATCAATCACTTCGTTGAGGTAACTGTTGGCCCGATGGTGAAAATCAAGCGTGCTCCCGTGGTAGCCTTGCTGGACAAATAACTGATGGATAAGAATGTCCAGCTTTTCCAGTTGATTGGCGGAGGAGGGGAAATGACCTGCTATGCGCTGGGCAAGGCGATCGATGCGATCGCTGTATTGCTGGGGCAGAAAATCGGGATTGTCCAGCTTGGCCACAAGCAGGGCGGCGTGCAGGAGATCACTGGAGTGTTGATCCGTAGAAGGGCTGAGGGACTTGGTTAATTCGAGAATGATTTGAGAGATTCTGACCTTTTCGGCAGAAATACGCAGTCGGGTGGTGGCGGCCTCCAGTTCTGCCGCCCGCTCCAGAAGTGCCTGCTGGGCCGAAGGGCCAAGCAGGGAAAATTCCTCCAGTTCGCTCTGGGAGAGGCTTTCCTGCAGTTCAAGGGTCTGGGATAGCTCAAAAGCCCGCTCCCTTACCTCACTGGGAATGCTACCTGGCGGGAGTCTCGGTGAGATGCGGAAATTGCGGAATTCTGCACCGGGTTCACGAAATTTGCAGAGGCCCACCCAGCCTTCATTGAGGGTGAAATCGGCTTTCTCAATGACCACTTGATCGTTCACCAGGCACCGGATAAAACCGCCCTGTTCAAAACGCACACTCAGGAGGTTCCATTCATCAGGTCGATAATGAGGAGAGGATATGGTATGTAGGATATTCCAGTCAAAAACCTGGGGTCCATTAAAGCAGGTCAGTCGAAGCGAGCGGTTGGTGGGGTAAAAGCCGTAGTGCCTATCCATGCCATCGGAGGCAAAAACCAGCCCTGCGGCTCCGCTTTCATCTTCCAATTTTACCTCTACCTCTAGGTCAAATGGAGGCGAGTAATTGGTGTCCTTGCTGAGACAAAGCATCCGCCCTCCAAAGCCCTTGCCCATGCCCGAGGCACGGATCTTTCCAGCCCGCTGACGCCAGTTGCCGCCGAGCGGTCGTCCCCATTCATCCTTGTCAAGCATGCCCACGGTAAACCATTTCTCTGCGGGGATGGTCTGGGTATCCGTGAGCAGGGGGCGGAGGGCGTTAACCGGCACACCAAACCCAATGGCTCCTCCTGACTTAATGGTCAAAATACCCAAAACCTCTCCATCGCGGTTGACAATGGGGCTGCCGCTGCTTCCTGCCTCGATCGGGATGGCCACCTGAACCATTGGCCGGCCATCCCCGAGTTCCAATTCCCTCACTGCTGCGATCACTCCACGGCTAACACTAAGTCCATAGCCGAGAGGGTTGCCCACAGATAGTACCTCCTGTCCGGGTTTGATTTTCGAGGAGTCACCAAGCGGGAGGGTGGGCAGACCTGTTTGGTCAATCCGAAAGAGGGCGAGGTCGAGACTACGGTCCAGACCGAGGATTTCCGTAGGTTCGCAAATGGTGCCATCTGCGAGTTCCACGGTAAACTCCCGGTGCTCCCCGATTACATGAAAGTTGGTGGCAATAATACCCCCCTTATCCACGATAAACCCAGTACCTACGCCCCAGGGTGAACCCCGTCGGTCCGTGGTCGAAATGGTCACCACTGCCGGCTTGATTTCAGCGGCTAATTCGGCAAAAGGGTCTAGCGTCTCTTCAGCGTTCAACCGTCCAGTGAGGATGGTTAAAGGCAATAACAGGATTACAGGAACGAGTTCTTTCATCACTGCCTGGATAAGTGTGTGCACCACGGTAAGCGAAAGAGAAAAACCGAAAAAAAGAATAGACTGGTCTGGTTAACTTTCAGGATTATGCGGACTCTCGTTCACTTTCATCGCGATCAAATGCAATCTCGGACTGGTCTTCAGCTTCCCCATTTTCTTGGCTTTCGAGAAAAGAAGAGGGAATTTCCTTTTTCGAGCGGATACCCATAGCTTTGAGCTTTTCCGCCTGTCCGATTAGGTTTCCTGGGCCTGTCGACAACTGTCCGACTGCCCGCTCATGTGCACCCACCGCTTTGCCCAAAGATTTACCCACTTCTTCCAAATTGGAGAGAAAACCGGTGAATTTGTCGAAAAGCAAGCCCGCCCGCTTGGCAATGTCCTGAGCGTGCTTGTTCTGCTTTTCCAATTTCCATAAATTTGCCACCGTCTTTATGGTAGCCATCAAAGTGGATGCGGTGATGAGGGCGATCTTGCGGTCAAATGCATACTGATAAAGCTCGGGGTCCTCTGCCAGTGCCGCACCAAATGCGGGTTCCACCGGAATGAAGAGCAGGGTAAAATCTGGACAGGTCAGTTCCTCAATGGACGAGTAGTCCTTGTTGGAAAGTTCATCGATGTGCTTGCGCACGGATTGGAGATGCTCTTTGCGTGCCTGTTTGCGGTCGTCCTCATTTTCAGCGGAGATAGAACGTTCGTAAGCAGTGAGGGAAACTTTGGCATCGATGATCAACTGCCTCTCCCCCGGAAGGTGAATGATCGCATCCGGCCTTTTGCCATCGAAGCTGGACTGCATGGAAAATTCCTGGTCTTTGGTGAGACCGGAAGCCTCGAGGGCGCGCTCCAAAATAAATTCCCCCCAGTCCCCTTGCTTTTTGGAGTCACCTTTAAGGGCCTGAGTAAGGTTGCGGGCGTCTTCGCTTAACTGGGTTTGTGCCTTTTGCAGACCAGATACAAATTCCCGCAGAGCCACATGCTGGTGGGAGTCTTTTTCGTGAATTTCCTCCACTTTTTTGCGGAACTCACGGATGTCTTTGTCGAGGGGTTGAAGAACGACCTTGAGCTTCTCCTGGTTGAGTTCCGAAAACTTGGCCGATTTTTGCTCAAAGATCTTGTTTGCAAGGTTTTCAAACCTTTCCTGAAGCAGAAGGGCCGACTTCTCCTGCTCGGCCAGTTGATCCTTCAGCCTTCTCTGCAGCTCATCAATTTGAGATTTTTGCCGGGCATTGTCGGTTTCCGACTTGAGAATTTGTTCCCTCAGTTCTTTCTCCAAGGCGGTGGAGTGGGTCTGGCTTTGCCTGATCATTTCCAGTTCCTTGCGTGCGGCTGCGTACTCTTCCACCTTCTCGTTGAGGGCAAGTAGTGACTGGGTGGCTTCCTGTTTGTAGCCTTGCATGAGACGGAAAAGAAAAGCCGATAAAGCGGCCATACCCAGTCCGATAATCCCAATGCTTAAGGTTACAAACTCCACCCATTCAAGGTGGGGTTGTGGACCGATAATGTCAAGTTCCTGCCAAGGGCGGCTTGAATATAAGGGGCGAACTTACTTGCTTGCCTGTGGTGCTGATTTGGCTGAAAAATAGTCTATGCTTAAGTGGAAGATCGGTTTTGTTCTCTATTGTGCCCTGGTTCTCTATCTTTCCAGTTTGTCACCCAAGGAAATTCCTGACACTGGCGTGGAGCTGTCTGATAAAGTCATGCATCTGATCGAATATGCGTTGATGGGAATCCTGGCTTGGGGTGGTTTTGGCCGGGGTAGTGCGGGGTTTCCCTGGGCATTGTTTGCCTTTTGTGCCTGCTTTGGAATTGTCGATGAGTGCTGGCAGGACTGGTGGGCCAAGGGGCGTTCTCCTGAAGTTTGGGATGTGGCGATGGATGCGATCGGTTCTTTTGTTGGCTTGCTCATATCGATGGTTTTTGGGAAGCGCTAAGGCTTCCCTTTACTAATTTAAGATTCTTTGATGGTTGCCACCGCAAGGATGGTGGATGATGAAGATTTATGATGAAAGAGAAAGAATCTTTACCAAGTACCGGGATATCCCGCCGCGGGCTGCTGAAGAACACGATTTCCGGGTTTGCCGGTGCGGTTACCCTCGGGGGGCTTGCCAATCAAGCTCATGCCCAACCGCGGGGCACTCGGGCAACTCACCTAAAAGGAAGAATCAAGCAGTCTGTGGTATCCTGGTGCTTTGCCAATCATTGGACTTTGGAGGAAACCTGTCGGGTGGCGAGGGAGCTGGGTTGCAAAAGTGTAGAGTTGGTGGGGGCGGACCATTGGAAAACTCTTCGAAGCTATGGGCTTACCTGCGCCATCTCGCCGATTGAAGTGGATGGGCCACCCTTTATCAAAGGCTTCAATAACCCGGAATACCATTCCTGGTTATCCGAGGTTACCCGTAAAGCCGTGGATCATTCGGCTGATTTTGGCTGCCCAAATGTCATTGCATTTACCGGCTTTTCAGAAAACTTTTCCCGAGCGGAAGGGGCCCGAAACTGCGTGGAAGGATTGAAGAAAATTGCCGCTTATGCGGAGAAAAAAGGAGTGACTGTATGTTTGGAAATGCTGAATAGTCGCGTGGGGGACCATCCCGACAAAGGGCATCCGGGGTATCAGGGAGACCATGTGGATTATTGCATGGATATTCTCAACGCGGTGGGGTCTCCGCGGGTCAAGTTACTTTTCGATGTCTACCATGTGCAAATTATGGACGGAGATGTGATTCGCAGAATCCACCAGTGCGGCGAGATGATCGGGCATATTCACACTGCGGGAAACCCAGGTCGCGGTGAGCTTGGGCCTTCCCAGGAACTCAATTATCCTCCCATTATGAAGGCATTATTGGAAATTGGATACCAGGGCTATGTGGGGCAGGAGTTCATACCCACTGGAGATCCCTATGAAGGACTCAGCCAGGCTGTCCAGCTTTGTGATGTGTAGAAAACCGAAGCCTCCGTTTGCCTGAGAAGAACGACTGGGAGGGGAGCAGGTACAGATGCGAGGGATGAAATTCATTGATTTATTTTGCGGGATTGGAGGATTCCGGCAGGCTTTGGAGGGAGCAGGTCACACCTGTGTGTTTTCATCGGACTGGGACCGTCAGGCCCAGTGGGTATATGAGAAGAATTACGGAGAACTGCCCATCGGCGATCTTACCGCAGTTTCCGAGGAGGATATTCCACCTCATGATATTCTCTGTGGTGGCTTTCCCTGCCAGCCCTTCAGTATTTCTGGAAAGCAACACGGCTTTCGTGATGCCCGGGGGACCCTCCTCTTTGAGATCATCCGAATTTCCCGGGCCCACCGGCCTTTGGTTTTACTTCTGGAAAATGTCCGCAACTACCTCCGGCACGACGAGGGCAACACCATGCGGGTTACCCTCGATCTACTCCAACAAGCGGGATATTCGGTCCATCATGCCGTCCTTAATGCGTCTGTGTTTGGTGTGCCGCAGAAAAGGGAGAGGCTCTTTTTTGTGTGCTTTCGGGATGATTTAAAAAGCTCCGATTTTTCCTTCCCCGTTCCTTGCAGTCGGGTCGTGACCCTGGATGATATTTTACTGCCCGCAGGAGATTCCCGACTTGAAGAATTCATGGTCGACCGGTCGGATATCCGGATTAGGGAAGATCTTCCGCAGGAGAGGCAAAACCGCCCCCTGCGTGTCGGCACGCTGGGAAAGGGAGGGCAGGGTGAGCGCATATACAGCACCAAGGGACATGCGGTCACTCTTTCGGCCTACGGAGGTGGTGCCGGTGCGAAGACGGGCTTGTACCTGGTGGGCGAGCGTGTCCGCCGGTTGCATCCGGTGGAATGCCAGAGAGCGATGGGCTTTACGAAGACATTTCGTTTGCACCCCCGTTCCAATGTTTGTTTTCAGCAGTTTGGTAATTCGGTGGCTGTGCCTGTGGTCCGTGCGGTTTTAGAGCAAATTCACCAGGTTCTCGGAGTACAACAGATGGCAGTTGCCTGACCAATTATATGATTGCGGTGAGATCAGCGAAAAACACGGCCTGGTGCTTACTGGGATGTGCAGTGGGAGACCTTGGTACAATCCACGCCTTTGAGCGTGCCTATGCCCCGGTCTCCATCCCCGAGTCGATTTGGTTCCTTGTCTGGGGGCTGGCCATGCTGATGGGCATTCTGACGAGCATTGCCCTGGAAACCCTGATTTTGTGGAGGCAGTTGGGTCCCAAAAATGCATTCAGAACTGCGGTGGGGATGAGTCTGCTCTCTATGATCTTAATGGAATTGGCGATGAACCTCGCCGATTTTGGGATGATGGGGGCACCATCCATTACCCTTCAGGTTTTGCCCTACACCCTCGGTGCTGGTTTTGTTGCTGCCTGGCCGTACAATTACTGGCGACTAAAAAAATTCGGGAAATGTTGCCACGGAGGATGAAGTATTGATGCTCCCTGTCAGTTTTCTATACTTGCCCTTTTAATGCAATCGTCCCTAAATTCGGGAATCGTATGAAATTGCTCTACCGAGAAGATGTCCAAGAAGCCGGGTATGATCTCCCCGCTGAGGGCCTTTGTGAGAATATAGGTGAGCAGGAAATGGAAGCCCTCAAGTTTGGGGGTGAGTGGGTTCTTGCCTCAGATGAGGTTCTCGTTTCCGACGGGCATGAGCAACAGTTCCTTTACATGGTGGTCAGCGGACAGGTTGGTATTTACAAGGCCGATGACCAGGGCAGAAATCAACAGATAGCCAGCTTGGGTGCCGGGGCTGCCTTCGGAGAGATGGCCTTCCTCAGTGGTGGGGTTGCCTCAGCCACAGTTCAGGCGGTGGGTGAGTGCGTACTCTGGAGAATGAACCACGAGAGACTGCTTGAATTTATTGGGGAACATGGATTTGCCGGTGGTCAGCTTTGCCTCAATGTCGCCAGTATCCTTTCCGGTCGCCTGATCGATGGGAACAAAAAGGTCATTGATATGGGCAGGGAATTGCAGGACTCCTTGCAGCACCTGCAGTCTGCGACTTCAGCGGATCAGCAAAAGTCGGAAGCACTCAAGCAAATGCAGAGCAAGGTATCCAGCATGCAATCTGCCTTTAAGGGTGCATCGGTGAAGAAGTCCGGCCTTAGCCCTGTGGCGATTGTTGCATTTGTGCTGGCGGGTTTGAGCACACTCGGAATGGTGGGTCTTTTTGTTTCGATCGATGATTCTGTTGCCCAGCGTGCGGAGGATTTGGCCAAGAAGGTGGACAAACTGGAAAAGAACGAGGCTTTTTACCTCAACCTCAAGAAGCGTTTGGAAAGCGAAAATGAGGACATGGTGAACCAGACCAAATCTCTTGCGGAAGAGAAAGAAGCCCTTGAAAAAGAGGTGTCCCGTGCGGAGGATGATATGGCGGATTTGCGCAGTGAAGTCCGTTCCTTGGAGCGTGATTTGAGTAAGGCGAAGGACGATGTGGTGCGTGCCCAGAGAGTTGATACCACGGCGATGGCAGACAAGTTGGAAGAGGCAAAAAATCAAGCCATCGAAGAATTTACCGCAGATGTGATCGCATGGGCAAAGAAGAACTCCACCCTGGCCTTTCCGACGGAGCTTCAGTTACTTAACGAGAAAATCACTCTCATGGATCGAGAACAAAGGGTGAAAGTGCCAGTAAGCCCGGGCGAATCACTAAGGGCCCTACGATTTCATCCATCTGCGGAAGGATTTGTCATCGTCGGGCAATTGCACAGTGACAAACTTCTGGCGGTTACCAAAATTGACAATTTAAATTTCGCGGAAGCCCTTTCGGCCAAGTATGTCAGGCACATGAGCATGTCAGGCAATGCAGTCACCAACCCATTTGCAAAAAAAAAAGCTCTGAATGACAGCAACGGAGGAAACTCATCGGTATCCCGTCTCCCGGAGCCTCTTGCTCCGGTAAAAGAAAAAACCGAACCAGCTGCCTCGCCCGTTGTTCAGTCCAAAGTGATCCAAAGCAAGGCCATGCTCCCCCAGAAGGAGACGGACTTCCTAAAGTCAACCGCCCCGGGTTCATCCAGTGCAAATCCCCATGGCAACAGTTGCGTTTGCAAAGAATGCCGGGCTAAAAAAGTGGGTAAGGGAAGTTTGTTTCCCGAGTGAATGAAGAATACACTTCCCTACGAGGAAGAGAACAGGGCATAAACCCCGGCACCGGCCAAGGCGGATAAGACGGAGATAATAAGGTACGCATTTTGGTTGTTCCAGCGGGTAAATCTTTCCCAGCCTGAGTACCAATAGACCGAAACTTCCTCGCCGTGTCGGTAATTTTGCAAGTCTTCCAGTAAGGCGTTGGCATTGGCATACCGCAAACCCCTCGAGCGGTGCAGCGACTTCATGCAAATAGCCTGCAGGTCCTTGGGAATCTTTCTTTCCGGAGCAACTTCCCTAGGCAAGGGATAAGTCTCCTCGAGCAATTTCTTTTTAATGTCGGTGATGTCCTGGCCCTGCAGAAACGGCTTCAAGGTGAGGACTTCAAAAAGGAGGATGCCCAAAGCAAAGATATCGGATTTTGCATCGAGATCACTCAGGCCACGGGCAATTTCCGGAGTCATATACATTGGGGTGCCGTAGTGCATTCCACTCCTCGTGAGACTGAGGTCCTTTTCGCTTAGTTCCTCCTCTTCTCCGTCGGTCAACTGGGCGGACCCCATCACCTTGGCCAATCCCCAGTCCAAGACATAGACCTCACCAAATTTTCCCACAATGATATTGGCCGGCTTGATATCGCGGTGAATCACCCCGATGTCGTGGGCATAGGCAATGGTCTGGGTTACCTGAATAAGAATGTCTATCAGGCGGGGGAGGGGGAAGCGCTCGACGACATCCGGCACCTCATGGCTTAGGTCGAGGAGGATTTCTCGAAGATCCTTGCCGACCACTCTTTTCATTGTGAAAAAGAGCTGGCCTGACCGGTCCCTGCCCAGTTCATAAACTGGCACCGTGCCGGGATGCTGAATATTGGCGGTTACTCGGGCTTCCCGCAGAAAACGCTTGGTCTCGATGTCCGATGATTGCAGGTCGGCATGGAGGGTTTTGTAGGCCACTTTCCGGTGGAGGTTGAGATCCTCGGTAATGTAGAGTTTGGCCGTCCCGCCCTCGCTTAGGGGCTTGAGCTCGTCGTATTTGAGCGAACCGCTCTTCCATGCGGAGGGCAGGAGATCGTCGGTCTCCTGCTGTCGAAGCGGAGTTTTTTCTTCTTCGTTTTTGATCACCTCAAGTAAAATCTCTTCAAGCTAGGACGAAAATTTCTCCGATGCAAGAGTGGGCATGATTAGCTGTCTTTTTGACGGTCGGGCATTTTCAGCCCGATGTGGTTGACTTTTCGTTTACGGGCGAGCTGTACCTGTTTTTGCCGCTCCCGCAAACGGGCCATCCGGTCCGGTGTGATTTTGGAGATGCAACGCGGGCAGGAGACGCCCTCCTCATAATGCTCGGAGGAAAGATCCTGCTCATCAAGGGGCCACCTGCAGGAAAAGCACAGTTTGGCGGAACCGTCAGTTAGGCCGTGCTTGACCGATACCCGGTGGTCAAAAACGAAGCACTCCCCATCCCACTTGCTCTCTGCGGGATCGACTTTTTCGAGGTAATTTAAAATGCCCCCTTTGAGGTGGTAGACCTTGGGAAACCCATTCTGCACTAGATGGGCGGATGCTTTTTCGCAACGGATTCCACCCGTGCAAAACATGGCCACTTTTTTGCCGGGTTGCTGGCCCCATTTTTTTTGGACAAATTCCGCCCACTGCCCAAAGGTCTGGGTTTCGGGGTTGAGCGCCTTATCGAATGTGCCCAGGGCGACCTCATAGTCGTTGCGCACATCAACCAATTCCACCTCTGGATCGTCCAGCAGTGCATTCCAGTCTTCGGGTTCCACATATTCGCCGACTCCATTGGATGGGAGAATAGAAGCATCCCCGAGGGTGACAATTTCCGGCCGGGTGATTATGCGGAGGCGGTAGAATGTGGGCCGTTCTGATTGAGTGGACCGTGTGGAGATGGAGGAAAAGCGTTCATCCTGCCGAATGAAGGCCAGAAATTGCTCAACTCCTCCTGGGGTGCCGGAGATGGTGGCATTGATCCCCTCAGGAGCGAGAATCAGGGTGCCAAGGATGCTGTGCTCTTCTCCCACGCTTTGCAGTTTGTCCTTCCATTTCTCAAAGTCAGGAAAATCGGCAAACTGATAAAATGTGTGAATTTCCTGCATCTCTAAGGAGTTCGTAGTTCTACGGAATTACCCGCGGACCGCCCGCAGCCATGTGTCCGCCATCAATGCGGCCCCATAGTGGCTGGGGTGTACGCCATCCTTTGCCCAATGCTCGGGGGGAGCATAAGGAAGTGCCCGGTCGAACATCTCCTGGAAGGGAACAAAAGTAGCCTGATTCTGATCGGCCACTTTACGGGCACTTTCACGGTAGTGGTCAAACTCGGGAAACCACCTGTCGTTCACGGCGCCGCATCTGAGCACGAAGGGTTCGCAGATGACCAGTTGCACTTGCGGCAGGGCCTTCCGTGTCCGGTCCAGTAGAGCGAGAAAGTCATCCTCATATCTTTGCACCGTGCCGTCATACTTTCCCTGAATCCCATGCCAGATATCATTCACTCCGATGAGTATACTCAAAATATCAGGGCGATGGGACAGGCAGTCCCTTTCCCAGCGGGCGTCCAGTTGGTGTACCTTGTTGCCCGATATGCCACGGTTCAAGATGGAGAGGTTGAATTCAGGCATGCTGTTGAGCAGGGCCGAGGCCGCCATGCTGGCATATCCACCGCCCATGGATGCTTGATCATTGGCCTTGGGGGCATCCCGGTTTTGCCTGCGTGCGTCAGTAATCGAGTCTCCCTGAAAGAGAATCACCGCATTTTTTTTCAGGGAGATTGGTTTCGCTTGTGGTGTACTTGCAAACAAGCTTTTGCTAAGGGTACTGCCAAGACCGAGGATGCCGGCGGAGGATAGGATTTGCCGCCTGGAAAATTTTTTAAATATGTCCATGCCTCAGAAAAAATAATTTACCGCGGTTAAGCAAATGGGAATTCAAAGAACTGCTCAAAATTGGCACTTGCCCGGAATGCCATGAAATGTGAATGATCAACGCACAATGAATCCAGAAACCGCACTTACTTCGATGGAAATCGATCTGCCGCCCGCACCCGTTGCGGCCGGTTTATACAAACCCGTCTTGCTGGTGGGTAACCTGGCTTATCTTTCCGGTCACCTTCCCCTTGGTGCCGATGGGGCAATTATGACTGGGCAAGTGGGGAATGGACGGACGGTGGAGGAGGGGAATGAGGCTGCCCGTCAGGTGGGCTTAAACATGCTGTCTTCCCTGCGATCGGCTTTGGGCACTCTTGACCGGGTGGAGCGTGTGGTCAAGCTACTTGGCCTGGTCAATTCTCCGGCCGGTTTTTCCCAGCACCCCCAGGTTATCAATGGATGCAGTGAATTATTCAAAGATATTTTTGGGGAAGACCATGGAGTGGGTACACGAAGTGCATTCGGGGCATCCGGCCTTCCAGGTGATGCAATGGTGGAAATTGAAGGAATTTTTCAAATTCTAACCTGATCTCATGAGGACGGTGAGGTATGTGCTCCTGCTTGCGGGGTGTGCTCTCCTTTTTATTGTCGGTCTCTATCTCATCCGTGCCCCCATTCTTACCCTCTATGCTCATTTCTTCGTTCTACAAAACGCCCAAAAGGGAGCGGATGCGATTATCTGCCTTTCTGGGGACCGCGAAACCCGCACTCCTGAGTGCTTGAGACTGTGGAACCGTGGATTTGGTAAACGCTTATTTGTTACTGAGGAAAAGCCGAAAAGTGCGGAGTTCAATGTCATTGAACTGAGTCACTTGCAATTTGCCCAGGCAGTTGCCCAAAAAATGAAACTTGGTGCCAAGTGGGAGCTCTTGCCCTCTCTTGACGGTGGGGCCACTTCCACTTTTGATGAGGCCGAGGATGCCCTTGCTTATGCAAAAAAAGCAGGTTGGAGGAGATTGATTATCGTGACCGACGAGTTTCACACCCGGCGTGCCCACTTGGCATTCAATAAGGTCTTCGATGGCAGTGATGTGGAAGTGGAAGTCGCTGGGGCACCGAACGAACTGTTTGCGATCGACGATTGGTGGCAATCTGACCGCGGTATTATTGCCTACCTCGGCGAGACAATAAAATATCCCATCTATTGGTTATGGAACCACGAACCGAAGTTCGTGAAGAACGATTAGCTTGGAAGAATTCTAAAACTGGTAGACAATGCCAGCACTGATTACCGGCCAGAATTCGAAATCGTTTAAGTCTTCTTTCACCTCATCCACCTCCTTTTTCTTTTTTGACTCGAATTCATCGATGATTGCTTGATTGCTTGAATCGACGGACGCGTTAATCGCCAAGTCGGGCGATCCCGAGAAAACAACGCCCAAATCAAAGGTGAAGCCCCATCGGTCATCATCGCCAAAGGTCGTGTCCCAACCCAAACCGGCATAGGGTGCAAAGGTATCGTAGGTAAGGGCCATAGATGCACGGTTGCCAGCGAGGGAATATTCGGTGCCGTCTAAATCAAACTTTTCTCCCGCAGCAAGCTTGGCATTCCCGTTGATCTCATTGCCATTGATGAGAAAGCCACCAGTGATGCGAAAGGCTTGTTTAAAAGGATGCAGGTCGACAAATAAACCAAAGCTTTTGAGTTCCAGTTCCAATTCGTAGTCATTGCCTGACTCTTGGGAGTCGTAGGTGTAGGTAAAATAGTTTACCCCTCCCCGAAGGCCGAGCCAAGGGGTGAGGCCTTTGGCTACTTCAAGTCCACCACCCAAAGTACTAATGCGCGGTGCGATCCGGAAGCCCAGGTGATAGTCTTCTCTTGCACTCAGTAAGGGTGTCAAAGTACTTCCAATCAAGAGGGCAAGGGTGCAGAAAAGTAATGATTTCATATTATCCTTTTCTGCTAAGGAATTCCTTTTTGGCAATTATAATTCTTGGATTTTAATCTTGCGAAACCAGCACTCCAGCGGAGGGCCGCTGTGAATTTGTAAACCGATGTGGCCAGACTGGGAAATGGAAGCATCCATCTCCTCAAAATCTGAAACTAGGTGTTCATTGAGCCAGATTTGGATGTGAGGGGCTTGTGCTTTCACCCGTAATTTGTTCCATTCCCCCTTTGGGTTTACCCACTCCTTCATTTCGCCTTGCGGAGCGGAGGCAAGAAAGCGTTTGCGCCTCGACTCATCATAAAGCCAACCCCAGAGTAATCCGTTTTTAAAGGCCCCGATGTCGCACTGGTAGCCAACCATCTCATTCGAGCCGGCTAGCCTTTGGCTCCAAAACTGCACGCCTGCATTGGAGCCGGGGCCGAGGAGTCGGGCCTCGAAAACAAATTCACAATTTTCCCAGGTCTGCTCGGTGACAAGAAACTCATTTCGCGGAATCCGCCGGTCCAAGTGGCCAGCAACAATACAGGAATCTTCCACCCGGAAAAAGTCGGGTTTTCCCTCCCATCCGGCGAGGGAAAACCCATCAAATAAGGAACGGTATCCTTCTTTCTCTCCGCAAAGTATTACGGAGGTGAAAAGAAACCAGATTGAAAATTTCCTCAATGATCGATTGCCTGACCCGCACCTTGGGGAATGCGGATATTTTCGACCAGTTCCTGCACTTCTTCGGGCGGGGGAGGGGTTACCGAGCTGACCACGAAGGCAACGATGAAATTGATAAACATACCAAGGAACCCGATTCCTTCTGGGGAGATCCCGAACCAATAGTCCTTGCTGTCGGTCAGGAACTGGAAGTGCACGATGTAACCGAGGGTAAAACCTATCCCGCAGATCATTCCGGCAATGGCACCCTGCTTATTTATCTTCTTGGAAAAAATGCCCATAATCAGGGTGGGGAAGAAAGAGGATGCGGCCAATCCAAAAGCGAAAGCCACGGTCTTGGCGACAAAACTGGAAGGCGGGTTGATTCCAAAATAGGCGGCAATGGCCAGGGCACCGAAGGAAGCCATGCGGGCATAGCGGATTTCCTGCTTGTCCGAGATGTTGGGCTTAAGGATCTTCTTCATCAGGTCGTGGGAGACCGAAGTGGAAAGAACAAGAAGGAGTCCGGCGGCAGTGGACAGGGCGGCGGCCACACAGCCTGCCATCACTAGGGCAATGACCCACTTGGGCAGGCCTGCCATTTCCGGGTTGGCCAGCACGATGATGTCGCGGTCGTAGTAGACTTCGTTGGGCGAGTCGGCGAGGGGGTTGGACACGGGGCGTGGTCCACCTTCCATCCGGTTCTCATCGGCATAGACGGGCTTGCCATCAAATACCGAACCAGCCTGGTACTGCATGATACCGTCCTTGTTTTTGTCGACCCAGGCAATCATGCCCTGACTTTCCCAGTTTTTAAACCATTGGGGAGCCTCTTCGTACCGTTTTTGATTAATTTCCTCGACGAAATTGGTGCGGGCAAAGATTCCCAATGCCGGGGCGGTCAGGTAAATAATAGCAATAAAACCGAGCGTCCAGTAGGCGGATTTTCTGACCGCCCGGACATTTTTTACGGTAAAGAAGCGGACAATAACATGAGGCAGCCCCGCAGTGCCTATCATTAAGGCTGCGGTAATACAGAACATATCGAGGGTGTTACTCGTACTGGCGGTGTATTCCGCGAAGCCGAGATCCGTTGATATCTGGTTGATCTTCACGATCAGTGGGACCGAGGCCTCGGTGCCGTCCTTGATATAATTTCCAATCAGTCCGAGCTGAGGGATGACATTTCCGGTAATAATTATGGAAATGAAAATGACCGGTATGGTGTAGGAAAAGACCATTACGCAGTATTGGGCGACCTGGGTGTAGGTGATGCCCTTCATTCCGCCCAATCCGGCATAAAAAAAGACGATACCGCCCCCAATCAATACCCCCATCCAGATTTCGATATCAAAGAGCCGCGAAAATACGATGCCCACGCCGCGCATCTGACCCATGATGTAGGTCATACAGATAAAAATCGCACAGATTACAGCCACCAGACGGGCACCGTTGGAATAAAACCGGTCCCCTATAAAGTCAGGCACGGTGGCCTTGCCGAACTTGCGTAGATAGGGAACCATCAGGGTGGTGAGGAGTACAAAGCCCCCCGTCCAGCCCATGAGAAATTTAGATGCTCCATATCCGGCAGCGGCAATGCCCCCGGCCATGGAGATGAAGGTGGCCGCCGACATCCAGTCCGCCGCGGTGGCCATCCCATTGGCGAAGGGGGAGACCCCTCCGCTGGCAGTGTAGTATTCTTTGGTGGATCCGGCGCGGGACCAAATGGCAATCCCGATGTAGACACCAAAGGTGATTCCGATAAAGATGAAATTCCAGGTTGTTTGGTCCATGGCTTATTTATCCTCCTCAGAAAAGCCATACTGATCATCCAGTTTGTTCATCTGATATGCATAAACAACCAACAAGATGACAAAGCATAGAATCGAGCCCTGCTGGGCCATCCAAAACCCGAGAGGGGCACCGCCGATGGAGAACTGATCAAGGTAATCCTTGAAGAGGATTCCGCACCCAAAGGACACAAAGAACCAGACGCATAATAATTTTCCTACGAGCTTGAGGCTGTCACTCCAATAGGAAGTTGAAGAATTGGGACGGGCTGACATAGTTAGAAAGAATGGATTAAATTGAACCATGCTGGCAAGGATGATTGTGCATGCGTTAAATTGGTTCGCTGAGGCAGATTGGCTGGAGGTATGAAAAGCCTTGTGCGCCAAAGTGTTTGTTGTAACTTATTAAAGGACGGCACACTCTTGTAAAAATATTTTTGACTTATTGAACCCTAGGAACTCGTAAAGGAAATGTTACTGTTTTTGAAGAGACTTTTGTGTTCAAGGTGTGCTTGGAATTTCAGCTGGGGAGCCTGCCTTAGAATAAGTGGTCTTTTCGTCTTACTGGGGATGGCTTTCACATCCAGTTCTTCGCTGGCCCAAGTGGCTCATCCAGATAGAATTGTAGTATCCGCTGGTGATGTTGCGGAGGAACCCGAGGATATTCTCATAAACTTGGGGGCGAGGATAAACTTTAGCACGATTGATTATGTGGGTGGGAATTACTGGGAAAAACCAAGCGACTTCCCCAGCACATTGTTCAAACCAAAGAAGGGAAAGATCAAAGATGTCTACCCCTCGGATGGGAACTGGTACATCAAGTACACGCCCTATGCATTTGTCGAGGGAGAGGATCAGTTTACTTACAATGTTGTTTTTCGTGATGGAAGCGAGAACAACTACACCGCAAAATTAGAATTTTCTGATGCCTCACGAGAAGCCTATCTGCTGAAAGATGACAAAAGTTTTTCGATCGGTCAGATTTTACCTACTTCTTTAAATAATGAGTTTCCTGAAAATCAAAGAATTGCTTACACCTTCACTCTTTTTGATCCCGAGCCTAATTATGACGAAGTAACTGATTACGAGGCATCAAATGATAGTGCAACGGTTCAGCTTATTGAGGTTGGAAGCAGTTACTTTAGACTCGAAGAGGTTGATCAAGATTTGCGAAATACTTCTAGTTTAGGCCTCAATGGGGTCACCACAAATTATCGAATTGTTTACAAAGCTGGGGTGTCTCCTCCCGATTACGAGCTTATTGCAGATCCAAACTGGAACAATATCACCATTCAGTTAACAGAGAAAGTGAATGGCACCGTACAGGTAACCAATTACCCCTTGGAACTTAATCTAGGGAATGTTTATGAGGCTCCCCAGCCGTTACTGTTTCAAATTCCCCAAATTGGTGATAACGAGCCCAAAATATTCAAGGGCAAAGAAGTTACTTTGGAGGAACGGAACGCGGAGGGTTCGGCTACAGATGCTCCTTACATCGCCATTCATTTTCAGGTCAGATCAGAGGGGGAAGATTTACTGGATGGGGAGAAAGCATACAATTTTAAATACAACATAAATTTTGACCCAAATGGACTGAATTCCTTTGTTGATGAAAATAACAAAACAGTCGTTCTTAATATGTACGACACCACTCAGGTGCCTCCAGGTTCAGGTTTCGAACCTTATTCACCCGAGGAAGTATATCTCTACACCTTTGATGGGACAGATTTTAATATGTCTAAAATTTCATCGAGTCCTGACCCTGGTAGTGATCTAAGTATTATTCAACTTCAAAGAAACGAATATCCACTCTACGCCAATGGTGAAACAATTCGTTTAAAGAGTGCTCAGGATTACGCCCTTGTGATCAAGTTTGCGGATGACTATTTCACTTTCCCGAACCAACCGGTCACCTTCGATTTCACTGCAGAAGATGGGTCAGCCAGTGACCTCCTGTTTGATCTCGAAGTCTCCGTTGAGAATGATCTTGCGGACCCTATCGTTCTTGAAGAAATTCCTCAGAAAAACGAAGGTCAGCTAAAGGTTTTAAAAATGCTAGACTCTGATTCTACTTACTCTGTGACCTTTCAGGAAAATCATCCGAGCAACCTTGGCCTTCGAATCCTTAACTTGGACTCGAAGGATGCTGACAGACATCCTCACCCAGAAATGCGTTTGGATTTTAATAACAGCACGGGAGGCTTCGAATACGGGGCAGCTATATTTTATGAGCTTAAAGGCCCATTTCGTAATCTTTTTAAAATCGATCAGCGAGGAGTGCTTTCGCTCAATGAGATGCCTGATTACGAGACTTTTTTCGAAAAGAACGAATCCATTTTTACACTCAGTCTAGACATACATGATTCCCCTGAAGACTTAATCCAGGGAGCAGCGGATGTGACAGCCAATGACCCTTCCTTGGAAGTTCGCTTCGAGATTACGAATGGTCCCGATTTGCCGGAATTAAAGAATCCACAGCTCCAATACAATGCATTTACAGAGGAGAATGAAGAAATTGATCTGATGAATTTTTTTGAAAAGACAGCTGTGGGCTTTCTTGAGGTTGATGATCAGGATTCTAACAATGTTATTAAATGGGAGAGTTCTGGATTTTCCGTTAACGGAGGTGAGTTGACACTAAAGCGAGATGAGAATGTCTTTCTTTATGATCCTCCTGATAAGTTTTTCGGTACCGATCGGTTCACCATCTTTTATTACGACACCTCTGACATAACAGTCCTAGGAGAAGATGCAGCGAAACAATCCTTAGATTTTGAAATCGTGGTATCCAACAAAAATGATAATCCGAAGATGGGGTTCTCCTTCAATAAAGGACAATCGGCTAAATTTTTTAAAGGTTCCGTTCCTTTGACTGTGGCGGATTATTTAGACCAGGAGGATAACCAAACCCTCGTAGTTGAATTTGCGGAGAATGAGCCCATTTCTTTAAAACTGCCCTTCAACGATTTACTAGACAGGCAGCAGATCGTCGCTGTAGAACAGACTGGGAATTTAGATAAATTTACCATAAGCGACCCTTATCAGGACCTGCAATATGCGGCTTTGGAAGATTCCGCATATCTTTGGTTTGTTGACTTAAATTGGACTTTGCCAGACTTGCCTGACTACGAAGTGGTGCCAGGCCAGGATAAATCTTACTCTGTCACCCTTACTGCCATTGATGAGTTTGGAGATTACAGCACATTTCCAATTCGGTTTGAGATCACTGACCAGGATGAACCTCCCTATTTTTCTGTAAACCCTGCCTCATCGAAAATAGTGCGGCAAGAAGCCAAATTTATCGTCCCTGAAGAATATCAAGGCGACCTGCTCCGGCTTACCCCCAACGATCCAGAGGGAACTGAAAATGTAGAGAAATGGAATTGGCGGATCAAGGACGATGCCCTTAGCACCGACCAAAGCCGTTTTTTCATGCTCAAATATGATGGGAACCTCTCCGCTGCATACACGACCACCACGGTGGATGATTCTTCTTTAAATGTAGTGTTCGATCCTGATTTTTTGCCAAGTTATGAAGAAATAGGAGACGATGATATTAATGTGACAATTATTGTAACGGGTGTGCTGCAGAACGGAGAGAGGGAAGTAGGGGAGTCTCAAATTTTGACCTTCAATCTTAAGGATGTGAATGATTCCCCCAAGGCTAGGGACGGACTGGATCGAGCCAGTGATGGAACAATTTTGCTGGGTATCGATGAGGCTAAGAATACCGATCCTTTGCCCTACACCCGGGACCCTGGACTAGCCAACAGTCCTTGGATACTTGACAATATTTTTGAAGACGAAGATGTGGACGAAGATGGGTTGCCTCAAAAACTCCAATATTCAGTCGCTTTATCCGATGAATACGAGAATGAAGAGGCAAAGAGAAACTCCCTGAATTTTCAGGATCATATGACTTTAATTCAAGGACGCCTATATTTTACCAAGCATCCAAACTTTGAAGAGAGCGAAGAGGGAAAAGTTATGGTCCGGGTGCAAGACCCCCAAGTTACATTCTATGAAATACTCACCATTAAAATAGAAGATATCAATGACCCCCCCGAGGTGATTGGAGGAAAATTGCCTCTTCCCGATAAGGGTATTTCATGGTCTGAGGACCCTGCGGATGGGTATTATTTTGAAAATATAGTAAATAATTTAGTCAGAGACGAAGACAAGTTTGCATGGGAGCAGTTGCAATTTGAGGTGGATGCAATTGTCAATGAAGAGGGGGATCTATTGGACCCCGAGATTGTCCAATTCATCCCTGACGATGACTCAGGTGATTTTGATTTATTCTTTTACCCACCCGAAAATGCTTCGGGTGCCTTTACGGTCGATTATTCTATTACTGACAATCAATTCATTGTCCCTGCACAGTTTACAATTTTTATCGAGGAAGTGCCAGACGCTCCGATTATTGAAATTGATGACGAGTTTTTTGCGAATAACCCGCAGATTTCAAAACAAAACTATTCGGCAGATGGGACCGCTTTTACCTTTTGGCATAATGAGGGACAGAAAACAATCGCCCGTTTTAGTGTTTCAGATAAGTTTGATAACCGTAATTTCCGCAAAAGCGAATTTCGTCTGCAGGAAGATCAAGAAATATTTGCCATTAAAGATGTTGGATCGAATACTTACGAGTTAGTTTGGGATATTTCGCCCGACACCAATCCTTTTGGAATTCCATTCGTTGAAGATTTAGGGGCAGGGCAGTCATTTGATCTGAAGTTAACTATCAGCGAAGAAGATCCGGACGATGGAACCACGGATTACCAGAGAACCTACGATGTTAGGGTTTATCTCGAGGAGGTGTTTGATAAAAACCCAGTTTTTTTGGACACACAATACTCGGTTACTGTTCCGGAAGGAGAAATGACCGTGGGGCCATTTTCCGCGATAGACCCTGATTACGATAAGATTTTGTCCTTTGCTCTAGATACGCGCCTAAAGGATTCCCAACGGTTTACCCTCACCGATGCTGATTCGGCAAATTTTCCATCTGCATCCTCCTTTAGTCTCAATTTCAATGGTCTGGTCACGGACTACGACGATCTGTTTCAGCAGAAGGAATTTGAGCTTAGGGTCATTGCTACGGAAGACCCCCCCGGTGGGGTGGTTAAGAGCACTTCTCAGGATATAAAAATTAAAATTACCAATTTGGAGGAGGTTCCTTTTTTTGAGAATAATGGAACCACTTTCCAGACCATCGAGGGGAATACAGAGACTTTTCCTGTTCTTGCAGCTACCAAAGACTTTAACAACACTCTCTCCCTCAGCCTAACGGATGTAGATGATGCGGATAATTTTCATTTTGAATATGTTTCCAGTCCGCCGGGATTCAGGTTTATCCGACCCCCTGACTACGAAAGTCCCGAGGATCGGGGAGCAGATAATCTTTATGAAGTACGCCTCAAAGTAGAGGGGGCACAAAAGGTGAGTACGGGTTACGGAACTTTTTTTGTGGAAGTCAACAACCAGGACAAAGCCTTCTTTATTGAACCAAAGAATCGTCGGGACTTTACCTGTTTAGAAAACACAACCTATGTTCACACCTTCAGTTACTATGACGAAGAGTCCATTGGGCAGGAATACCCCGACCTTTTCGGATATTCCGGGGATATGTTTGGCTTTTGGCCAAATTCAAAAAAGTTTGATGGTACTGGGGAAGCCGATGTGGATACGATTTTTAATAGTGATGTTTTTGTTGATTTGGGTATCGATTTTACTCCTCAATTCGCTCTGCCGGCTGATTTTAACGGTACTGGTCGGTCGGATGTGATTGTTTTGACTGGGACTAAAATTGCCTATCTTAAGAACACAGGTGGACGAAATTTTGTCGAAGTATCCCTCGACTGCTTTGATCAATCCTACCAAGACGAATTCACTCCTCTTTTTGCAAAGTTCGCCGATATAGACGCCGATGGCTTGGGTGACTTGGTCGTCTCTGAGAGAAAAGTGGTGGGAGGTGGGCAGACGGAATCTAGAGTCCGTTATTTTCTGGGAACGACGGAAGGGGGAGTCTTTAACTCTGCCCAAGAGTTGAAGCTTAGTCATCCATCTTCGTTTAACCGATTTGAACTCGCGGACTTGGATCAGGATTTTGATTTAGACCTGTTTATTCCTTATTCGGATTTAGACCAAATCGTCTGGTATGAGAACCGTGGTGGTGCCGATTTTGATCCGGATGCCGTAGCCGTCCTCAATCAGATCAAACAACCTAAATTCGTATTTGGATTTAATTTCGAGAATGCCGATTACTTCGGTAAATCTCCTTATCCTAGTAGCAGGGATGGTTTTAAGTATCAGGAATTATTGGTGGGTGGTACAGAATCGCTTCATTTAATTCGTTACAAAGATGGGCAAGTGAAGGCAGATAGTGAGCCCTTTTTGAAGAATTCATTAGGGGATCGCCCTATTCGCTTCCTTCGCTTCGCTGACTTGGGCGGAGGTAAGCCTGATATCATTTGGGCGAGTGCAACTTCAACCCACTTTATTCTCGGGGATGAAAATGATCCATTATATCAAAACGCCACAGCATTTGAGTTCCGGGTGGATGGGCAACCTTTTGGCCTTAGTTCATTGGCAACAATGGTCGCAAATGATGGCACCCGGTTGATTTATTACCCAGACCAGAATAACAATAAAATACGCCTTCAAGAAGTCGTTGTCCGCAATGATAATTCACCAGATGGTCCCATACAATTTACCGATAAGATTGGATTCGAGTACGATGGGTACGCAGGTTCCTTAGCTTTCCACGACTTGGATTTAAAGAAAGACCATGTAGAGTTTTTCATTAACAAAAACAGTCCAGACTATCGAATCTTCGATGATTCCAGGTTTCGCGAATCGGGAATGTTATTTTTCAAAGAAGAACCAGATTTTGAAATCCCTCAAGATTTCGATGAGGATGGAGTCTATGAGCTCAGTATTCGGATAGAGAAAAAGCCAAACCGCAACCAGGACGCTACCCTTTCCTTTACCAAGGCGATCTTTATTGAGGTGAAAAATGAAAACGAGCCACCTAAGCTTAACTTTTTCGCCAATACAGGAAATGATGGTGTATACCACCACCCCGAGCATTTTCCATTTGTCGGTGTAGTGAATTTCGAAAACCCGGAGACATTCTCGGCTGAAGAACAGGCAGTTCATTTTAGCCTGTCGGGCAAAAGCGAACCTTTTTTTGATATCAATGAATCGAATGGGGAATTATTTTTTAAGGTTATTCCAGATTTTGAAAAACCGCCCGCCAATAATAACAGATATGAACTAACCGTGATCCTGGATGAGCTGAACAGCTCTTTTTCAGATTCGATTGATCTGATTATACAAGTTGTGGATGGTGCAGACCCTCCTCAGTTCCACCCCCTGGGCAATAGCAATTCGAATGGGGTGGTGGATCTTGAAGGTTTGATTCCGGCCATCACCTACACTTTCGAGGAAGATAATAAAAAGATCTTGTATCTCACTGATCTCAATGCATCGGATACAAATGAGCAGGGTAACTTGAGTACTTTTGTAATCTCCCAAAAACCGAAAAATGGAGAACTTTTCTTTTCCATAAACGGTCAAACCCATGATGGACTTGATGCAAACTTACTGGCTGGGCTTGAGGGCAACTTCACTGGGGTCGAATTGCACTACCAACCCAAAGAAGATTTTTCCGGTAATGATCAGGCAGTTCTTACCTGCTACAATGACTCTACTTACAAGGGGCACACCCTATTTGCCGATCTTGCCATCAACTTTCGGGTAACCCCCGTAAATGACTATCCGTCCATTTCTCTCCCCGATGAGGTTACGATTCCTGAGAACACTTCATTTGTGCAAAGCCTAAAGAGCTTTGCCAAGGATCCCGATCCAGAAGATACCCCCTACATTGCCTGGAGCATTGATTCTACGAATTCCAATGTCTTCAAAATTGAAGATGATATTTTAAAATTCCAATCCAAATCACTCGCGGACTTCGAGCGGCAAAGCAAGCATGTGGTGGAACTCAAGGTGACATCCGGACTGGATGGAAGGAAACTCTCGTCCTCCCACAGCTTCGTGGTTCACTTAGAAAATGAAGATGATGCGCGTCCAGAATCTGAGTATCTCGAAGATTTTAGGACCCTTGGTTTCCGGGTTCGAGTTGCTGAAAAATCTACCTCTTTGGGGAACTTGGGCATTATTGATCCGGATGGATATGGGGTACTTAGCCAAACCCTAAGTGGCAATGACTCCTCATTTTTTACTCTCGAAGCGGATGGCAATCTCAGCGTCAGTGATGACTATCCAGGCGGCTTACTCTTTAGCAATCCTCTCGATCAGGACAAAAACAATCGATACGATTTGGTACTCTTCCTGGAAGATTCCGAAAAGAATCAGACCTATAATTTCTCGGTGGAGATTGTGGAGCCACCCAAATTTATAGGTTTAGCAGATGAGTATTTTGTCGGTGAAAATAGTAAATTTGTGGTCGATCTCGATGCAGAATCCAATTCCTCTGCTCCTCTTTACTTCGATGTAATTGGAGGCTTGGAGCAGGCACTCTTTACCGTCATGAATGGAAACCAGCTCGCATTCAAAAATGCACCTGATTTCGAAAGACCGAAGGACTTTTATCAGGAAAATATATACGATGTGGAGGTGAGAGTAAGGGATGGTTTCTTGGAAGCTACCCAAGCTTTACTGGTTTATGTATCTGATGTGAACGATCGCCCAACCCTTAAAACCTCTCGTTACTCCATAGAGGAAGATGGGGTGCTTGCTAAACGATTTAATTTTGTGGACGATGAAAATGATTCCGTGTCCTTCCCTTCATACACTGAGCCCGAACATGGAACCTTATCGATTTTTGGACTCGATTTTCTCTATCAGCCTGCCGCCAACTTTTATGGATCTGATTCGTTTGATGTTAATCTTACCGATGATTCGAAGAGTTATCGTATCACTACCGTGCACATAGAGGTGAATGGGACCAATGACCCCCCCGTTGCGGTGGATGATAATTCCTACTACTATGATCTCAGCGAATCCTTCCCCCTGTACATAAATGTGTTGGCCAATGACCATTCGGGGGTAGATATCAATGGCAGTGAGGATTTTGAATTGGTATCCTTCACCGCTCCTTCCCATGGCAATTTACAAAGACGGGGAAATGGCTTGTTTTCCTACACCCCAGTAGGAGAATTTTTAGATCCAACCCTTCCATTCATCGGTGTGGATAGCTTTACCTATACCATGCGGGACACGGGGGGGCTTACTGCCAATGGGGAGGTTTCGATTTGCATTGCCAAGCACGAATCTAAACCCGCCTGGACCTTCTACAAAAATTTCGGCTTTTACTATGAGGGGGCCAATTGGTCAAAAAATCAGTCCAACCAATGGGTCTATCTTGCCAAGAATAAATGGATCTTCAGCGAAAAATTTGGTTGGATCTATGTAAACAATCCTAGGAATTTAATTTCGGCGTCTTGGATTTGGCACGACCAACTGGGCTGGTTCTGGACGGGCGAACTTTATTTTGCCTGGATTTATTCACACGAGTTTAAAAAATGGCTCTACTTGGAGGGTAAATTGCTCGATTCAAACAGTTGGACACTTCGGGACAAAGAAGCGGAAATTTACAACTCCACAGATTTCGAGCGGGTAAAAGTGCGCAATGATGTAATTCGAATCCTTCCCGATTTGGCCATGTTGGGAGATTATGTCGTTAACAGCGGTTTCTTCACTCGTTCCCAGAAATTAAGTATTATTTCTGAGCTCAACCGGTTCAAGCGTTCCAATACTCTCAATCAAATACTTGGGTTTGATTTCCAGTATTAATTCCGTTTGCATGGAGAAGATGAAATTTTGCCTGCTTAAAGCTTCGGTTGTACTGGTCTGCTTCGTGCCTTGTGTGGCGTTGTCCGGGCAGGGAACTTTTGAGGAACCGGTCATATCAGAACGGGAGTTTCGATTTCGTGAGGTGGAGCAACGTGCCTTGGACCTTTCCCGGCGCCTAAGCGAGATTACCGGAACCGAGCCTGTCCAGTTAATTGACCGTAACCAGTCCTTCGATCCGGTGCGGTATGAAAATTCTGCCCAACGTTCTTTCGATGCCCTTCCCGGACCCTTGCAGGACCTTGAACCGCTCCCTGAACCTGAAGAGGAAGAGGCAGAGAAGGCACAGCCCCTCGTTTTTGCTTCCGAGGTAAAAAGGGTCGTCCCTACCACTCAGCAGAGAAAAGGTGACTATTTTATTATGCCGATGTTCGGGTTAGCATTTAGTGGTGAGACAAAATATTCAGATCAGGGAAATAAGCATACCTTCGAGGGCGACCTAGGAAATATGATCGGGGTAAGTTTGGGAAAAAGATGGGACAACTGGGTTATTCACTCACGAGTCAGTTATCAATATCTAGATTACGAGGAATATTTTTGGAGTAACACCGGACAATCATCTAGCTATCGAGCCAACGAAGAGTCTTACTCTGTAGTCGTGGCAGGGGGCTATTCCATCCCTATTACTGAGAGGCTTTCGACTAATGGAAATCTAGGCTTAGGTTTTGCTTGGCGAAAGGCCAATGTGAACAATTTAGTTAATATTGGCTTTGGGTGGTCACCAGACCCAAGCGATCCAAGCGATCAATACTCCTCCTTAGTTTTTGCCTATGAACTCTCTCTCGGCTTCGAGTACCTATTCGTCAACAATTTCTCAGGCTACTTTGGGTACCGGGTGATGGGGCTGTCTTCCAATAAATCCTTCGAGGGTGCATTTCAGCACTTAATTGAGTTCGGAGTGGGGGCGAATTTTTAGTTTTTCTTCTCACGTCAATTTCATTCCCTTGACGAATCCCGTGCTCGGGGATTGCCTGTATTCTTTTCTGTAAATGAGTGGAGAAACCCCGATGATGAAGCAATACCGCGAGGCCCGCGAGAGCCTCGAGGAAGATACCCTGCTTCTCTTTCGCCTGGGGGATTTTTATGAAATGTTTGATCAGGACGCGGAGCGGGGGGCCGCCCTCCTTGGTATTACCCTGACCAAAAGGCATGATATGCCGATGGCAGGCATTCCTTTCCATGCCGCTGAGGGTTATCTTAGCAAGCTTCTTGCCCGTGGGCACAAGGTGGCCATCTGCGACCAGTTGGAGGCTCCGCAACCGGGCAAACTGGTCAAGCGGGGCATCACCCGCATCCTTACCCCGGGTACCTTGCTGGAAGAGCGCCAGCTGGAGGCTTCGCATAATCACTTTCTACTCGCCCTCGACTTGGGTAAGGACGGGGCCTCCGCTTCCTGGCTCGATCTTTCCACCGGGAAATTTGCCCTGAGCCATCATCAAAACCCTTACGATCTATTTTCCGTGCTGCACTCCCTCTCCCCTCGCGAAGTATTGATGCCCGAGGGGCTGGGCAGGCGTCTGGAGATGATGGAGAATGGTAAGGCCCTCGCCGATGATATCGATCGTGCCCTGGGAGATATTCTCCGTACCGAACGCCCGGATTTCGACTTTGACCAACGCTCCGGAGCACGGGAGGTCATGGAAA
>JAYOXT010000019.1:0-40949 GCA_038152995.1 Opitutales bacterium
ATATTTGTGGTGATGACGGAATCGGCCGAAAAGTTCGTTTCAGTCCTTACCTTTTCCACCCTATCCAGAAACCCGGTAAGCACATCTCTCTGGGAGGAAGGAAAGAGCTGGCAGCCTGGTCATATTGAATTGGCGGATCAAGCTGATCTCTTCCTGGTCGCTCCGGCCACTGCCAATGTGATCGCGAATTTCGCCCATGGATGTTGTCCCGATTTGCTCTCCACTATCTACCTGGCCACACCCGCTCCAGTCATGATCGCACCTGCGATGAATGGAAAGATGTATGACCATGCTGCGACGCAGGCCAATCTCTCTGTTCTTAGGGAAAGAGGAAATGAAATCGTGGAACCAGTGGAGGGCGAACTTGCCTGCGGATATGTGGGGGTGGGAAAACTCGCCCCGGTGCAGGCGATCGTGGATAGGGTGGTGTCTTTTTTAGGAGATCGTTCGCCCTGCCCATAAAAAAAGCCCTTGGCGAACCAAGGGCTTTTGGATTGCTCCAGCAAACTGCCAGTTAAGCAGCCTGAGGTAATTGCTGAAGTGAAGACTGTTTCCGTTTGACCTTTTGGAGTCGCGATCGCCGGCGTAGCCCGCGATCCAACTTTTCAATAAGGTCATCGATTGATTTAAAAATGTTGTCACTGGCAGATGAAATTGTGATCGATCCACCTTTGAGTTCGAGATGCCCCTTCGCGACAAACTCATTTCCATGCGATGAGGATTTAGTAGATCTCTCGAGTTCAACTCTTGCCCTGATAATTTCCTCCTCATGCTTGAAGATTTTTTCCATCTTTGAGGATACTACATCCTTGTGGGAGTCGGATAAGGTTAAATGAAGTCCGGAGAGGATCAGATTATTCTTCATATATGCTTTAATAATTTGGATTAATGTCGTGCCCACCAAATGGGGCGATATATTACTACCCAATCACAGGTTTTCCAAAATATCCAATTATATATTCACTTTTTTATGCCTGCATCAGAAACGAGTCTCTGGAGTGAGTCCGCCCCCTTGGTATCCAGGGAAGAATTTCTGCAGTGGATTATCTTTGAGGACGGTGATGTCCTCGTTTTAAATAAGCCTGGCTGGCTGGTCTGCCATCCCTCCAAGAATGGCCCATGGTCCAGTCTGGTGGGGGCAGCCAAACAATACCTCGGGGTGGAGTCCATTCACCTGGCCAGTCGTCTTGACCGGGAGACCAGTGGGTGCGTTTTATTGGCCAAGCACAGAAAGGCGGCCCGCACTTGGCAGAAGGGGACGGAGGACAGGTTGGTGAGCAGGTCGTACCTGGCGATTCTCCGTGGCTGCATCAAAGAAAAAATTTCAGTATCCAGCTATTTGGGGAATGACCCAAACAGTGCGGTATTTGTCAAACAGCGGGTAACCGAGGAATCCAAAAAGTCCAAGCAGGCGGTGACACTTTTTACCCCGCTTATTTGCCAGAACGACCTCACCCTTTGCCTGGTCTTCACTGAAACTGGGAGGAAGCACCAAATCCGGGTTCACGCCCAGCACATTGGGCACATTTTGGTGGGAGAGAAATTGTACGGAGACGACGAAAACTACTACCTCGAGTTTTGTTCCGGGGGATGGAAGGACGAATGGCTACCCAGACTTGGGATGTACAGGCAAGCATTACACGGACGCTCGCTTTGCCATCATCAGGAAAATGTAACTTTTCATGCCCCTCTTCCCGATGATTTTGATATCTATCTAAAAAATGGCATGCAGATGGACGAACAGTTGGTGCAGGATTGCCTCGCAGAGGCGGATCAGATCACAGCGGGCAGAAATAGAGTTGTCCTCGAGGGTGGGGCATCATAATCAATTTCCTTTCTATGTCTGCAACGCAACTATCCCCCCTTGAGGCCCTAAAGGCAGGTTTTCGACGTGCCTGCATTCGCCGACTAGTCGGGGATGAGCAGGGGGCAGTGGAAGTCTTGAGGGATGAAATTCCCAAACTCGTAGTGGGTTGGGCAAAAACTAGTTCTCTGGAAGCATCGGAAAAGAAATCCAAACTCAAAGAAATATTTGACGATGAATCTGCCAGGGCGGATGAATTGTCCACTGCATTTGATTTATTTGCTGGTCGTTTTGAATCCCGCGTCACTCAACTCGTTAGAGAGGAACTTCACGATGTGGTTTCTCGAATTGAGAATGCGGTCAAACAAATGAATGATGTGCTCGCCGAAATTAAGTCTGCTCCACCCCCTGTTCCCACAGTTCAACCACAGGCTAAAGAAGCACCCGAGTCGCCCCCGCCCGCCTCGCTTGAGGAACAGGCTATTTTGAGCGGGGTGAGTTCACTACCTCCAAAAACCATGGTAGAGCAGCCTCCTAAGAATGAGGAAAAAGATGCTCAGTTAACGCTTATCGAGGAGGATGTTACCGGGAGTCCTGTGGAAGAGGAGATGCCCAAAGCCGTGGAAACATCCTCGGAGGATAAGGCAACCCTCCCACCTGCAGGAATTGGTTTGAGGTTTGACGAAATCGAAGAAATGATTGATGAGATTTTATCTTTTAACGCCTAGCTAATTCTTCCAACCCCATTAGATCGAATGACGGACACGCAGACCCAAGTTGATATCTCGGATACAGAGTCCGATGTGCCTGCTGTAAACAATCTGCAAAGAAAGAAACTCCCTCTGGGCTTGGACTTAGGTACTCTCGAATCCTGCATTCTGAGTAAGCTGAGCAAACCGGGTGCAGAATCCCATCATGGTATCATTGTGCCGACTATTGTGGGTTATCCAGAAGAAGGTATTTTGGCCGGCATCCTGCCTGGGAATGCACAAATGCTTCACGGGCAGGAGGCACTTAACAATGAATTACATCTCCGCCTTGCCTATCCATTGAGCGACGGTGTTATTCAGGATGTAGAGTCCGCAAAATCTTTCATGCAGTATGTGCGCAGTCAGGTGGATGCGGACAAGAGCAGGGAAACCCTTTGCGTCATTGGTATCCCGGCGGTTGCCGATGAACAAGCCAAGGAAAACATTAAGATAGCAGCTAAGGATGCATTTGAGGGTATCCTTCTTATCCCAGAACCTTTTCTTGCTGCCTTGGGCATGCGTGATGAGGAGAGACTGAAAGACCCGGATTATGTCGATCCAGTGAGTAACTCGCTCTTTATCGACATAGGAGCGGGGACCACCGACTTTTGTATCATTCAGGGATATTTCCCCAAACCGGAAGATTTATTGAGCATCCCCTTTGCGGGGAATGAAGTTGATGTGATTCTTGATCAGTTAATCCGGGAAGCCTATCCGGAAGTAAAACTGCCCATTCCTATGATCCGTAAATTTAAGGAGGAATTTTCCTACGCCGGGGAACTGGAATCAGGTGCCCGAGTCAAGGTTCCTGTGGAGGGTAAACCGCGGAAAATCGAGATTGGCAAACAGGTGGGGGAGTCCTGCAACCGGTTGGTGGATGAAATTTTTGACTCGATCAAACAAGTTATTTCGCTTGCCTCCCCCCAGTCGGTATTTTCCCTGCTCGGGAATATCATTTTGACTGGTGGGGGTAGCCGTATCCGAAACCTTGATCATGAATTGCAACGAAAACTGCAGGATGAGGGTTATGAAAGCCCCAGCGTGCGTATTTCATCCAAGGATGTTTCCCCCCTGGTTTCCATAGGTGCACTAAAAGTGGCAAAGGCGGCCCGGGATGATCAGTGGATCAGACCTTAGTTCTTGGCAGGGCGTCCTATTAGAAGATGCCGTTTAAAGTTTGGGATAGACGCTCAATGGAGCCATCCAACTTTTCTTCAAGTAACTCCATGTCGTCTCGCCCGTCTGTAAGCATCGTCCATCCACTTAATTCTTTGTAGGACCCTTTCGGCGGGGTGGGGAATTTACCAAGGCCACGCACCCCGAGTTCTGTGACCGCACGGTCAGAAACTTGAATTGCTGCAGCCAGCAAGGGGCTTTCTTTTGCCTGGGTAGGGTCATTGTGCCAGTGGATGGCATCGACCACCTGGTCAGAAATATGGTGATTCCACAGATAATAGGCACCAATTTTAGGATGGTCCCATCCAATTGCCTTTCTTTCAAACTCTATGATTTCGTCAATAGAGTTGTGTTTCCTTAAATAGACCTCCTGGAAATGTTCCGGAAAGGTAATGCCCAGAATAAGTGTTCCTAAGTTGTGAAGCAAGCCGGCAACATAGTCTGCCTCCTCTTCATAGCTTTGGTCCAGAATGGAGAGTAGCTCACGGGTAAGAATCGCACTGCCGATACTGTGTTTCCAGAATTCCTCCCAGTTGAACGAGGGAGCATTCTTACCAAGCTCAAAGATTTCCTCAATTACCGGGGTGGCGACGAGCAGCTCGCGAATACGGTTAAGACCTAGGAAAATGGATGCCTCTTCCACACCACTGATGCGCTTGTTGTCCTTGCTGCCGAAGAAGATGGAGTTGACCAAGTCAAGGACCCGGGTGGTGAGCGAAGGATCGAGGCGGATAACTTCGGCGATCTGGGCGACAAAACTGTCCTCCGAGTCGAGGAGGGACTTGAGTGTCTCGTTGATGCTTCGAAGAGAGGCAAGTTTCGGACACTGATTAATCCTTTCAATCAGCAAGAAATCTGAAGGAGGATTTATCATAGAAAAGGTAAACCCCTAAGCTATTTGAGGAAATTTAGGCAGGCAAGATCACTTTTGATGCGTCAGCACTGTCTAGGTTCTGATTCAGCTGTATACAACCATTGTGATAATGATTGGCCAACTGCGCAGACACACTGTCTTTTTCTACAACATGTAATGCACCGGAAGAAGAGAGCAGGCGAAATGAACCGTTGGCGAGCTTATCTAAATGAATGGTACTGCCCAGGTTTTGCTCGATAAATTCACGAATTTTCGGATCTTTCAGGAGTTGCTCCTTGATTTGGTCGAGTTCCTTAGCCGAAAGAACCGTATCTTGCTGGGCTCCTATGTTTTGGGCACTCTCCAGTTCAGAAGTGAAAATTCGTGAGGAAGAAGGCAGAGAGGCGGTTTTCGATGGTTGAAAAACCTGAATTCCGCTCGCCAGAATATCCTTACCTAGGTGGGCCAGACTGGATGCAATAATTGGGTTCATGCACCCAATTAAGCAAAATTCCTGCCATATTTTAAATTAGGAAATAAAACGCAGGCACTTTCTTTCGATCATGGCCTCGGCAATCTGTATGGCATTGAGGGCAGCGCCCTTCCAAAGTTGGTCGCCCACCACCCAGAAAGCCAGCCCGTTATCGAGGGCATGATCCACTCTCAATCTGCCCACTTTGCAGTTTTCCACCTCGGAGCAGTCAATGGGCATTGGGTAGAGGTTATCCTTGGGCGAATCAACCAAGTCGAGTCCGGGGAATTGCTGAAGGGCTTCGCGTGCATCGGGGGCATTTACCCCGGACTTAAATTCTGCATTAATTGATATCGAATGGGCCCGGTAGACGGGCACGCGTACACAGGTACAAGATACCTGAAGTCCGGGGAGTCCCAGGATTTTGCGAGACTCATTTTTCATTTTCAGTTCTTCCTTGGTGTAACCGTCCTCCCGGAATTGGTCGATATGAGGAATCAGGTTAAAGGCAATGGGGTGAACAAAGGCAGAATCGATCTTATCCACAACTGGGCTGGAGGATGTTTTTTCCCGGATTTCCTGATCCAAAGATATGGGGCCCGATGCTCCTGCCCCTGACACCGCCTGATAGGTGGAGGCGATGAATCTCTTAAGTCCAAACCGGCGGTGCAACGGGTAAAGAGCCATCAGGGCAACTGCACTGGAGCAGTTAGGATTGGCAATTATGCCTTGATGCTTCTCAAGGGCATCTCCATTAATTTCTGGGACAACCAGGGGAACTCCGGGGTCCATCCTGAAGGCCGAACTGTTGTCAATGACAACACAACCACGCTTCACCGACTCATGAGCGAACTTTACCGAATTATCACCACCTGCACTAAAAATTGCGAAATCAAGCCCATCGAATGAATCTGGGGTGGTTTCCTCCACTTTGTTGGCGGTGCCAAACGCCTGTATTTCCTTGCCAACCGACCGGGCAGAAGCGAGTAACTTGAGATCACCCAAGGGGAAGTTTCTTTTTTCAAGAAGAGTAATAATTTCTTGGCCAACAGCACCGGTGGCCCCTACGATTCCTATGCGATATTTTTTCAATTCGATTCTATGATAGAGAGTTTTAAGTTTTACCTTGAAGAGACCGGAAGGCTCAGGCTGAAGAGAACAATTGTCGTGCTCGTCGCTTCGATCCCGGAACAAAGGATGTATCTTTATAATGGTGACGAAGCTGTCAAAACTTATGTGATATCGACCTCAAAATTGCCACCTTCCTGCAAGGAAAATTCACTCGGTACGCCCTGGGGAATGCACCAGGTCTGCGAAATTATCGGAAAAGATGAGGCGGGAGGAACGGTTTTTAAAGGGAGGAAAAGCATTGGTTTTCGTTACTGGGAAATGCCTAGCGAGGATCAGCTTTCCAATTTAATTACATCCAGAATCCTTAGGCTCAGGGGGCTGGAGAAGGAAGTGAACTTGGGTGGCTCAGTGGACACTTTTGACCGCTTTGTCTACATCCATGGAACTAATCACGAGCAAAAGTTAGGTAGTCCGGCGAGCTCAGGGTGCATCCAAGTGTCAAATGCAGATGCGATTCAGTTGGCTGTACTGGTTCCAGCAGGCAGTCACCTGCTAATCATTAAAGAATAGTCCTGAGGACTGGGGTTAGTTTGGGCGAATTTTGCTTATCTCTTTTTGCAGGAAAACTTCAGGGGTTCCCCTGAGTTTTTCGAAGAGTGCAATCCGTAACTCTTGATATTCGGAAGCGAGTGGTCCACGGTTGGTCTCAGGGAACTGATCCGGGGTAGACTGGTTGTTTGCTTTGGCCACCTCGGAGAGACACTTTTCAGTTTGAATCTTTTCGGCAAGTGCCGTCATTTCCGCAACCAGACTATCGCATAAGTCGGAGCTGGGTTGGCCCTCGCAGCCCAGTGCGACAACCTCAATGATTCGGCGATTTTTCTGCATCAATAATTTCTTGAAGTCCATGGCCGATGCATGGGGTAGTTCTCCGAGCAAGACAAAGAGGTCAGCCCGCTCGTGGTAGTGGTGGCGAAAAACTTCGGGTAGGGACTGGCACACCCATATCTCTCTTGTCATGGATGAAAGAGTGTCCAAAGGCAGGTCGCGGATATGGGCATCGGGGCAGATGAGGAGCAGGTTTAATTTCAGTGAACTTGCCTTCTCCGAAATTTCGAGAGCTAATTCGGAGATCTTGTTGTCGGTGTAAACAACATTGCGAATGGTGGGTAGGGTTTGTGTGCTATTCATAGCGATAGGGGTTTGGGGTAAGGGAATAGTTAGTTTATTTGGGCTGGGCTTGGCTTGTCAAACTGAACTTGGCGATGGCCTGGGCAGTTTGCGTAACTAACCTTTGGAGTGGAGTAACTTGTTTGTTACCTCTTTGAGGTTTTCAAGGACAACGGTGGGTCCAAGTGAGGAAAGTTCCTCTGCGGAATGCGTGCCGGTGGCCACTAAAATGCAATCCATTCCGCTATTTTTTGCGGTCTTGTAGTCGTAGGGTGAGTCCCCGATGTAAACTGCTTCGTTGGCGCTAGCTCCCAGTTTGGTAAGAGCATGATCTGTCAACTCGCACTGAGGCTTTTTCCATATCGTATCATCTGCGCCCAAGGTAAACTCAAGGTGCCTGGAAAAACCCAGGTGGTCACAAGCGGCACGGGCGTGAGGTCCGTACTTATTGGTCAGCACGGCGGTTTTCAGACCGGCTTCAGTCAGGCGGGAAAGTGACTCGAGGGCAAAGGGGAGGGGGGTGAGCCCATCCAGCATGACCTCCTCAAAAATAGGCCTTAGTCGAGACACCGCTTCCTTGGCTCGTTCTTCCCCAATTAACAGGGTCATGGTTGCTTCAGAAGCACCGCCCACTGCACGCCTGACATCTTCGTAAGTGGGTGCACTGTAGCCCATTTCCACAATTGTCTTGGAGAATGCGTGATGAATCGCCCTGAACTGATCGATCAATGTTCCATCCAAGTCGAAGATGATTGCCCGGTATGTCATAATGCGTAATAGAAACTTACCAATAGAGATGTCAAAGGAGCTTAAAACTGGCAAAACTAATAAGCCCAATCGCCCTCAGCTTAAGATTGAGGAGGGGGATGGGGAGTATTCTTTGCTCTTTTCGGGAGATTGGACCATTCGTCATTCCAAGAATGGCAGACTTTCTGAGTTCGTCTCATTTGCAGATCAACTGAGCGAAAAAAATAGCTGCAGGTTTCAATTGTCGGATGATTTCGCCTGGGACTCCTCTTTTTTACTTTTCATTCAGGATTTCGAGCAGAGGATATCTATGCAAGGAGCGGCAGTTGATTTTTCTTCGTTGCCCGAGGGCCTAGCCAATCTGCTCGCTAAAAATAAACCCAATCAATCCTTAGTTCAGGGTAGGGCAGATTTACAAGCAGGGGCAGAGATTGACATTTTCGATCAAATTCTCTCCGGTTTTTTGCGGGTGGCTGAATTTTGGGGGAAATGGTTGATCTTCTTATGGGGACTGATTCGCGGAAAAAGTTTTGCCCGGGGTAGAGACTTCCTCCTCGCGTGCAGAGATTGTGGGGCATCCGCCCTGCCAATTGTCACCCTTATTTCCTACCTCACCGGTTTGACAATGGCCTTTGTGGGAAGTGTGCAACTGGAAAAGTTCAATGCGACTATCTACACAGCAGACCTGGTTTGTCTTGCGATGGTTCGCGAAATGGGTCCGCTAATGGTCGCCATTGTGATGGCTGGTCGTACCGGTGCATCTTTTGCCGCCGAAATTGGAAGTATGAAGCTCAATGAGGAGGTTGACTCCCTGCGGACGCTGGGGATTCCAGCGATCGACTTTCTCGTCCTGCCGAGGACGCTGGCTCTTTTCCTGATGACTCCTCTGCTTACCCTCTATGCCGATATAGTTGGGATCATGGGCGGCCTGACTGTGGGGACTCAGGTAATGGGCTTCTCTGCACTTCATTATTTCGAGCAAACTCAGTCGGCTTTGCTCTCGATGTGGGAAATCTATTCGGGGCTCTGGAAAAGTCTGGCTTTTGGACTGATTGTTGGGCTGGTAGGGTGCTACAAAGGAATCAACTCTGGGAACAGTTCCATTTCTTTGGGAAAGTCGGTGACCTCATCGGTGGTGGTTTCAATCACTCTAATCGTCATAGCCGATGCTCTGTTTGAGTTGGCATACAGTTACCTTGGACTAAGATGAGTACTCTGAATCCGAGTATACCCGTCATCGGGGTTTCTGACCTTTGCCTCAGTTATGGATCCTCGATGATTCTGGAAAATGCCACATTTTCCGTCGAACAGGGTCAATGCTTGGCAGTTATGGGAGGAAGTGGGTGCGGTAAGAGTACCTTGCTCCGTTCGATGGTGGGCTTATTGCGTCCAAAGTCGGGCCAGATTAAGGTGCATGGGGCCCCGCTCTGGGATGGTCGTCATGCACCAGACTCGCGAATTTTGAGGGGGTTGGGCGTTCTCTTTCAAGGCGGGGCACTATGGAGTTCGATGAATTTACTGGAAAATGTATCCTTGCCTCTTGAAACTTTCTCTGGCCTCAGTGCCGCAGAGATCAAAGAATTGGCAATGTATAAGATTGGTCAAGTGGGACTGAAGGGTGCGGAATCTCTTTACCCTTCCCAAATGAGTGGGGGGATGAAAAAGCGTGCGGGGATTGCCCGGGCCCTGGCTCTGGACCCCAAGGTGCTCTTTTTTGACGAACCCTCTGCCGGGTTGGATCCGGTTAATTGCAGGAAGTTGGACGAGTTGATTCTTGACCTGAAGCAAAACCTAGCACTGACCTTTGTGGTGGTTTCTCATGAGATCGAGAGCATCGTTTCAATCGCGGATAACGGAATTTTTCTCGATGCAAATTCAAGAACTATTCTTGCCCATGGCCACCCGCAATCATTGCGAGAGAGTTGTTCGGTTCCTGAGGTCAGGGATTTCTTTGCCCGTACATTGCCTGCTTAGATGGAGGTTGGGAGTTTAAACATCTATGTTGCTAATTCGTAGACCAGGTATTTGATGAAGGCATATGAAGAATTTGGCAAATAGTGCACTGGTCGGGGCGTTTACGATCGGTGGGTTTGTAATCCTTCTGGGGTTTGCCATTTTCAGCGGTGGGTTTTCCCAGTGGCGGGAAGATAATGAAAAATTCGTGCTCGTTTTTAACGAAAATGTTTTTGGTTTGCATGAGGGCGGGAAAGTGACCTTCAACGGTGTTCGCATTGGTCGGGTTGAACGCTTTTTCATCGGAGACGCCTATGAATCAAGCCCAGTTCCTGTTTTAATAGAAATCAACCGAGATTTGGTCAGGAGGCATATGATCCTTGAAGGTAGTGAGGTATTTGATGGTCAGGGCAACTTTAAGAAAGAGGTGCTTCCTCGCCTTATCGGCCAACTGGTGCAAGAAAGTTTCGTCACTGGAATCCTCTACATTAACCTTAATGTGGAGCAATCTGATGCAGTTGAGGATATCGAAGATCAATTTGTCTACGGACACCGCCTGATACGAAGCAAAGGCTCCATATTTGCTGAATTGAGTGAATCGATTAATCTGGAAAAGCTAAGCAAACAAATCAGCCAGCTCATCGAGGTGGCCACAATTAAATTAGATCAGTTTAACGCCAAAGGTATGAGCGATGGTCTGGTTTCTTTGAGCGAGGAGAGCAAGCTCTTTCTTGCTAATTTTTCGGATAGTTATCTTAGTGCGGGCCCAAGTATAACTGCGACTTCAGAGCAAGCAAGGGAGACATTCAAGAAAGTGAGCCAACTTAGTTCCCGCTTGAACGATATGCTGCTCCCCGAGTCGGACTTGCGCCATGGCATGGTTACGGCCTTGCGTGATGTCAGTGCCATGTCCAAGTCCCTGAAAACCCTCGCCGACCTCCTGGAAAGAAACCCTCAGGCATTTCTACAAGGTAAGCCTTTGCCCAACCAAAATGACTAACAAGAATACTGCCTTCTTTGTGTTTTTCCTTTTAGGCTCATTGCTTATGCAGTCGTGCATCCTGCCAGATGCAAACCATGTGGAGCCTGACTTCTACCTGCTCGCCTTGCCCGATTATGAGCAGAACGGAACGAGCCGCCGATCCTCCCCTTCACCTACTTTTTACCTTCGTGAAATCGAGCTTCCCCAATATCTTAATGACAATCGTCTTGTTTTCAGGCCATCAATGGAGTCGATCGAGTTCCGCGAATACCATAGATGGGGTGAACCCCTCGGGGATGGGATATCCCGGGTATTGGGAAACAACTTAGCTCAGCGATTGGGCACTTTAAGTTACTCCGTCTTTCCGAACCGGCGTAAAAACGGACCCCAGTTTGAGTTAGCTATTTCCATCCTGGCTTTTGAGAAATCATCCGACGGTAAGGCTGTGCTGGACGCACTCATTGAAATCCGTGATTTAAGTGGAGAGACTTTTCGAGATTCCTTCCAGGCCAGTTCACCATTGGAGGAGGATGGTGAGTCAGCAGAAGTTCGGGCTCTGAGCAATTGCCTGGGGAAACTTTCCCAAAAGCTCACCGAGCTTATTCTGGCCAATCAGTCTTTTAAGAAATCAGCTGAATAAAGCTCATGCTTGAGGGCTTCTTTTTTCTGCTGATGCTGGTCTTCTCAGTTTTTTTAGTTAGGCTATACCGGAATGCGATTCATCGTAATGATCTATCCTTGCTGGAGCAAGAAATAGAAACTGACTTTGCAGATGAAATCAAGGAATCCATCGGTTCTGGACTTAATCCGGCACTGGAATGGATTGAAAATGAGCAGGCCCTTGATAGGATTGAAGACCTTAAGATGAAACCCGACCCCAGATGACTAATTCAGTAATATTTCCCTCTCACCTTATCCTTACCCTGTTCTTATTCATATCCCTGCCGCTCGAGTCAGCAGATTGGTCGAATTGGCGTGGGCCAAACTACAATGGTTCGGCCGGGGGTAACCTTAAGTACCCATCCAAGTTCGGTCCGGATGATGGGGTCAAGTGGACCTACGATTTACCTGGGGCCTCTGCATCTACTCCCATTATTTGCGGAGAATTTGTTTACTTATCCACCGTGAGTTCTTCGGCTGAAAATCCTGGATTGACTGCAATTTGCCTAAACCGGACAGATGGATCCGTAGTTTGGAAGCAAAATGTTGGCAGCGGATTCCGCCCAGGAAAAGGGGATGGCTTGATTCATCAGCTTGATTCCAAATCAAATTATGCAAGCCCATCCCCGGTTGCTCATGCCGGTGGGGCTGTCTTTTTTTATGGCAATGGCGACCTTGTCAGCCTGAGCAATTCTGGAGATATCCTTTGGCGTAGGAATCTGCAAAAAGACTTTGGCGATTTTTGCTTTCAGTGGACCTTTTCGTCGAGTCCCACTCTCCATCAAGGCAAACTTTACCTGCCGGTTCTCCAGCGAGATGAACCAGTTCATGGAAGGGGGAAGCCGGGGGCACTATCCAATATCTACTGCTTTGACCTAAAAAACGGCAAAGTCATCTGGGTGCACCAGCGAAACACCCCGGCGGTGATGGAATCCCGTGAATCCTTCACCACCCTAATTCCTCACCAGGATAATTTACTGCTGGCTGGTGGCGATTTCCTGACCTGCCACAACCCGAAAACCGGAGCTGAGCAATGGCGGTGGGGGACTTGGAATGATGGCCACAGGCAGGCGTGGTGGCGGTTGGTGCCTTCTCCAGTTCTTGGGGCGGGAAAAGCTTTGGTTTGTGCACCGAAGGGAGCACCTGTTTATGCTGTGTCAATCAACCCGCAGAATGGGGATTCCACAGAAACTGTCCAACTGGCATGGGATTCGTCAGATGCCGGTTATGTAACTTCGGATGTGCCAACGCCGCTCTTTTTTGAAGATAAATTTTATGTTCTTAGTGATGTAAAAAAGGTTCTTTCCTGCCTCAACCCGGAAGATGGTAAAGTAATTTGGAAAGTTTCTCTTCCCGGTAAATACAAGTGGAGGAGTTCCCCTACCGGAGGGGATGGGAAAATTTTTGTCATGAATCACAATGCCGAAGTTTTGGTCATCGATGCCGAAAGTGGGTCCATTCTTCACGATGTTAAAATGGGAGGCACCTATGACGACCTTACCCGGGCATCAATTGCCCTTAGCCATGGATTTCTCTTCATTCGGACAAATGAAAAATTGTATTGCATTGAGTAAAAGATGCCTGCAATGTGAATAACTTATTTCCCATCCACCACACCCGCGCCGGGCGGTTCCCGCCAATCTACCGCCCGGCGCTTTTTTTGTGCTAAATATTTAGGATTTTCGGCCCGATTTGCTAATCTAATATGTCCTTGCCTAGTCCCAAACAGCTCATTCTTGTCAATTTGACATGCTTCTTGTCAAACCTCTGTCTTTACGGTGAGACGGAGTTTAGCCAAAAGATTCTTCTTCTTAGGGAAAAATCGAAAGAGCATAAGACCTATGTTAACAATGTTCTTAGTCAAAGTACCTCCTATCAGTCACCGACTCCTGCCGTAAGTCGGGAAGAAGGAGAACTAACAGTACAGGATGATATTCCTGAAGTACCTTATTTTAACAACCCGCCCATAGCAGATGCTGCTGCATCACCTTCACCAACGGAAGCGGTTCCGGAGTGGCAGCAGCAGGTGATTGTAAGTCCAGGTTACACATCGTCAGACCCCTCCTCATACTCGTATACGAGCAATGCGTCGCCGAATGTAGGTGAAGCCAAAGGTCTCGATTCAACTAATTTTAGCAAACCACCCGTAGAGGATGTAAGTGCCGTGCCTCCACCAACCGAAGTGGTTCCCGAGAGGCAGCAGCAAGTAGTAGCCAGTCCAGGTTATACATCTTCAGACCCCTTGTATCCCTACGCGAGCAATATTTCGCCAAATGTAGATGCCTCTAATGATCTTGATTCGACTAATGTAGCTGATGCCTACCGATCATTATACGAATCCAAGTCCCCTGAGCGCAGACTTGGCTATTATTTTGGTCCCTTCATAGGGGCTGTTTTTCCTGATGATTTGGCCGTAAATGGTAATGTAAACCAGTCCGATAATGGACCTCTTTTTGGGCTGAGAGTGGGCCGAGATTTTGGTGCGATCCGTGTTGAGGGAGAATATTCCTATATTTTTTATGATTTGAATCAGGGTGGTGATGTTTCACTTCACAATTTTTTCTCTAGGTTCATCTTAGAGAATGCAGTGGGAGATCGGGCTGATTTCCGGGCTGGGATTGGACTCGGGTTAACTTCCTTAGGTGTAGCCTCCGAGCATGAAATTTGTTTTGCATACGACTTTCTACTTGGTTGGTCATATCGTATTTCCAACTTCTGGGGTTTGTCCTTGGACTATCGTCACTTTCTAAGTGCTTCTTCGCAGACATTTAGTCGTGTGCAAGGACATGTGCTTGAAGCTTCAGCAAACTTCGACTTCTAAAACTTGGATCATCGAGATTGGCTAAACCATTTCAAGTATAGCTTAGAAGTTTTCTGAAATAGCGGGGAAGTGGTGACTCAAATGTTAAGCCAACCTTGGCATTATGTGGTGACTCAATCGTCAGTGATATTTCAGTAGCGTGTAAATATAAAGGATTGGACTTTGAATTTTGTGCGACTTTCTTGTTTAGAACGAAATCACCATATGTACGATCTCCTACGATAGGCATTCCTCTTTTTGCACATTGCACCCGTAACTGGTGTGTCCTGCCGGTCCTGGGTTTTAGTCTAAGTAAGGAAAAAGGGTGATTGGATGCTGCCTGTAGTAGTTTTACATCTGTTACCGAGTCACTTCCACGATTTCCCCATCTTACTCTTACTTTTCCTTTTTCCTTAACCTCAAAAAGTCTATCATGCCAAGTAGTTGATTTTAGGGGTCCATTCGTTCGTACAATCGCGTGATATGTTTTGGCAACTTTTTGCTGCTGAAATGCTTTTTTTAGGATATTGGAAACTTCTGTATCCGTGCAGATAAGGATTACGCCGGTTGTCGCAGAGTCGAGACGATGTACTAAATAAACCTTCCGTGTATTACCAAAACGGTCCATCCATAGGTAAGTTTCGTCATGGAAGTCATAATCTGCTCGCAATAAGGTTCTTTGTTTTCTGGGGCCTTTTCCGGTGTTTTTCTGATTTGGATGCGTGAGTACACCCGGGGCTTTTTCAATAGCCCAGATGCCAGTCTCTTTGTGATTTCCAATTACATAACAATCTCGATCCAAGGGAAAAGGTTCCTCTTCATTTAAGTTGTTCATTACTTGTATTCAAAAGTAATCGTGACTTCATCTTTGTGCCCAAAGGAATTAATCATTCCTTCGTCCCACTCTCCGAATGGTGAACGGGATGCGATGGCTTGCCTGCATAATTCGACGCCTAAATTGGAAGGACCTTCTTCCATTTGCTTTAGTGAGTTAATCTTGCCACTGGACAGAAGGGAGAATCTGAAAATTATTTTCCGAGGAAATTGATCGTATTGAATATATGTACGAGAGCCGATAATTAACTGATGCCATTGCTGTTCAATTGCAGACAGCATCTTCTGTACATATACTCCGAATGGATTCAACTTGCATTCGATTGCGACTTTTCCAACTCGTGGTGCAGGTTTTGAGTTGGATAGCAGGGGACCGTTAGTGATTGATGGGTTGAGGGTGGGTCTCGCCCTTTTGAGTGAACCGCTAAGTGCGACATTCAAGTTTTCAAGATTTTCGCCATCACCGGATTGCCTGTGGGTTAAATTGATCATTTTCCTTAAAGTAGAGTCGATTTCTTCCTTTGCAGAAAAGGAATGACCATCCTTCCCTGAATCTGTTACATCATCTCCGATCTCTTGGGGTAGCTGTCCTGCAGTAATAGGAGCGAGGTGAGCGGGTTGGATGTCCATGGGTGCTAACTGAGGTTCTTCTTTTTGAGGGGTTGCTAGTGTTGTGGAACTGACCACTTTTAAGTTTTGAGTGCTTCCATCCAGTTGAGGCAGGGGACTCGGTTTCTGGACAAGGTCGACTGGATCAATGGGTTGGGCGGCCTGTTGGTCTTTGCTGGAAATCAGGTCGGTCTGGTCAGGTGGATTTTCAGGTAGTTCTGGATTTGCTTCGGCATACATAAGTTTGCGATCGACAGGAATCTCCCATGACACAGAAGATGTATTTAGTGAGGTTGCTTTTTTTTTGATGTGGCCCCATGGAGTATCCATTTTTGTGGAAATCAGGTAGCATAAAAAAAGAGTGATTACGCCCGCTAGCACATCAGCAAGAAGGCTGCCGGAGTTTGGCATGCTCGACTTGAGTCTTGTGGTGTTCATAAAAATTTAGAATGTTTCTGCTTTTGATTAACCTCAGAGGCCGATGGACTCGCAGATTAAGTCTGCTGCTTGGTCTGCACCATTCTTTTTTCTTATTGTGTCCTTGTTTTCGTGGGGGCGAAAATGGCTCAGCCAAGAGAGGTTACGGAGTTCCTCTTCTGCAATTTCTTGATGGACAAGGTTGGCCTGAGCAAATTCACGCAGTTTGGCAGACTCTGCAAAATCCTTCCTGTAGATAGCGAAAAAAGGTTTATTCATACCCCATGCCTCGCAGACGGTACCGTACCCCGCTTTACCGATAACGGCGGATGATGCATGAACCAAGTCCGGGAAATAGATTCCTGAATTGATCGGTAGATAAATAACATTGTTTTCCCTACGAGCCTCATCAATGGAGCATGGAATAACGAGAGAAATTCCGCAGGAATTAAAATCGTAATCGCCAGGGTTAAGAGAGATTCCTCCGGTTGAGACAAGAAAGAAATCTTCTGAGATGCCCAGCTTACTTTTTGTTTCCTCAATCGTTGAATGAGGGGGGCGAAAAACAGGTGAAATGATTTTCCCACATGGTGTATATTCGCAACAGGGAGTGCACTGGATACGCAAGTCAACCAACTCGTAGCATTCTCTAATGCGATCCGCGGACTCGCGAAAAAATAAATCATCCTTGGCATATGCCTGGTAGATCCACGGCCAGGTGAAATTTTCGATCAGGATATTAGGGATGCCCAGTTGGTTGCCTACTTTTATACCCAGCGATGAAATATCGGAAATAACCAAGTCGGTGCTATGCTTCCGAAGTTGTTTACAGAGAAGGTTTACCCGATCTTTCTCCTGATTAAAAAACTCTTCTAGTTTTTGTTTGGTCTTGGTCAGGTTGTGTGCAAAAGGGGTGCTCTGGACGAGCCCAATATCTGTATTCTCATCCAAGCATAGAAAATTCAACTCAGGTGGGAGTGTTCCCTGCCAAAACCAGGCAGGAGTCTTGCCTACAAATATAATTTTTGAAACTCGGATCTTTTTGGACAAGCTATTAAGAACAGCACTTACCCTTGTGGCGTGTCCAAATCCATGAGGGGTTACGAAAACCGCAAGAACCAGACCGTCAGGTTTTCCAGTTGGATTAGTTGGTAAAGAGGATTTCAAGGTAGGCCTCCAATTGTTCAGAAGGCATCAGCAAATTATTTCTTTTCTCGACCAGTTTTCGACAAAACCCACGACCGGCAGGTTCGCTGAAAGTAAGAACCTCGACGTTTTTAGCTCCTTGGATCAACGCTCTTTCAAAGGATAGCGGTATGCCATATGGACCAAACCGGCAAATCCAGCCATTATATTGATGGTCGGTTGAGGCGGCTGATTGCTCAAGGCTTGGGTCGATGGCAAGAATGCTCGGCCTAAGGTTACTTTTTACGGCCACAGATACGGTTTCTTTTAGGTCTAAGAAATAGTCAGCAGGTGATTTCACTTTGCCGGCCTGGTAAAGCTTGAAAAAAGAGAGCGGATCGATGCCAACTAGATTGAAACCATTAAAGTTACCGTGGGAGTTTGGCGTCTTGAAAGTTTTACGATTATACCAATTTTGAAATTTCTCGCTCAGGCGAAGACCTATTTCAAAGTGTAAATGAGATCGATTTAGGGGAATACGAAAGGAAGAACTATTCCCCATTCTGCCTAAGGCTTCAGCTTCCTTAACTGAATCACCAACTTTCAAGGATGGAGAAAAGGAATCAAGGTGTGCGTACAAAGAGTAGAGAATGGGCCGAAAGTGGTCGTGTTCCAGGACAATATATCTGCCGTAACTGCTTTTGGAAGAAGCATAGTTAATGTAGGCAACTCTGCCACGCATTGCTGAAAATACACTATCAATTGCCCGTCCGCTTGCCTCTCTCTTAACTGGAAATAGATCCACTCCTTCGTGGAACTTATAGCCGTTGTTACGGACGCATCCATATGCACCAGAGGAAAAATCTTTATCGGGGCCGGTTTTTTGCAGGAATGTGCTGTAGCCATGGCCCTGGGCAAAGGCAGGATTTGGGGTTGGCCAAGAGAGGATAAAAGGAGCTTCGCTCGCGTATGCACGGAAGGCAACTGATGTGACCAACAAGCTAGCCAGGAAAACTTTGGAATTGTGATGGATCAATTCTTCAGGTCCTGAAGCTCGGCTTTGAGGTGCACGAGGGACTCGCTGAATCTATTGTAGAGAGACATCACTCGTTCTTCTGAAATTTTATTAACGAAAAGAAAGGGGATGTAACCATTGGTAATGGTTTTCTCAATTGGATGGACGGCGATAACCTGGCCGTTGGCCACTAGGCTTAATCTTCTGCCAAGGTGGCGTGATGTTTCTTTTTGCAGAGTGATGGCCGACCGCCTGTCAGTGGATAACCAAAGGGCAAAAATCCTGCCATCTCCGCCTTCACTAAATACATCAGCAAAGCTCCCTAATTGAACCCCAGTGAAGTCATATTCGTCCAAAATAGGAACAGGGGCAGCCCCTTCAATGAAAACCCGGGGCCGGATGGTGATTTTAGTGGGGTCCGCTTTATTACGGTTGCACGATGCGGAGAAGGCCAGTCCAATGATTAGGGCAAAGCAGATGAACACACGGAAGAAGCAGGTCTTTACAAAATGACTAGAGAATTTAAGGCTGAGCACTTTCCAGGTCGGATGTTCCACAAATGAATTGCTATACTAATTGCTCAATAAGATAAATAACAATTACAGATGACTAAAAATAATACAGAAATTGCCTTGGTTATGGATTTGCAGGAGAGATTAGTTGCAAATATTGACAGGAAAGAGTGCTTGATTGAGTCGAATGTCTTGTGGATGAAGGTTTGCCGACTTTTGAAGATCCAGACCATTATTACAGAGCAGGTGCCGGAAAAACTCGGGCCTTCTGTTCCTGATCTTCTCGAAATTGGGAGCTGTGATCCTATTTCCAAAAACTCTTTTTCCGCATTTGGGAATCCTGAATTTCTTGAGGAACTCAATCAGTCTGGTGCTTCCCATCTTTTTCTCTCCGGAGTGGAAACATCTATCTGTGTCTACCTTACGGCCCTTGATGCTCTGCAGGGGGGACTGAATGTGACCATCCTCAATGACTGCGTGGCAGGTAGAAGGGTGCAGGATTCCACTGCAGCGCTTTCGCAGTTGCGTGCACTTGGGGCTGCTGTGATCCCCCTTGAAACTGTAGCTTATTCATTGCTCAAAGACGCGGGGCACAAGGAATTTAAATCTGTATCCACCTTGATACGCGAACGGTCCACCTCTTAGCTGCGAATTTACCGAGAGTTTTTTTATGCTAGCGACTACCCATTCAGCTTGCTTACAGGGAGTGACGGCAAGAATCGTCACTGTTGAGGCCAATAGTGGGGAGAGGGGAGACCCCAGAGTTGTCTTGGTTGGATTGCCAGATGCGGCAGTCAAAGAGGCGATGGACCGGGTACGCTCCAGTCTAACTAACAGCGGATTTTCACTTCCCCGTACCCGTGTTACCATCAACTTAGCACCCAGTGATTTACGCAAAGAGGGATCTTCCTTTGATTTACCAATTGCCGTAAGCTTGCTTGGAGCTATGGGGAAAAACGGCAACCCTGCGATGTCGGAATACATTTTGGCAGGCGAGCTTTCACTGTCCGGTGAGGTTAGGCCGGTAAGGGGGGCAATTGCCATGGCTCTCCTCGCGAAGAGTATGGGCATGAAGGGCCTAATACTTCCTATGCAGTCCGCCCAAATCGCTTCGGTGGTGCAAGGAGTTTCTATTTTTGGGATCCAGTCCCTGTCTCAAGCCTTTGATTTTCTGTGCGGTAAGGTCAAGATTGCTCCATGCAATACCGAACTGCCGCTTTCGCAAAAAACCCAGACCCAGATTGCCTTGCCTGATTTCTCGGATATTAAAGGGCAGTCCAATGTACGCCGTGCCGTAGAGGTAGCCGTGGCCGGCGGGCATAATTTTTTGATGATCGGTCCGCCCGGTTCAGGGAAGTCCATGGTCGCCAAAAGAGTCCCATCCATCCTTCCTCCACCAAGTCATGATGAACTATTGGATATTCTCAATATTTTTTCCTCCATTAGCGAACACGAAAACCTCAACCTTGATCATTGCCAACGCCCTTTTCGGTCTCCCCATCATACCACCAGCGATATCGGCCTGATTGGCGGGGGGACGGTTCCCGGCCCTGGCGAGATTTCCCTGGCCCACCACGGAGTGCTCTTTCTCGATGAACTACCTGAATTTAAAAGGTCTGCATTGGAGGTTTTGCGCCAACCTTTGGAGGATGGTAAAGTCACCATTTCTCGCAGTGCAGGAAAAATCACCCTTCCTGCCCAGTTTATGCTCATTGCCGCCATGAATCCTTGCCCATGCGGATATTTAGGTTCTCCCGAACATTCTTGCCGCTGCTCCATCCCGCAGATTCATAAGTACCGCACCCGGATTAGTGGCCCATTGCTTGACCGCATTGATATTCATGTGGAGGCTTCTGCGGTCAAAGTGGAAGAACTACAAAATTTGGAAAAAGGAGAATCCTCCCAATCCATGGCTGACCGCATTTCTGATTGTAGAAATATTCAAAATGAAAGGTACAAAAGTATTCCGATTTCCACCAATTCGTTAATACCCGACTCTTTAATGAACGAAATTTGTGAGATTAAGCCCGATGACGCCCTTTTGCTTAAGAAGGCAATGAAGGACTTGTCGCTCTCTGCCCGGGCCTATAACCGAATCTTAAAAGTCGCCCGAACCATAGCCGATCTTGCCCACGCAAAAGATATCGAAAAAATACATCTACTTGAAGCAATACAGTATAGAAGTCTTGACAGAAAAATAATTTAGTATTTTCAATATCAATTCTCTTACACAACCACTAATTCTTCCCCCCCTTATGGATATAAATAATATAGATGATGTAAAAGAGCTCAAAGCTCTCAAAGCTAAAATTGAAAGAAAGATCAAATCCAAGAAAACCAAGCCCAAGAATAAAGATAATTCGGCCCTGTTTTCTTTGATTAAGGACGACCACAAGCGTCATGTCCGTCCTGACGGCAGGAAAGTTTTCCGTTCTGTTGTTGATTACTTAGAGTGCTATGTCAACGGTCTGCCCCCAATCGCTAAAAGTGCATTCAATACACGTTTTGGCATCGAATCGAAGCGCGGTAAAATTACTCCTGAGGTAGTTGAGTCGGTCAAGCGTGCCTTGTCAGAAGGGAAGACTCTAAACCAGGCAGCAGATGCCAATGGCATTTCAATCGCTTCCTGCCAAAAAATTAAGAATGGTGCTTACGGTAACTAACCTGTTTTTTTCTTACAAAAAGCCGCACTCTATTCGAGTGCGGCTTTTTTTGTGTCCATGGTCAAACTTATTGAAAATACTTATTATTTAAACCGTGAGGAAGTGGTGGAGTATTTGACTGCTGCCTACCCAATACTTTGGTGTTTTACCCGGTGGTCGGGAGATGCCATTACGGTAAATATTGCTTTCCGATCAGGGATAAAAAAGTCCGTAAAAGTGACTCCCTATAAAATAAAAGGGGAAAAACACATCCAGATTTCCAAGCAGGAACTGGACAAAGAAATCCTTCTGGTTACCTAGGTTTTACCTCAGTACAAAGGTTCTTCAGGGATATCGAGGCGGTGCATGGTGGTTTCTTCACCTTTAGAGTCGGTGGTGATCACCTTCATGATTTTACACTCCTTGCCTTTCGCCTGAAAGCGTTTGGGGTCACCGTCGGGACCCAATACCTGAAGTAATCCGGGCTTTTTGTCTATTTCCACACATTCGAGAAGATCTTTGCCATTGTAGCCTTCCTCATGTGATTTGGAATACAGTCCATCCGGGTGAACAAAGCATACAATTCTACCGTACTTAATGCGGTTCCCTTTCTTGTGCTGAATCACATCTCCTTTTTCAAAGGTTTTCTTGGTGAAAAGTTTTTTGATGGGGGTGTAATGCTTTAGTCTCGATCTCTTCGTCTTAAATAACTGGATTCCGTCGGCTTTTTTTTCGAGGGGGGAAAGATCGTCGGGGTCGACTTCCATGCACTCGCAGGTGGGGTCGCCGGGGTCGTCCTGGAGAATCATTAAAACTTCACCGCAACGCTTTTTGTTTCCTTTCGAGGCAGTGATTTCCTTTACATGATCCCCGATTTCGATGGTCTTCTTTTTCTTCTTCTTTTCCATAATCAAAATTTAGCCATGGAAAACAGTCAGGGTTCCAATCCGTGTCCTGTTTTCAGGATAATTTTATTAGCCAGTCTTTTTTCCCTGCATTCTTTACAGATACAGAACCGGCCGTGCCCAAAATCAAGTGGGTCTGGAATGAAATCCTCTGTAATCTCTTGAGTGTTCTGCGTTGCGTCGGAAACTGGGTCAACTTGGGTGGTAGATTTGGGGCGGTTTTTGAGCTTTTCTCTCTGTTCTTTTCGCAATTCAAAAAGGTACGCGACCATTTGCTTGAAATCCGTCTGATCTAATTCAACGACCCCGCGTAATTTAACCATATTGGGGGAAGCAATCACCAGTTTGCCCTGATCCATTCCTAGGGCAGTTACCTCTTCACCAATATCAGCAACCGAAGTAGCGATTACTTTTCCGCTGGAAGTTTTCGCTTCTAAGTCAACCTTCCGGAATAGACTAATTGCTTTAAGGGGAAAAACAGACTTGGGAATCTTTTGCCAGTTTTGCACAGCTTGCAGCAATTCATCTGAAAACGGAGGAAGTACAGGTTCTGACTTCTTTTCCAGTAAAGGCATTTCTTCAGTAATTTCCGGAATCTTTGTGGTTATTTTTTCTTTGGGCAAAGGCTTTGGTTCGGGGGCGGGCAATGTGGAGACTGGTTCTGGTTCCGCCACAGCCGGTTCATTTTCCTCCAATTCACTATGGGGAATTGGGGTGCTCGGTTTCTCGCATCCCCAAAAAAGAAAGAAGGAAATGATCAGAAAAAAAATTTTTAAATATATATGCATACTCTTCATGCAGTAACCCTCAACATTTCAGGTGTCGAATAGAAACTTTCTATTATCTGTTTCTTCAGCTTCCCTGGATGCAAATTGGATACTCGAGGGATTTACTTGATTGTATCAAAAGGTGTGGGGCAAGCTGTCACCATAAATTGATCTTGATAGATTAAAGGGTTTTCCTCCCAACCCATTTTGCTTTAATGCAAATTTCTCTTCACCTATGTCAAAGTTTACCACTTCTCTGCATCTTATCTCTTACCTGCTGATCGCAGGTTGCCTTTGGATGGATTTTTTAGCTCCCATTTTTATAGTTTGCCTGATCGGACTGGCGGTATGTGTTGTCCCTTTCCTCAGAAAAAGACAGACAGGCGAAATACATGATACTAGTCTGACCTCACCTCACGATAAAACATCCATTATGGAAGACCTTGATCGCGAGGCGAGGAGGAGAAAAGAAGTCGAGCAACTCGAGCGAAATTAAGAGGCGGTGCAGGCTTACAGGACGAACCCGCTCCCTATTACTGGGATGCCCCCGGGCATTCCCTACATCATAGGCAACGAATTTGCGGAACGTTTTTCCTTTTATGGGATGCGCTCCATACTCTTGGTGTACATGACGATGTACCTTGCCCAACCTGACGGCTCACTGGATGTTTTTGGCAATAAGGAGGCGGAGGCTTGGGTGCATCTCTTTGTCGGTTCGGCCTATTTATTTCCCATTTTGGGTGGCCTTCTCTCCGACGCTTTCCTGGGCAAGTACCGCACTATCTTGATCCTATCTATCGTTTATTGCCTGGGTCATGCCTGCCTTGCCTTGATGGGGTGGTATGGGGAGACCAAAACCGTGCTTCTTCTTGGATTGCTTTTCATTGCCCTCGGTTCGGGAGGCATCAAGCCATGCGTCTCCGCTCATGTGGGTGATCAGTTTTGTCCGGCTAACCTAAGCCTGCTACCTAAGGTGTTTGGATGGTTTTACCTCTCGATCAATGTGGGGGCGTTTTGCTCCGGTCTCCTCACCCCTTTTTTACTCGAAGCGAGACTGGATGAGGGGACAATGGGGGAGAAGATCTACCCTTATTTCCAATGGTTGTTGGGACCCAAGGGGCAGGGGGATTTGATTTTTGGCCATCACTATGCATTTGGATTGCCGGGCATCCTAATGGCCCTGGCTACCCTTCTTTTTTGGATGGGGCGCCATCACTTCGCTCACCTGCCTCCGGCGGGCAAGTCTTACTTTCGGGGGCTCTTAAAACGAGAAAACCTGCATGCACTGGCAAGGTTGTGGTTGATCTTTTCCTTTGTGGTCCTCTTTTGGGCGCTGTTTGACCAGATCGGGACACTCTGGCAGATACAGTGCAGGGAGTTGAAGCGCACCCTGCCTGACTGGCTTCCCTTTTTTGCTGGTTATGAAATCCTCCCCGCTCAGGTTTCGGCCGTGTTTAATCCTCTTTTCATCCTGCTCCTTGTCCCCGTCTTTAATCGCTTCATTTATCCCTGGATCAACCGGTTTTTCCCACTCACCCAATTGCGGAAGATGGGCATTGGCTTGTGGTTGATGGTTCTTGCCTTTTTGGTCGCCACGGGAGTGCAGGAGTGTGTCGAGGGTGGGCAGTCCCTCCATGTAGGTTGGCAAATCCTGGCCTGCCTGATTTTAACAGCATCGGAGGTGATGGTCTCGATTACCTGCCTGGAATTTGCCTACACTCAAGCCCCCCACGCAATGAAGTCCCTGGTCATGGCCCTGTTTTTACTGACCGTATCCCTGGGCAACTACCTGACCTCAGCTGTAAAATTTATTTTGATCGATGAGTCCGGTGATTCCCGCCTCCAGGGCTCGGAGGAGTTTTGGTTTTGGACCCTTTTGATGGCTGCAGGTTCTGCACTTTTTATCGAAGTTGCCCGTCGATACCGTACAGTCGAACAAATCCAATAGATTTTCGGACTCATCCACCCCAAGTAGGTGGAATTAATAAATTCTCAGGTTGTTGATGCTGGAGCAGTTTTCCAAGGCGTTAATCTTAGAAAGAATGCTCTTTTTTTGAAAACTGAGGTCTTGCTTAATCGTACTACTCGCAGCTTTAATTTGCAAAGTCTGCCCGTCCTTGGACAGGTTGACGGGTGCGCATTTCCCGGCGAACTTGATTCCAACAATTTTCTGCCAGTTCCCAGAAATGATAGTCTCAGGAGTTTCTTCCTCCCCGATGCCCCAGTCTTCCCAGACTTTATCGATCAGGTCATGCATTGATTTGGGTGGGCGGGCAGGATATTCCACGGAACCGGAGGGCAGACCCATAAAACGGGCCACGAGGGATTGCTCACTGGGGAAACCGCGTGTTTTTTTCCTCGATCCTTTTTGATTCATAGAATTCTGCTTTGCTTACCAAGTATTATCTTGCTAAGTCAGGGAGGCAACAACTTCAATAACAGTTCAATTTTTTGTTTCTTCATTATGATTATCAAACCGAGAATTAAAGGCTTTGTCTGCATCACTTCCCATCCTCACGGTTGCCTTGAAAATGTCAGGCAGCAGGCCGAGTCCGCGACCAAGCTGACCCTCGTAGGTGGAAAGACACCCAAGCGTGTCCTCGTGCTGGGGGCCTCCACAGGATACGGTCTATCCAGTCGCATATCTGCCGCCTTCGGGTGCAACGCCGAAACCCTTGGCGTATCCTTTGAGCGGGATCCCAAAGAGGAAAAACTGGGGAGCGCCGGGCACTACAATGTTTCCGCTTTTCAAAAGTTGGCCAGTGAGAAAGGGCTGACTGCGATCGATATCAATGGCGATGCGTTTTCCGATGAATGCAAAGCGGAGGTCGTGAAGAAAGCCCACGAAATGGGCGGGCAATTCGATCTTGTGATCTACAGCCTTGCCTCTCCTCGTCGTACTGATCCGACCGACGGGCAAACCTATCGTGCCTGCCTCAAACCCGTCGGTATGATCTACAAAAATAAAACTCTTGATACTGACCGCAAGGAAGTGAAGGAGGTCACCATTGACCCAGCCAATGATGATGAGATCGCCCAGACTGAGAAAGTGATGGGGGGGGAGGACTGGGAGTTATGGACAAATCTCCTCATCAAAGAAGGGTTGCTCGCTGAGGGTTGCGTGAACCTTGCTTACTCTTATGTCGGCCCAGAGGTTACCTGGCCGATCTATCGCAATGGCACCATTGGTCGGGCCAAAGCTCACTTGGAAAAGGTGGGGCATTCCCTGCACGCAGCCATGCAGGCAGCCTGCGGTGGCAGTGCCTATGTTTCTGTTAACAAGGCAGTGGTTACCCAGGCAAGTTCCGCCATACCCGTGGTGCCCCTCTACATTTCCATGCTTTTTAAGGTTATGCGTGAATTGGGCACTCACGAAGGCTGCATCGAACAGACGAATCGTCTCTTTCAGGATCGTCTTTATGGTGAGAATGCATCCCTTGACCTCGATAATGATGGCCGCATCCGCTTGGATGACTGGGAAATGGCCCCAGAGGTTCAGCAAAAGGTGATGGAGCTTTGGCCGCAGGTGAACTCAGGTAACCTTCTCGAATTGACCAATTTTGCTGAGTATCAGGATGAGTTTTTGAGGCTTTTTGGTTTTGGGATTTCCGGGGTCGATTATGAGGCCGATGTGGACCCACAAAACCCTTTTTAAATCCTCTTCCTGACAAGGAAATGGATAGGGGAATGACCGGCTGTCCCGCCGGTAGTTTTCTCCACCAACCAGTTCTCCTCCTTCAGGGAACCTTCAACTGCCTGAGCTTCTTCTGAGCCCCCCTCGTGCCCACGATAGCAAAGGATACTTAGGCATCCATCTGCTCTGAGTAGTTCATAGCATCCACGAATGGCCTCCAAGGTTTCCTTAGGTCTGGTGCATACCGCATGGTTCCCGCCAGGTAGGTAGCCAAGGTTGAAAGTGGCGGCGGCAATTTGTCCTGAGAGGTGCGAAGGGATGGATTGCCTGACCATGGAATGACATTGCGAAATCAGTTCGGCCATGTCTTCAAGCCCAGATTCGGTCAGGCGTGCCTGGGTCACCCGAATGGCTTCTTCCTGAATATCAAAAGCATAAACTTTTCCGCCCGGAGAGACCATTCTCGCCAAAAACACCGTATCATGACCATTGCCTGCGGTTGCATCGATGCAAAAGTCTCCGGGGCACACGACCTCAGCAACTTTTTGGTGGGCATATTCAACCAGTCGCAACATCTTAGCGAGTCTTCCTGAGCCTGTGCAGGTCGATATGGGGGGGCAGGGGCTTTCCCTTCATTACTAGATCCACCATTCTTCCTGCGTAGTAAGGTATGGTGGTGCACCCCCTTGAGCCAAAGCCATTGAAGATAAAAAAGTGAGGGATCTCTCGGTGTCTGCCAAGGATGGGATTCCGGTCGATTGTGCCTGAGCGGACTCCGCTCTTGTGCTCCACAACCGTGCAAGCAGCATGGTTAAGGAAGGTAAGCTTGCGGAGAATTTCTTCCTGTCCTTCGTCCGTTGGTCCTGACTCCAGGTCCTCGTGCTTCCAGGTGGATCCGGTCCATGCCTTCTTTCCACCGGGAAGGGGGAGGTGCCAGGTGCCATTGCTAAGGTTGAGGTTTTGCCTAGTCGCAATGGTGAGCACTTCGCCCTGGGCTGGAGCAAAGGGCAAATCAGAAAACCAGGGGTTTGCTTGAACCCGAAAGCCTTCACAAAAAACCACGGTCCATCCTTTCCACTCCTCTTTGTTGAAGGAGATGGGTTGAAAAAGATTTTTTGCATCCAGCTGTGACCGTAGGTGGGTCATCAATTCCTGCGAGTCCACCCGCCACGCCCGAGTGATTCCGGCTCCATGTTCTGTGACTAGGTCTAACTCTTCGCATTCTTTGACTGAAAGGTTTTTTTCAGCATAAGGACTGTCCAAGTTGTTCCATCGTGCCTCTTGGGCAGCGGAGTTAAAGACACGGAGTAATTGAATGGGGTGAATGAATTTTTGACCACAGGTCTGTTCAATTTCCTTAAAAAAAGCGATCGTTGCCTCGATGCACTCCTTGAAATCAGCCGGCAGGTTGAGTTTTGGGCCAATCAATGGGTTAATCAGGCCAGCAGATACCGAACTGGCCGAATGGGGCCTGCCCGCATCAATTACCCGCACATCGACTTCCTGCTTTAGGAACTCGTGTGCAAGCATGGCACCCGCCAATCCGTGCCCTACAATTAATACCTTTTTCATCAACTCAGCATCAATTGTTTATTCAATGGGTTTGCGAGCAAGGATAATTCTGGCAAAGTTGAAGGTATGAGGAAAGCGAGCAGGCAGATCTGGGCATTTTTGACCCTCGCTGTGGGGGTATTATTATTTTGGCTTTCCTCATCTCCTTCTCCACACTTTGCTCACCCACCCGCACACTTGCCTGCTGGAGATAACCAAATCGTGGTCCGAACTAGGTCGACAGAAGTCGCTAAACCCACCACAACGGCCTTGTCCGCAAGCGATTCATTCACTGACGAGGATCTCCAGTCCCTGCTTGAGGATATCAATCCGTCCAATGACTGGGTCGTGCATCTGCAAAAAGAATCAAAAAAGAAGATTTTGCGGAATCCCCAAAAATATGGAGTTGAAGTAATCGACCAAATTGCGGAGATCAATGCGATCCGCTTTCGGGTAACTTCACCTTCCCGTGCACTTCCCTTCCTACAGAAACTGATCAAGGAAGATGCCCTGAGCCCTAATTTCCCTCTTCGCAATCCTCTCCCGCCCCGTGAAGATGCTCATTCGCCTGATCTTGGCTTTGGTGCTGGATTTATTGAATGGTTGGGTGGGCATCCCCACCGCGCTGATATCGGGAAGGATGTAAAAATTGCCCTGCTTGACTCCGGTGTCCATTGCGGGCATCCATCACTCAGTGGGGTTTCTGTTAGTGAAAAAAACTTTCTCCCCGCGGATGCTGGATTGGAGGGACAAGGTCATGGCACCGCCCTGAGTTCTGTTATTGCGGGCAATATCGATGGAATCTCAGGTATTTCTCCGGGAAGTGAAATTCTTTCCTATCGTGTGGTCAATGCACAGGGGGAAACGGACTCCCATACTGTGGCTCGTGCCATTGTTACTGCCGTTCAGGACGGGGCTGATATTATCAATCTCAGCTTGGGGGGAGACCAAGGGAGTGCCGTGCTGGAACACGCGGTGAAATATGCTCAGAACGCAGGCGTGGCGGTGGTTGCTGCGGTGGGTAACGACGGCGTGGGCTTAGTTAATTATCCTGCCTTTTATGAAGGCGTGGTAGGGGTCACCTCAATAGGCAAATCCGGCAGCGTTTCCCATTTTGCAAACTTTGGAGAGGGGGTGGATTTAGCGGCACCTGGGGTTGGCGTGCTCACCGCTTGGGAGGGGGATGATATGGTTGGGTTTAGTGGGACATCTGTGGCTACCGCAATTGTATCAGCTGCCTTAGCCGGTGAAATGGCTCGCAACCCTCAACTGAGTGCCAATGAAGCAATCGAACTTCTTTACACTCAGGCCAATGAGAATGGGGAACAGGGGGTCGATGAAATTTCCGGTTATGGTGTGCTCAGCCTTGCCCGATTAGAGAACCGTACCAATCAGGCCTATGAGGATCCTGCTATTGTGGGTTATCATTTTCCTCATTCACAAGCATCAGGAGGTGCCACTATGCCCTTTGAAGTAATTGTGCAAAACCAAGGAAACCAACCTGTGCAGACCATGCAGTTGCAAGTGGACTATCCAGGCGTACAAAAAACTTTTCTAATCAATCAGCTCGATCCTGGCGAGACGAGGCGTGAGACTCTCTACCTTCAGGGAAGGGGGAGAGGCAAAATTCTCGAAATCAAGTCTGAGTTGCTCTTGCCCCACACTCAGGTAGATTTGCGAAAGGAAAACAATTTGCGACTCAGTGCAATTGAGCTCTAGGTGCCCAAAATTAGGCAGCGTCCTTTTTCTGGGCAGGGATTGAGACAATCTTTGCCTTGGACTTTCCCTTGACCACGCCGCCGTTGATCACCACCTCAACCTGTTCAGTAATCGTGGGCAGGTCGTACATCACATCGAGCATGATTTTCTCCATGATCGATCGAAGAGCACGGGCACCCGTTTTCATCTCCAAGGCTTGATCGGCAATTTCATTGATCGCCTCCCGGGTGAACCGCAAGTCGGCACCTTCCATCGAAAACATCTTCCGGTACTGCTTAACCAATGAGTTCTTGGTTTTTTGCATCACCTGAACGAGCTGTGCCCGGGTCAATTCTTCAAGAACTGAGATGACTGGCAGTCGGCCAATAAACTCAGGAATGAGCCCAAAACGGACGAGGTCTTCCGGCATTACATCGGAAAGTATTTTCTTGGGGTCGGTCGTCTTGCTGGAAGAGTAACCCACACTGCGCTTCCCCTTCCTTTGCTCGATAATATTGTCGATGTCCACAAAGGCACCTCCGCAAATAAAGAGTATGTTGCGGGTATCGAGTTGCACATATTCCTGATTGGGGTGCTTTCTTCCTCCTTGAGGCGGAATATTGCAAACTGTGCCCTCTAAAATTTTAAGTAATGCCTGCTGGACACCCTCGCCGGATACATCCCGGGTAATGGAAACATTTTCCGTTTTGCGGCCAATTTTATCAATCTCATCCACGTAGACGATCCCGCACTGGGCACGATTGACATCATGATCAGCAGCTTGGAGCAGTCGGACCATAATGTTCTCCACATCATCTCCTACATAACCGGCCTCGGTCAGGGTGGTGGCATCTGCAATGGCAAAGGGAACATCGAGCATCTTGGCAAGCATACGGGCAAGGTAGGTCTTCCCACTTCCAGTAGGTCCGATCAGGAGCACATTGCTCTTTTCGATCTCTACATCGATGAGTTCGTCGCTGATAAAAAAATCAGTGTCGGATACAACGGACTCCTTAAGCTCGCTGGCCAGTCGCTTGTAGTGGTTGTACACCGCTACTGATAACACCTTTTTCGCATGCTCCTGTCCAATAACATGCTCATCCAGTTTCTGTTTAATTAAATTGGGCTTGAGCAGATTGAAAGCCGGGCTATCCGAGTTTTTCTTTGATGGCTTGGCTTCCTTTTCTCCCAATTCCCGGTCGATAATCGTTTTGCAAACTCGCACACAGGAGTCGCAGATAAAGACACTGGCCGGACCGGCAATCATCTTCCTTACTTCCCCCTGCGGTTTACCGCAAAAGGAACAGAAATTGATCTTGGTCGCCTTGGCCATGGGCAGGAACTTACTCGTTGGGCTTTTGGGAAATCACTTCATCGACCAATCCGTAGTCCATCGCTTCCTGTGCGGACATGTAGTAGTCGCGATCTGAGTCCTTTTCCAATTGCTCGATACTCTTCCCGCTGTGCTGGGAGAGGATTTCATTGATGGTCTTTCTCCACCTTAAAATTTCTTTGGCTGCGATGGAAATATCAGAAGTCTGCCCACCGGCTCCTCCGCTAGGTTGGTGGATCATTACCCGACTGTTGGGGAGGGCGTAGCGTTTGCCGGGCGTACCAGCCGCCAGCAAAACGGTGCTCATACTTGCTGCCATACCGATGCAGTAGGTCACCACATCGCACTGCATGAAATTGAGGGTATCGTAAATGGCCATACCATCGGACACGCTCCCTCCCGGGGAGTTGATGTAAAGATGAATGTCCTTCTTCGGGTCCTCCATTTGCAGGAAGAGGAGTTGGGCAATGATGGAATTGGCCACATAATCATCGATTGGTGTGCCGATAAATACAATCCGGTCTCTCAGTAACCTGCTGTAAATATCCCAAGCCCGCTCCTGGCGGCCCTCGCGTTCATATACATAAGGTAGTGGTAAATATGCTCCCATAACAAATTAGTGTGTATGCTCTCCCTCGATATCACAAACTTTCTCTTTGGATTCCTTGGCAATTAAAACGAGGGCCTTATCGTAGAGGATGTCTTCCCGTAGGCGGGCGAGGCGAGCTCGATCCTGGGAAAGTTCTTTAATAAACTTAGTTGGATCCACGCGTCGCATCATGGCTTCTCTCGATGCGGCCTGGGCGAGGTCTTCACGGGTGACTTCAATCTTTTGATCCTCTGCCACTTTGCTGAGCACAAGGGTCAGCTTAACTCTTGCCTGTCCTTGTGTTTGAGACTCTTTCCACATGTCATCGCGGTTCTTTTCCAGTTCATCTGGCTTGACCCCCTGCTGGGTCGCACGCTGTACATGGTTTTGAAAAATAGCCTTGGACTCGTTTTCCACAGCCTGCTGGGGTAGGGGGAAATCGGGAAGGTCCAGTATTTTTTGGGTAATTTGTTTGCGCTTGAGGTTCTCGTTCTCCTGCTCCTTGCGGATTTTGATCTGCTCGGTGACCTTTTCCTTGAGCACATCCAGCGATTCAACTTTTAAAGATTTAAGGAAATTTTCATCTTCCAACTCAGGTGCCTTTTTTTCGCGGATTTCATGCACTTCCAAAGAATAAATCACCTTTTTTCCCTTGAGGGGTTCGACTTCAAAATCTTTAGGGAAATCTGCGGTGATTTCCTTTTTGTCATTCACTTTGCAACCGATCAGCCCTTCTGCAATCGCTTCCACGCCCATACCGGTTTTGGCACCGGCTTCCTCCCAGGTATTTGCCTGGCGACCATACATTGGCTTGTCGGGGAGAATTTCGGCCACAGGTTTGCCGTCCAGCATACCCTCGTAGGAGCACTTTACATAGTCACCGGCCTGGATGTCCCGTTCCACCTGCTCGAAGCTTGCTCTTTGCTCACGGATGGAGTCGAGTTCCTTGGTAATATCGTCCTCAGTCACATCGGTGGGCTCGATAGTAAGTTCAAAATCTTTGTAGTTGGGAAGCTCGAATTCTGGCTCCACATCGAAGGTGATATCCACGGTGGCTGAGGTGGTGGTGGATAGTTCTCCCGCATCCACTTTAAGGATGGAGTACACCTTCACTTCTTTGTGTTCGAGCACCGCCTCATAGGCAGCGGTGGACACCTTACGGTTCAGTTCTTCGTTAATTTCCTTACCGTACTTCTTGCGGATAACCTGCACGGGTGCCTTGCCTTTACGGAAACCCGGAATGCTTACCATTTTGGTCAGCTCCTGGCAGACGCTTTTTTCTTTTTGAGTAACTTCCTCAGCATCAAACGTTACAGTTGCAATTTTACGGGCTTCTCCCGCGTCTTTTATTTCGACATTCACAGTGCGATCTAGGATTAAATATTTAGTGGTTGGAGAGCACTTCGGAAAAGTGCTCGCAAACAATTGATTACAACAATTTTAACGGGTTGGGTCAAATAGAATACCCGGTTGCCGGTTTGTCGACTGGGTTGCTTAAAACTCCACCGTACCTGCTCATCCCCGGATAAGTTGGCGGGGTGAGATTGGGGGCACTAAGGCTTCGTCCAGGGAATCAGGCGGACATCCACTATTCCCGCTTGGGTAGAAAACTGCTTGATTGTACGGGAGATTAAAGAGGGGCTGAATTCCTTGATTTGAATGATCAAATCCCCCGTTTTCGAGTTTTTGCCAATCTTGCGAAACAACTCGCTATCCAGGCGATCGGCGAACCTATCTCCTGACTGCTCGTTTTCTGGGCGCACATAAAGCTCGGATGCACGAAAAAAGGAAAGTGTTTCCTCTGGTTGCTTCCTGTGCTCAACCAATACAAATAATCGCTCGGATCGAAAAGACCCAGAGGTTTCAATTACCCAGTAATCACAGTTCTTCTCTTGGTCGGAAAAAAGGCCAGTCTGATTGCCCTCGAAATAAACCACGATTCCATTGGGGATGATCCTTTCAATAGTATCCGGAATACTGGGGAATGTATGGTTTCCTTCTGCACTGACCATGCTGGTGTAATTTCCTGGCCGTCTCGAAACTTGCTCCGCTTTTACATCCAGAGCATAACGGACAAGCATGGATGAAATCGCCACGCCCAGGCCAATGCCCACCGCAATAACAATCCTTCTCTCATTTTTACTAATCGACATGACAGGAAAAGTGGGTTTTGAGCAAATGCACGGCAGAATGAAAAAGTTACTATGATAAAATCAAAAATCGATATCCGGGTCCGTTACGAGGAGACCGATAAAATGGGAGTTGTCTACCATGCCAAGTACTTTACTTGGTTTGAAGTAGCAAGGATTGAGTTACTCGACCATATCGGTTGCCCCTACAGAGAGCTTGAGGAAGGGGGGTACTTTCTTCCCGTCCTCCAGTGCCAGGCAAAATATCACATGCCCGCTCATTTTGATGACCGCCTCAAAGTACATGTGGAAATTTCCCGGGAGCCCGTTGCCCGCATCGAAATTAGCTACCAGGTTTACCGGGGGGAGGACTTGCTCGCCACTGCCCAGACCACCCACGCCTTCATCGATCAGGGTGGCAAATTAATTCGCCCTCCAAAGTCATTCCTCGAGCGGGCAAGCCAGTACTTTAGCTGACCTTTTTGCTCACCCCGGCAAGGATTGCTTCGACTACATCCTGCTCTGTTCCACACTCCGTGGATACGGCCAGGTGGGCTTTCTCGTATGTCGCCTGTCTTTGACTGAGTAGGGTTTGCAAGGTAGCGAGCCCGTCTTTTTGTAAAAGCGGTCGGTGGTCGCTCTGATTGGTGCGCTGGTGCAAAGTCTCCGCACTGGCTTCCAGGTACACCACCAGACCCTTGTCCTTGAGCAGTTCCATCATGCCTTCCGCAATGCACAGCCCACCCCCGCAGGATACAATGTGCCCATGGGCAGGTTGTTTTTCTTCAATATACTCCCGCTCGAGTTGGCGAAAATGTGCCTCTCCGTGTTCTTCAAAGATTTTTGATATGGAACAGTCCTGCTCCTTTTCTATTTCCTCATCGGTATCGAGGAAGGGCAGGTTCCACTTCTGGGAAAGGAGTTTGGCGCAGGTGCTCTTCCCGCAACCCATCAAGCCGATGAGGTAGAGGTTTTGCTTGGACGGATTAAATTCTTGGGCTGTTTGGCTCACTGGGTTGATAACTTTCTTGCGAATACTCGGGTCAGAATGGATAATGAGATGAATGAATAACGATTCCTCAATTGTTACCGTAAAAGGCGTAATGCCAACCTCCAATGGATGTGCAATATTTTTAGGTAACGACGAAAAGACTTTTGTCATATATGTGGACCCTGCGATTGGCAATGCCATCAATATGACCATCAATAAGGTGAAAAAGGAGCGTCCGCTCACCCACGATCTCATCGGACTCATCCTCAAGGGCCTGGAGACCAAGATTGAGCGCGTCCTGATTAACGATGTGGATGAGGGCACCTTTTTTGCTCGGATTATTTTACACATGGAAAATGAACTCGGCAAAAAAATCATCGAGTTGGATGCCCGCCCCAGTGATTCCATCGTGCTTGCCCTGCAAATGGACCAACCCATCCATGTTTCCCAAAAAGTATTGGACAATGTGGAGGATATGACTGAGATCCTCGAGCGCATCCTTCGCAAGCAAGGGTAAGCTCACCCACTCATCTGTGATGCCACTCCTTGCTCCCGGGGTGCGACCGGACGCCCCAGCCAACTACTTCCCTGCAGTCGGTTTCCCTACTGCTCTTGCTCCAATGCAGGATGTCACTGGGCTTCCCTTCATGAATGTGGTTACTGGATATGGGCCGCCCGATCTTTTTTTTACTGAGTATTTTCGTGTGCATGCCCATGCCCGGGTCGATCCATACATCTTGAGCTCCATCACTGAAAACAAGTCAGGCAAGCCCGTCTTTGCCCAACTCATCGGAGAAGATCTCGAGCACATGGGTCGCTACGCCCGCGATCTCCAGCAGTACCCCATTGCTGGGATCGATCTCAACCTGGGCTGTCCCGCTCCCCGGGTCTACCGAAAAAAGGTGGGTGGGGGCCTCTTGCGTGACCCCGAAAGAGTGGATGCTGTTTTGCAAACCCTCCGGGATTCTTGCCAGTGCCCGCTGACGGTGAAGACAAGGATAGGCTTTGAGGACTCCCGAAACTTTGGACGCATTCTGGAGATTTTTTCCAAAAATGAAGTCGAACTGGTCAGCCTGCATGCCCGTACAGTCAAGGGAGGATACCGGTCCATTCCCGAATATGAGTATGTCACCCAAGCAGTGAACGCCCTCGACTGCCCGGTCCTGCTCAATGGAAATGTCGACACCGCAGAAGGGGCAATCCGCTTGAAGAAGTCCACCGGGGCCGCCGGTGTGATGATCGGCAGGTCCGCCATCCGTAATCCCTGGATTTTTCAGCAAATCCGGGAATTGCAAAACGGGCAGGAAATGACCCATCCCACCCATGGGGATGTCTGCCATTACATCCGCAAGCTCCACGATGCACTTTCCAATGCTGTGGTTCCTGAGGAGCGCCAGGTCGCCCGACTGAAAAAGTTTCTTAACTTTGTTGGCCTATCCGTCGATCGGGAGGGTGGGTTTCTCTATCAAATGAGGCGTGCACGTACCCGCTGTGAGTTGGAGGATGCCTGCCAGCAATATCTTCTTGATGATCGCCTCATCGATTCGCCTATTCACCTTGCCCCCTTCGAAGGCTTGGTAGCCAGGCCGGGCACTGAGGTCTCCAGTTGTTCTGGTTAATTCCGCTCATGCACCTCTTGTTTTTGAGATTGAAGCTATGGCTTGGCGAGTGGGGTGGGGGGCTCTTTGCCTGCTCCTTATCGTACTATCTTTTGTGGGCATCCCATGCACCCAGGAGCAGCCCGGAGGGCGTCCTTGTTTTTCTTGTTCCTTTGCTTTTGTGGATTCACTTCCGCCCGAGCGTCCGCAAGCTGCTCCTGTGCACCATGGTTTGCGGGTGGGTGTATCATGCCATGATGGTTGGCTGGATGCGCCACATCAGCCCCGGCGGTGTGGGCATTGCCACCCTGCTTTTAGCCCTCTACTACCTGCCCTGGTTTTTATGTGCTCATCGGTGGTATCCCCGTTTTAACCGCAGTGGGTTTTCTGGGCGTTTGTTGATTATTGTTGGACTGTCCAGCCTGTGGGTATCCCTGGAATGGTTGCGCACCTTTTTTACACTTGGGTTCCCCTGGTGTCCGGTGTCCGCTACCCAGTGGGAACGCCCCGTCCTCCTGCAGGCTTCTTCTGTGCTGGGGAGCGGGGCAATTAGTTTCTTTCTGATCTTTTTTAATCTTTCCATCGCTTCTTACATACACCACCTGCTGGTCAGGCGGAAAAGGGCGGAGGGCTTTCTTAACCGCTCTATCTGCCCGGAGTTCTATCTGGGATTACTTCTCTTGCTTGGCCTGCTCAGTCCCTACTTTTCGGGAAGTACCACTACTCAGAGTAATGAAATGAAAGTAGTCAAGGTGGGTATCTGCCAGCCTTATCTGCTGGACAAGTGGGAGGCGGGCATGGCACCCAAGCACAAGGAGACACTCCGTAAGCAGACTGAGTTTTTAGCCATGCTTAGGCCCGACTTAATTCTCTGGCCGGAGGCTTCCACTCCTTATCCCCTCAATCTCGATTCAGCATGGGTAAACGAATTGGCGGCCAAGACGGGCATCCCCATGTTAGTCGGTTCGGTCATTCGCGAGGATGAACATTCCTACAATGCCATGGTCTATGTAGACCCCTTGTCCGGCGTCCAGCCGGAATGGTACGCCAAGCAGGTACTTGTTCCATTTGGTGAATATATCCCTTTTCCATTCAACTACATACCCGGCCTTAGGAAAATGGTGGGCCCAGTGGGTAATTTCACCGAGGGGGACTACCCTTACATTTTTGAACTTCCATTAAACCAGGGTAAGCCGGAGGCAAAAATTAGGATCGGTGGGCTAATCTGCTATGAGGATATATTTCCTGCCCTTACCCGGGATGTGGTCCAGCAGGGAGTCGATCTCCTCGTTGTCTCCACCAATGATGCCTGGTTTAAGGAAGAAGGATGTGCGGAACAACACGCTGCCCACTCCGTCCTGCGTGCTGTGGAAAATCGCATTCCTATTGTCCGCTGTGGCAATGCGGGTTGGTCCGGCTGGATCGATTCCTATGGTTTCCAACGCGAGGTCTTGCGAAACGAGGAAGGCAGTATCTACTTTCAGGGGGCATCGGTGGTCAATGTGGAGATTCCTATAAATAAAGAGGAAGCATCCACCATTCTCCCTCTCCTGTTCGATTATTTCTGCCTCTTCGTCTTCTTACTGGTTGCAATATACAACAAATATTCAGCTATGCCTGCCATGCCGGCGAGGAGGGAAGTCTAGGGCTGGATACTCTGCCAAAGTAAAGTACTTCACCTTGCTTTCTAGGCATGCTTACAACTTTGCCTTGCCATTTTGGGGGCAAATCTCATGTCTATTTCTTCGCAATCATTTTTCTAACTCAATAAATTCAAACAAATGTCTACTAAAATTGGTATCAATGGATTCGGCCGTATTGGTCGTTTAGTTTTTCGCGCACTTGTCGACCAAGGGTTGCTCGGCAAAGATTTTGAAGTCGTCGCTATCAACGACCTCGTCCCTGCGGACAACCTCGCCTATCTCTTAAAATATGACTCCGTGCAGGGCCGCTTCAACGGCACTGTGGAAGCACCCACCGATGACTCTCTCGTGGTCAATGGCCACACCATCAAGTGCCTCGCCGTACGCGAAGGCCCCGCCGCTCTTCCCTGGGGAGACCTTGGCGTGGACATCGTTATTGAATCCACCGGTCTTTTTGTGGACCGCGAAAAAGCAGCCGGCCACATTCAGGCGGGTGCTAAAAAAGTGATCATCTCTGCTCCTGCCAAGGGCGATGTCAAAACCATCGTGCTCGGAGTAAATGACGATGAGCTTTCCGCAGAGCATGACATTCTTTCCAACGCTTCCTGCACCACCAACTGCCTGGCTCCAATCACCAAGGTTGTACTTGAAAACTTCGGCATCAAGGAAGGTTTGATGACCACCGTGCACAGTTACACCGCTACCCAGAAACCTGTTGATGGCCCATCGGTCAAGGACTGGAAGGGTGGTCGTGGTGCAGCCATCAACATCATTCCGTCCTCCACGGGTGCTGCCAAAGCAGTGGGTCTTGTGCTTCCAGAAGTGCAGGGCAAGCTCACCGGCATGGCCTTCCGTGTACCAACCCCCACTGTTTCTGTGGTCGACCTTACCGTGAAGACCGAAAAATCCACCAGCTACGAAGAAATTTGTGCCAAGATGAAGGAAGCTGCCGAAGGCCCACTCAAGGGAATTTTGGAATACACTGAGGACGAAGTGGTATCTGCTGACTTCATCCACTGCCCCGCATCCTCTATCTTCGATGCCGGTTCCGGAATCGGCCTCAGCGATACCTTCTTTAAGTTGGTTTCCTGGTACGACAATGAGTGGGGTTACAGCAACCGCTGTGTCGATCTTCTCAAGCGCGTGGCTGCCTTTGTTTAAGGCACACTTTCCAGTTTTCTTTATCATCTGCGGGAGCCTTTTGGGCTCCCGCTTTTATTCTCAACCGCCTTCTCAATTATGATCAAATCCATCGATGATCTTGAATTGAAGGACAAACGCGTATTTGTGCGCGTTGACTTCAATGTACCCCTGGATGCCGACGGCACCATTTCCGACGACACCCGCATCAATGCCGCCCTGCCTACCATCCGCAAACTTTCTGAGTCAGGTGCCAAGGTCGTGCTTGCCAGCCACCTCGGTCGCCCCAAGGGCGAGAAAAATCCGGCCATGAGCCTCGCTCCCGTGGCACCCGCCCTGGCTGAACGGATCGGCCTGCCGGTTTTGTTTTTGGAAGATTGCATCGGGCAGGAAATCGAGGGCGCAGTTAATTCCATGACCTCCGGGCAGATCGCCCTGTTGGAAAACCTCCGCTTTTACAGCGGCGAGACTGATAACGACCCTGCTTTTGCCCAGTCCCTGGCCAACCTGGCCGATGTTTATGTCAATGATGCCTTTGGTACCGCCCACCGTGCCCATGCTTCCACCCACGGGGTGGCCGAATTGGTCAGCGACCGGGCTGCTGGCTATCTCATCCAAATAGAACTCGAATTTCTTGGCGAAAAGACTGAATCTCCCGACCGTCCCTTCATTGTCATCCTCGGCGGAGCCAAAGTGAGCGATAAGATCAACGTGATCGACCGCCTGCTCGATAAGGCCGACACCATCATCATTGGTGGGGGGATGGCCTACACCTTTGCATTGGCCAAGGGCCATACCGTGGGGGATAGCCTATGCGAGCCCGACAAAGTGGACCTTGCCCGTAGTGCAATGAAGAAAGCCGAGGAAAAAGGGGTCAAATTTATGCTTCCAGTGGACTACCTCGTCACCAATGCCCTGGATTTTGGAAATAAGACCCTTGGCGATACCCAGGTCGTGGAAGGGAATATCCCAGACGGCTGGGAAGGCGTGGACGCGGGCCCCAAAACCACCGCCCTTTATGCCGAAGAGGTTGCCCGGGCCAAAACCGTTCTTTGGAACGGCCCCATGGGTGTATTTGAAATCGAGGGCTCCAGTAAGGGCACCTTTGCCGTGGCCAAAGCCGTGGCCGAAGGAGATGCTCTTTCCATTATCGGTGGGGGAGACAGCGTAAAGGCGATCAAAAAGAGTGGCTACTCCGACCAGGTCTCCTTCATGAGCACCGGGGGTGGGGCATCGCTTGAATTCCTCGAGGGCAAGGAACTGCCCGGCGTGGCCGTGCTCGACCAGTAATTTTCACTTTTAAAGCACCGATTTTATTATGAGCCGAAAGTATTTAATTGCTGGAAACTGGAAGATGAACCTCACCCCGGATGATTCCGC
>JAYOXT010000020.1:0-40871 GCA_038152995.1 Opitutales bacterium
ATTGCGGTTCTGTACGCTGGCATTTTCGATTAAGCCCAAATAATTTGTTAGCTTGCCATTGCCCCGCAAAAGTTTCTGCTCAAACTCAGGAATCTGTTTCACATGAATTTCATTCCTATATAAATGCTTCAGGCAATATTGCTCCGCTGAATAGAACTCAGGTTGATGTAAAATTCTGCTGAATCTACTACAATAAGTACCAAGTGAAAACGCACTCCTTGTGAGCATGAGTCGGTCGTTGCAACCACCTCGCATCCATGCATTTGTGGGGACGAACACATCATTGTGCCGTGATGATTCAAAAGTTCGGTTCAATTTGCCTAGCGGATTAGTGAAAAACAAATCCGATCTGAGCAAAAGAAAAAGATCATAATGATGAATGTTTATGAACCGCTTGTAAAAGAACTCAAGCGAGTACACTTGCCTGAGTGAATTGATTAAACTTTGGGTCGAGTATTTTCCCCAAGGCTTTCCGAAAGTAAGTAATTCTTTTGTGAGTGCTCTTATTTTTTGATTAATGAGCGAATCCTCGTCTTCAAGCCCATCATGCCATTGATTGTGAAAATTAATGAACATCTGAAGAGAATCGGGATGACATGCAACCCTACCCTCGCCATGATTTCTAGGATTTTCGAACGAAAGTCTTTTGGTTGTGACATGGAAGTAGTGGATGTTGTAATCCGCAAAAGATGGCAGTACAAATTTAGTAAAATTTTCATGCTGTTCCTTGGTATAAGTCTTTGCCTGACCAAAGAAAACTATCGCAAGTTGCTGAGTCATTTCTGAATCATTTTATCAAATTTGTGGTTCAAGTTTTGAATGCATTCTCTCAGTTCTCCTAGTCTCTCAAAAATTGCCGCGTTTTCTGCTCCTTGTCTTTCAAGTTTGGTTTCGCAATGGCGAAGCCTGATGTCTTGTTCTTTAATTTCTGTATGTATCGCTTTCAAGAAATAAATTATAATGGAGATGCTTACTCCTAAAGCATACATGATAAGGTCGCTAGTTGTCATTTTATTTTTTTATGGATGTGTCGGGTATAAATCATAGGAACAACGAAATATAAGACTGAGCCTAAAATACACCACTTCAGCACGCTCCAAAACCATTCTTGCATCTGTTGAAGAAATCCACCTTCTTCCTTCATTTTCAGTTCTAAAAGTTTCTCAACATCCCCCTCCGTAAGAGCCTTAATTTTTGCTACTTCCTCATCCAACTCACCTTGCTTTAAGGCTTCGCCCGTAGCATTGCCAAGACCTGCCCCAAGTGCCGCCGTAGCGGGACCCCCCAAAGCCCCGACTCCGCCACCTAAAGCGGCCCCCATAAGAGGATAGGTGGAAGAGGCACGACAACCCGAGAGGCAGATCAAAGCAAAAAGAAAAAGGCATTTCACATAATAAGGCTGATCGTCAACCGAACGGATTCTTAAATCCGAACTCCTGAATGTCCCGTGAGCACAGGGAAGCGATAATTTTTGCTGAATATTCAGTTAATTCTTCCGTCACTCTTCTATGTTCGCTTGTACAAAAAAATGTCTCACCATTATCTGCGATTTTATGAACCACATTCTTGCAGTTGATTTCCCGTATTTTCAGAGTTTCGCACATTTTACTTACGCCCGTCTGAAGATCATCAAACCTAATAATGTTTTTCACTAATCCGTTTTGAAATTTCGTGTGATAATTGCAGAATCTTCTAAAGATCATAACTGCCTTTCTTGGTCCAACACCTTGACTCGCTAAATGAATCCATTCGTTTATGTTTTCATAATCATTTAACGGATGAATCCTTCCGTGCATTTTAAAGTGATGCCCCCTGATCGAAGCATACTTTGGCCATTGAGTCATCATGTAATAAAGGCTGACCATCTGCCCCCAAGGATCACGGACGGTGGTCCATGTATCATATAGGTCAAACTTCGGTCCCCATGCTTCTCTTAAATCATCGGGTCTTAAGTGCTTTATATGCTGACCCTCAAGATTTTTTCCCTTCCCGTTTTCCCATTCTTTGCATGCCCAAGTTGCTTTCCATTGCTCCTCTGAGAAGGCTTTACATAAGGACTTTTCTATGAAAGTCCCTGCCGATTTTTCGGCATGAAAGAAAATGAACTTATTTTTGTGACTGAGGAACATCTTCTTCGGGCTTGTAAGGTACCGCTTGATTAAATTTTTCTCTGCGTTTCTTACATCCCCCGCACGGCTTGATACCAATGGCCTTCGTAAATTTAGCAACGGTATCCCCGACTCCCCTACTTTTCATTAGTCCAAAATCAACCTGAATATCTTGCCAATCTTTAAGTGGCATCACATGGACATATCCGTCTACCACCGATACCTCATTTACCGCCTTTATGAATTTTTCTCCGTTAGTCTTTTTCGCTAACGCCTCAATCATTCCTGAGCTTATTCTTACGGTCGGTACACTCATAGTAAAGTCAGCCTCGAAAATAAATCTTTTAAAGTCAATTCAAACATAACGCAGTTGGTGTCACCCTCTCCCGCAAGGGCATAAAGCTTCTGATTGAAGATAAAAGCTCCTGATATGTACACTACCCCATCGTGGCGACCTACTGTACTCTGCCCTCCTCCAACAATAGGGAAAGGAGTCCATGCGATGGGAGCCATTTTTTCGGGATCGATTATCAAGACATGCTGATAGTAAGTTCGGTTTCTACTTCCCTTGCCATTTGGGGTAAAATATTGATGGACAAACATCAGAAAAACATCCCCTAAATTTGGTATATGCACAGGGATTGGATTTGTTGAATTTGCAATGTACCGATTTCCGAGTCTTGGAAGGGTAAGTTCTTGTGACATTATTTCATGCGGAAGACCCGTATTATCGCACCGAAAAACTATCCAAGGTTCGATAGAATAAATGCACCAAAGCTGATCATTATGAGAAAAGAAAACCCAATTCTTTTCCTCGTTTTGCATTTTCACATTTAAGTGCTCGCAAGTACATTCACGAACGAACTGAATGCGAGTATCGGTCAGCACTCCTAATGAGGTGGTGCATCTCGCTACTTTTTGTGGCCAACCTTTGTTGTAATAAAAATAATTTGTGAAATTGCAGTAGATTTTTCCGTTGTGATTAAAGAGCCTCCAATCCTCAGGTCTACATGACATGATCATTCCTGATTCTATTGGCTTTGGATCCTTTAGCTGAATGCCTTTTTTAGTGATTTTCGCATCACTAACTTGCGGTACTCCTTTATCTTGGAGCAAGTGACCCATCCATGTTGATTCGGTTGGCTCGGTACGGAATATGATTTTGTACTTATTCCTAGCCGTCTGAGCGCAACTAGGATTGATTATTCCATGCTCAGTATATGGAAATATGCCCGCCTCATATAAAAGCGTCTTAGTGACCTTCTCGGGGATAGCTTCAAGCTTGTAGCCATCCATGAAAGTACATCGCCCACGCTCGTCTGTCTTTCTGAACTCTTGATCTAGGTTCAGTTCGTTAAGATATTCTTCAGCTTTAGGGAAATTTGGGGATTTCATAAAGATGTATCAATGTAATAATGCTCACAGACCTCTTGACAAGTCTGTTCTACGCAATCGACACATCCATCGGGTTTGGGTGGGTAATCATCCTCATCGCAACAATTCTTATCTTGGCAAGGACTTGGGTCGCAATCGTTGGTTTCATCGCAACAATTTGAGTAGCAATTTGGAGAATCCTGACAACAATCTTTATGAGGGCAATCCATCGTCTCATTACAACAAGGATCAGGCGGACAATCATTGGTTTCTGAGCAACACGGATACGGTGGGCAGTCGTTCGTCTCATTACAACAAGGATCAGGAGGGCAGTCGTTGGTTTCATCGCAACACCCTGACGGACCCGTGCAGTCATTCGTTTCTGTGCAACATGGTACACATGGATCAGCGGGATTAAAGACTATGCCCGAACCGCAGACATTTGTACCGACTAAAGATGAGCATAAAGTCTGTCCATCGCAACATGGATAAGTATCTTCGCAAACGGGCGTATCGCCACAACATGGATGAGTAAGATCATCACAAAGAGCCATGTCGCCACAACATGGGTGGGTGTAATCATCGCAATCAGCATCACTCGGATCACAACATGGGTGAGTCAGGTCATCGCACCTCGGTTCTCCGTCCTCGCAACATTCGTAATATAGGTCGTCGCAAGGAATGTCTGAAGGGTCACATTTACAACAATTATGTACGCCTTGAATGGGAGTGCCGGGCGGACAACATGGTTGATCGCCTGTACACAATGGGATTCCGTCAATACAAGGCGTTAAATGATCAGGGCAACCGCCAGGGTCAGTACATGGAACTTCATCGTCAGCGCAACGCCTCTCGCCTGACTGAAGTGGAGGCGTACAAGTGTCAGGGTCTTCCTCGCAATCCTGATCCCCGCAATATGAAGTTTTTACATCGTATGGTCCGTCTTTTGTGCCCGCACTTCCCCCCAATCCTCTAGCGACTAAATGAGTTGGATAACCATCATCATCTTTCCATACTCCAAATAGACCTCCGCAACCTGAACTTGGTGGATTTGATGGACCCGTCCAAGTTGAATTTTTCTCATCATATTTGAAGCCTCCGTAGGCACATTCCTTTCCATTTGGTCCGTCATATATGGACGAACTTGTGGTTTCATACATTTTATCATTACAATCAGGATGAGTTATGGCACTCGGGTCTGAAGTTCCCCTATCGTAAGAATAAAATGGATAAACAGAAATTTGAGAAGGCAGATTATCGCACGGGCAACAACTTTCACATGGTCCGTCTAATTCGCAAGGATCATCGCAACATTCATTGTCTTCGTTTTTGGAGGGGATGAAGAGGCTCATTTTTTCTTATGCAAAATGTATACCTTAGGATACTTAAACATCACCTCTTTATCAGTGATTTTTGCATCGTCAGGTAGGGTCATGTTGGCGATCAAATCAATGTTTATGCATCGTTGCAATTTACATTTAACATTTTTGTATTTCGGAAGTTGCAATGCCATGTGAATCGCAACATCAAAATTCCATTGATAAAACTGACCTGAACTTACCCGTTTTACAATATCGGCTTTAGCGTCCGTCAAAAGTCTTTTTAAGTCCCAACAATTACGATAAATCGCTACTCCATTAAGATGCCATTTCCATTCTGCTGAGTCAGGAATATGGGTGTTGCCTTTATAATGGCTTCCCGCAATCAGGAAATCGTTATTTACGGTGTACTGAAGTAATCTATCGTACCATCCTTCTCGGACAGGATATGAGTCTGTTTCGAGCAATAAAGAGTGTGATTCAGGCTGAGTTCTGAGGTAATCCATGGCTTGGAAAAAAAGTAAATTTGGTCCCATAGAAAGCCCAAGCCACGGCGCTCCTAATTCTTCAAATTTGAAAAGCGTAACTTCCTTGGTGTAAACATCATCCGCTTGGCTGATATTCATGCTTTTTATTGTCACCTTTCTAACGCTCGGATGACGCTCATAAGCAAGTAAACTACGGTATTCAGTTTCTGCCCCCGTGTTGAAGATAAAGAGCAGATGAAATTTTCTTTTTTGTAGGCTTGGTTTTAAATCCAAATACAGCTGACATGCGTTATCGACTTCTCCTGTTAAGTACTCGTATTGTGTTGTCAGAAAAAAGACATTTAAGGACTTTTCAGTTGGTTCCATGTATCCATCATTTGGTCAAAAAGGTGTAATTCGTAGGACTCCCCCCCTCACATACTGAAATGGTCTTCCACTTTAATCCGCTCGATGAAGTAGTGATTTTTTTGACTACACCTTTTTCGATATTGATGTTTACTTGGTTGAGATTTGCGGGGTCAAGAAGTCTCAGAGTCTTATTTAAGTTTCCCGCTGATGCATATTCAATCGTAACTCCTGAATTGGAGTACAAAACTTGGTCTTTGGATCCGCCCTTGATTTGGATGTTTCCAAGCGTGTTAATGGCATGAATTATTTTATTCGCAAACGAAGCGGTAAGGAATGTCGGTGTAGAACCTTTTCGAAGTTTGTAAAAGAACCAACTCATTTAGCGATAATCAGCGTGTTTTTAAGTTCCCAAATATTGCCCATCCAAGGAACGATTTGAGTTTCGTTTGCCTGAATGTATCCACTTGATGTAACCAACGCCTCATAATCTGCTCTTGTCGGAACGGTGTCATTCGCCACAAAATCGGTTTGATTGCCCGCTGAATCAACGGGCAGAAATTGGGTTGAGACAGATAAAGTATTCTCAGGGTCATTGGTTCTGACATAACTGTAAACTTCTTTGGCTACAACCACTTGGTTAAATGATGATCTCTCGGGGTTGCCGTCTTCCGTGGATAAAGTTCTATAAGCGGGAAAGGAAAACCCTGCGGTGGAAAATTCTGTACGTCCATCAGGAATTGTAGCATAGGTTCTTTCGAAATGTAAAAGCCCGCTATCGTCAAAATCAAAACCGCCCTCGCTTACAAGAAATGCTTTCGATCTCTGAATCGTGGCATTTGAAACGGAAATTCCTGTGTAATTTTGTGTCGTTACGAGTTGATCGGAAGTCAACGTGCTTACTTCCAAAACTTGCGAGTTCAAATAAACGACATCTCCCTCCTGAAAATGGGCAGTAAAGTCTATCGTTGATGATGTCATTAAGGTTGAGCCGTTAGACATGGCTACGGTGCCCGATATGACCTGTTTTAAGTTTGGATGACATGCACCTACGGGTAGCGGTGTAAAGCAGTCAGGATGCACGATATATTCGTCTCGGTAAATGATTGCAGATTTGTCTCGGTCAAACGGATATTCAAGATGAGGATTTACGGTGAGAAGTCTCTCCGTACAAAATCCATTTCCTGTTGGATCATCTATAAGATTCTGTCCGTATCTGTACATTACTGATTAACGAAGTATCCTTTTAAAGTTTTATTGATTGTTGATAAATGCTGATTTGTAGTTTTCCAATTCGTAAAAGCACTTTTCCAATTATTTTGCATCTGCTGAATGGTTTGCTTGTCGATTCCCATATTCATTCCTTTTTTATCAAATTTTACGGGAACGGGTGAATTTTGATTTATCTTAATCGCCTTACCACCAACCAATTTTAGCAATTCATTATCGGCGGCTTTCTTGTTGAACTCATCCATTTTCTTGCTCGCCAACTCTACATTTTCAGGAAATTCTTTTGTCCCGTCCATGTTTACATCAATGTCATTCAAGGCATCCTTTAAGTCCGATGCTGACATAGAGGCATATCTTAGATTGTCATTTAACTCAGAGCTTTGGCGATTCACCTCTTCCATCCCTTCCTCTACATCTACGGTTTCACCCGCAAGTAAGGCTTGGGTGACTTGAGCTTTATCAAGAGGTTTTGGTATGGCTTGGGCGGCTTTCTCGACCGCTTTAAGTTCTTTTGTGGCGGGCGGTATGGTTTTATTGAATCTTTTCTGAATCGCTTCTGCCTGACCGATTCGCTTATTGATAAGAGCTTCCTCTTCGGCGATTGCTTTCGAAAATTTATGCCGTTTCATCGCTTCCGCAATTTCCTTCGGCTTGAGTCCTTTTCTTTTCAGTTCAGCTTCTAAAATTTTCAGCTCGGCAGCTTTAATTGCCTCGATCTGCTTTTTCCTTTCTTTAAGGGCTTTCATGCCCGCCTCGGTAGCATCATGTTCGCGTTCTGCCATGTGCTGAAGTTGCCTCTGAACTTTCTCCAACCGCTTTTTCTCTTCTGCGGTCATCTTGGTTGATTTCAGAAGCTCAGTTGCCAAGCCTGCGGCACCCTTATGTAACTCGGAAGATTTTTGTAAGGCTTTGTTGATTTCCTCCTGTCTTTTCTTGAGTGCTTCCGCCAACTCTTTCTTTTTCTCCATTAAAGTTTTGATAGCTTCCTCTCTCGCCTTCTGATTTTTGCTGACGATTTCCTCTGCTTTTTTCTCGGCTACAATAATTTTTTGAGCGGCCATCTGCTTCCTGACTTCCTCCTCGACCTCTCTTGCTTTTTTCGCCTGTTCTTCCGTAAGTTTTTTCGCCTTCTCCTGTTCCTTGGCCATTTCGCCAACTGCCTTGGCACCCTTCTGAATTTCTTTCTCAGCCTTGGCTAGCTTTTGAGGGTCAAGAAAAGCCCAATCTCCCTCCTCGTTCCATAAATCTATGGTTTCATCCACAAATTTCTTATTTTGCTTTGAAAATTTATCCCAATGCCCCTCGATATTTTTTGATCTTTTATCAAACGAAGAAGCAAAATCATCGCCCCAATTCCCAACTGAATCAACCATGTCGGACATAGCTTTCGCCATCATATCTTTAGCATCGCCCCAAGCATCAACATTAAATGGATCCGCTAGAACTTTGCCCATAGCTTTTAATGCCAAAATAAATGAATCCATGGCTTGGACAACAGGCTTGAAGGCATTTTTACCCATGTCCACCAAGGTCATAATAAGTTCCTCGGCAATCTTAATTACGAGAGTGATGGCGTTCACTCCATTCCCGAAAGCTAGAACAATACTCCCGATCGTTTTTATGGTCTGTTTTATGGTGATTGCAAGGACGCCCATGATTTTGTCCAAGAGCGTGCCCTCCTTTGTGAACTCAATAAAGATTTTCACGCCTTTATCGACCGCACCTACAACCATTTCGAGGATTCCGTTTCCGCCACCAAGTTTTACCAATGCACCACCTAAATCAATTCCCGCATTTTTTACTTTCTGCATGGCTTTATCCATTTTCACGGACATGGATTCACCAACCTCATCAGCGGCTTTCTTTGTGGCCCCCATTTTCTTGCCCATCTCTTCCATGGTGTTGCCCAAATCTTGAGCATCATTATTAGCTAGGGCTAAAGCACCCATTCCGCCTTGGATAGAACCGAATAAATCTTTTACGGATTTGCCACTATCTTTTGCCCCTTTATCGAGCAATCTGAGGGCTCCTTGCATATCGCCACCTTTTTTAATGAAATCGGTGAACGCCAACCCCGTTAAATCCTTAAAAGCCTTGCCCGCTTTTTGCGATTCAGAAGATAATTCTGCAAGCATTGCTTTTATCTGAGTCCCCGCAACCGCAGTCTGTCCTTTACCAAGTGTTTTCGTGAGACTCGCAAACATGCCCGCAACCTCATCAAACTCAACACCAAGAGCGGCGGCCAATGGTGTAACTTTACCTATGTTTTGACCGAGTTCCGTGAAATCGGTAACACCTAATTTGACGGTTGTGAAAAGAGCATCCGACACATTTTCAGCTTGGTCGGCTTTCATATTGTAACCATTCAGTACGGTAGTGATGGCACCAACCGCATCATCAAGCTTGGCTACACCGCCTTGGGCGGCATTAGAAGCGGTTTCCATAAACTTGAGTATGTTATTCTGTGGTATCCCCGCAGAGATCGCCTGATACATACCATCAAGGACTTGTGTTACATCTCTTCCAAAAGCGTTTGATATAGATTTTGCATCCGCTACAAGTTTGTCTTTTTGTTTCTTGGATGCATCAGGAATCAGAGTGAAAACCTCTTTGGCTTTTTTCTCCATTTCCATGAAATTTTTTACACCCGCGGCGGCAAATGCCACAAGTGCTGCGGCGGCGGCGGCGGCACCCGCTTTTACTGCGGTCTTTAAACTCAGCCCAAACGCCTTACCTTTAGACTCAGAGTCCTTAATCTTTTTATCGTAATCCTTTGTTACGAGCCCAAGAATGGCACTTAAAGCATATTTAGCCATTGCCGTTCGCCCTTCTCATAAATTCAGCCTTAACTTCATCTGCTTCAGGGCTGAACATTATAGGCTTTTGCCCTGATTGCATGGCGAGTCTTCTCAGCATTGCATTACTCAAAACCATAGCAACTCTTATAGGCATTTCCATGATGTCTTTATACGCCCAACCATACTGACTTGCGATCATGTCGATGGCGGTAACGATCCAATGCAAACCGCTCTCTACTTTTTCGTCAGTTTTCGGCTCTTTCCCGATAATCCTAAAGTTCCATTTTACATAATCGTATGCCTCTAAAGAAAATTCTTCAATGGATAGCCTTTTAAAAGTCAATTTGTCTTTGTATGCCTTTGCTTTTTCAGGGTCTTCGCAAAAGCTTTCAGACAAAATCCATAGCAAATTCTTTAAATCGTCGAGCGAGCCTTCTCCGCCATCAATAAATGGAGACTTGATGTGTTCGAGGATGAGGTACTTCCTTATCGAGAGAGCCCCAACATCGTGACCCGCTAGAGTCCATCGGCTAGGAAGAAAAGACTCAGCTTCCCCGAGTCTATCCCTAGCATGTGCCTCTTTTAGTTTTTCCTCATACTCGGACCATAATGCCGAGGTGCTGACCACTAATTAAGTTGCTTGTAGAAGTTAATCGAAACTTTCGAGTAATCACCCTGAGATTGGGTTTCGCTAACATCCTGAATGATGTAATCTCCTGTGTATTCTCCTGAAGCAAGATTGAATGAATCTCCAACTGCGGGTGCAGTATCGGTTCCTTCAAGCTGAATCGTTGCCGATCCTTCAATTCTGCCGGGAATTATGGTTGACCCAACGGGCTCGCCATTTGAGTCATCAATATCAACCCGACTAGCGGTCTTGTTGAACGATAACGCCTCGGCGATGTAGGTCTTTGCATCAATAGTGATCGGGCTATATTCAATCCCGAACTTGTGGGTTCCATCTTGTGTGACTGCCATGACTAATTATTAGATTTTGGTGGTTGTGATTTGGTATTGTCCTCCCGCTGAACAGGACGCTCAGATTCTTTCTTTTCCTGAATCTTTTGCTTCGCCCATTTCAACTCCATTGAAGTAAGTTTTTTCTCTGAAATTTTGGTCGGATTATTGATATATTCGTAAACGATTGTTCTCATTGCTAAAATAGGTTCTTTTGTCAACTTGGTGTATCGACATCGACAATAATTTTATAGGTCATTTCGGTTCTTATGGTTTCACCTTCTGCACTACGATCAGACATTGTAAGTCTCATATCCCGTATTTGATGATCAGGAAGTAAAGTATCGAAATCAAGGTCGCTATTAAGTAACATTGATGCACGTATATCTCCAAGAAGTTTGTTATGACCATCTCTGTCTCCTCCTTGAGTGTACTCGGTTACGATTACGACCGACAAGTCGCATGAAAAACGCAAATATTCTTTTGATCCCCATGCCTGACTTAAAGTTTCTTGCGCAACCAATCCATTACACCAAATCTCCACTCTCGGAGTAACCAAAACATCGTTTGAAGCACTAACGAAAAAATCGACGGTAGGAATCTCAGTCGAGAGACCCAATTTCCAAGCATCCTCAATATTCTTTTCAATTTGAAGTAATTCACTTTTTGTGGCCATCAATCTCCTTGGTATCGCTCAATGCAATTTAGTGTGGTCATTATCGGTGCTTCCATTTCATCCTGAATGATTTCGAGCACTTTGTAGTAGCGACCACCTTCCCCGAGGAGAACACTCCCCAAGGAAGGCACGGTCACGTACTTTCGAGAGTTGAGTCGAATGCTCACATTCAGCTCTTGCTCAACGCCTTGAACTTCGACCGACCGCCCGACTGTGAGGGATGATATATCGCAATCATACTCAATGTCTTTTATGGCGATTGGCGTGACACCTTTGAGTACCACCTTACGGCACTCAAGAAGGTGGTCCAAGTCATCACTTAGAATTTGGTCGGGGAGAAGCGGCATCCTTTTTAGGTGCGGGTTTTGCGGTCTGAGCTTTTGGTTTTGATTCTGCCTTTTCCTGTGTAGGTTTGGCTACTTTCTTCTGCTCTTCCGCAATCATTCTTCTACTAATCGTAACCCCATTAGAGGCATAGAAAAATAGTTTGTAGAATTGCCCGTGATAACGCCCATAGAAGTCTGTTTTCATTGAAACATATTCGCCTTGGGCGAGCACCTTTTGGTGACCGTCTTCTCTAATTCCTAATATGGTCGCATGCGCTTTCATTAGGCGGCAGTTGCTGACCTCAATGGAATGATAGCATCAGTGTTGCAAACGACCGAACCATAAAGAGATTCGATGGATGCGTATTCTGTACCCTCTTCAGGGAGATAGAACTGACGATAACCCATGGTCATACCAAGCTCGTTGGTCAACCTTTCTGCACGGCTATATGCGCCCGTATTCATTGGAGCAAGATAGCGGAATGCAACTGCAATCGAAGCGGGATGCACAAGGAATCCTACAAGATTTTCATCTGAGTTTGGAAGTTGGTTTACCTCATAAACATTTGGTATTCCTACGACTGAACCAAGTTTGCCCCCACGGATCACATCTGTACCGCCATAAGTATTGGCTACAAATCGTGAATCACCCATGAGGTTAGCGTAATATTCTGCATTAAGAATCAATGAACATTGAGAGATGTCACCGCCCGCATCAACCATGGTTTCACGGAGATTTAGGAGGTTATCAATGCCAAAAGAACTAGCGGCAACAACTTCGCCATCTCCATAGGTGGCATAAGTGACTTTCCCGATAATATCATTGAAGATAGTCCGAGCCATATCAGCACCTTTTTGGCGTCCGAAAGTCTCAAGTTGCATCAAGCTGAACTGAGTGGTTTGATGATCGTAAATCTTCCAAGAAAGATATTTGTGTTTGTCGATCGTCAAGGTCACTTCACCAAGAGCGGCATTTTGAACCGTTGAATATTTAGTGGTTCCGTCTGTAAAGTTGGCAGTCAGGGAAGTACCTGAATTTGCGAACTGCGACATGTACGGAATGTTTATGCTCGTACCAACCTGAGTTGCTTCGGAATCGAAACTTGTGGTGAGCCCGTTAAGCGGTGTCAGTATATCACCAAATGCCTCCATTGCGGAGGAGGCGATAATCTTGCCCGCTAGGTTTGAGTTAATTGAAGTAGCCATCGTTATTTAGTTTTGAGTTGGTCAGAGATGGCGTCACGATTTTCCTTCAACATTCTCCGAGTCTCCTCGAATGATGCCGATAAAAACATTTCCGCCACTGTTTTTTGTGGTTTTGGTTCTTCGATACTAGGAGCAATAGGCTTTAATCGAGCTTTAAGAGCTGTGATTTGGGCTGATGCTTTAGCGTCAAAAAGAGCACTATGCTCAGTTACTTTTTCTGAGAGTTGAGCAACTTTATCTGCGATAGAGTTAACCTCTTCTTTTAGTTCTGAAACGATTGCAAGAAATGCTCCAAGTTCACCCTCGGTCGCAGAGTCTTCTTGTGCAGAAGCTTCAACCTCCTCGGTTTCCTCAACGGCATCCTCTTCTTCCTCGTCTCCTGTATCTTCTGCGAGTTTATGTGGATCTTCCATTTTTATTTTTTTGTAGGTTTGAAACAGACCCTCCTCATTAGCGGCAGGAGTGTCAACGAAATCGGCTGATTGAATGCTTGAGAAGCGAACGAAAGGCTTCTCATATGCAGATTCTTTTGGTTTTTCTTCAGAATAAATTTCTTTCTCATCTTTATCCTTCCAAACCAATTCAGCTTCGAACACAAGACTGATCCCGAAAGTCTCGGGAATGGTGTTGGCTATATCGAAAAGTTTTGAGTACTCATCAGGCTGAGTCTTCTTGAATGAATCAAGTGCGGTGAATCGACCCGCTTTTAATTTTGAATCCTCTATGTAGAACTGAGAAAAGAATCCGATCTGCTGAAGCAATCTGTCGCTTACTAATGCACCATTATGAGTAAGAAATGCGGGCAATTTGCTCATGCCTTCTAGCACCTCAAGTGCTGATTCAAGCGATCGTTCATCAATAAGAATGTCATGCCCTTTCGCCTCGCCTACGGCAATTAAACTTACCTCATACATAATACCATCAGCATCACTTACGCGATCTGATCTAAATTTAATGTAATGCCTTGGTTTTGATTCAATCATCACTATTGTCTCCGTTGTCAACCTCTTCGTCATTTTCTTCTGAATCTTCATCTAAATCTTCTTCGGCTTCAGCCTCGGCTTCTTCCTCTTGTTTTTTGATGATTTCTTCAGGATTTTGAAGGTCTGATTCTTTTCCTAAGGTCAATCCCGCTGATGCTGATGTCGGGATTGGATTAAAGAGTTCTCTCCAATCTGAAAGTTCGTATTCGTCCGCAATTTCCTTTGCCATCTTAATTTCTCTTGCTTTCGCAGAAAGAACTTCCTTGGGCGTTGCTCCAAACTGACTTGAAATATTCTCTAAACTGCACGCTCCCATCTGAAGATAAGTTTGGTCAGCCTTAACTTGAGCGGCTCGATTTACCCAACGAAATGCGGGCGACTGCCATTTTACATGAAATGGATTAAGGTCATCTCCAAATTTCAGGATTCCTGAAGTGGTCATGTGCATTAACCACCACCGATACCACTTATCGAGAGTATATTGGACACATCTCTGTTCTGCCTCGACCGTATTTTGGTAAAGTAAGATCATTCCTTGCGAAGCAGAAAAGGAAGTTTCACCAATCGTCATAAGTAAAAATTCAACAGGGATGCCTATCGTGCTTCCGACAGTCCTTAATTTGTAAGTTATCCAATCAATGGCGTTCACATTTGGGCGACCATTTGCACTAATCACCGAAATATCTTCGCCAGGTTCTAAGTAGGTGAATTTGCCGGGCTCGAAATATTCTAATTCAGTCTCGTCATCCCGATTCCCCATCTCGAAATCTAATGAGTCTTGGCGTTTGACCACCGCAGATAATGTTGCGGCAACTTTGGCGGCAATCATCTCCGTTTGATCGTATTCCTTTATATCCATTAGGGTATCGACACAAGTGGCTAATTCGGGCACTCCACGGAGCTGACCTGACCGCATCCTTTTCATGTGAATTATGAACTCATCTGCATCAACTCTTTGCGAGTCTTCCAATTTACCATCTTTAATGATTCCGATGTGATATGCAGTCGGTCTTCCAAGGTTATCAATCTCAACCCCTTCCGAAATGAAAGGACCATCCGATTCAGGAAGGATTGGATCACCAAATGGGCGGTTTGAATTTTTCCCTATTTGCTCGCCTGAAATGAGTTGAACCTGACCATTTTCAAGCTTGAGAAGACCCCCGTCGCCATGGATTAAGGTTTGGCTAGCCAAAATCTTCTGACACTCCACCATACTCATGCCTGTGACTTCGCAGTCGTATCCATATTCATGCCAAGCGGCTTCAATTTCTGAATCCAAAACACGGTCGCCCGATTGAACCCTCGGGACAATTCCTTTTCCGATAACATCTTCCTCTCTGAGTCGAGCGATTGCTTTGACCACGGGATTGTTTCTTCTTTGGTCTAAAAGCATAGCGATTAAAGATAATCTATCGCCTTGAGGTAATTCGGTTTCTTCTGACCTTACATTATCATATCTTTTTGAACCACGATAGCGAGTTGTCTTCGTGGCATCATAGCCCGTCCCGTACAAAACAGGATTGTAATTAAAGGCGTATTTGGTTGCCCGCGAAAGGCGTTGCCAAAAATTTAGTTTTTTACCGACTTTCATTATCGAAATGCCACTAAATTGTGACCCGTGAACTTTTTCTCCCGAGCGGCGATTCGTCTTTCCAATCGTGTGATCTCATCGTGAACCATTTTTCTTTGCTCGTAAGTTATCGCCCTTTCAGCCATCGAGTAATTCGCTATTGGCGTTTTACATAGTGACTCATATTGTGCCTGAAGATTCGCTAAAGTAAGTTTCAGTCCTTCTACGGTATCCATTGCCATAATAAAGCCCCTTTCGTCAACCCTTCATGAAGCCATACTTATCGTAGGCAGATTCCATATTCTTAAAAACATCTTTTGCTAGATTGGTTTTGAAATATTTGACTCGTCCGTTCATTGCAATCTTTAATGCACCTTCCATCCCGCCATGCTTTGCTCCCGCTAGATGATTTTTTATGGAAAGATGCATCTCATATCCTTGCCCTTCACCTTTTTCCGAAGCGGTTAAAGTTTTATCGTAACTTGGCGTACTTCCCATTGCATTATTAGCGGCAGTACTTCCCTTTACCTTGAGTCCAACTTTTTTCCCGAGCGTCAGGAAAGTTGATTTCGCCAACCCTACTCTCCCTTTTTTAAGGTCCATCTGTTGCTTGAGATGTGCTCGCACATTTGCTAAATCTTTTTTCGCAATCTTCCGAGTCTGAATCTTCTTGTTGCCTATCGTTACATAAGGAAGAAAATACGGGTCTTGCTTTGGTCCGTAATTCCATTTAAACGGCCACTCCTTTTCCTTGCCCCATTCGCTATCTCTCCCCTTGAGCTTGTAACGCTTTTCAATCTTGGATTTCTTGGATGCTTTCGTAAGCGAACTTGCTTTCCCTAGCATTGCTTCTGTTTCGCCACGGATTGCCGTCCTAATGTCAGTTTTAAGCTCCGTTGCGAGCTTGGTCATCATCGCATTGAAGTTCGTAGCATCAATTTCAATTTCTTTTTCCGCCATCAATATAAAGCGGGATGTCAACCTACTTGATTTTTCTGAACATTCTTTTAAAAAAATAATACGGAAGTAAAACGAGTAGAATCGGTGAGCATATCACCATTAAGAAAGCGATGGAAAGTATCGTCCCAAAATATGCGGTGTAAAAGCCAAAAACGCAGACAATATCAAGAACTTTTGCGCCAGAATCCGTCATACGACTCGCCTGTTTCACGTGATCGTGAATCGACTGAATCATCGCGCTTGCGGCTTTTCCTAAGAGTTTCGCGCTTCGGGACATTTCCGAATCCGACAAGCTTGACGAATGCGAGTCCGTATGTTTCGCAGTCCCAATAGTGGTCGTCTGCGTGGGACTTGGTTCTCCATTCGACTTTGACTTCCCCTTTTTTTGTGACTTCTTCATGTTGCCATTTAGCGGTTATTTGCTTGAGATAATTCGTATCAGGATTTCGGTAGATATGCCAATCTTTAATTTTCCCCGCTCTCCTCTTTGCGAGCTCGCCTTGCCATATCGTAACATTCACATGAACGAGAGGAATTTTGCTCTTTCCTTGCCGAGCCGTACCCGAGAAAGGATCAACCAAATTATGTTTATATGGAAGTTGCATATTTTTCCATCCTTTTATGCCAAACCAACCATTTCCTCTCCGCCTCCAAATCTGCTCATAAACTTCCTGAGTCCGATCTCCATATCCCGTGTCGATGATTCCGTAACGGCAGTCATAATTTTCCTGAATCTGATCTAAATCCTCAAAGGTTGGGCACATCCCATGGTCAATCAGCCAAGATTCTCCCGACTCCAAATATCCTCTAACCACCCACCAAAAATGTGATCTTTGCACATCTACGGAAAGGACTCTCATGTTTCCTTTTATCTCGCCTCGGTCATACTCACTTTGGAGTTCTTCAACTTGCTCAGGAGCAACATTTAAGATTTCATCTCTCCATGGTTCAGCCAACCAACCTTGGACGAAATTTTTGATACCATCCACATTATCTTGAGCCTGAAACCATTTAGCCAAAACTTCTCCGAATCTTAAGGTCGGTGAATAAAGAGAATTTAGGTGATATGATCGGTGATCAGGCGCATTTCCAAGAGCGTGAGGAGTCCACTCTCCCTTTTGCATCATATCTGACTTTTCAGCATCGTTAATGCCGTAGTCACATAATTGGCAGTAGTATCTCGAAGTAGCGATGACATTTTTTATATCCCAACCACCATCGACCCTACATTTTTCTTTATCGCATCGTACATTAAAGTCAGATCGACCTCTTCGCCACTCCAAGGCGATACGCTCCTTACAATTTGGACATTCAAGCATAAATTTACGCTGATCTCCCTCGTTATACTCCATCCAAATTCCTGTCGTTGCTTCTAGCGGAGTGCTTGCCTGAAGAATTTTGTAATCTCTTCGCCCTTTCACACGATCTAAAGCCTCTCGTCTGCATGGCTCGGGAATGATGTCGATTTCATCCAAAACCAAAAAACTCACAGGGAAATTTCGGACATTGGCTTTCGATTGACCACCGACCAAATTCAAACTGCAACGATCAAACTGCACTCGGGTTGATGTAAATTTTTCTCGATCTAATTTGCCCTCTAAAGTTTTCGGGATGTGCTTGCGAATCACGGCAGTATCTTCAAAGAAAGGCAGAAGTCTGTCTTGGGCGAAAGTTTTCGCATTCTGCTCAGTTGGCCATACCCACAAGATCGGGGCAGGACGCTTATCAATTATGTACCCTACTGATACATAGCTCGTCGTGGTCTTACTCGTTTGTGAACCCCAACACATGGAAATTCTTCTAATGTCGGGATTGTTGATGTTTTCCAAAATTTCCCTGACATATGGATATGCCGCCGTGCTATATTGCCCCGCCTGTTCGGTGATTCTTTCGCTTAGATACGCATTTTTTTCAGCCCAATCTACAACGGACTCAATATTGTACTCTTCGAAAAAATTAAGAGCATATTCATCTAATGAGCTAATCGCCATGCGTGTACAAACCTATGGGCGGTCCGCCTTCGTCGAGGTAGACCCACTCTTGGTTAGGATCGAGCGTAATACCGTTCCAAGTGCGGGGAGTGTTTCCTCGATTTTCCTCAATTCTTTCTTTCTGAGTTGGTGCTGATATTGTCGGCTCGTTTTGTTTTTCTTCCCTAGCGATGAAAATGTCTCGTGATGCTCGCCTGAACCTGTCAGTACATTGATCACCGTGTCGAATAGCTCGGGCGATGTCCTCAAAATCTGAGGCAATACGATCAGAAGCCTGTGACATTTTCGTTTATCTATTTCCCTCAATTCTTTTATTCGGGCACAAATTTCTGCAACCAAAGTAGCGACTTCTGATGACTCGGCTTCCTGACGCTCCTCATAATAAAGTTCGTCAAGATATTGGATTGTCTTCTTTGGCATGCTTCTTTGTGGGACACATGCAATCGTAGCAAACAGGATGCTTTTTCCATGCTGATGTAGAATGAATTTTTCTGAGTGCCTTACTTTTTGGGTGATTCCATGCTTCGGTTAAAGTCATCTTGTCGATGTTTCCAATGATAAGTTTTTTGCCCGCTAACTTACAACATGGTTGAATATTGCCTAAATGATCCACGACCAACTGCTTGAAAGGAAATGTACATCCCCGTTCAGGCTCGGGATTTTCTTCCACTAAAAGCCCCGTTTCCATATCAGGGATTTCATTCATGGTTTGAAAATTAAGTAAATCGGCAACCCCGCTCCATTGTTTTTCAAATTCTTCCGCCTCGTGAATGTTGATCGCATTTTTAAGAAAACTGACTCTCACCAATGGAAAAGTCTTATTTTCTGAATTTCTCAACTCGATGAAATCACGAATATTCTGAACAACCATTTTAAACTTTCCTGAGAGGCGTTGGCGGTTGTAAGTTTCTTCCGTGGCGGCATCAATGCTTACGAAAACTTTCGTGATTCCTGAAGCTAAAAGACTTTCTTGCCTTTTTTTCGTAAGAACCGTCCCGTTCGTAACCATATACACATTCAAAATTCCTTCATCACGGGCGAACCTGATACATTCCTCCAAATCCTTTCTTAGCATCGGCTCATTGATGTAATTGAGCTTGAGACTTCTCACTCCGATTTTCACGGCTTCTCTGATGATCTTACGATAGGATTCTACTGACAACTGAACATTTGGGATTCGGTCGCCATATCCGTGAATACAAAACGGGCAAGCCATGTTGCATCCGCCATTAAGCTCTACATCAATTTGGATAGGATGGTCATGCTCTTCAAAATTCTCCCTTGAGTGGTAATTTGACCTGAAAGCATCCCATACGCCTTGATCTATGTCAGGCGGACAGGCATTTAAAAGATTCTCATGCCGAATATCAAAAAAATGTTTTTTCATAGAGTATCATAAGTTTCCTAAGGGGTCTTTCAATATATTCCTTGATTCCTCAGAAAGTAGATCCTCCACATTTAGGAATCTACCTTGCTCACGATTCTCCAATTCGGAAAAAATTGCCGTTTCAATTTGCTCCAAAACTTTAACTCGATCACGATACATTTTCATCGTCTCTTTCATTTGAGTCACGACCATCATTTTCGCGCCTCTCGCCATCACTAAGGTGTCGACTGCTTTAGTTTCGATAAAGGTCATTTCCAAGTCCCGTGTAACTGCACCATTCATCAAATAAAGCCCCGAGCTTTTCTAGGGCATCAATGATCTTTGGATTTTCTTTCGTACTCAAGCAAAGCTGAAATAGACTACTTTTTGAATATCCATCAAATAAATCTTCCTGTGCATCATAATGCTCAATTAAGAGCGATTTTATGAATTTCATATCGTAATGCATCAAGTTCGCCATGTTTTCGAGCATCTCAGTGAAATTATTTCGGAAAAGATCATCCGAACCTTCAATCTGAACCAATGCGACCCGAATTAGATAAGCATACCGTTCTTCTGAACTCTTTTTATCGTTTGTCACCTCGATCTGCATGTAATTGTCGAATAACCTCATTTATACATTCACGCAAGACCTTTTCAGCCCTGTCAGGGTCGTCAGGAGTGACTCTGATTGCATAGCGTTTAGGGAAATTAGTGAGCAGTCTCGCAAGCGGTTCTAAAACCCTCTGTATGACCTCTTCAGCCTTGGTTCGGGGAATCCACCCTTTTTCCGCTTTCAAAACCTCGATTTCTTTCAGCTTTCGCTCCGCCATTTGGCGTTTGGTTTGTTCCTCCAAAAGCATCCCTCTTAAATCGAGCATATCTTGGGTCGAAAACGATTTACCGCCCAATATGACTCTTCCCGAGCCTTTTCCGCCCGCATTTTCCCTATTTTCAATAAAACATCGCCATGCCTCCACATTTAAATCTTGTGGACTGCCTTCTTGCTCTTTCCAGTTGTAAATTGATTGTCTAGAGACGCCTAAAATTTTTGACAGTTCTGACAGAGAGGTGGCGACCTCCTTTTCGTCCGCCATGAGGGCTAAAGATGCTCGTTCCTGATTGCTAAGAACCTTGCCTTCTTGGACCTTCTTAACGATATTTCGGATGTCTGCTTCTAGTATCTTAGAGGCTTGGTCGGGTGTGAGTGACATTGCAAAAGTATAATAAAAAGGCGGGGTTAAGACTTATGTATAGTCAATTTTTGACCGAAATGGAAAGACAATTTAATTTTCAAAACAGCACTATCTTTTTGTCCATAAGAGCATTTGAACCCCGTTAGTGAAAAAATGGCGAGGCGGCGCGGCCCCACCGTTCGTCTTTTTTGCGGAAGGAACCGCTATACCCCCCGTTTAAGTAGTGCTTAAGTTTTACTTTAAGTAGTGCTTAAGTTACGCAAAGATTATTGCACACTATCTTTAAGTCCGCCGTCATCGCCGACATTTGCAAAAAAATAACAAACTTATGTTATAAAGTTCGGACGATTTCCATGACTCCATCACCTGAAGTAGTTGCACGCCACCTTGCATGATCCTTATAGTGGAGAGTTGCTGAGAAAGCATGGACTGCTTTAGTGCATTCTGCATTCCACCGTGATGTATTTGCGAGTGACATCCCTACGCCATGTATCAGCATGGTGCCGCCTACCATCAGCATAGAGTAAGCATGCTCTAAACATGCCCGCCAATGGTCATCTGCAATAGCGTTCTGATCTATCCATATAAAATCATACTGCCTACCATGTTGAGCCCTTGCACCTATGCTCTGCACAACGTCTGAGGGGCGGACAATAAGGTGGCTCTTAGAGTGGTTCTGTGCATAGACATTAAATGCATTCACCATATTCCATTTAAGCTCGGTATTAAGATGGTCTATCAGCTCCACCGTAATAGCCTTATCAGAGCGTAAGAAAGCGGACAATGTAACGCCATCGCCCATGCCTATTATGAGCGGCTTAAAAGCGTTATCTGAGAGCGACTTAAAAAGCGTTATATGGTTCACTTGCGGACGATTCCGCCATCAAAAGTGTGACCTACTTGTTTTATCTCATATCCGAATTTACGAGCAACGATCTCAGCGAGCTCATCATTGTAGTAAGTCCGATAATCATTTTTTATGATTGGGCGGTTTGAATTATGGCGAATATGAGGGAAAGCATAATCGGTAATCTTAAGCGACTTAAAGAATTTCTTAATGTCCTTTTTTAAGTGCTCATAACGGATCAATTCATTCGCAAAACGACCCTCACCTTCGATACCCCACCATTGATTCACATGGCTCATATCTAAATATTTTGATTTAACGAACTCAGAAAAGGTCATCGCACAGAAAAATATGATCTTTTCAGGTCTGTCAGCACAATGATGCTCTTGCCTGTACCATTCTGTCACCGAAGCCCCTTTGTAGTGGTGATATAGGCTCACCACGCGATCCCAAGGGTTGCGGGTAAGTGATACTACTCGGAACTCTTCAAACGGCAACTCAGGGTGATTTTCTGCAAGCCAATCTCGGCATTGATATAGGCGAATATGCCCTTCGTCCAAATCGAGAAGATTTTTTTCTCTCAGAACGGTTCTTATGGAGGTGCCCGCACATTTTGTCGGGTGGGTAAGGATGAGCTTGTGCTTTAGTGAAATCATCAGTCTCTAGTGAAGGTTATGCCATGCTCATCTCTATATTCAGGAGTTTCGAGAATCCAAGCCTTAATTTCCTCCTCTTTATCATGAAGATTTGCATGACTCCAATATTGATTGAAAGGCATTGGATCAAAAGTATCCGTCTGCGTGTTCACCCAATGAAATTTTTCAGGGCAAAACTTCCGACACCATGCACCCATAAAGTTGTACTCGGTGAAATTGTTTAATGGTGGTTCTAATTCGCAAGCATCAAATAGATATTCGAATACACTTTTTTGGTGTACTTCCAAAAAGAACTTACGCATCTCTTCATGGATTTCAACAGGGTACACCAAGGGCATTCTTCTCATATATTCATTCTCAACCTTCTCATTCATAGCGAGTGAGGTGACATCTTGCCATACATGTAGGGCTTTTTTCACATTATCAGGCTGATGATCGGCAAAGAACTCAGAATATGGAGTATAAAGCATTATAGGCTTTCCGTCCTTGAAATAAATCGAAGGATCATGAAGCTCGGTAAAGATTGAGTCCGAATCTACATGGCACACATGAGTCGTGCCTTCAGGTACATATTTGTCGGCATAAAACTTCATGAACTGCTGACGGACATAACCTTTCTTAATGAGCTTGGCTTCCTCGTTCACATGGTGAGGTATGCCTTTAGATTTACAATATGAGATGGATGCCTCGCAGTCATCCTCGTGGTCATCGTAAATAATGACTTTCCCGTGGTATCCCTCGCAATACTTTTCCTGACTGAGCAAAGAATATTTCAGCCACCGCAAATCCTTATCAAACGAGACGGTGACGATCGAAACTTTAGGCTCTTCAGGTTTGGTTGGTTTTGTTGTCTTGGATTTGGTTGTAGTGACTTTTCTTGGGGATTTCTTTTTTCTCATGTTTCTTTTTGGAGGTTCAAATATGATATTTCTTTATACCGCTCTCTTCCTGTCGGATCCCATCTTGAGACATACTTAAATCCGAATTTCTTTAGCGGAAACATTTTAAAGGTAAGTCCACGACCTGTGCGACCACTTTCATAATCAACATCAGCCCAATCGCATTTCTGCATGCATGTGTTACAAATCAGAAGAAACTTATACTTTTCTGCATCAAGAAGCCAACTTATGAAATCGGTGATATTTTTATTTGGCCAATGCTGAAGAACATCTTTCATAATCAGCACATCTGCCTCGGGAAGTTTTTCTCGATGATCATGTGCATCCATGTTCATGAATGTGTATTTTTTATGATTTGCTCTTAACTGCTTTACGAGCGGTGGGTAAATCTCGACCCCTGTGTACTTTATTTCATGGTTTGTTTCAGCAAATTGGGCGAGCCATGTGGAAGAATTAACGAAATCACCGCATCCAATATCCACTATGGAATCCACCATGTGATCCGTGCAGAATTTCGATAAGAATCTGTACCATGGTGCTGACACCTCAGGCAAGCTTCCGTGACCCGACAAAACTCCCTTACCATCGTACACTCCCCATTTTTTACTTTCGTAGATTTCAGTAAAAACTTTTTTCATCCCCGATGGTTTTTTGCTCATCCAAAAGAAATAAGGCTTTGGTGCTTACTCAGTCAAGAGCAGTTTTGAGAAAATGTCGGAAGTACCGACAAAAGTATTTTACACCGCATTACATTCAGTTTTATTATAATTACATAATTTATTTTATCACTAACCACTAACTCACTACATAATATGAAAACAGAAATTGAAATCTACTCCGCATCCAAAAATTACGCAACCGCTGACAGAGCTCGCAAAGTAGTCTCAAGGCTCCAAGAAAAATTCAACATGCCCATCCGCCACTTTATTTATCACAATCCTGAAACCAACCGCTTCCACCCTGTTTTAATCGGAGCCGACAATATCAGTTTTGCTCACGATGGTTTTCAAGTAATCGCCTCCTAATTTTAACCACCAACTCACTACACAAAATGAAAATCCTCGACATCGTAATCATCGACTCCCCTTCCAATAAACTCTACGGATGGGATAACTACAAAATTATCGGTTTTGAAAAAAATAAAACCGTTATTCAAAAACTGAAATTTAACGGAGGCGGTCCGATCCGCAAAGTCGCCTCCGAAAAACTTATTCCAAGTCCCGATGCCGACAAATTTACTTATAAACATTCATGGACTCACGATGGTAAAGCAGTCCGCGAAATTCTTTCTCATTAATCACTAAAAATCCAATCCAACAAAATCAATCCAACTATCATGAAAATCAACATCTCAGATAACGCCATATTAGTATCAACCTCCTTTAAAGTCCTCGGGATTCATAAAAAGGATGAACTCGCCACAGATCATGTCAATTCCCACTTTGAAAGCTCCACCGCCAAGTGCAGTAAAGCTCTTTTACATGGTCGCCATCTTAAAGGCATTAAAGCAGTCCGCACCGCCGTCTGCGATTTCATAGGGCGAAACACCCTTCCATGGTCGGAAGACGGTAAGCGATTATTGCCCGCCGCCAACTTTGATAAATTTCAATCCAAGATGGAAGATTTTAAACATCAATGGCGGGTCGAAGTTGAAGACTTTGTCCGCAGATGGGATGATATGCTTTATGAAGCCGCTTCCGCCTCGGGGAAACTTTTTGATAAATCAGCATATCCCGACAAATCCGAAGTCACAGGGAAGTTCAAATTTTCCGTAAATTTCAGTAAAGTCCCTAACGCCAACGACTTCCGTGTTGAGCTCATATCCGAGTCCGCTGAAGCTGAAATCCGTAAATCCATATCCGATCAGGTAAATCAGGAAGTTCTCTCAGGTAAGCGGGACATCTTGGAGCGGATCACCAAAAATATGAGACACCTCGCTGAAGTGCTCACCGATCCCAAAAAGCAATTCCGCAAATCTGCTCTTACAAATGCCACCGAGATGGCTCAACTTCTGAAAGACCTTAATGTCACCAATGATCCATCCATCACAGACCTCGCCGATGACGCCAAATCCTTGCTTGATAATTTTGATGCAGATGACCTCATCACCAAGGGTCAGGAAGCTCAAATAGAAGCGGGGAAAAAGGTCAATGAGTCTTTAGGGAAGATCGAACAAACCGCTAACGCCATTTTTGGCTGATCATTCATTTAAAAATAACGCATCAACACATCATGATACATTGATATGAAAAATCCAAATATTCAATTCCGCCTTCACGAAAACGATATTCAAAATCTTTGCGGATTCCTCTCAGGCATCGCAAATGATCTTCCACATGATATATATGAGTCAGCAAAAAGGCTCATAACGAAAGAGAAGATTCGCCAAGCTTGTAAAGAATTTGATGGTCCCGCCCGTTCTCCAAAAGCTATCGCATTCACGATGGCATATGAGAGGGCAAAGAACCTCAAGCTCGTCCCGAAAGACTTCCCTCAATTAAACTGAAACTTAGCCCACAATCCATTTTAAACATCAAACCATAATATCACTACCATGAAAGATTCAAACCGCTCCTCATCCATGCCACCGCTCACGCCAATGCGAACCGCTGAACTGCTGAAATTTCAAGATCGCTACCGAGCCACACTCATCGCCGCCAATCACCCATCTGATCATGTTCCATGCGAGGTATGGATGAATGATATTTATGAGGTTTTTGTATATCGGGGAAAGCCCGCAAATCTTGAATCCAAAGACGGATCGCCAACAGGGTGGCCCGAGATGATATGGTTATCCATAAAAAGATATGACCGCCAAGCAATCCACGATTGGAGGCATTTTCAAACCATTAAAAATCAGGTCATTGGTGAGGAGCATGATGCCATTGAAATATATCCAAAAGAATCCCGCCTAGTGGATATGGCAAATCAATACCATCTATGGGTGTTTGCGGATCCAAAGCTTATTTTACCATGCGGATTCATTCAGCGGAGAGTTACAGAAAAGCCTGATAGTATATTGGGACAAAACGCTGTGCAGAGGGAATTTTAACCCTCTGCATGGCGGATACTTACTCGCTTTCTTAATTAATGTCGGTCTTATCGTTTTTTTTGTTTTATTTTTTGTTACACTCAGTTTTATATTAAAATCATAATTTATTTTATCACTAACCAACTCACTACAAATATGAAAATCCAACTCTCCAAAAAATTATTCGAAACCACCCACCCCGTCCGTCAGTTCGTAGAATTTTCCAAAACCAACAACTCACCAAGTTACATCACCACCGACTCAGAACTCAACACCGTAGCCGACACTTACAAAGCCCTCAAGCGCAGAATCAAATCCACCAAGTCATTCAGCACTAAGGAAATTCTTTTTAATATCCGCCACGAAATGTACTCAGTAATCCGCGAATACTTAAATCCTAACCAATCAGGACTCAGCCACTCTGAAATTTCTTATATCAATCGCAAATTAGCTGAAATCAAAGCCCTTTAATTTCCATGTTCAAAATTTTCATAATCATCTCACTAACCATATTATCACTAACCAAATCATCACAATGGACCTCATCAACTCACCATTTTTCATCATCAAAAAATCAACACTCGAGCTCAATATAAGTGACCGCCAAATCACCTTTGAAGTTCACCATAATATTTTAGGATTTTTGAAATCATTCACCGATATCCTCGATGCTCAAGATTTCATCAAAAACATATAATCAACAAAATCAAAATCACTAATCAAAATGAAACCAAATCAAATCCAATCCACACTCGTTAAAATGCTCAGTCAGGAAGTACCACCGCCCGTGATGTTACAATCGTCCCCCGGCTTTGGAAAAACTTCAATTTGGCTCGCCTCCGCAAACATTGCCCACGATCAGGCGAAATCAAATTCAAAACCGCTGATCTTCCATCCCGCCATGTCTGATCCGACTCACTTCAAAGGCATGCCCGCCTTGGTCGATGGTCAAGCAACATTCTTACCATATGATAATTTGAGAATTTTGCAGAATGTCCAAGAAAAAACCTGTGTCCTCATAGATGACATTGGTCAGGCATCGCCATCCGTTCAGGCGGCGGTAATGCAGTTGATCCTCGCCCGTGAAATTGACGGAGTGAAAATTTCCGACAAAATTTGTTTCACGCTCGCCACCAATCTCCGAGGTGATAAAGCGGGGGTCAAGCAGTTGCTCACCCCGTTACTCAGCCGTATGGTCATACTCACTTTGGAAGTTGATTCCGAGGATTGGATAAATTGGGCAATCGACAATAATATGCCATCTGAGCTTATTTCTTTTATCCGATTCCGTCCAAAACTCATCAACACATTTGACCCTAAAACTTCCGAGTCAGACGGATTCACCAACTTCGCTTGCCCTCGCACAATCTCAACACTTGGTTGGCTCCTCAATAACGGGCTCCGAGATCGAGAACTTATCGAGGGTGCAGTCGGTCAGGTTTTCAGTCTTGAATTTTCAGCCTTCCTGAACCTCATCGAATCGGTCGGTGATGCTCCGCAGAAAATTTGTTCAGGCGAAAATTTTGATCTCGGTGATCTGAAACACGAAACGGGAGTTTGCTTTGCCCTCGCATGCGCACTCAGCAAGCAATCGGATAAACATTTTGAAAACATCGCAAATTGGGCGAGAGTGAATCTCCAAGAAGAATATCAGATGATGCTCCTCAAGGATGCTAGTCGGTTACATGGTCCCAAGACCCTCATTCAACAGGGCGGGGATACATATTCAGATTGGCAGATCGCCCTCGACAAGTGGATGAGTTCAAATTGATTAGTGATACCATGCCAAGGGGGGTTAGTCCAATCCTAGCCCCCCGTATGGCGAATTTGAAAAAATGTCGGTACTTTCGTTTTTTTTATTTTACACCAAGTTACACTCAGTTTTAAGTTAAGTTACATAATACAAATTCACTAACCAACTCACTACAATGAAAATCAAGCTCAAATCCAAAATCACCTACACAAAAAATTTCATGTTCGGTAAAACTGAAACCATCACCGCCAAAGTTGTAGCCATCAAAAATTTACCCGCCCGCCAAATTATTCTCCTCGATAACGGAGACGAAATCGTAAATTCCTTAATTTCATAATTCAACTCACTAACCACTAACTCACTACACAAAATGAAATTCAAAAAAAGAGAATCAGGATTCTACACAATTAACCTCGGTGAACGCCTATTTTGGATCCAAAGCCCTCAGCGAACTGAATCCAAATTTTGGATCACCACTGAAATTACTTTCGGATTAGGTTTTTTTCCCGCCCCTCAAACTCACCACAATACACTAGCCGAAGCCAAGGCTGATTTCATCGCTACTCACATAAATTCATAATTTGTCCAAGCTCATCAAAAGTATCACCGCTTTCTTTCACCAATAATCAAACTCACTACAATGAATTACGAACTCAACTCACTCACCAAAGACATCGCCCGCCTATGTATGCGCCGTCCGTTTTACGCTTCCATTCTTTTGCCCCTCCAAAAAGAAGTGAAATCAGTCGGAACCGCATGTACTGATGGTAAATCTCTAATTGTTGATCCAAATTGGTTCGGATCGCTAAACCAACTTCAACGGGAAACGGTGCTCATGCATGAGGCTCTTCATATAATCCTCCTTCACAATGTCCGCCGTGGAAATCGGAACCCCGCAGATTGGAACATCGCTGGGGATTATGTTATCAATTCTCTTCTCGCTGACGATGTTCATGAATTTCCTGAAGTCGGATGCATCGAACCTCATCTCCTCAAAAAATATTCAGGTTGGACCACCGAAAAAGTTTATGATGATCTTATAAAAGAACATTCAAAAGAATCTCAAGACGATGACCAACAAGATGATGAGCAAAATCAGTCCGATGGTCAGTCCGATGATGATTCACAAGATCAGTCAGGTCAGGATGGTCAAAATGATGAGGAACAAGACCCCTCAGATGGCTCCGATGATAATGGCGAGAGTGGTACTATTCCGACACCATCCAAACCGCTTATGGGAGAAGTTCATGACATGCCTGATATGGATAATGATTCTGAAAAAGATGCCCAAGAAAAAGTTCTCCAAGCTCAGTCCCTCGCCAAAGCCATGGGAACAATGCCTGATAACATTGAAAAAGCCATCGCCGACATTGTTGAGCCCGCCAAGCTTTCTTGGGAAGAGCAACTCAAAAAATGGGTTGAGGAAAAGACCCCCACCGATTGGTCTTGGTCAAAGCCCGATCCAATATTCATGCCATCAAATATCCTCATGCCGACACTAGACGGAGACGCCAACGGATTGATTCTTGTAGCCATCGACACTTCCGCATCAATGGACTCAGATCAAATCGCCACCGCAGTCAATGAATTAAATGAAATTTTATCCACGCAAATGTCCATGGGTGAAGCGAATCTTCAATTTATTACTTGTGACACCCGTTGCTCTGAGCCCAAGACCCTCAGTGATCCATCTGAGATTCCTCAAATCCGAGGCGGGGGCGGTACAAGATTCACTCCCGTATTCGACTTCGCAAATAATATGGAAGAACCTCCCAAAGCCGTCATTTATCTTACTGATGGTGAGGCATATGATTTTCCGCCATCACCTGATTATGATACCCTTTGGTTGGTCACCGAAAAAAATCCATATTACACAGTTGACCACTTTCCATTCGGTGAGGTAATTTTCCTACATGGATGAGCTAGGTTAGTGAGTCCGCATTCAGGTGACCCGTGGGGGAAGTAGTGAGCCTCCACGGGTTTTTTGTATTCAGGACATATATCTTTATATCCTCATAATAAAGTCCGCTTCTACTATCGTTTATGCTCATCTATCTCCCTGTGTAATATCCTCCGCAGTTTTCTGATGGCCCTCTTCTCAATCTGAAACACATTCTGCTTGGACATTCCACACATTCTTGCAATGGCATCAGAAGTTAATGGCCCCATGCCAAGCTCGACCGCCTCCCTAAGAATGGCATCAATTTTTTCAGTTCGCTTCTGAGATGGTGGTTCGTTTGGGGCGTATGATTTGTAGTTGTGATATGTGGATTTTCTGCCCATCGTAAGTCATGGATTTCTTAAATGTTTTTCATGCACCATTCAAGAGGCATCGTCTCATTTCCCCGTATGGATTTTTTCATATCCATCTGATTCCATGCAATTATCAGCTTTTACTGAGTCTTGGATCAACAGGACCACTCCATTTTGAGCCCCGTTTCTGCAATATGACAATGGCTCGTTGCGTTCACTATGGAAGATTTTTTCGCAACCCTCCTCATCCAAGAGTTTTTGCTCATAAAAAGTTCATTTCCCATAAAACAAGATTTCGATTTGCTTCGGGCTATGAAGTTCTTGAGGGATGTTCAGAATCTTTTGTGAAAATTGATGCTGAAGGTGCCGAGATAAATTGGCTGAAAAATCTGAGCCACGATGCACAACGCAACATTCAGCAAATGCTTATTGTGGTGAAAGACCTTCACAAAGATGCTCAGAAAAAGAAAGCGGTGCTAAGAAAATTGAATGATACACATTTCATCACCCATGTTCAGCCGATATGGGCGAAAGGCTTGGAGCAACATCCTGATGGTTTTCCGATTCCTAAAATGATGGTACTTCAATACATCAATCAGAAGTGGTTTGAAGATTATCCAAGTCTGAATACGGAAAGTTTCCCATGGAAAGGTGACTCGGTTACAAAAAACTTTTTCCGCCTTGAATATCCACCATATTGTCGGCTCTCAGAGGATGCTTTGACCAAGACCTCAACCTTGACCCCATAATTTTTGGAGTTGGCGACTTTCGCCGTGCCAATAGATCACCGCTTTTGGTCCTTGTTTTTCAACGGTACATTCAAATCCCTTGCAAAAATCTTTAACTGCATCCCTTACATGATCTTGCCAATAATCATTCACCAATATGAAGCCTTTATTCATAATGGTTTGAAGCCCTCGGAGGTCTTGAATGACTGAAAAATAAGACCGACCCGCATCAACATGAGCCCAATCGAATCGCCACTTCATCAGATAGCATAATTCGATAGCCGACCGAGTGTCCGTCATCCATGGTAAAACTTTTTTTTGGACTTTATTCTTAATGATGTTCCCGATGCATATTTCAAAAATTGCGGGGTATCCATTTTCCAACCGAGGCATCGACTTTGGTCTTCTCCAATGCTCTTGACCGCCCAAGAAAGTATCAACGCCCAAGATGAAAGAATTTGCGGGCAAATGTTTGGCGGCAAAAATCATACTCATGCCCTTCCAAACTCCAAGCTCGATGCAAGCATGAGGTTTTGAATCAGCAATGGTCTCCCTTATTGCACTTGCATCATGCCCGTTTGCTCCTGTCTCATCAGGTTTTGCTTTCCATTTGAAGATATTATGCTGACCATACAAACGATCGTATATTTCTTTTCGTGTAGTCATATATCAATGATGTCGGTAGTGTTATTGTCGGCTTGCTTGATGGCTCGGATGATATTTTTTGCTGATGGTTTTTGGTTAAATGCTTCGGGAAGAGCCGTTCGCCTGATTCGGCAAAGCGAGCTCCATTTTCCATAATAACGCCAACAATCTTTTGCTAGTTCAATAACAATCGTAGATGGTCGACAAAATATCACATTAAACATGGCGGCACCATGCTGAAGTACAATCACATCTGATGTATAAAAAAGTTTTGCTTGTTCAGACAATGGCATGTTCTCCAAATAATGTAAATTGAACTTCCGATAGGCATTAAGTTCTTTATGAAATTCGTCAATTTTTTGGATATGCCTTCTTGAGCTTGCCGATATTCTTTTCACCCGATCATAAAACTGAGGCTGATGCCCTCGGTCGATGAGTGTGTATTTTGGTCTTTTACTTACCTTCGGGATGCCTACATTTCGCCAAAAAACTTCCTGAAATCTTTTTATTCCGACCCGTGTTATGTTCCCGCAATTTGGGCGGTCATAATTTTCGAGGTTGATAGGGTCATGGTTTTGAGGAAAGCCAATCTTAAACTCTCGATCCTTTATTGTCTCCCAATGCTTGTTCATTGGTTGCCCGCAATCCTTCACAAAGACTTGCCTTGAAATAATTTCTTGGCTCACGACAGGAAGAAAGTATCCCGCCATAAAATGCCAATAATGCGAGCGGTGAGGTTTCGCACAGCAAGCGGTTCTGTATGAAATCATTCAAGCTCCTCCAATCGCACCTTAATCCCACTATCTTCGCCATGGAATTTTTTGCATGTAAGTTCAGAAATTTGTTGGTCGCCCACATGAAAGTATCCCGCCCACTCAAGAGCGTCAGAAATTTGTTTCATAATGTTATCGCAATCGGGCTTGGTGTCTCGGTGAACTTTACCCCTTGCTCGCACATATTTTGGCGTAGCTTTTTTGAATGGCCAAATGATTTCCACTTCAAGTTTTAGCGGCCCACTCAATGGAAGTTTTGGCTTCCACTTTGAAAACGCCAAGCCATATTCTTTTTGGACTGCCTTTGTCTTTGGATCTTTCCCAATAAATTGGCGTCCCGTTTTTCGGTTGAAAAAAATTCGGTTGCCCGCTTGGGCGGTGGTCGTGGATGGTATGCACTTGTAAAAAAATTCGATCATTTGATTTCATCAGCTTTTTTTATCCTCATCCCGTAATCATTGACCTGATCTTTTACCTCCACCGACTCATCTCTTATCAATTTATTTTTTCGGAAAGAACTATAATCGACCCAATGGTGAGTCCGCCCAAACCTTTGCATCATGCGGGAGTATTGAGGATAAACATTGATCAGCATTTTTGTGACATTCCATCTCCCTCTTTCCTTATAAATGTCATCGTTATTCCCTCCCTCCATCGTCATCGTTGCCATCTTGTTTTGAAGGAATGCATTGAACTGAGCCGTACAAAAACCATTTGAAAGAATATCCAATGAAATTATGGTGTCCTCATTGTGTCTGCCCCTCCACCGAAAAGGAATGTCAGTACGAATCAAATTGCATGAGTAGATACGAGTATTGAAAACGACAGGCTTTACTTTCGATTTCCGAGGAAAAAACATAAAGTAATTTGGTCCCGCCATATAAAGGTTTTTGTATCGCAAGCAGAAGTCTTCCATCGCCTTGAATATTGCTCCGTCACTTACCCGTATTTGTCGGTTCTTATTTGCTCTTAAAAAGTTCCTGATATTGTCATCCATAATCCAATACCAAGGATGACCATTTTTTATCGCATGATCCCATGCAAAATTCCGTGCCCCGCCCGCACCTTTTGAGTGCTCATCTCCTAAATCATCAAGCGTATCATAGCCCTCCTTATATGCCATATCCAACTCAAGTATGGTCACAAATGGATCGTCCTTGGTTGCCTCGGTGTAATCCGATACTTCCTGTGGCTCAACTACGATAAAATGAGGAATCTTACAATAGCTCAAAAAATCGCTAGTCAGCCTTTTCTTGGCTCGACCTTTTGAGCAGATGTATAACGGGAATTGTGGATTCACTCAGAGCTGATTCGTAAATCTTTTACTTTATCTTTTTCTTGTGGTGGGAACCAAATGCTTTTGGTGGCTTCATGTAATTTCTGACCAATCAGCTTGGCGAAATCATTTCTATCTTTATCTGAGGTGAAGCTGACTAAAAGTCTATGCTTGGCCAAAAGATTTTCCTGTTCAAATTCAGGCATATCTTTCCACTCATCATCAGCAGAATTTTCGCCTTCCTGAAAAATTTGCGACATGAGAAGTTGGAGGTCAGTTTCGGTGTATCCCGTCATGTCCAAATCGTTTGCGCCCGTATCCAATTCTTCAATTAAATCTTTCAGGGCGGTTCTATCCAATTCAGCCAACTCACCCATGCGGTTGTCCGCTATCAGGTCAGCCCATTCTTGCTCCTCATTTTCGTAATCTTGAAACGAGACAGGAACTTTCTTTAAGCCGAGAGTTTTTGCCGCCGTGTAACGGGCGTGTCCACGAACAATAAAGCCCGACTGCTTTGATACGCCAATGCAAGTTCTCCATCCCTGAAATTGAAGAATCTTACATAGCATCTCAATTTGCTTTTTTGTATGCCGATTCGGATTTCTTGGATTTTCCTTAATCTTGTCGACTGAGACAAGTGCTTCGCCTGTGTGATTTTTGATTTCCATAAAAAGAGAGCGGACCCAAGTGATCAGCTTGAGCCCGCTTGCGCGTGTGATGTGGAGAGGTCAGCATGTGATTGCTGAGAAAGTATTTTTTGCCAATCCTTACCAATGACAAATTCAGCCTCCATTGCGAGGAAACTTTCTTGATGAACATTCATCCAAAAATCATTTGCCTTTAGCGGAGCATCTTGGAATGCACTTTCAAAGAAATGTTGCACCATAATTGCGGTGTCTAAAATATTTTCGCAGTCGGACATATGGTGTCCATACAAAATGTAATAGCGAGCAAGCCTTGTGGGATGCTCAAGCGAATAACATTTTCCCGCGGGCAACCATGCGGGTATCGGGCAAAAAGTTTCAGGTGGATATGCAACACAATCATCAAATTTGCGGGCGAATCTTTTAAATGCCCACATTACAAAATTCCACCCTTCCGTATCGTCTTTGCGAGGAGCCTTTAAACGCTCTCTAATTTTCTCAATAAGCTCCGCTACGGACTCTCGCATTTTCGGGCTGACTTTCATAGGGACTGCCGCCAAAGCCTTCCCGTCCCATGATCCGTCCCGTACAAAGATCGGTGGATGACTTTCTCCCCACTTCGGGGCGAACCCTCCCGTTTTCTTTGCGGGAGCAGATGCTATGAATCCTTCAACATCAGGGAATGGTTTCAGCATTACTCCGTCCATGTCACACATCACCCCACCATTTTCCAAGCAAGCACCCAACCGCACCATGTCAGAAATGTGTGCGATTGAGTGCCCTTGGCAAAGCGATTCATGTGCATCCGCCCGAGAAAGGAAAGGCGAGGCATCTGTGACCGCTATGCCACTTGGAACATTGGGGATTTTCTGATGCGTGTGCAGATAAACCTTATGACCAAGTTTTAAATGACTGATCAGGGATAACTTATGCAGTTCTGAGAGTTGGATTTCAGACTCAGACCAATGATCCAAATCTTGATCCGACTCTTTCTCAAATCTCGACCAATATAAGTTTACCGCTTGCATGGGGTTTTTGTTTTATCAATTACATCGTAATTTCAGTCAACATCATTTTGATTTTTGGCTCAAATTTAAGGTGTCTTGCATCGACACGGATGAATGTATGTCCATGTAATCTCTGATCCGCCTAACGAATGCCTTCCCTGTCTCAGCATCCAAGAATCTTTCTTGTAATGGTTCACCGACAAAATTGGTTGTTATCATGGTGCATTTTTTCTTCTCACATCGGACATTTAAGATTTCGAACATCGCCTCCTCAATCCGAGGGGTCATTCGCTCTTTTCCTAAATCATCAATACAAAGGAAAACGCATGAGGTTTTTTGCTGAATCAAATCCTCATATCCATTTTTGCGGTCAAAACTTACGGCAATTTCTCTTGCTAATTCGGTCGCCCCGATTGCGGTCGCCCGTATATTTTTGCACAACCATAAATTTTTTATGATCAGCCACATGGCGGTCGTTTTATATGAGCCTGAAGGTCCATGTAAAAGTAAGCCACGAGGATAGTGAAACATATGTGCAATTTCCCGCATCCTTGGAGGAATTTTCTCATATCCTTGCTCAATAATCTCATAATAAAGAGGTGGGCAATAGTTCCTGAAACTTTCCTTTCTCTTTACCATGGTTCCGTCATATTTTTCTTCCAATTTCGCACAACATGGATCGCAGACTACGGCTTTTTCACCTAGCCAATCCAATACTGATTTTGGATATTGAATCACCTCACCGCATTCACGGCACGGAACATCCACTTGCTCATTACTTATTGGTTCGTTTCCACCAAGTTTTTGTATGGTCATTTTTATTTTTTTCCTCTCTGTTTCTGTAATTTCCGTCTAGGACTTTATTCCAATTTACTTTTTTCAGAATCCAATCAATGGTCACGCTCCATGATGCTGATTTTCCTGATAAAAAATCGCTGATACTTATTTCATTAAGAATATCCATCTCACCTTTATCCTCTTTTATCCTTTGCCTTAATAATTTTTTGCGATCTGCATTTAAGGCTCTTGGCTTTGGAAGATTCAGCTGAACCATAAGATTCTGAAATCCCGTAAACCATATATCTATATTTTTTGATGGTTCCATTGATGGTTCGGATGACTGCTCAGTCACCCTCGGGGTGACACTACGGTCAAGGGTGACACTACGGTCACCCCCTAATTTCAGTTGGTATAAATTTGCTCCGCCTTTCGCCTGATTTATTTGGCGTTGGACGAATCCATCATCAACCAATCCCGATAGCAATCTTTGAACTGATCTTGGATCCACTCTCACACGCTTGGAAAGAGTCTTGATGCTTGGATAACAAAGTCCCTCATCATTGGCGTAATCACATAATGCCAAGAATAGAAGTAATCTGTTTCCTTTCAATTCCGTCTCTTCCCATGCTTTCGACATCCACCTTATGCTCATAATGGAAGTTTCTGCTGAATATCCATTGGTTTAAATTGGACTAAGCGGACTCGCTTCCCTGTGATGCTACATTTATGTGAGCCAACCTCTTCAATGAATCCACCGCTTATCAATTCCGTAATCCGCGGGCGGACATTATTCATATCAGGAAAATTCATCTCATTCTTAATCATGCGATCTGTTCTCGCTAGACCATCCTTTAAATGAGATAAGATATTCGCCGCTCTCAGGCTCAACTGAACCCGTTCTTGTTCGTGTGCTAGTTTACTATTTCTGTGAATATTCATGACCATCCTCTTACATCTGTTGCGGTTCTTTCATACATTTTTCTCGCCAAGTGGCAGTCGTTTAAAAGGTACTCCCTTGCGAGCATCCTTTGCCTGTCATCTCCGAGTGCATATTCATGCCAATTTTTCCCTGTCACCTCGCCACTTTTCCCTGCATATCCAAGAAATTTTGAGGCGACATTCAAGGAGCAATATCGGTCTTCCCAAACTCCAAGAGAGAAATCTTTCATTCCATCTCTTATTGATGAACTCCAATACGGACGAGCTTCCCATGATGAGAAAAGTAATTCAGGAACTTTTATTTCCCATTTCCATGATCGCTTAATCAAAAAAGGAATATCAAATCCGAAAATATTCCATCCTGTTAGCTCGGTATTTCGGTGAGGTTTCAAGACCGACTCTTTCACGAAATCCCAAAACTCTTCTATGATGTCTTTTTCTTGCTCCTCTTTCTCAGCAAAAAGCATTTGGAAGTCCTTAGGGTCATCCGTCTGCATTATCCCTATCGCAATCACTCTGCCCAAGATGGGAGTGAGTGCCGCACGATCAAGATGCTTGGATTCATGGTCGTCTCTTGCCTTGGTGAGAGTGGCGGCAATTTTATCTTTATCTGTCATTCGCCCGAGCTTCACTGATGCGGGATCAAATGGCTCAAGATACGCCTTGGCATCTGCTCTCGGCATCGTCTCAATGTCGAACGCTATTGGTTGTTTTCTAGGTCTCATTTTGTGGATTGTGTATGTTGTTGATGTTGGCGATACAACCTAACAAAAATTGTGCAACTTTTGGTTGGTCATACCAATAAATCCTATTGTCCTTAATGTCGGTCGGCTGAGTGACCACGGGAAAATTTATCTCCTTGGAATTGAGAAGATAAAGGTCAGGTTTTCCATGCTCATCATAAAACTTAAGTTCATAGCGAACATCCAATTCATTGACCCCCCATATTCTGACAATTTGTTTTTCTACGATTGTCCCTAAAATCAGAGAGTTTTTCCTGATAAAAAGAACTTCATCTCCGAGATTTCTGTCACCTTGCTGAACCAAACTTTTATATGGTTCGCCTTGCAGAAGTTCCGTGATATGAGGAGGTAATTCAGCGAGAAATTCAGAATGGTACATCTTCGTCGTCCTCCGTATCTTGGGCGGTTTGTTCAGAGATTTCATCAGTCAGGTCATTTATATCATCTGAGACACTAAGGAATTGGTCTTTATCTTCCTCGGAAAGCCACATCTGAAATAATGAAAAATCTGTTTTTAGTCGGTCATGACTGATCGTCCATTTTTTACTTTCCTGATTCCAAAAAGCTCCCGCTGATTTCGCCATATCTTTCTGCTCAAAGGGAACATTTAAGAATATGATCTTTCCTTGAGGAGCGGAGCTCTTTTTCGGTGACCTTTTTCTTTCTTTTACGGGTTCAGCTTTATCGACCTTATCAAAAAATTCATTGGATTGAAGTTGCTTGTCGATTTCCTCCTGAGTTGGAATATCTTCCCCCTCAAATACGGGCAATCCTATGCCTGTGAAAATGGCGATAGCTTTAACTGCTCCTCTCATCCAATTATCATTGATGTCACGGCTTGAGGCGTGGGTGATCGAGGAATGAGTTTTGTCCATAAGCGGAAAAAACATACTCGGGGTTCTTTCCAATGAATTTGTAGGCTCATCATGGCGACCTAAATAGATGAGCAGATAACCTCCGTCTCCATCATTTTCGTGTACCATGTTTCCGTCCATAGTTCTCTCGAAATCTACGAACAAATCATCGTGGTGCTTTCTCAGCAATCTGAGTGCCGTTGCCCATGAAAGATAGGTCGCTCGAAAGCTTCCGTTGCGTTTTTCTACAAGTCCGTCCAACTTGATTTTGCAGTTCCTCTCAAAATCCGAGGAAGAAACAAGTGACTTGACTATGATTCTTGGTGATGGTTGATTTACTTTATGATCATTCATTTTGGGTGATTTTGTTGATGTTTGAAAGTGGTCATCTTTATGGTGGCCATTTTCTTTTATTCGGTTCTCCAACAACGCGATTCTGCTTTGCGAAGTGTGAATTTTTTTCCTGTTTCTTTTGAGTGCCTTCTCACAAGTGCATTAACGGATGCATATTTATGAGTAGGGAAGCGAAATGAATCGCCTACTTTCATATCCGCCAACGGATACTTTAGTTTCCTCAAATTTGGGTTGGCGAGAGGTACGCCTGATTCAATTTTTATCTCTGTCATGATGCTATTTTGGTTTGTTGTTTTGGGGTTAAAAGATAAATGTCGTAAGGCAATATTTCGGGGTCACGCAAAGGCTCGGGTGATGGAGGACAAACAAACTGATATTTGTAAGTCTGTGACGGCCATAAATACGGAAGCGATGAATCGACACGGGGAAACATATGCTTGTAGTATTCGGGGAACTTAGAAACGAGGTTGGCTTGGTGCGAAATATGTAAGTCGGGATCGTTAAACCATGGACATGGTGTAGCGTCGGGAATGTACGGAGGAATGTACATGGTGTTGGTAAAACCTTTTTGCTCCCATGTGATGCAACAAGCACGGTAGTAATTGGATAAAGCTTGCTCGTGCCCTTGCCACATTCTGACTGCGGGATGGTTACGCCAACCTGTGGAACCTGTACCGAGAAGGCACATGAGAATTTGCTTGGCTTCTAAGCGTTGCTTTCCGTGTCGCTTGGTGTCGAGCACATGGCATGAATAATAGAAATCAGGAAACGGTACGAATGTTTGCATAATTTAGGTGATTTAGTGTTAATGTTGATGTAATTTCCAAGATAAACTGAGGTGTTCATTTGTAAAATAAAAAGTCAACATCATGCAAACGGACATAAATTTATTAGGGGGTACCCCCCTAAAAATTCGAATATTTTTGAAGCTGAGTCTGCAAGCCATATTCAGGCTCGCTATTTTTTTTCTTAATGATTATCCATCAAAAACAATATGTTCTTAATCATCTGAATTAAGGGCTTTGCATCAACAGGGGCATGGTGACTTTTGGTGCGATAGTGGTATCGTTTTGTACCCGCCAATAAGCACCAATTATGAAACAACCATTTCCTTGGTCCTACCTCAATTAAGGCTGAGTTCGTCCTCATGTAAATTGCATTCATTATCCCCGCCCCGTGCTGAGCGATAACGATGTCAGAATTATGGAAAATCTTAGCTTGCTCCATAGCAGTATGTTGCTCCAAGTAAACGAGTTGAAAAGGTCTGAACTTTCTCAGCTCCTCAAAGAGTTGTGCTTCGTTAGCAAAGGTTCTTCTATGCTTGCCTGTCTGATCGCCAAATTTGGCATAAAATTCGGGGGCTAGTGTAGCCCTACCGATTAAAGTAAAGACTCGTCTACGCCTATCCTGTGGAACATGAGGGCAAACCCAATTTTTCCATATATTTTTTCGAAATACATTGATGTCCTCAAGTGTCAGATTCGTAACTGCGGGCTTGTCGTAATTTTCAAGCCAAATGACTTGTTTATTTTTCGGGATTCCGATTACAATTTTTCGATCCGTAATCTCACTCCACATTGCATTCATTGGTCCGCAATCTTCTACGTACACATTTTGGTCTTCTGAATGTGCAATATCATGCCTTCCTCGACCCGTCATTCTCGGCGATCGTTGGCACATCACGGGAAAAAAATATCCCGCAAAGAAATGCCCGAAATGAAATCGCTTTCTATCCTGTGTGATTGCGGTTCTGTACGCTGGCATTTTCGATTAAGCCCAAATAATTTGTTAGCTTG
>JAYOXT010000021.1:0-14718 GCA_038152995.1 Opitutales bacterium
TGTTCATGGTGATCGGGAGTGTCTCCACGACTGAGGAGACCATGCAGCTGCAATGTACCCTGTCCTTTATGAGGCAGAATGACAAGGAAGGGACCATGTCGGCCAAATCCTTTGAGCACTGCATCGACCAAGTGGTACGCTTTCATTTCCCCAATAAGAGAAACCTTCAGTATGTGCACTGGAATGCCCGCAAGTCCTCGCTCGACCCTCTTTGGATCCGTGCATCCGCCCTTTCTTTTGTCGAATCTGTGGACCGCTCCTCCATGAGGGGATTGTTACTGGTTTCCGGACTTCGGGAGTCCTTGGGTCGTGGGCGAAAAAGGTGGACCACCAAATGCGAAGACGAATACCTCGAGATTCGCGATTTTATCGAGAATGTAATTCTGAGAAACTCCCGGCGGGATCAGGATTTGTCAGTCTTGTTTTTCTAACTTCTCTACCCACGAATCCCGGTCTCCACCCCGACACGGGGACATTGCCCTTTAAACAGCGGTCTCCGGGTAGCTTCCCAACACCTTCAGGAACGGGCAAGCAGCGGAAAGACCAGTCAGAACTTTCTCTATTTCAGGCTCCCCAGCGTGACCGGTAAAATCGATGAAAAAGTAGTAATCCCAAGACTTTTTTTTGCTCGGACGGGATTCAATCTTGCAGAGGTTGATTTTTCTCTCGGAAAATTCGTGAAGCACATTCTGCAAAGCTCCCACCTGGTCTGCCAGAGACATCACCAGGCTGGTACGGTAAGGCACGCCTTCTTTCGGAGGCAGAGCCTTCTTTGCAACCACCAGAAAACGGGTCACATTATCTGCCCGGTCCTGAATCCCTTCAGCTAACTCAGGTACACCATAGATTCTGCCGGCAAGCCCACCGGCAATTGCCGCGACGCCCTCCTCTTCCCTGCACTGGCATACCGCTTCTGCGGTGCTGCTCACTGGAATGAGCTCGGCATTGGGTAGATGAAGCCGTAACCAGTCAGCACACTGAGCGAGTGCCTGGTCCTTGGATTTGACTCGCCTGATATTTTCGAGCGTGGAAGAACTGAAGAGACTATGCCGCACATTTAAATAAACCTGCGATATAATGGTCAGCTCGGAATCGACCAATAAATCAAGCGAGCGGTTGACCGCTCCTTCGGTCGAGTTCTCGATCGGCACAACCCCATAATCGCAACTACTTGCCTCCACCGCCCGAAAGACATCGGGTATATCGGGCAAAGCCTGGTATTTAAGCCCGGTACCAAAGTTTTTAACAGCGGCTTGATGGGTGTAGGTAGCCTCCGGCCCCAGGTAGCCAATAACGAGGTCCTTCTCCAGGGCAATGGACGCAGAGATGACCTCGCGGTAAATTGTCCGCAGGGAAGCGGCCTGCATGGGCCCCTCGTTGAGGCTGGAAATTTTGGCAAATACCTGTTCCTCCCGGGCAGGATCATATGGGTCGACCCCCAGCTTTTCCTTAATCTTACCAATCTCAACTGCCTTGCCCACCCTTTGATTGAGCAGGGTCACGATATTTGAGTCGATTTGATCGATCTCTTGCCTTAGTGATTCTAAATCGTTCTTTTTCAAAATTCCTGAGCTTTTCTATTCAATAGAACTACTGACTCTATCTATAATCCAATCTATGCAAATAGAATATTCTGATTTCACAACGAAAAACCTTTTTTCTACCCATGAGCTGTAACCGAAATTTCTCATCCATCGTCGTTGATGGAGATGATCGTGCACCCAACCGTTCGATGTTGCGGGCGGTGGGCTTTAATGATGAGGACTTCGATAAGCCTCAGGTCGCAGTATGCTCTGCATGGAGCATGGTGACCCCCTGCAACTCTCACCTCGATGAACTGGGAAAGATGTCGGTACTGGGGGTGGACGAAGCGGGCGGGAAAGCCGTACCCTTTGGCACCATTACTGTGTCCGACGGCATCAGCATGGGAACTCCGGGGATGAGATACTCCCTTGTCTCCCGGGAAGTGATCGCAGACTCGATCGAGACCGTAGTGGGAGCGGAAGGCATGGATGGCCTCGTGGCCATCGGTGGGTGTGATAAGAACATGCCCGCCTGTGTGATGGCTCTCGCCCGTCTTAACCGCCCAGGTATCTTTGTCTATGGTGGCACCATCCTTCCGGGCATTTTCAAGGAAAGAAATCTCGACATCGTCTCTGTTTTTGAAGCGGTGGGTGCCCATGCCTCAGGCAAAATGTCGAGGGAGGAGCTCACCGAAATCGAGAAGAAAGCCATTCCCGGGCCGGGATCCTGCGGTGGGATGTACACGGCAAATACAATGTCTTCTGCCATCGAGGCCCTGGGAATGAGCCTACCCGATAGTTCGGCCCAGCTTGCGGTTTCCGAGGACAAAAAACTGGACGCCAAACTGGCCGGTGCCGCGGTGGTTAATTTGATCGAGAAAAATATCCGACCCCGGGATATTATGACCCGTAAGGCCTTTGAGAATGCCATCACTGTGGTCATTACCCTCGGAGGTTCGACCAACGCCGTGCTTCACCTGCTGGCCATGGCTCACACGGCCGGTGTGGAACTGGAACTGAATGACTTCACTGAAATCGGCAAGCGGGTGCCTGTCCTTTGCGACCTCAAACCCAGCGGGAAATACAACATGTCCCATTTTGTCCGTATCGGCGGGCTACGACCCCTGCTTAAAACCCTGCTCGCCCATGGCTTGCTCCATGGTGACTGCATGACCGTAACTGGCAGGACCCTCGCCGAAAATGTGGAAGATGCCACGCCCTACGCCTCCTATCCGGAGGGGCAGGATTTGGTTCGCCCGTTCAATGACCCGATCAAGCCAGACAGTCACCTGAGAATTTTATACGGCAACCTCGCCCAGGAAGGAGCCGTGGCAAAAATTACCGGAAAGGAAGGACTCCGTTTTTCTGGAAATGCCATTGTTTATGAATCTGAGGAGGAAGCCCTCAAGGGTATCCTTGCCGGGAAGGTCTCCGCCGGTCATGTGGTTGTCATTCGCAATGAAGGACCAGTGGGCGGCCCCGGCATGCGGGAAATGCTCTCCCCCACCTCTGCGATCATGGGCAAAGGGCTGGGCAAAGAGGTGGCCCTGATCACTGATGGCCGCTTTTCCGGCGGTAGTCATGGTTTTGTAGTCGGTCATGTTACCCCGGAAGCGTCGGTGGGCGGTCTGATTGGACTCCTCGAGGACGGGGACCCGATCACCATCGATGCGGAAAACAATCTTCTTACTCTGGACCTCCCCGAAGAAATTATCGAGGAAAGAAAAAAAGCCTGGGTCAAGCCCGAGCCCAAGGAAACACGGGGAGTTCTGGCCAAGTATGCCAAACTCGTCAGTTCCGCCTCCCTTGGTGCAGTAACCGACTAAACCACCGATCAAGAAAATGGACAAGAACCTCTATTTCCACTTCAAAGGCCTTCGCCTTTCTGCCGATTTCCGGTTTGCCGGATTCTCTGCTGATTATTTGGAAAACAATCAGGCAAATTGGCAGGATGCACACCAACAAATGACCGCCCTGGAAAACGGTGCCATTGCCAACCCCGATGAGGGCCGGATGGTTGGACATTACTGGCTGAGAAACCCAGACCTCGCCCCATCCAACGAGATTGGCCGCTCGATTGAAAGTATGGTCGCCCAGGTCAAGAGCTGGGCATCTTCTGTCCACAAGGGTGAAATCAGCAGTCCCGCAGGAAGGTTCACCGATCTTTTGGTGATCGGAATTGGAGGATCTGCCCTGGGCCCACAGTTCGTCACCAAGGCGTTGACCCAACCGTCTGGAGATCGATTAAACGCACATTTCTTCGACAACACCGATCCCGATGGCATGGACTATGTGCTCGCTCAAATCGGGGAACGCTTGGCAACCACCTTGGTGCTGGTCATTTCCAAGTCTGGAGGAACTCCTGAAACCCGCAATGGCATGAAGGAGGCTCAGGCGGCTTTTGCGGGCAGGCAACTCGATTTCGCCAAACAGGCAATCGCTGTCACCGGAGAAGGCAGTGCCCTGCACAAGCTCTCGCAAAGCGAAAGCTGGCTGGGCTTTTTCCCAATGTGGGACTGGGTTGGAGGACGGACCAGTGAGACTGCATCGGTAGGTTTGCTTCCGGCGGCCCTGCAGGGCTTTGATATTCAGGCGATACTGGATGGGGCCGCCCAAATGGATGCACAAACCCGGCTTTCCGACCTCCGAGAAAACCCCGCTGGACTGCTTGCCCTGAGTTGGCTTTTTTTGACGGACGGCAAGGGATCCAAAGACATGGTCATCCTGCCCTACAAAGACCGCCTCGAACTGTTTGCAAAATACCTTCAGCAACTCATCATGGAGTCGCTCGGCAAGGAACTGAATTTACAGGGCGAAGCCGTCTACCAGGGAATTTCGGTGTACGGCAATAAAGGCTCAACCGACCAGCATGCCTATGTTCAGCAGTTGCGCGAAGGGGTTCCCAACTTTTTTGCTACCTTTATTGAAGTACTGAAAAACCGCGAGGGCACTTCGATCGTGGTGGATGAGGATGGGATGACCTCGGGTGATTACCTGCAAGGCTTCATGCTGGGCACCCGGGATGCCCTCTTTGAAAAAGGACGAAAGTCAATCACCCTGACTATCGAAGAGGTCAGTGCACACTCGGTCGGTCAACTCATTGCCCTTTATGAAAGAACCGTAGGATACTATGCTTATTTAGTGGGGATCAATGCCTATCACCAACCAGGGGTTGAGGCCGGGAAAAAAGCCGCATCTTCGATTTTAAAAGTCAGAAAAAAAGTGGTCGAATGGTTAGCAAACAACCAAGGCCGATCGATTTCTGCAGAGGAACTTGCCGAGGAGATTGACGAGGCAAACCATGAGGAATGGGTCTTTAAAATTCTCGAGAATTCATCGGTCAATTCCGATGGTTCAATAACCAGGGAAGAAAGCGATTGTTCTTTGAATGACCGATTCGTACAGCACAGCTAATCTGATTGGTCTTACTAGAACCTACAACCTTAAGATTGATGGGAGTCACACTCAATAAAGACGGAACCCCTCGAAAGGTCGGCAGTGGAAAGACCAAAGGAGCGGGTTGCTTTGCCAATATTAAGTGGCAACATCTGAAAAACTTCATCGGGGAGGATGAGGAGATTCAGGTTAGCCGGGTCTGGCTTCGTTCCGTTGGAGCACTGGCACAGAAAAAAGGGAGTAAAAAGAAAGTAATTTCATCTTCCCCAAGAAAAGATCCGCGCCCTTCACCTACTAAAAATTCGTCGCAACTGGTTCCCCCGGCTCCACCTCCTCCTCAACAAGAGGAAGATGAAGAAGAATCGGAGGATGATTACTCCCCTCCCCCTCTTTTTGGAACGGGCGGGGAGATTCGGAATTACTAAAAAGGGGAAAACGGGGACGGCACAAAATCCTCCACAGGCTCGATTTGCTCCTCGGACACGGAAGGCGGATTGGCGGGGGCCTCCTTCACGCTTTCTAACGCGGCTTCTGCCTTGATCGAAGGAACTGGGTTTTCTACATCAATAAGATTGGATATTTGGGTTTCCGGGCTTGCGTTCAAGTCCTCCACCTTCACATCTCTTACCCACCAGTCTTGGTAAGCAAGCTGACCGTCCTCACGGTATTCCTTGATTGAACCCCACTTCGAACCGGCATACTTCGGAACAAGGAGCCTTTTCTCCTCGTCATAAACATACTTCGCACTCCAGGCTTTTTGGACATAAGCAGGCGGCTTAGCTCCCATCATCTGGGATACGCTGTTCTCATGATCCTCAGCTAAATTCCGGGTTGCACAGGAAGATAGGGAAGCCGCAACTAAGGATACAAAAAAGAAAAAGCACAAATTTATCACGACTTTAAAATTGAACAAACCCTGGCCAAAATCAACAAATATTCATTAAGGACGTTCATACCAAAATCGGCAAAACTTCCTCTGTCGCAATACCCATGGAAGAAATAAGGTCGGTAAGAGTAATTTTAGCATTTTCAAATCTTTGTACCATAATAATTTTCTTGCAGAAGAAATGACTGGATAACGATCAACAATCTTTAGGTTCAAACCAGCTCGCAAACACTGCCGTCTAATATTTTTGGAAAAGAGAATTTCCTCACCAGCGTAATGTGTTTCCGGAAAGCCACCACACTTTTCAAAGAGGTCTTTTCTGCAAAATATAAAGCACCCCGCAAAGTAACCAAATGTCTTGGAAATGAAATTCCACATTCTGGGCAGTATAATACCTGCTATCAGGCGATGGTGAGTAGAATCAAATCTAAGGGTGGCACCGCCAGCCCCCACCTCACAATTTTCTAGTGCGTGGCAGGCGGCTCGAAAAGTGGAATCCGGGACTAAAGTATCCGCATCCACAAAAAATAAATTTCTTCCTTGTGCTTCTCTAGCCCCAGCATTACGGGCACGGGCAATTTGATTAATTGGCTCAAATATAACCCGACATCCGAGTGCCTCCGCCACCTCTTGCGTGCGGTCGTCCGAGTTGTTGTTAACCACCAAGACCTCACCTTTTAAATGAGGATGGTTATTAATACAGATCCAAATCGAGCGTATTGTCTGAGGAAGGAAGTGCTCCTCGTTGTAAGCAGGAACAATAAATGTGTAATCCAACAAAAAGCGAGGGAGTGTGATGGGATTACACCTTGAATCTTTTTGCTCGCCTTCCGATGCCGAACGAAAGACCGACAATCCAACCCTGCAATCGGGAGAAAGGCCTCTTGGAATAGAGATCTTGATCGCCAATAGGATGAATGGGCTTTTCGCCACGAATATCTGAGGCAATACTCGCCAAATCAGGCACAGACTTACCTCCCTTTCGCAAGCGTTTATGTAAAAAAGTAAGCCGGTCGATTTCTAATTGCCTGGAAAGATCGGACAGGGTTTTGCGAAACTCTGCCACCTCACCATCGAGCATGTCTACATTTGCTTCAAGGTTACCTGGAATCTTCCCTTCCTCGGAATAACAAATCTCGGGGGTAGGTGTGCGATCGCCTAAATCATTAACGGTTAATGGTGCTTCAGGGGGCGTACTTTTTAATGCAGGCTCAATTGTTTCGGACGACTCAAAGTCGTTCATCGAAAACTTCTCCTCCTCTGATGCATCAATATGCTCTCCCGACTCTAAAAAACCATCTTCTGAATGTGATTCATTGGACGAAAGCAACCCATTATCATCAATGCTGTTAGCCAATTCTTCATCAGATATTTGACTGGATAGAGGTTGCATAACGATAAAATCAGTTCGAGGGGTAGTCGGTTTCTGCAGTAGTCGAGTTTACATCATCAATATGGGAATCACCGGTTCTTATCAAGTAAAGTTTTTGTCCCTCAATAAGACGAGGATATTTATTTCCTAGCTTATCATCTATCTCAAAGTAGGAGAGATTTTCCTGCGAATATTTGCAGCGGACTTTGTAGATTTCATCCGAGAAGTCTTCTCCGCTTGAAGCGATAAAAAGGAAGTTGCTCTTTATGCCAACCTCTTGCCCCACCTTGATAAAAAAGCCGGCTTTAGAAGGAGTTATATTTTCAATAAATACTTCAATTCGATCATCGTAAAAAAGAAAACTTGGAAGGATAATATCAGAAAGCAATAGTTCTTTGCTAGAGAGGAAGGTTTTTTGTGCAATGGTTCGTACATTACTGACTGAGGAAAAATTACTCTCTAAATCACTCAGTTCTTCATTCACCTTATCAAGTAGTAATTTGGCCTTTTGTAAATCGTCCTCAATCTCTGACTTTCTATTGTGAAAAGGTTCGTGCTTGGACTGCACAGATGTGAGCTCGTCGGATACCACTGAAACCTTGAGTTCGGCATTTTTTACATCCTCCTCAACTTCGGAAAGTTTTTCTTCTAACTGCTTTACTTTGGGTTCTAGCAACAACCTTTCAGATTTTATAAATTTAATCTTCTCAATGAATTCTTCCTCATTTTGCCTCAGCTTACTTCTTTCGCGAAGAACTATGCTAATGTCATCATTGGTCTTATTAAATTCCGTAAAATGTGCATGCTTAATTCGATCTAGATCTTCCTTTTCACTGATTAACTCCAGCTGCAAATCAGTAAAATATTCCATATTTGCGAAAAAATAAACGGCGGCCCCTACGAGAAGAAGCCCAAGAGAGATTCTACAAATTAATAAGATCAATTTGCATTGCCTCCTTCAACTGCGGGAAACTACCGTAAAGAGGCAATATTGCCCCCAAGGATCGGTGAACCTCAACATTTGTAATTCTAATTTTACATATTTCATTTTCATCGCTTTTGACAGAAAACAACATACCCAGTTTTATGCCTGCATCTAAACCGAAGGGGATGGCGAGCGTCCCAGTCCCCAAATCAAATGAGTGGAAAGTGGTAGATATAGAATCACCTTTTTCAATCCAAGGTCTCTCGCGATGATATTTCCGAATGCTTTTTAAGGCACTGCTATGATGTTGTCGCAATTGCGATGTAATCACATCATAACCAGCAATCTTGTCTGACAATTCAGCGATTCTCAAACTGGCAGTTTGTTTTTCGTTATTTAAAGCAGACAGCTTATTTTCTAAAATTGGTATTTGAGCAGCTAGTTCGCTTGCCTTGGCTAGAACCTGCTCCTTACTTGCTTGAATTTCGGCCACAGACTCTGTTGAACTTATGACGCGGTCTTCCTTCGCTTTAATCTGTTCTTCGAGTTGCAGAATGCTTTCTTCACTCTTTTGAAATTCGGACTCGGCAAGTCGCAAATCTTCGCGAAAAGATTCGAGCTTCAAGCTCAGTTCTTCATTGCGAGCTTTGTCACGGGACAACTTCGAGAAGATATCACTTTGTTTAGTTTTTGCTTTTAGAATAAATTCTTTTTTTTTCTCTTTAGTAAAAGCTAGTTCGGAGATTTGCCTTTCATAGGAATCGACGGATAAGAAGGTGATGTAATAAGAAAAAATTATGAGCAAGAATGACAGCACAGACAAAAAAAGTGAAATTTTTCCTTTCATTGTACTGGGTTATGGGAGAGGCAAAAATGGAGAAAGTTCAGCTCCCTCCGCATCTATGCTCTCGTCCCTTGGACTAAATGAGGGAGATTCCTCAGAAACTGGATCAAACTCTATGCCAGCGGGCACAAAAACTGGAGGCACGAAATCATCCTCCTCTTCTTCCAAAAACACTTCAACCAATGGCTCATTTCCTTCTTTTTCCAAATTAGTGAGTAAAGTACTTACATCATCCATCCTTTCTTTTTTTGCTTCTTCCCACTTCTTCTCACGTTGCCGATCAAGTTTACTCAAATGAAGGGGGAACAAATCTTCGTCAACCCCTTCAGTTCGACCAGTATAAACTGAATAGTTTAGCTGTCCCTTCGGATCCCTGGACCAAGTTTTCCCTACTACCTTACCGTTGTAAACCGGCACCATTTTACGAGAACCCGGATCATATTTGTATCGAGCGTCCCACGCATCATAAATGGAGGGTCTAGAAACGGCGGAGTCCTCCAACCTTGCTGAGTTTCGAGGCAAGGAAGAGCAAGATGCAAAAAATAAAAGGCCCACCATAGACGCCACATTTTTCAGACAGTGAACAGACATGTTTATAAATTAACGGAGAGATGACCCCTTTGAAAACCAAAAACGATACGCTTTCTTACTCCAAATTGGCCCGGCACGATCCACGCCAATTCTTGGACCCCGCTGAATCTCCAATGGTTTAAAATTTGAATCCTCTACCCAAAGCTTAGAAGCTGGCGAGTTTTCCAGGCCATTAAATCGCTGATCTATCCCCATTCTCTTTGTTAGCCTTCCAGGACCAGAAATTTCATCGGTTGAACGGATGAAAACTGCACTCGGATTGCCTTGTTCTCCGGTAACTAGATTAAGCATCCAATGCATTCCATAGCAGAGGTAAAGGTACCAAAAATTCGCAGGTCCAAACATCAATTTATTTCTTTCCGTCTTACCTTTATATGCGTGACTCGCTAAGTCCTCCAGACCATGGTAAGCTTCCGTTTCAGTAATGATCCACTTTATTAAGTGCCCACTCTCATTCTCCATGCATAAATTTTTACCGAGCAGGTCTGGAGCAACCTCGATCGAGGATCTCGAGTAAAAACTATCTCTCAGAAGCAAGGTTGAGTTGATTAGTAAGACTTGTTATGCGAATCCAACCAGATGGTAACCGGACCGTCATCTTCAGCAAGAATCTTCATATCCGCCCCAAAAACCCCACTTTGCACATTCCCCGCAAAACTTTGTCGGACAGCTGCATGAAATGATTGAAAAACCTCCTCAGCTTCATGCCCTGATGCCGCTTGATTAAACGAGGGGCGGTTGCCTTTTTTGACATTTCCGAAGAGGGTAAATTGACTGACAAGCAGAATCGATTCCTTAGATGAAATAGGTAGATTCATTTTTCCCTCACCATCCTCGAAAATACGAATGCTGAGCAACTTTTTTATCATCCACTCTATATCCTCTTCGCGATCACTACGCGACACACCTAGGTAAACCAAGGCACCCGGTCCAATCTCGCCAACCACTTCCCTATCGACCGATACGGAAGCATGTAAAACTCTGCGGAGTAAAGCACGCACCTTAATTTAAGCGGTTTGGACTCATGTGGAGTCCTTATGCTGAAGAAGCCCGGTCTGAGGAGATCTTAGGAATCTTCCGCTACCGCGTCCATCACCTCGGCTACAGCCTGAGCTGCAAGCGGAGTGGAGAGGTATCGCTCTCCGCAACTCGCACCGATGGCAACGATGTTCTTGCCTTTCATCTCCGGTCTTGCCGCAATACGAAGGGCAGCAGTAAGGGTAGCTCCGGTGGAAATCCCTGCGAGTATTCCCTCAGAGATGCTCGCATTTCGGGCCATTTCAAAAGCGTCATCACTGGAAACAAGCTCCACCTCGTCGACGATGGCGAGGTTCAAATTCTTGGGAACGAAGCCTGCTCCGATCCCCTGAATTTTATGAGGTCCTGGTTTCACTTCTTCTCCGTTCCGGGTTTGGGTAATCACTGGGCTTTCCTCAGGCTCCACCGCGACGGTCAGCATGTCAGGATTACGCTGCTTGATTACTTCGGAAACCCCTGTGATCGTTCCCCCAGTGCCAACTCCGGCAACGAGACAGTCGACTTTACCTTCCAATCCGGACCAAATTTCCTCTGCGGTGGTTTTTCGGTGAATCGCAGGGTTTGCGGGGTTGTTGAATTGCTGGGGCATAAATGCTTTATCGCCGTGTTCTTCCATCAATTGGTTGGCACGTGCAATCGCTCCTCCCATCCCCTTGGGTCCGGGAGTTAGAATAATTTCAGCACCAAGAAGACGCAAAAGGACGCGTCTTTCCTTAGACATGGTTTCGGGCATAGTGAGGATGCACTTGTAACCTTTGGCCGCACAGACAAAAGCCAAGGCGATACCGGTGTTCCCAGAGGTTGGCTCAATGACCACGCTGTCGGACTTAAGCGACCCATCCTGTTCGCCCGCTTCGATCATCGCCGCTCCGATGCGGTCTTTTACACTCGCAAGAGGGTTAAAAAATTCAGACTTAAGATAAATGTTACCGGGCAGGCCCGAAGCAAGTTTTTGAATTTCTACGAGTGGAGTTTTCCCAATTGATTCAATGATATTCATAACGAGGACTGGTTTGACAGGGCATAAGGAAAATTACTTTTTGGCTCGGTTGCGCGGGCCGAAACTGCGGATTGGGGCGTTTCGATTCACCTCAGCGTTTTTCAAACGATAGACAATTCGGGCCTTTTGCAAATCCTTGGGACTCATTTCCATTTTTACAATATCTCCCACCGTAATTTTAATGAAATGCTTTCTAAGCTTGCCGGATATGTGGGCCAGCACCTTGTGGCCATTCTCTAGTTCCGCCCGAAACATGGTGCTGGGCAAAACAGCGGTAATTCTGCCCTCTACTTCAACAACATCACTATCTGTCATAAAACTTTTACAAAGAGCTCATTCCATCATATAGAATTTTAAAGTCAAGGTTCACCTAAGTTTGCTCATCGCTCCCTTCCTCGTTATGATCCATTGCCCATTTGAGAAGATTTTTCCCTCCCAGCTGGAAAAAGATGATTTTTATTATATGTCGATGGCATACAACGCGGCCCTTGATGGTTGGAAAGCCGATGAAGTTCCTATCGGTGCAGTAATTGCATACAAGGAAGAAGTGATCGCCACGGGGTATAATCAGACCAGAAAACAATCCGACCCAACCGCCCACGCGGAGATCCTTGCGATCACTGCAGCCGCACACAAGATTGGTGACTGGCGCTTGAATGAATGCACTCTCTATGTGACCAAGGAACCTTGCCCGATGTGCTCGGGGGCAACTATCATGTCGAGGCTCGGGCGGGTTGTCTATGCTCTATCTGACCCAAAAATGGGCTGCCTAGGTGGAGCATCCTCTCTCCACCAGCTTCCTCATTCCAACCATAAGCCCGAAGTGCTATCTGGAGTCATGAAAGAGGCTTGCGAGACTCTCATTCAGGCATTTTTTAAACACCATCGAACAAAGTCTCCTCTTGACGAAAATCCGCCTTCCACATTGTATTAATACCAATTAACAATAACCATAAATTACATGTCTTTTACACTTCCAGCACTTCCTTACTCTCCTGATGCCCTCGAGCCTCACATTGATGCGCGAACCATGGAAATCCACCATGGCAAGCACCACCAAACCTATATCGACAAGCTCAATGCGGCCCTTTCTCCCCACAGTGAGCTGGCTGGACAACCTGTGGAAGATTTAATCAAAGACCTATCTTCCCTACCTGAATCCATTAGGGGTGCAGTCAGAAACAACGGTGGTGGACATGCTAATCACTCTTTTTTTTGGCAGTCCCTATCTGCTTCTGGAGGGGGACTCCCATCAGGAGAATTGCTGGATGCCATACAATCCTCCTTTGGCAACTTGGATTCTTTCAAATCTGAATTTACTCAAGCTGCTCTCAACCGGTTTGGTTCAGGTTGGGCCTGGCTTGTCAAATCCGCGGATGGGACTCTTTGTGTTACCTCGACCCCAAATCAGGACAGCCCCCTTATGGAAGGAGTCGCCGATGTCACCGGCACTCCGATTTTGGGATTAGATGTCTGGGAGCATGCTTACTATTTAAACTATCAAAATCGTCGTCCTGATTATATAAAGTCCTTTTGGGAGGTCGTTGACTGGGATCAGGCATCCTCCTGTTTTACAGGAAGTTAATTCGCATTTCACTTTCGATGTAGCACCCTCCTGTGCTATTTTGAAATATGAGATCTCTGCTTACATTTATATGTTTGTTTAGCTCTTTTGCATTCGGACAAGAGGTTGGTTCAATCATTGTTCTACAAGCAACAGGGAGTGCTCAAACTAGTCTGCCTAATGGTTATGTGTTCCCCAAAAAGGTTCAACGGGGTGACATTCTATCTGAAGGGCTTGTTTTGAAGACAAATCAGTTTTCTGACGTCCTCCTGCTTTTTTCTAACGGCACCACCGCAAACATTGGTGAAAGCTCTGAGATTTTGGTAACTGAATTCAAGCAGACCCCATTTCAATCTAGCGACAAGAATCTCGCTGACTTAAATGAAGAGCCATCTAGTAGTTCGCTAGTCCTTGATCTTAAGATCGGCAATCTCATTGTTAAAACCAAAAAGCTAGCCAAAGGTTCCTCTTTTAATATCAACACCTCGGCGGGTTCCGCCGGGATAAGGGGCACACAATTTCAAATTGGAATTGATCAAAGTGGAAAACTTAACCTGGATGTTTCTGAATCTGTTGTTGAATTCACCCCAACTGGTAGCTCTCAACCTTCAAAGGTTTCCCAGGGGCAGGGAATCGATGTCTTATCTGATGGATCGGTTAATGAGAGGCAAATTAGCGAGATTTCAAAAGCTAAAATATCCACAACAAACCAAAAGGCGACTAAGCTTTCTGCACAAATCCCCCTTGCGACACTTGCATCTGCAAATACCAAGTCTGCCAGTTTTAAAAATGAGATTAAAAACCTCAAGCCGCCCAAACAAGATCCAGTAGAGGAAGTCGAACAGGAACAAGAACAATATGACCAAGAGGATCAAGACGGCACCTCGGAGTCATCAGACCTTACCGATGAGGCACCCGCCCCCAACGCTACTGATCCATCTAACCCAGATCCATCTGACCCAAATCCCAGCGACCCCGATCCCAGCGACCCAATCAACCCAACTAATCCGGGGGACAGTTCCGGTCCATCTAACCCCGACCCAACAGACCCGACCGACCCAACAGACCCGACAGACCCAACCGACCCAACCGACCCAACAGACCCGACAGACCCGACCGACCCAACAGACCCAACCGACCCAACAGACCCAACAGACCCAACAGACCCGACAGACCCAACAGACCCAACAGACCCGACAGACCCAACAGACCCGACCGACCCAACAGACCCGACAGACCCAACCGACCCAACAGACCCAACAGACCCAACAGACCCAACAGACCCAACAGACCCGACAGACCCGACCGACCCGACCGACCCAACCGACCCAACCGACCCAACCGACCCAACAGACCCGACAGACCCAACAGACCCGACAGACCCAACAGACCCGACAGACCCAACCGACCCAACCGACCCGACCGACCCAACCGACCCAACCGACCCGACCGACCCAACCGACCCGACCGACCCAACCGACCCGACCGACCCAACCGACCCAACCGACCCGACAGACCCGACCAACCCAACCGACCCAACAGACCCGACAGACCCAACAGACCCAACCGACCCAACCGA
>JAYOXT010000021.1:14818-39906 GCA_038152995.1 Opitutales bacterium
ACCCAACCGACCCAACAGACCCGACAGACCCAACAGACCCAACCGACCCAACCGATCCAACCGACCCAACCGACCCAACCGACCCAACCGACCCGACCAACCCCGGCAACCAGGGTGCTGGCAACAGCGATCCGCCACCGCCGCCAGATACCGATCCACCAGAGTTACTCGGCGATTCCATTCGATACAATTACAACCCAGAAGAAAACACCGTAACTATTGGAATATACATCAATGAGAATCTTGATTTCCCTGTAGAAGTAACCTCCTTTTCAGTAGAAGAACTCAATGACATGGATAGCTCATTGGAATTCCTTCTCGCAAAGTTAGGCATTTGGGAAGCGGATGATGAACTCAAACTTATTCATGCTCTCGGACTGGAAGTATTTACAGAGGAAATTGGACTCCACCCAACTAAATATGACAATTTTAATGTTGCCCTTCAACATGCCATTTCTCTCGCACAATCTTTTTTGGAAGAAATTGTACTCTCCGCTACAATTCCGGAAAACAAGATAGTCAATGCCCAAGGCTTAATCGAAGAATTTACTGGCAACCCCTACGCGTTTGAATTTGCAAAGTTACTTGCCAAGCATGGTGCTATATCCAACCCATCCAACCAAACGGCCACCGATAATTTATTAACCTTACTCGGATCTGAAAAACTTTCCGAACCCAATTATCTCCCTACCCTCTTTAACCAAGCACTAACCTTAGGCGATACTTACAATTCGATCGCAATAAATGGTGGAATTGTCGGTGCTCGCAATGCTTCGGTTGACCCAAATATTGCTGATGAACTACAGATCCGCCTCAGAAATGTTCAAGCTATTATTGGCAGTGATATCTTTATAGAAAATGACTCCGCAATCGATGTCTCAGAATACCTTCCCCGCAAAGGGGAAAATGATGGAACTAAAATTTTTACCATCGCCGCGTCCAAAGATTTGTCCATTTGGGGCGATGTTACATTCAAAAACGACAATCATGCGGAAGATCACGCCTTGGTTTTAGGAGCCGCAGGCAATTTCAATATCCAAGCAGGCTCATCGATCAAATATGAAGGTTCCAATCTGGGGATTGGAAGCGCAGGAGACCTCAAACTGCTAGATGTGGATATCGATGTTGGTGGCAATTTAGCCATAGGAACTTTAGGTGATCTTGATATTGAGTACACCACTCCCGGGACCAAACTTTTCTCCGTCGGCAAATATAGTGACCGTGATAACATCTACTTTTACGCCAATGAGCTAATTCAGGTGCAAGGATTACGATTTAATGATCGTGCACGGGAGATTTACATGGAGGCCATTACCTTAAACCTCAAGGATGTGGACTTCCCTGAGTACTCTGAAGTCATGCTCAGAAGTTTAAAAGGAACCATTGACTTTAATTCTTTTACCAACCCCACAATTGGCGGAGTGAACCTTACAAATGTCAAACATTTGGGTATTTCGCCGACACAAGCTCTTGAGCATACTGACTTTTCTGGGTCCAATGGGAAATGGAATAGTGATTTCTCTCAACCCGATGGCACTCCTGCTGTTAGAATTCGTGCATTCTCGAGTGCAAATTCAAACAACGACTCCAATTAGTTTTATATGTTCCGGCTTAGGCTTGTTTATAAATCTGTCATTGTTTTGTTTTGCAGTGCAAATTTTCACTCTTACGGTGCCGACCTCAGAAATAACCCTGAAGCCCGGTATAATTCTGTGCAGGAGTATTTCAATCGTCATGCCTTGCTAAGCCCCCAGATTAGTTCTCCAAATTTAAGTCCGATATCCAAGAGCGACTTAGGCATTCAAAGACCCGTTGAAACAAAGAAAAAGGGGTTTGGCTATCACTTCGGTTTTGAAAGTCGTTTACTCTATTCAAACAACCCTTCTTCATCTCCGACAAGGCCCTTTAAAGCCTCCGGCATTTGGGAGAATTCTATAAATAACAACTTTTTGCTCGGTGCTTACGACCTTGGAGGGGCGAGCTTTTCTCCTATCCTGGCTCTTGGAGTCAATAATTCCAGTTATTTCGGAGATGAAGATTTGGGAGTAGCCGATTCTTCGACTCTCCGGTTTTCCTTTAACGGAATTTTTCAGTTTTCACATGGCTGGACCGCACGTATGGGTGTGGGGCATTCTTCAGATTTCCACTCCAGTATGACCTTAACCTACCAGCAGAATTCTCCATCAATCGGATTAAGTAAATCATTTAAAATTGGATCGGCTTCCTCCTTCATCGATTTGTCTTGCTCCTATCACTTAACCTCAAAAGCACAGCTAGACATGGATAGGTTTGAAAATGCAATTTTGTGGGGTCTACAACTACCAATTCATGATTTTGAAATCTCGCCCTACCTCCGACTCTCCTACGGGAACTACAGCAACCAAGACCGAGATGAATTTACCACGGGAGCAGGACTAGATCTTTCCTACCGGTTTTATGATTGGTTGGTCGCAAAATTCCTTCTTTCTTACAGTAATAGAAGTGCGAATAACTCAAGCTATGACTTTTCGAGATTTGATTCTGGGGGTGCCCTGACTTTGCAGGCCAAATTTTAAAGTTCATTTCACATCTTGCATATTTTTACTTACTTTCTGGTTCTTAAGAATTTCTTACCTTACTTGTTTTTGCTCACATGCTGGGCGACCCAAATAATGGCCCAGTTCGATCGTCTGCATGTAAATCAGAAATCTGGAACTTGCTTTGTGCAACCCCTTGGAACAAAGAAACTACCACCTAGCTCATTGAGTCTAGGGCAAGAGATAGTCCTTAAAAAAAGTCTGGCGATAGGAACGGGTAGGGATTCCTTATTGGAAGTTGAACTTCATCGGAAAACTCCTCCTGTAATAGTTAGACTTGGTTCATCATCTGGAATTGAATTTGGACCTGATGGGTCCATAAAAGTGCACAAGGGATCATTTTTATTTAGTCACTCCAATAGTTTGCAATGGATGATAAGCTCTCATGATAGCGGAATCCGAATCGAAGGTAGCGGGACTTGGATGATCGAGTGCCTAAGCGTTGGTCTGAAACTCATTCTGCTTGAAGGCGAGATTATTCTTAACAATCAAGTTGAGACCCAAAATCTCAAAAGTGGGGATTTGGTACTAATAAGTGGTTCATCTAACAAAGGGTCCAAACCTATACAGATTGAACTCCCCTTACTGCTTGGCTCAAGTAGGTTAATCAATCTATTTGATGATCCTTTGCGATCCATGTCTAGAATGGTCAGTGCGGCGAGAGTCCAAGCACTTCGCCTAAAAAAAAGGTATGAGGCTTTTGTTGGTGATGTAACAGAAGAGAAAAAATTACAACTATGGACGCTCCCCTCAAATCAAGGAGAAGAAACAGTTGCAGATAATTAGTTGCGGCCGAATGGCCCAATGAGCCATTTGGTGATAGGAAGGAGTAACCATTGATTCCTCCGCCCTTCACTAGCGAAGTCGAAAATTTCTTTCCCGGGAACGCAAGTGCCAACATCCGCCCGACCATTTTGATACGCTGTCGGAAAGCGAAATAAGACCCTTGTTTCTTATTCTCGATGACAGTCCATCTGGGAAACTGCGCCCGCATCGAAAGGAAAAATGAAAGCCCTCCCCTCAACTACCTCTCAGCTGAAAGAAGCCTTCATGGACATCAGACCCGTCCCCCTCTGTGCTAGCATTGCAAAAATTGACCTTGTTCAAGTCCAATCGATCTTTCAGTAATGGATATAACCATGCTTGCCAAGATTCCCTTCCACCAAAAAGTTCTTTTCTCCCTCTGCTTCGCGTTTGCCGCAGGTCTTTGGGTCAACTCCTCCGGAGAACCCAATGTGCAATCGACGGGATTTGGTTATCTCCTTTATGCCTGTGGCTTTGTCGGTAAACTTTTTCTTAATGCACTGAAAATGGTGGTCATCCCCCTCGTTTTGACTTCCGTGATTTGTGGAGTTGCCCAAATTTCCAGTGATCAGGATTTCGGCAGACTTGGGCTCAAGACGGTTTTCTTTTATACCCTGACGGGGCTGTTGGCGGTGGCCACCGGGTTGCTTTGCGTAAACTTCATCCAACCCGGAAATGTGGATGAGACGATCCGTGAGCAGCTTATCTCCAGCCAAACTGCAGAACCAATGCCTTCGGTGGACCGGGCGATGGAAACCGCCAATCATGGCTGGGAAAATCTTTTTCAGGTCTTTCACAGGATGGTTCCTCCAAACCTTTTTACGGCGGCGGTCGAAGGGCAACTTCTGGGTCTTATCTGCTTCGGCCTGCTCTTTGGCTTTTTTCTTGGCAAACTCAAAGGTAAGCTGAGGGAAAACCAAATTCATTTCTGGCAGGGATTTCAGGAAATCATTCTTAAGATCACCCATGCCATTCTCGCCTTTGCTCCAATTGGTATTTTTGCCCTGGTCACCCCGACCATTGCCCAAAGTGGACTCAGTGCTTTTTACCTGATGGGCACCTTTGCCCTGACCGTCCTGCTCGCCCTCGCAATTCATGCACTGCTGACCCTGCCCCTCCTCCTTAGGGCCTTTGGCGGAATCCGCTTCACCCAGCATTACCATGCGATGAGCCCCGCACTTTTGACCGCATTTTCCACAGCTTCCTCCTCGGCCACTCTTCCCCTCACCCTTGACTGCACTACCCGACGGGTGGGGGTTTCCTCCAAGATCAGCAGCTTCACCCTCCCCCTCGGTGCGACCCTGAATATGGATGGAACTGCCCTCTTTGAATGTGTGGTGGTTATTTTCCTCGCTCAATTTTTTGGCATTGAAATGAGCTGGGTTACCCAGCTTTCGGTGGTACTCCTCGCCCTTCTTACCTCCGTGGGGGTTGCCGGTATTCCTTCTGCCAGTCTCGTGGCCATTCTTGTGATTCTGCAGGCGGTTGGTTTTGAAGAGCAGGCCATTGCCACTGGAATCGGCATGATTTACGTGGTCGACCGTATACTTGATATGTGCAGAACGATGATCAATGTATTGGGAGACAGCTGTGCCGCCGCCATCATTGGTAAAAGTGAAGGGGAAACAGATTATTACTCCTCTGCTTCGTAAATAATCCAACGGGGTGAAATTTCATCTCCATTCGCAGTTCTCCCCGCAGGGAGACCAACCCCAGGCGATCGAACAGTTGATCGGCTCCCTCGACCGTGCTAATAAGCACCAGACCTTGCTCGGTGTGACCGGTTCCGGAAAAACTTTCACCATGGCCAATATCATTGAGAAAGCACAGCGGCCGGCCTTGATCATTTCCCACAACAAAACTCTGGCTGCCCAATTATATTCCGAATTCAAGACTTTCTTTCCGGATAATGCAGTGGAGTATTTTGTTAGCTACTATGACTACTACCAGCCGGAAGCTTATGTCCCTTCGACCGACACCTTCATAGAAAAAGACTCTTCCATTAATGAGGAAATCGAACGGTTACGCCTGGCTGCCACCGGATCCCTCATCAGCCGGAATGATGTCATTGTCATAGCCAGTGTGTCCTGCATTTACGGCCTCGGCTCGCCGGATGATTTCCGGGCACTTTCTGTCGAGGTCAATGTGGGCAAACAGATCAACCGCGACCAACTGCTGCTCGAATTGGTGGAAGGACTTTACAGCCGCAATGACCTCGATTTAAGAGCAGGCCGTTTCCGGGTGCGGGGCGATGTGGTCGATGTATTTCCAGCCTACGCCCAGCAACCCTTGCGGATCGAGTTCTGGGGGGATGAGATCGAAAACTTGTCTGAGATTAATATCCTCACCGGGGAAACCATCCGTAGCTTTGATGAGTACCGCATCTACCCTGCCAATCAGTATGTAACCACCCGTGAAAAGATAGAAAGGGCTTGTAAATCCATTGAAAAAGAACTGGAGGAGCGAGTTAGCCACTTTGAGAAGGATGGGCTCTTACTTGAGGCCCAGCGTATACGTATGCGCACGGAGTATGACTTGGAAATGCTGCGGGAAATTGGCTTCTGCAACGGCATTGAAAATTATTCACGTCACCTTTCAGGACGCAAGCCCGGGCAGAGGCCCTGGTGCCTAATTGACTTTTTCCCCGACGATTTTCTGGTCTTTATCGATGAGAGCCATGTCAGCATTCCCCAGCTCGGCGGAATGTACCATGGAGATCTCGCCCGCAAGCAGAAATTGGTCGAGTTTGGATTCAGGCTTCCCTCCGCCCTGGACAACCGGCCGTTAAAACCGGACGAGTTTCAGAAAATAACCAAGCAGGTCATTTATGTGTCCGCAACCCCGGCTGCATTTGAACTGGAAAAGTCCGCGGTGGTGGTGGAGCAACTGATCCGGCCCACCGGACTGCTCGACCCCGTCATGGAAAAAAGACCGATTAAAGGACAGGTCGAGGATTGCATTGAGGAAATTAAACAGGAAGTCCAAAAAGGGAACCGTGTCCTCGTCACTACTCTGACCAAGAGAATGAGTGAGGACTTGACTGAATTTCTTCGCGAAAGGAATATTCAGGTGGAATACCTGCACTCCGATATTGATGCGATCGAACGGGTGGAAATCCTCCGTAATTTAAGGGCAGGATCCTTTGATGTGCTGGTCGGCGTAAATTTACTCCGCGAAGGGCTAGATTTACCAGAGGTATCTCTAGTCGCTGTGCTCGACGCAGACAAGGAGGGATTCCTTCGCAGTGAAACCAGCCTGATTCAAACCGCCGGCCGTGCGGCCAGGCATCTCGAGGGACGTGTCATTTTTTACGCAGATCATATGACACGCTCCCTGCAGGCAGCCTGGGATGTCTGCTCCTACCGCCGGGAAAAACAGATGGAATATAACCAGCAACATGGCTTGGTTCCACGAAGTGTGGTCCGTCCCATTCAAGAGAGCCTGCGGGAAAAAGTGGACGAGGATGAAGACCTTCTTGCAGTTTCTGAGCCTGCGTCATCCAAAGAAGTGAGGCAACTAATCAAACAGCTAGAAAAAGAGATGCTCGATGCAGTCAAGACCCTCGAGTTTGAAAAAGCCGCCTTGCTAAGAGACCAAATTGAATTTCTTAAAAAAGGGAATTTGCAAAGAGCAAACTCCAAAGGTTCAAAAAAAATCAAATACACCAACCGTAAACGCGTGAGCCGTCGCTATGGGAAAAAGAAAAGCTAGGTTTTGGACTGGCTTGCTTAGTGCAGGAACCCTTTTTACTGGCTTGCTTTGGGCCGAAGTGGATTCACGCAAGCATCTTCTTTTTCACTTCGATAAGATTGAGGTTAAGGGTGCTCTTGATGTTTTTATTGAACCTGGGGTGAGAAACCGGGAAGTGGAAATCTATGCGGATGCCGAAATCATCGACTCCATCCTTTGCAAGGTTGCCAACCGCACCCTCTTTCTGGATGCCAATAATACCTACAGTTTAAAGCGTAGAATTCCCTTCATCGGACTTTCTGCAGTGAGGAGATTCCCGGTGGAGGTCCTTGTAAAGATCGAAGAGCTCAAAGAGATCCGCCTGCTCGGGCAAAGCAACCTAACCGTGAAAAATATCAACGCCCCGGAATTGAAGTTCTTCGGAGAGAGTGCCGGTACTGCCCACCTGGAGGATGTGGCATCCACTGAGTTATTGATTCATCACGCTGGGTCTGGGAATATTGCCCTGCGTGGAAATAAAATCGACCAACTCCATGCCCGGATTCTCGGTTCTGGAAATTTATCCGCCGAGGAGCTTTTCCTCGATCACGCCACCATTGAGCACCGTGGCAGTGGCCTGGTCAGCGTTGTTCCCAACCTTTGGCTCGATGCAAAAATTACGGGATCCGGTGACCTGAGGTTACTTGAAAAGCCAAAGGGCATGGTGCTCAACCGGAGTGAAGGTGCAGGGAAACTCATCGAAGACTACGATCGGTAGAGGCGAGAGCCCGCTACTGAAAGAAAACAATCCTGCCTAGAGGGTAATTTCCTCCCCCTCCACCGCTGGGCGCACCCCAGTCCTTGCCTTCGAGGCAAGGGTAGCAATCTCATCCATTTTCTTATCGTCATGCGAAGGATCGTGGTGGAAGAGAAAGGTATTTTTCACCGAAGCCGCATTGGCCACTTTGATGGCTTCCTGCCAAGTGGAATGGCCCCACCCCTTGAAGTTGGGATACTCCTCATCTGTGTACGCCGAGTCATAAACCATCACATCCGCATTTTCGGCCAAACTTAGCACATGGTCATCCATGCGGTCTTCATAGTGTTCCGTATCCGTGCAAATCGCCAAAACCTTTCCCGCAAATTCAATTCGGTACCCACAAGCACCATTCGGATGATTTAAGGGGGCTGTTTTGATGACCACACCGCCATCCAGGTCAAAAGTTGCACCACATTGAAAATCGCTGAAAGTGCAGGCTTTTTCGATCAAGGAACTGGGCACAGGAAATACGGGATCTTTCATCAACATCGTGCCAATTATGCCCTGCAGGTCATAGGTATCCCCGTCTAGGTGACCAGCGTTGAGACGGACAGTGCTGTTGGGGTTGTAAAGAGGGGCAAAAAAAGGAAGCCCCTGAATATGGTCCATGTGGGTGTGGGTGAAAAAGAGGTCCGCATCCAGCAGATTCCCCTCATTGAGCATGATCTGTTTGCCCAGAAGGCGTATGCCCGTACCCGCATCGACGATGATACGCTTCCCTCCACAGGTAACCTCAAAGCAGGTGGTGTTCCCGCCGTACTTTACAGTACCCGGACCGGGACAGGGAATACTGCCCCTCGTCCCCCAAAATTTGAGGCGAAAATCAGTGGAATTAGACATTGGAAACTAGGAATAAAATATTCCGAATTTGGTCATTTTTGGCAACCACCAATATTTTACGACACAGTCACTCAGTCGCATCATAATCAATCCAGTTGCCAAGATCATCTTGATAGGAGTTCGAAATTCTGCCGTCCCCCCAATCGTATTGTCCATCGGCAGCCAGCCCATTTTCAAATTCTCCGGTAAAGCTGGTGCCGTCGCCGAAATCAATGACCCCCGCTCCCTGACGAACGCCATCTGCCCAGGATCCACGGTAGGACACTCCAGAAGGATCGCGCTGCGTACCAATACCATTTGGAAGTCCGTTCATAAAACCACCAGAATACTGCAAACCATCCGCTTCGATCAGTAAACCATGCCCGAACTTCACCCCATCCGAAAAACTTCCGCTGTAAATGGAGCCATCCACATCCAGGAGGCAACCAAATCCGTGATACTGATTCTGTTCGAACTGCCCAACATACTCTTCCCCATTTGCTTTAGTCAGTACACCTTCCAAAAAACTGCCATCGGACCGGAAATTTCCGGTAAATTCTTCACCGGTAATAGAAACCATCTTCCCTTCTGCCAGAAAATCATCCTGCCATTTTCCACTCATGATTAGTCCATCAAACCGTTTGAATCTTCCAATGAGAAAAGAATCATCCTTCCAACTGCCCTCCCAGCTTGATCCATCAGCAAGGGCAAGAACCCCGTACCCATGCCGCATACCCAATTTCCAGTTACCAAAGTAGCGTTCATAATTGGCATCCGATTTGTAGCGCAATGTTCCGTGCCCTGAAAATAATCCATTCTCAAACTGGCCCTCATAGATATCCCCATTGGGATATTCCCTTCTGCCATACCCATCGGGTTTGCCCCGAATTAAATCCCCGTGATAGACAGAACCATCATCAAAATTGTGCTTCCCCAAAGATGCTTCCCTCGCCAAACCGCTTGAGTTGACCGCATCAGTGGGTAATGACTCTTCCGGGGTGGTGTTGACCGGGTCACAGGATAGCAAAAGAAAAAACATGAGTGGGTAGCTCATGAAAAAGGGGAAAGAAAATCGTAGCATGGAGAACCTCACTAGTAGCTTATACTCTTACTAACTTGAAATATACTTGTGACAATAGAAATCGCAATAATGGCCACCAGAGAAAAGGCGAAGCCCAGGGCCACCCCGGAGACCAAGCTGGTCATCATTTTTATTCTCTTGGTCAATCCATCCCGAAACGCAAGGGCCGCATCTTCCATACTGTTACCCAGATTTCCCGTTTTCTCCCCCACCTCCAATACATCCAACTGCATCAAGGGCATGAGTTTGTACTTGCGCAATACTTCGGGCAGGGACTTCCCCTCATTGACCAACCCTCTTGCCGAACGGAACTGACTTCGGAGAAAGCGGTTTTTTATTGTCTTCTCACAAAGCCGCAGGTTTTCCGTCAGTCCAATGCCGCTCCACATCAGGGTGGCCAGCAAGCTGGAAAGCTGAAAGAGTTCGGACAAGAAAAAGATTTCACCAAACAAAGGGAGTTTAAGCATGGACTGATCCAGTTTCTTCCCTCCGGATTCCGTCTTGCTCCAGCGTTTGGTGATGGCAAAAGCAACCAATGCACCTATCACAACAAAGGGGCCAATGGTAATTATTAAATTCGAGCCCTGAATAAGAATTCTCGCCATTAAATTTAGCTCACCTCCAAGGGAGTCCAGCATTTCCTTGATCTGGGGAAGTAAAAAGAAGAGAAAAAACAGTACGACACCCAGGGCAACCAACACCACAAAGATTGGATAGGACATCCCGGAAATCACTTTATTTCGAATCTCTCTTTTCTCGTCTAAATGGGAAATGATTTTTTTGAGAATGGGGGAAAGGTTCCCTGTCGCCTCACCTGCCTCAATAATGTAGGAGGTGGACTCACTGAAATACCCAGGGAGCAAGCGCATCGCCCGGGACAGTGCGCGCCCTTCTGCGAGTTCCCGCCAGAGGACGGAGGCAATCTCTTTCTGCTCGGGATCGGACAATCTCTGGTTTAACAGTTTCACCGCTTCCGCCACCGGCATGCCGCTTCCGTGCAATTCGAGCAGCCGCTTTAAAAATTCCGTTCCTACTTTCTCTCCCTTTGCTCCGGTTTTTTGCTGGAGCGACCTATTTTTTTTCGACTTCTTGCTCTCTTTCTCCTCAAGTTTGGAACCCGTACTTTTCTGGGCCACATTGCCTGATGGACTTTTCACTTTGAGCACGGTAAGCCCCCCCGCCAGCAATTTTCGGCGCACCGCCTTGACCGAATCTCCGGCCATACGACCCGACTTGGTGCGCCCCTTGGAATCGATGGCAAAGTACTCGAATTCAGCCATAATTACCCAAACCAACTTACCGGAAGCCTACTCAAGATCAGAACGAAATCCTGAATCCGGGTCTTCCGCAAAAATATCTGCATAGCGAATGACTTCATCCAGGGTGGTTAGACCGCGCTTCACCTGATTCCATCCACAGGCCTGCAAGGTGGTCATTCCCTGGCTGAGAGCCACCTCTCGGATCTCCGGCGCTGAGGCACTCTTAATAATGAGACTATGGATGGCATCGCTCATTTTCATCAGTTCAAAGATGCCCACCCTGCCGTGGTAACCAAGGTTTTGACATTTCTCACACCCGTTTGCCGCCAGAACCGTATCTGCATGAATCACTTCAGTGATATCCACCCCGAGCAGGGTTAAGGTCGCTCTTAAATCTTCCTCCGGAAGGTTGGCCGGTTGGGCACACTGGGAACAAATTCTCCTCACCAATCGCTGGGCAATGACCATCTCCACGGAAGAGGCAATGAGAAAAGGCTCGATCTCCATATCAATCAACCGGGTCACCGCACCAGGGGCATCATTGGTATGAAGGGTACTGAGTACGAGGTGTCCGGTCAGGGAAGCACGAATCGCAATATCCGCTGTTTCCCGGTCCCGAATTTCCCCGACCATAATCACATCGGGGTCCTGACGAAGAATTTCCCGGAGGGCACTGGCAAAAGTAAATCCGATCTCGGAATTGACCTGGGTTTGATTGATCCCGGCAACCTCATATTCCACCGGATCCTCGACCGTCATAATGCGGCGTTCGGGTTTGTGAATGCGCCGGATAAATGCGGTCAAAGAAGTGGACTTACCCGAACCGGTCGGTCCCGTGACCAAGACAATGCCATGAGGCTTTTCAAGTACCTTGACAATATTGGTTTCATCTTTACCAAGCAATCCAAGTTCCCGCATCGAAAGTGGTTGCGATTTTTCATTGAGCAAGCGCAGGCTGATGCTTTCACCATACAAAGTGGGCAAAGTGGAAACCCTAATATCCAAATCACTCTGCCCATGAGTAAAGGTAATCCGCCCGCCCTGTGGCCTCCGTTTTTCCGAAATATTAATCCCTCCCATAATTTTGATACGGGAGATAATTGCATCCTGAAAACTTCTCAGATTGTCGGGTACCCGTACGGGCACTAATTGACCATCAATGCGATAGCGTATTTGCAGGGTTTCCTTATGGGGCTCAAAATGAATATCCGTGGCTCGGTCGACGATCGCCCGCTGAATCACCTCATTAACAAACTTGATGATCGCAGCGTTTTGGTCCTCCAGATCATCCTGGACTTCTGCCTCGCCCTCCTCATCCAAGTCAGAATCCCCCAAACTGTCCGCACCGATACCGAAATTTTCTGTTATGGCACGAATGATTTTCTCAGGCATTCCCATATGCCAGATGGGCTTACATCCCGATACAGCAAAGACCCATCGACTCATTCGAGATGTTGGCGGCCAAACAGTCAATAAATCGATCCTTGCCGAGCTTTTGACTAATTTCCCTGGGTTATCTTTGTAAAAATCTTGCAAAAATTGATTGATCGAAGATTCCAATTCAATCTCGTCAATAGGCTTTCCTATAACTCGACTGACTTGGGCAGTTTGTTGCAGTTCTTTGGCGATAGCTAGATTTGAAGCGTCCTTCCCTCTTCTGTTATAAAGAGTGACCCAAATTTCAAGACCAGGTTTAGCCAAGGCAATCGGGTCGATAAGCTCGAACTCATGATGGTTCGCAATTTCAAAATCAGCAATTACAAGGTCGAACCTTTCGCCACCTTGGATCCAATCATGGGCTTCAGTTACAGAATGAGTAACAACAACTTGAAATCCATGCTTTAACTTCTTATTTAAGATTTCACAGGCTGAATCATCCTTGTCCAAAAGCAAGACTCGGGGGGACCCAGCATCATTGGAAGGCGGAGTAACAGGCAGGCACGCAAATGCATGAATGAGCCTCAGGGGCAGTTTCTTCGTGGGATTCTCTACAAGTTCGAAACTTTCGAGATACGGAAGTTTGGCCTGTTCGGCAATTTTACGAACCGCCACATCGAGAGAGTAGGAATATTTCGCCGCCAAAATTCGGGCACGGTCCTCCAGCGGAGCAGAGAGAATATTGAGGCGGTCCACATCGGGCAAATCGGGCCACCACTCCATCTCATCTTTCAGAAGTGAGCGATACCCAGAGGAGGACGAGCTAACCATGCCTGAATCTCCCTCGATATCAGGAGTCATCTTCGTAGATAAATTCATGGAACACATGGGGAAGCAATGCCAATGGCCTAGCGGCGGCGAGGCGGGGGAATCGATTTCGCCCCTGAGGGGGGAGGAATAACTTTAGCCGGAGCCTGACTGGGCACAGCCTGTGCACTCGGTACGGAGAGGACTTTTTTTTCTGAATCTTTCAGAGTAAGCTGCATCCCGCCTTTGAGACGAAGTTTATTTGCCTCTTGGTCAAAGCCTATGATTTCAACTTTCCCCTCATCAAAGCTCTCCCCTTTTTTTAGCCAAACTCCTTCCTGCTTAGCTTTGTCAAAGATGGCAAAGTGCCACTGATCATCAAATTTAAAATAGCCCCGAAACTCAAGGTTTGGATTTCGTGGAATTGGTGCAGGCGGAGGAGGGGCTTTTTGGATGACAGGAGGAGGAGCAGGTTTATTCCCACCTGGGCGGAGGAACGGATTGTCTGTATCTTGACCAAATGTAAGCCCCGGCAAGAATACCACAAACGAAGCAAGGGCTAAACATGCAACCAAATTACACTTCATAGCTTGGGCAGGGGTGCTGGCGAATCCTGCATTGATTCCTCACCACTCTCCTGCTGATCGATGTTGGGCATACCCAAGATTTTTCCGGATGGAGAAGTGAACTTAGGAGCGTATTTGGGAGCCAGTCTCTCATCGATCAAGTTGATATTCTCGCCTGACTTTTCCTCTCCAGGGTTGATAATAGTAGGCCGCAGAAAAATGAGTAACTCGGTCGGAGTATATTTAACCGCCTTGGGTCGAAAGAACTTTTCTCCAAAGTAAGGAATGTCGCTAAGAAGATTGTATTTTGATTCAGTGGAATCCACTTGAACTTCCTGTAAACCACCAAGAACTAAAATTTCCTGATCCTGAATGGTCACAAAAGACTTTGCTTCACGAATCTTCTTTGCTGGCAAGGATTGCCCAGCATATGAATTGCTTTGGGTCTCATCAAATTTTTCCGCCTTTACTTCAACCTCCATAAAGATGGAGCCCCTTGATACTATGGTTCCATTTTCATCGAATTGAGGGAGGCCTATCTTGGGTTTCTTGATGTTAAGTTCCGTTTTTGCGGTAATCTGATCCCTTTGCCCCGTGTTGGTGTTCTCAGAAGACGAGTAGGTTCCGTATGTAGGCACGACAATGTTACGCTCATCCTCAATCAGAATGTGTACCTCAGGTGCATTGTGAGAAACCATCAGGGAGGGGGTGGAAAATATTCTCACATCATTGCGTTCGGAGGATAGGGCAAAAAGCTGATCCCAGCGAATCGCGGTCAGTTTCCAGTCTTCCAACTCGAAAGGAACTGAAGAATTTAAACCAGGAATGCCTAATATCCCCTGAGCAATATTACTGGAGATATTGTTGGTGACGGTTGATGTGGTATCTCCCGGACTACCATCATCATTTGCATTGGTGACTTGGCTAGTTCCGGTAACAGGTTGCCCAAAGAGATTATCTCCGGCAGATCCTCTCGCGTACTTGGACCACTCGACCTTGCTGAGTAGTGCATCAATGCCTCTTTGGTTTTGTTCAGTCAGGTCAACCATCACAAAAATAGTATCGATCCGAGCGAGGGGCAAGGGCTGATCGAGAGATTCAATCATCCGGCCAATTTCATCTATATCCGCCTTGGTTCCATAAACTAAAATCGCGTTACTTCTCTCGTCCGAGGATATAGTGACAAAATCACTAAACTCGTGTGCACCCTCGCCCCCTGCATCGGATGTAGGGTTCTCGGCAGTACTATTTGGCTTGGTCTGCTCACCCGGTAGGGTCACAGGCTTACTGGAACTTTGAGTGGCGCTTGCTCTTGCCGCAGTATTCTTCCCCTGCAATTGCTGTTTAATTCGCTGTTGATTTTTAATAACCTCATCCAAGATGCTTTGGATCTCTTTCGATTCAGCGTGTTGTAACTTGAACAACTTGCTCGTAGTCTTCATTTTTACTGGTGCATCCAACTGCTCAAGGAAAAACCATAAGGTTTCCTTATTCTCCTTCCTGGTAATGATAATCAGTTTACCCGTACGCTCGTCTGAATCCAATAAAGTGGTTCCGCCCAAGAAGGGTTTCAAGCTACCTTCAATCATTCCCTTGAGTTTACTCTCGAGTTCTCGTGCACCCGCGTGCTGAGTATGCCAAACATAAAAATCTGTACCCAAGTCCTCCTTGCGAATAGGACGGTCGATCGTTACCAAAAGCTTCTCCATTCTTTGCAGGTTAAGAAGAGAATCAGTAACAAGAATGCTATTTGCTTTTTCGAAAACAAGTAGTGCCCCTACATTGGGTGTGGAAAAAGGGTTCAGCTGCTCTTTCACTTCATTGGCTGGGGCATATTCCAAATGAAACATTTTTATGTAAATTCTTTGACTGGGCGCATAATCCGAAGCCAGCCCATCCAACCAAATCGGGACATGCACATTCATGCCCGTAGCGGGAACCGCTTTGAAAAATTGGTCATCAATTTTGGAAATACCCACCCCATTCATTGTCAGTAAACTTTCCAGTGCACTGAGTGTTTCCCTTTTCGTGAGAGCACTCATGCTGTCAAAAGTGATTTTCACTTGAGGTAAATTTTGTGGACGAAGGATATATCTACCAGTGATAAGTTGGATCATGTCCAAGATCATATTTGCATCATGATCCCGGAGACGAAGACGCTCCAAAGGTTCGTCCAAACCCTCTACATTGGAAAGTTCAACTGGGTCCGAAAAATTCCCAAGGGGAAACTCCTCAACTCCATCTTGGAGACTAGGGACGACAGCCGAAGTAGGCACATCTTCCGCAGAACCCACTGGAACTTGGGCAATAAGATATTGGCTAACAAAAAAGCAGACAAGGCTAGGAATAATTAGTTTCATTGTTCATTGAATTCAACTGAACTTACCTCAAAGGTGGCGTCGAAGGTAGTTGGGTCATAGGGCCTCGATTTTGGTGGGTAATTAGGTGCAATTCTCACTTCACTTAAGAACATGAACGGACTTTCCTTCCGAATCAAGCTGGCAAACTCATTGACTTGTTCGTAACTCGCACGATCGAAGGTAATTTTCACACGATGTTGAGAATATCTTTCCCTCTCGTCGGTGTCTAATTCGCGGTAATCACGAGCAGGGAAAACTCTGTCCGCTAGGCTGGATGCACGATTGCTTAGGTTTTTCTTGTCATAACTCTTGTTCTTCTGCTCCACTTTCTGTTCTTCTAATGCCTTATTAATAAAAGGCTTGAGGTTGATAATTCCTTCGTAGCCAATTATTGCCTGCTTCGTAAGTTCCCACTGGCCATAAACCTCGATCGATCTTTCCCCAGTCTTGAATAGCCCAAGAATTAAGACCACCCAAACGGAAAGAACCAATAGTCTTTGCTCCCTGGGACTGAGCTTAAAAAATATTCTTTCTAAAGGTTTCATTGCTGAACACCTCCATCTTCCCCAGAAGGTGAAACAGGCTCTTCTTCGAGTAAATTAATTTGAATCTCAAAAGTAGTCTTTCCACCATCACTCTTGATTTCTCTATATTCGTCGCCACTTCGGCTCTTGCGTAATTGAGCTACCCCGGCCCCTTCAAAATTGCTAATGAATGTATTCACTGATTCGACATTAATGCCCTCGCCCTCTAATTTGACATGGTTGCGTGTTTCAAAATGGGCTTTACTAAACCACAAGCTCGGGCGATCCGTGGTCCCACCACGGTGAATGGAAAGCCTGGCAATCGAACCAAAAGGATCAATGCCGCCGAGTTTGTTTTGTCTAAGTTTTTCCAACAACTTCTGCGACTCAAGGACAAGGGGCACTTCCATAGCCATTTTATCGGCTGCTTGAGATTGAGCCCTTTGCTTAAGTTCAAAAATCTTGCAAGTGACAAACGAAAGAAAGAGGGCAACCAGAAGAACTGAAGATAATTTAAAAGCACGCCATAAACCACGCTCTTTTAGGCGCTTGATTTTCTCGGAACTTTTAAAGGAAGGAGTACGGAGATCGTGACTCCATAGATCATCCGCAGACATTCTCACAAGAAGATCATCTCGAAGTGCAACATCAGTCCCCTCTCTAAGGTAATGGTCAAACTCAAAAAAACCATCCGGGCTTCGCGTAACATCACCAGCAACCAAAATATCTGGGCTCAGGGTGTAGGAACTCAGATCAAGAAGAGAGAGCAGTTTGCCGCGTGCTGACTCAAAGGAATCCTCGTTACTTGGATCGAATGGGAGAGAAAGGAGTTCATCTGGAACGGAAGATTGGGGAGAAAAAGTGGCAGCAGTTAGGGTCTCTTCAAAGATAAAAAGAACGAGCTTGGACTCCTCATAGGTATCTCCAAGTAAACTTACAAAAGAAGGGAAAACTCGTCTAAAAAGTTCAAAGTTATCCCACCCAAGTTGGCTAAGTTTTGCATAGGGGGCAGCAAAAACAAGAACCTTGCGGGAAACATCACAAAAATGATACCCCCAAGCTAGCTGCTCAGCAGGGTAAGGTGAAAAAGAGGATTCGTTAAGCAAACCCTCGACATAATTCTCTACGACCGAAACGACAGATTTTGCCTCATCCCCGCTACTGACTTGAGCAACCACCTTGGCAGGCAGGGAAAAAGACTCACAGAAAAAATGCTCACCTGGAATACGTAAGGTAACCTCACGTAAATCTCCAAAAGAAGAACTTGGAGGTCTTTCTAGTGCATCCGCCATATCTAACGCTTAAAAAGTAGATTCCTACCCTATTCTAGTCGATCAAATTCTCATTTTCCCGGATCGCTAAAATCCTGAAGGGATACTTGAGGGCCACATTCCGAGAATTTCTTGGCTTTTGTTTGTCCAGCGAGGCGTTTCTATTTTTTATCTGACTGGACTCATTTAACCCAAGATTGGTCGAAAGGATGGCATGAAGCTTAAATTCTGCCTTTCCTTTAGAAATGGACACCTCCACCCGGAATAGAGTGGCGGATGTGGTCAACTTAATACCCCGGATGCTTTGCAATTGGGCAAGGTTGGGATCGTTCAGATTAGTATAGTAGGGCTCTCCGCCACTGCCAAACCTGGGCCCGGCCATGATCTCTTCATGCAACGAGTCATTATCGCCGCAGAGAAATCTTTTCAGGTAAGAGGAGACCCCATTGATATTGAGAGGCCCTTCATTGAAAAAAGAGAAGGCGGAGCGAAAATTTTTCATATGGATGGTTTCACTTCCATTCTCGGCAAAAAACAGACCGCTGTAATCCGGTTCGTCCGGGTTGTAGGCGAAGCCCTTGATCATGCGAAACTCCTCAAAATTCTCCACTTTTTTTCCTGGAGTAAAATAGGGAGGATCCATCTTCTCGTAGTAATTGTCCTCGGCACCCTCCTCCCTTTCATTGTCATCAGCATCCTCCCAATCCATCCAGGCATCGTAATAGGGTTCGCCATCATCTTCATCGACCCGCTTCTCTCCTCCGCCATGCATTTGGGCAAACATTGAGACCAAATCCTTTTTCGAGGCATTGGCAGGATGTATTTTTGCCGATTCATCGACCAACCTGATACTCCAGCGCACCGTCGGGTCCAAAGGACTCACACCGGACCATCCAAGTGGGTCCCCCCACCCCTGTTGGGGCTCATACAGATTCCCCTCGATCATTTTAAATTCATTCAGCACACCTGCCGCCACATCAAGAGCGGAATAAGCATGCACCCTTAAGTCATCACGCCGGTGATACTGGCTGACATGCCTGAGTTCCTGCACGGTCTCCTCCATCAACCTGATACAAAGGACCGAAAGAAAGACAATCAGGGCGAGCACGAACACCAAAATTGCCCCTTTTCTTTTTCCTGCCTTGGCTGCACTCATCGGGGTTCCTCCGTAATGCCACTGGGAATGGGCCGGTCAATCGCCAGGGAAACGATCCTTTCGAGGTTTTCCTCATCCCAGCGGAACACCAACTTGGCAAAAGCCGGCAAACGGAAATTACCACTGTCAACATCCTCCTCCAATTCATCCTTAATTTCCCAACTTTTCGGATCATCTGGACCCGCGTCCTCATCGCCGTAATAGCAGTAGTAAACTTCCGTACAGAACGGGCTGATCACTGTGCAAAAAAGCTCATCATCATCCTGAGGTTCTCTCTGCCCCTTCTCATTTTTCTCCAGTTCCTGAAGGTCGGAATACCAAAGCAGGCCCAGCCCGTCACTCGCGTCCACCTGAAGGAATGCATGCACCCGGTTTGCCACCTCGCTCGGCCTCGGCCAAAAGAACAAGGGAGGTGCCTCTCTGAGGTAAAACTGCACCAGGGGGTCATCGGTTTCTGAAAAACCAGGGGCACGCCCCAGAGTGATGGCCTTTTTTTGAGAACTTACCCCGCCGGGTATGGTCGCCTCCTCCAGCATAGCATCGAGGAAATGGGCGACTCCATTGACATGGGCATCAAAGGCATCCCGGGTGGCGGGACGGTTTGCCCAGGCCTGGGAAATGGTGACCAACAGGGAGGTTGCCGCGGTGAGGACAAGTCCACCGATTGCCAGGGCCAGCAAAACCTCAACTAGGGAAAATGCCCGCTTTTTTCTCATCGGTTCCTTTTCCTTTCCGTTTTTAGGTCGCGGATTTTATCCCGCTTATCCTCGAGTAAGCGGTTGCGCTCCGTAGCAAAATCGGCGTGACCGCCCCAACTCGGACGCAACAGATACATCTGCGATGTCCGCTCGCCCGGCTCGATTCCGAAATCGTCATTACCCTCGTATTCCAAGGTTAATTTAACCAAATATAGATCGAGCACTTCGGTCATTTCAACTTCCACCTCCCACTCCACTTCTCCCATGGTCAGGGCGCTAAGCTCCCCTCCCTCCTCCAGTTTTTCATAACTTGGCTCGGTCAGCACCTGGCTGCGCACCCACAGAAGATCCTGCTCCAACTCCCGGGCATCCTTCATCAACCGGATGGTGCGTGAAGCGACAAAAGCACCATCGACCAAGTAAACGGCGGCCAAACCAAAAATCGCCAGGGCTATAAGGACTTCAATCAGCATGAAGCCGTACTTTCTACGGTTCATTTGAAACCAGGCCGTCATCTCAAATTATCCGCCAGCACAAATCCGGAAAACGGGTCGAATTCAAACTTCTCATCCTCGCCACGGTGCCTGATCGTAACCTCAAACTGCACACTCGAACCGGAATGAAAGCGAATACGGCTAAGACGGAGTTGGTTATCGCGATAAATAGTCCGCCCCCGGGCCGCCCCACTCAAAGGCCCAATCGCCCGAAATTCAATCTCTGGAAACTCCCCTCTATCTTCCCTATCCACCTTTGAAAGATCTTTGAAGATTGGATGAATGGCGAGGACATCTCCTCCTGCATCCGAGATGACAAAAGATGCGTTGCCCTCCTCATAGGCGAGAAAGCTTGGTTCTTTCCTTTCCCCAGCAAAGTAACCCGCATCCAGTACGGCCCGCTTGAGCACACGGACGGGTGGCTCAAATCCACTGGCATTGATAAAGGCTCCCGCATTCCCTGCCACAATTCCGGCCATCACCCCAATCAGGGCAAGGACCAATAGGACTTCGATTAAGGTAAAGCCTGCGCTTTTTCTTTTGGTGTAAAAGGTGGGCAACTCAATTCCCGCTATCCCAGTTCCCGATCACCTTGCCGTCAGGCGCAGTGGTGGAGAGATCAAAACTGCTCGGATTTCGGGAACCTGGGCACTGGTACAAATAATCCTTTCCCCAGGGATCCTGAAGATCGGATGCCCTCTTTACAAAAGGAGGCAATCCATTGGGTGGAGTACGTAATTCTGCCAGGCTTTTGGGATATTCCCCCACCAGGGCATAGTAAGAGTTAACGTAGGCCTCTCCCGTGCTGTTCACCCATGTCTGGGCCGCCTGCACCTTACCACTGCCAAAAATGCCGCCCAGGTTACTCATCGCCAGTCCGGCAACAATCCCGATCAGTGCCAGCACAATAAGAATCTCCACCAGGGTGAAGCCCCCCGTTCGGCGGGTAGCAGGCGTTTTTGAACTCATGGGTTTTTTCCTCAGATCATTCATGGTTTTGATTTTATGCCCGTGCCGGTTGGGTTGGCAAGCATGGAGACGAGATAAAGAGTACGAAAGGCAGAAGGAATAATCTTGCCTCACCTGGGGAATCTTACCATCAAAGGAGTGTGACTTTATCCGACTTTCTCCCTGTTCTCATTCAAATCCTCCTTGCCGTGGGTATGGGTGTGGGAATCCTGGTCGCAAGTCATCTTTTTGGCCAGCGGGCGGTACGCGGAAAAATCAAGGATTCTCCTTACGAGTGCGGACTCGCCTCTGAAGTCGGGGCAACCACCCGCTATTCGGTGAAGTTTTATGTCACCGCCATGCTCTTCATCCTCTTCGATATCGATGTAGTTTTTCTTATTCCCTGGGTGCTGACCCACCGGGAACTGACCGCTGCAGGCATCTCCCTGCTCTGGCCGATGCTTTTTTTCACTTTCGTATTGGCAGCCGGACTTGTGTACGAACTTAAAAGTGGTGCATTAGAGTGGGAAAAATAGTTAGCACGTACACAATTCCCATTCAAAAAACCGCCCTGCCCGGGCACTGCGGTACTTAGTCTATGCAGGTCGACCGCTACATCTCCAGCACCCGCATCATCGATCTGACCAGCCCGGATCTTCAGACCGCATATTCCGAACTTCTCGGTTCCTTTAAATCGCTGCTCCCCTCCGCGGCCTCCCGGAAAAAAGTACTCAACGAGCTCATCGAGCGGGAACATTCGATGACCAGTTACCTCGGCGAAGGAGTCGCCCTTCCCCATGCCCGGGTGAAAATGAAAAGGCCCTTCGCCCTAGCCATTGGTCGATGCCCTACGGGGCTCAATTTCCAGGGCAAGGACAGCTACGAGGACATCCGTTTTGTTTTCCTGCTCATCGCCAATGAAAACGCCAAAAACTACCTTTCTTTCCTAGCTACGCTGGCACGTACATTTCAGGACAAGTCCGTCATGGACCATCTCTGGATGGCCCGGGATATTGCTGAGTTCAAAGAGGCGGTCAAAAATGCCTTTGCTGGTACCGACGAACGCCCCGCCCGGCGCCGTACCAAATTTAATAAGTTGCTTACCGACGAAGCCGCCAAAATTGCCAAAGCTGCCGATTGCTCGACCATCCTTGTTTTTACTGATGTCTTCCCCCCCAGCTTGGCCCCGAGAATGACCTTCCCCGGCTTCCGGGTGGTTTTGGCAGGGGAGGATGTGTCCGACCATGAGCGCGATCACCACCGGGCCCATGCCACCCTCGCCGTGCGGGCCCATTCCAACTCCCGGCTCTCCCAGTTGCGTGCGGCCATACTCCTCGGTCTGACCCGTGATATTTTTGGCTTTCAGGACAGGGTATGCTGTGTGGGTGGAATCCCTCAGAGCGGGCAACTGGACACTGTGCTTGTCGTCGATGTGGACGAGGAATTTGAATCGGCCATCGGCCATGGCGAAGATATGCTTCCAGCAAGCGTCTCTGCAGAGGCCCTGGAAAGGCTAACCGCCATCGCCACCGATCTCGCCGTTACCGGGAGGGAAGGAAAGTCCATCGGGGCCATGTTTGTTCTCGGAGATCACGCTGAGGTGATCAAACGATCCAAGCAACTCATCCTCAACCCCTTCCATGGATATGAGGAGGAAGACCGCAATATTCTCAACCCATTCATGGATGAAACCATCAAAGAACTCGCTCTGATTGATGGTGCTTTTATCGTTCGGGGCAATGGGGTGGTAGAAACCTCGGGCAGTCTTATTCAGGCGAAAGCAGAAAATATCACCCTGCCGGGAGGGTTGGGTACGCGCCACGCCGCGGCCGCTGCTATCACCGCCACCACCGACTCCATCGCCCTGGTGGTATCCTCGTCCGGCCAAGTCACTTACTTTCGCAAAGGACGGATGTTTACCCTGTACGAACGCTCGGCAGGCAGGTCGTTGTAATCTCTTTGCATGTCGAATATTCCACCCAACCCGGCATCAAGGCTGGGATTTTTTGGGGGTAGTTTTGATCCTCCCCACCGCGGACACTTTGCCATGGCGGAAAGCATCCTTGACCGTGCTTCCCTTGACCTGCTCCTACTCTGCCCCGCCTATCATGCCCCCTTGCGCGACCGCCCGCCCTTGTTTACTGCACACCACCGCCTGGGCATGGTTACGGCCATGTGCCAAAAAATCCCCCAAGCTCATGCCTGGGATTACGAAGTCAACCAGGGAAAGGTCGGTTACACCGTGGACACTATCCGTGAGATCCAAAAAAAATTCTCTCCGGAAAAAACTTTTCTCATCCTCGGATCCGATCAATTTGCCCAACTTCATCGCTGGAAAAATATCGGCCAACTGGCCAAACTGGTTGAATTCCTTGTCTTTGCCCGCCGTCCCCACCCCATCGAAGCACCCGCTATCCCGCACCTTCTATGGGAGGAAGTACACAACCCATTGTGGGAAGTTTCTTCCACTTCCATCCGTAAAAATATAGAAATGAAAATCCCCTTTTCCAACGACCTGACCGAGGAAGTCTTGCAATACCTCAAAGATTTCTCTCTTTTACCAAATTCCTTATTTTGACTGTGAAACCTGTGCTCCCCTCCTCCAAAGAAACCCTCAAGCAACAGCTGGCTCTCGCCTGCAATGCCCTGCTGGACAAAAAAGCAGAGGACCTGACCCTTCTTTATTTCGGGGAAAAATCCTCCCTCACTGATTGCTTCATTATTGCCACGGGCACATCGGACCCCCACCTCAAGGCACTGCGTGACAACCTTGAAAAAACCCTCAAGGAAAACAACATCGAGACGCTCTCCCGCGAGCGGTTCAAACCGGGTGGCTGGCTGGTCCTCGATGCGATCGACTTTGTAGTTCATCTCTTTTCTAGGGAGCAAAGGGAAAACTATGCACTGGAACACCTGTGGAAAGACGCAGACGAATTATCCCTGAAAGAGCTGGGGGTTTCTGACTGACCCCCTTCATGCCTCGGCCTAAGATTCGTGGTTGGGAAACTCAAAGGTTGCCAAGCGGTCGTTTTTTCCCATTTTTTAAAACTTTCTCTTTGCCCGGATGGCGGAATTGGTAGACGCGCTGGATTCAAAATTTGATATAAGGCACTAGTTGTAGGGTGTTTATGCGAAACTCCTAGACAAAATGCATAAACACACAAAATGTGGTGTTATGAATCACACACCACGCAGGTACAAATCAGGTACATCCGATTCATAGATTGTAATCTCTAAGGCCTGTTAAAAGTAAATCTCGGTAGCAACTGCGATATGGATGCCGAGGACTTAGCTAAAGCAGCCCTCAGCGCGACAGACGATTGGCTGGACGAAGAGATTGTCGGCTTTGAGCCGGAGGAGGGTTAGCCTCAGCTACTTCATCCCGCCCCTCGCTCGGTTCGTTTGTCTCCGCTGGGCTACTCGCCCATGCTTGAGCCAACACTCCCTACGCTCGCTTGCTTTTACTGCTGTTGGAAACCGACACGGAAGCCAATGTAGTAGTCGCGGTAGCTGAGGAGGCCGCGGAAGCGGAAGGCCGAACGCAGGCTCGTACCTGTAGCGTTCCAGGAGCCGCCCCGATAGACACGGTAGGAGCCCGTGGCCGGACCCTCAGGGTCGGTCTGTGCTCCCGAACTGTATGCTGCGTACCTGTCCGCCGTCCACTCATATACATTGCCATGCATATCAAAAAAGCCCCAGGGGTTGGCACTGTACTGCCCGACATCTCGGGTTTGTTTAAAATCAGCACCCGTATTATGTGCACCATCCCAATTATAATTCGCATCATTGGAAGTAATACTATCTCCCCACGAGTACGCCGTGGTCGTGCCTGCCCGGCAGGCATACTCCCACTGCGCTT
>JAYOXT010000022.1:0-39363 GCA_038152995.1 Opitutales bacterium
ATATGCGAGCCGCACTCGGTCGTATGGTCGATGTGGATATCGCGGAGGAAAGCACAAACTTAGCAAAGTATAATGTACTTTCACAGGGTGCTGCAGCGATGATCGCTCAGGCGAATGGCACATCGGAGCTTGCTCTTATTCTACTCAGATAAAGCGAGAGGTTTACAGGAACATAGAAAATAGATGAATGCTGCAGATGCAAAGAAAACAGACGGAGGCCAGAAGTGAGACTACGCAATAGAATTGTTTTACTTGAGGCTCAGGGAGCCACTCATTTGCACACCAGTTCTCCAATCGATGTTAATTCTGCATGGAATGCGGCAATCAGCATTAATCAGCAATTATTCAAAGACACTGCAACAACTTACAATCAATTATTTGGGTGTCGTACTCCATTACCCATTCTGCGTGCAACCGCTTCAGCAAGGAGGCTGAGCGAGAACTAAACTCAAGGAGGAAATAACCATGCCATTAGCCATATCAACCAATATCGCAGCCGAGAAGGCAAACTACTACTTGGGCTACAACTCTGACAAAATGCAGGAATCGATCAAGCGACTTGCCAGTGGCAAGAAGTTGACTTCTCCAGTGCAAGACCCGGGGAATCTTTCTGTATCCATGAAGCTCAATGCTTCCATCAATCGTTTGAGCGGAGCAATGACCAATGCACAAAACGGTATCTCTTTTCTCGAGGTGCAGGATGGCATGCTGGAAACTGTGGGCAAGATCGTTGACCGGATGAGCGAACTCAAGGGACTCGCCGCTCAGGACCCGATGAAGAGCGAGATGGATAAATACAGTTACAATAATGAGTTTAAGGACCTGCAGTTGCAGTTGTATTCCATATCGCAGGAACAGTTCAATGGAGTAAGCCTCTTTGCTAACTATAGCCATGCGTCCTCCACCACCCAAGTGCGGTTCAATGGGATGAACCAGTTGGATGTAGCTAACAGCACACACCAAATTAGTATCCATACCAGCCAGAATGGTTCGAGTGGAGCGAAGGTATTTTTATATAAGTCCTCATTGCTATCGGCACTAACATTGACCGCAAGATTGAGTTTGGCGGGAGCAGGTGTAGGAGCATCGGGGGCGACTACAGGGAACTACACTGATGCAGTGGCCAACAATACCAAAGTGTCGGTATCGGATGTCAGCGGTGGATTTATGACGCTGGCAAGTGAAGGATTATCAACCACTTTAGATCTCTCCCAGATATCTGTTGGTGTACTTACCACGGCTTTGGAGAATGTGGCGTTCTTACGTGCCCAAAATGGGGGTGTAGGATCCCGGTTGCATTTCTCCTATGAGATTTTAGCCCAGCAGCGAACTAACATGCGGGCCGCTCTTGGACGGATGGTCGATGTGGATATCGCCGAGGAGAGCACGAATTTAGCGAAGTACAATGTGCTCTCGCAGGGAGCCGCGGCAATGATCGCTCAGGCGAATGGAACCTCTGAGCTTGCATTAATTCTATTGAGATAGAAGGACCCGAACCCAGGAATTATTTAAGATGAACGCGGATTACCCAAAAACTGTAAAGGAGACCAACAATGAGACAGCCCGATAGAATATTTATGTCGGTTCGCCATGAGGGTGTGATTTGGGACGGGAGTCCCCAAGCCAACTCTCAACCCACAAGTCATAACGCCATGGGGGATTATGAGCTGCTATATCATAGCACTATTAAATTCAACAAAGCACCACGTGCACCGTCCACTTTCAATCAATCTACTATCTTTCGGTCAGCAACCAGACCGAATCAAGGATAATTTCTATCACTATCACCAATCATTTTACTCTATCTATTTCATTAAAACTTAACTGGAGAATCGCCCCTCCTCAACCATTCGTGGGCGGTTCGGTCAGCAAGGAGGCTGTCCGAGAACATAACATAGGAGATACATAACATGTCATTAAACATATCAACCAACACAGCAGCACTAAAAGCCGGTTTCCACTTAGCCTACAACAATAAGCAGTTGCAGGCCTCGATGAATCGCCTGGCTAGCGGTAAGAAATTAAGTTCACCTGTCACCGACCCGGGCAGCCTAGGAGTGGCAATGAAACTCCAGTCTTCAATTAACCGATTGGCAGGTGCGCGAAATAATGTGCAAAATGCACTTTCCTTCTTACAAGTGCAGGACGGAATGCTTGAAACTGCCGGTAAAATCATTGACAGGATGAGCGAACTCAAGGGTTTGGGTAGTCAGGACCCCATGAAAAGTGCAACCGATATCGCAAGCTATGATAATGAGTTTAAGGACTTACAATTACAGTTGTACAATATCGCTACCCAGAAATTTAATGCGGTCAGCCTTTTTGCAAATTACACCAATGGGGGGAGCACCGAAGCGAGTTATGGGGGGATATCGTGGGATACAGATAAAGACCACACTCTTAGTATTCATACTAGTGCCGAAGGTAGTTCAGGTTCAAAAGTTGAGATCCACAAGTCCTTACTTCTTTCAGCATTAACAGTTAAGCAAGATCAACAAGTAGCAGCTTCTGTTGCGGTAACTACATCAGGCTGGAGCACTGTTAAAGCTATTAATCATGCTAATACAAGGGCATCAGGTACAAATAATTGGGTTACCCTTGCCAACGATGACATAAATAATGCAATCAGCTTAGACAAAATCTCTGTAGGCGTTTTAACGAAAGCCTTGGAAAATGTAGCGTTCTTGAGGGCACAGAACGGAGGTGCTACTTCCAGATTGTCCTTCAATGCTGATTCCCTGGCCGCTCAAACTACAAATTTACGTGCGGCTTTGGGGAGAGTTGTTGATGTGGACATTGCTGAAGAGAGCATGAACTTGGCAAAGTACAATATTTTGACCCAAGCCTCTGCAGCGATGCTTTCACAGGCAAACTTGAGCTCAGATGTTGCCCTTATGCTACTTCGGTAAGCGGCGGGAACCATCAAAAATTGTACAATAAGCACAAGATTACACAAATCTGCATTTTATAACCTTAGAATTACACACCATGACTATTAATATATCATCCACTTCAGTTTCTCGGATCCTTCCTCAAAACATCACTACAGATGTTGCGAGAAATTCCCAAAAATCCCTCAAAAGATTATTAGAGAATGGCGCCAACGGTGGCGAGGTAGGTGCCTTAATTGCCAAGAAAAGTATTGTCAATCAGGCCGAAACTTCAATGCGTGCACAGGCGAATACAAGTAAAGATGTAGCCCTCGCCTTACTTGGCTAACGGTGAGTCAGGTTCATAGACATGCATATCTTCATGTTCTCAGAATGAAAGGCTCTCTTAGTCATGATGCACATTCAAACAATGATTTCTGATTATAAAAGCTGTACAGGTCTCGCTTACTTATACGATGGCAGACTGGCTCGAAAAGGACTTCAGACTCCATTTCATCGGTGGTCTTTCTACCGTGGTAGTCAGAGTCTATTTCAAGTTCTCTACTATATAATTAGCGTTCAGGTTGATAGCCTATTTCAGGGCCTGCATTTCAAAACTAGGGAGGCGATTCGATGATCAGTTCCTGCATTGCATGCTCAATCAGCCTACTTCCTTACAATGGAGACCCGCCTTCTCTCCGCAAGGTGCTACCTCTTATGTCCAAACATTCATTCTGCAAGAGCGTAGTCCACAGCATGCAGTCGGAATTCCGTACATGCTCCAACGCGGTCTTATTATACATCCGTGGAATAGGATCCCTGGTTCGACATTTCGTTTGCATGGTCTCCCATATGCATGCCTGGAGGATGTGCAGATTCTGCTGCGGAGTAACTAGCCGAACCTTTCGGGCACCCCGGTCACCGAAGCTGATACTCACACAGAGATTCAACTTTAGCTCTATAGGAAAGCGCCTGGAGCTCATCTCCCATATCAATTTTCTACTCTTTTTTCTTGGGGTTCCCTCAAGAGAGAAACTGGTGCAGACACGGAGGTTTGCACCTTCTACCCAAATAATAACAAGCCAACATAAAGGATTATAAAATGGCACTTACAATATCAAATAACGGAGCTGTGCAACGGGCCAGCTATCACCTCGGAAAAGCACAAGACAACCTGCAGATTAGCTTAAGACGACTTGCTTCAGGTAAGAGAATTCTCGGGCCCAGCGATGACCCTGGCACTCTTGCCGTAGCCATGAAGGTCAGGGCTTCTATCAATAAGTTGTCTGGTTCTCAAAATAATATTCGTAACGCGATTGGTTTCCTCGAAGTACAGGATGGTATCCTTGAAACAGCTGGGAAGATTCTGATGAGAATGTCCGAATTAAAAGGCTATGCAACTCAGGATCCTCTCAAAAGCGATACGGATGTCGCAAGTTATAACAATGAGTTCAAGGACTTGCAGCAGCAACTCCACGATATCTCACAGATGACATTCAATGGCCAAAGTCTCTTCGCTAACACTGCAACTGGTGGAGGTAATGCGTATTTTGGAGGGGCCAGTCAAGATTCTAGTGAAGCCAATCAAATCTCAATTCATACGAGTGCTCAAGGCAGCGATGGAACTAAAGTGCTAATTCATCGTGCTTTGCTGTTATCTGCACTAACAGTCAAGAATGGCGATGGAACAAATGCAAAAACTAATAATGCTCTATGGTCAACCGCAGATAGCTCAAGTGCAACCGGAACCGGTGACAATATTACTCTAGCCAAAAGTTCTGCAAGTAACTTACTGGATATAGCAAATGTATCATCTGCTGCATTTGAAGGTGCCATTGAGAATATTGTATTCCTGCGAGCACAAGCTGGTGCAGGAATGTCCAGGCTTCAGTTCTCCGCTGAGAGTATTGCCACACAAGAGGCAAATATGAAATCTGCCCTGGGGCGGATTGAGGATGTTGATATTGCAATGGAAAGTGCAAATCTTGCAAAGTACAGCATTCTAATGCAAGCATCTGCTGCAATGGTAGTGCAAGCAAATGTGTCTAACGATGTTGCACTGATGCTGCTTCGTTAAGTCCAGTGACTCGAAATCAAATATACGGAAAGGAGTTACTATGCCTATAACAGTATCAAATAATGGTGCGGTTCAGCAGGCGAGCCACCACCTTGCAAGTGCCCAGGAGAAATTCCAAATGAGCATTCGCAGGCTTGCATCTGGAAAACGGATTGTCGGACCTAATGAAGACCCTGGCACACTGGCCGTTTCGATGAAGGTGCGTGCATCTGTCGAAAGATTAGTTGGTGCCCAAAACAATGTAAGGAGCGGAATTGGATTCCTCGAGGTTCAGGACGGATTGCTTGAAACAGCCGGTCGTATCCTCATGCGGATGTCTGAGCTGAAAGGTTATGCCACCCAAGATCCACTGAAGAGCGATTCAGATACAGCCAGCTACAACAATGAGTTCGAAGACTTGCAGTTCCAACTGCACGACATTTCGCAAATGGAATTCAATGGAGAAAGTCTGTTCTCAGATAAACATACGAGTAATGTGGCCGATCAAAATGCTTACTTCGGTGGAAAAGATCAAGTTAATGACCGGGCACATCTGATGTCGATCTACACCAGTTCTGAAGGTAGTTCAGGATCGAAAGTACTGATTCATAAATCCCTCATGCTTTCTGCACTTGTTATTGAAAATGTTGAGTCACCAAGAACAGCTTGGGCAGGTGCACAAGCTGGTGAGGCAACAGCTTGGTCTGGAGTCGCTGGAACCGCGCCGACCGCAGGAGAGATAAGCGGGTTTGTTGCTTTAGCAAGAAGTTCATCCGATAGTCATGTTGCTCTCAGTCTGGGTAATGTGCGCACGGAGACCTTAGAGGCTGCGATTGAAAACATTGTATTTCTGCGTGCACAAACTGGAGCTGGTATGTCCAGGTTGCAGTTTGCGATGGATAGCATTGCCACGCAGGAGACGAATATGAGGTCAGCCCTTGGTCGTATTGAGGATGTCGATATGGCCATGGAAAGTGCCAACCTTGCCAAGTACGGGATCCTGATGCAGGCATCTGCAGCGATGGTTACTCAGGCAAACCTGAGCAATGAAGTTGCCCTGAGTTTAATCCGGGGAATGTAAGCACTGGAGCCTCAAAAAACATGATTCAAGGAGTGAATCACAAAATTAATAAGGAGATATAATTATGATTTATAATAACACAACCAAACTGGGTATTCTTACCCCATTCTGCACGAGCAACCGTGAAAGGAGGATAGCATAATGGCACTTACCTTAGGTGAAAGTAATTCCTCGTTTTATAAGAGCTTGCAGTACCTCAACGACACTCGTGCAAAAATCGATAAGTCCCAGTTAAGACTATCAAGTGGAAATAAAATCGTCAGTCCCGCTGATGACGCTGGTGGTCTATCTGTAGCGATGAAGTTGCAGCATCAGTTGGTAACCACCAATGCAATGGTTAGTGGCGTAAGTAATGCAGTTTCATACACTGAAATGCAATCAAGTGTATTGACTACAGCGAAAAGCATTGTTGACGAGATGCGTGCCTTACAAAGCAAGTATAAACTCGAAAGTGATGCAGATACTAAGTCGGTATATGAGACATCTTATAACGAATTGCTGGAACAATTACAGTCGCTCCCTGCTGAATCGTTCAATGGAGAAACATTATTCAACCGAGAGGAAAAGGTCACAACATCCTCAACAGGTAGTTACATCACTATGGATGAAATTGCTATTACAAGTGATGGAAGTGCTAGTGACCCCCTAGGTGCCACCGGTAGTAATGCTTTAAATTTAGCAGCTGCAAGTTTAGGTGCGATTGATCATGCAGATGTTGAGGGTGCATTGTCAATGGCTGCAGATAATATCTCAAATTACATGACCCAGGTTGGATCTGATATGTCTGCTCTTGGGTTTGCTACAGACTATCTGTCGAACATGGCCACCAATATTGAGGCTGCTCATGGCAGGATCATGGATGTAGATATAGCTGAAGAGACGATTAACCTTTCGAAGTTGACGCTGCAACACGAAGCGGCACTGGCAGCTATTGTTCAGGCGAATCTGGCAATGGAGTCAGTTCTTGAGCTTCTCATCTCCAGGAATGACTAGGCTTTTTATTCGCCAAGCCGATTCGTAATAATCCTACCTAGTAATAGATCATGAAAGAGGAAGCCCCTTCATCCACCTTTGACCATCGTACAATCCTTTCTGGGATGACTGGAAACGGCAAGATTCGTGCGGTTTTCATCGAAGGACAATCAAATCAAAACAAATCAAAGAAACTTGCGGAACTGGGCACTGCCATCGTGCGTAACGAGCCCACCACATTCTGTGCATTAATGGATGCATCGAAAACCGGCACTCCTTATGAGTGGTGCTCGCAGTTTGCCCGCACGCTTCGCACAATGAACGGAGCCGAGCCTATGGCCTTGGCTAAGTTTGCTATGGCGGTGGGAAAGTCACTTATCCCGTTTAAGCCAGGCGGAGCTGAATCAAAGCCAGAAGACGAGGCAAATGAGAAAGTAATTGCGAACCTGGTAAAGCACTTCGAGGATTTGGTCGATCATTTACCCAAAAGCAAGAACTCACCTAAATTAGTTCTTGTTTTGGATAAGTTTGACTCTTTGAGTGATGCGATGCTGGAGTGGATGTCCTCAATCTTAAATCAGGCATTCCGGAAATCAAAATCCTTTGAGCCATGTAGGTTTATTTTCTCCGCTGGAAAGAAAACCAAGGCAATTGATGACTTCTTTAACCGTTTTGGTTTCGAGAATGTGCATGCCTTTCGTATCGGCTCGAAAGATTCGGACATTCAAGTGAAAGAAACTGGGGAGGTAACTACTGAAGCAAAGCATTCACAATCACATGCAGATCCTACATTGAAAAAACCCAACGAACTCGAAAGTACTTCGAAGAGCAGAGTGACGAGTGATTCATTAAAGGATGCAAAGCTTAAGGAAGCCTCAAAGTTACTTGCTCCTTTCGATGAAGTCAGTCGGGGGCATCTCACCCTCGCCTGCTACCCTTCTCGAATAAGTCGCTACACTCTAGAGTTCTTCACTGATGGACGCACTGCGGCTTTGGCTTTTAATTGGCTAAAGAGGAAACCTGAGGTTTGCGAATTACAATCAAATGGCGAGCTTGTCTTGTTGGATAAATTTAAAAAGCCTCTTCGCCTGCACCATGCAAGCGTTGATTCTGCTCAAGCTGAACAATGGGAGACTCTCGCTTCCATTCTGGATGCTTTTATGAACACCTTCCCGAATCATTCATTGCATTGGGTCCCTGTAAACCTCCAGCTTTTTTCATGGTTCAATCAAGGCTTACTCAATAAAATATTCGATGAAGAACAGGTTTCCCAAGTCAACGAATTGATTCGATTAAATGAAAATGTTTTCGTCAAAGATTCTGAGCGGATGTCGTTGTCCAGTGAAGCGAAAAACCTCACCCGCCGACTTCTGGATGTTAGCCACCTCGATGTCATGCCTGGGTTGCTTTCAAAAGCACGTGAGCTCTGGGCGCTGGATCTTGAAAAATTCTCCAAAAAGAAAGGCAGAATGGATTCAGAGAAAAAAAGCTTCATACAAGATATTGAAGATACTGAAGGTGAAATATCCAACTTAAGTGAGCACAGGGAAAAACTTCTAGGAGAATTTCGGAGACCAGGATCTCTCAAGCCAGAGAAAATCTTTTCCTTCAGTTCGTCGAAGCTCCTTATTATTATTGGCCTTGGCACTGTTGGACTCAGCCTTATAAGTGAAAACCTAGGCAGCTATCATGCGGCCTGCGGGCTGGCACTGGCCCTTTTTGGTTTTTTCTGGCCGATGGTGGAGATCAAGAGTCCATCTGGAGCTGCTGCGATTGCAAATTCCCCCCTTTCCCTTGATGCTCAAAAAAGATCGCTGGATCACCGACTTTCTAACTTGCAGAACCGCTTGAAGGTCATGAAAGCAAACCTCGCAGAGGTTGATCTTCAATTAGATAAGATAGGCTGCGGTTGGGACGAACCCTATGTAGAATTGGAGGATGCTGCCGAAGACTAAGTTAATCAGCAAAGGTCCGGCCATCCCAACCCCAGAGGTGCCGGGCAGATTCCTGGAATTCTATATAAACCCTACTTGGATCAATTCCCAACTTCCCTTCCAAAGTCTTGCATATTTTTTGGCTGATCAAGGAGGTGCATTCAGGCGAAAGTTCTCCGATGTTCTTTACTTCGACATAGGCAGACGCCTTTCTGGAATCTCCAGCAAAACTCATGCTTTCGCCAAAGTTCAGCCGAGTCATTACATAATCCATGGATTTATTAAGCGAAGCAGAGACGCATTGAGCAGTCTCTTGTTGGATTGTTTCTATTGCGTCTGCGGGGATTTCTTGCACGGATGTCGCGATATTTATAAGAGGCATAATTATATTTGGGTTTATAGGTTTCCTATCCCTTGCTTTGTTACACGGCTTATTCAACCATGATTTTGAAAAGATATAATGAATTAATTGTTCCGACCCTTTTTCTGCTCTTTTCTTGTGGTGAAAAATACCCTTCGGAAACCGAAGTTTCCAGCGAATTGCAAACTGCAAAGCAGTTGACTCATACTGATCCAAGTAATGCTAAAGCACCTATAAACGCTCAAGATTTGAATAAGACTTATCTACCACTCCAAAAGAGCAGAATTCTGGCCGAACCATTAATGCCGTTTACACTCACTCAACCCGATGCATATGACCATGAGTGAAGGAAATGCTCATCAAATCGAGTCGAATATATTGGATCTACACCATTTCAAAACTCATGAAATCGGGGAATTAATTAGTGAGTTTATCTGGGCATGCTCCGATCAGAAATTCCGCGAGGGAATTATAATCCACGGCAAAGGAACGGGTGGACTAAGAGAATTAGTTCACCATATACTTGAGAAGGACTGCCGTATTGCAAGCTTTCGTCTTGATGGAGCGAATTGGGGTAAGACAATTTTCTTCCTGTAAAAAGCCAACCAGTATAGCAAACCGTATATCCGCTTAAATGCACTAAGCTTTGAACCTACACATTAAATTATTCATACTCACAGCCTTACTTTTCGTGGGCTGTGACTCGAGTCATCTAGCTGAAAAATGCGATGCGTTGACAAAAGAAAATGAAGCTCTTCGCAAAGAGATTAAATCTTTAAATATAGAGTTGATTAGGCTCGCCCCTGAGAGACCCGGTGCGCGACAGGTTGAACATGATGAGGCAGACTCTGTTCGGCAAAAGATGCGTAATTTAATGATTGGGCAAGGTAGTGAACCTGCAATCACAGTTCAAATTGAGGTAGACTACATTGAGAATGCTATCTACCTTAATGGAGCGCAAACACCACTCGAAGAAATTTCAAATTTCTTACTCAAACTCAAGGCAAGTTCGGACGGCCTGGGCGTTCAAGTTCACGAACATCGTAATACCAAATTGAATGAGTCACACAGTGAGTCAACCACTGGTTGCAATGTCTTAAAAAGAGAAGATGTTTTGCATCAAATAAAGAAAGCAGGTATTGATAAAGTCAGGTTTTTAATAGGCTCTCCCTAGAAATTAGTTGGGATTCACCCAATCGCAAAGAGTCGGCACATCAGACTTATCCCTTCCATTAATTAAAAATAAATTAACCCATCTCTAACATAGCTGTTTTATACCTTAATTTTAAAAATTCATGGGTATCGTCTTGCTTGAATGGGAAACTTGCCTCATTTTCGATTTGTGGCTAACGGTCTTTGTTTTGTTGCCCTAACGGAAGCTAAAACATAATTAGTTAAACTGAAATTCCGTACGGCTTCTTTAAATGGAAGGATGGCAGAGTGGTCTAATGCGGCGGTCTTGAAAACCGCTGAACCGGAAACGGTTCCGGGGGTTCGAATCCCTCTCCTTCCGCCACTCTTGATATGAACCAAATCGATATTTCTTCTTGCAATTAAAAAACTGCATGCGAAGAAGTTTCAATATGTGCAGTTTTGTACAGTACTTCGGTTTTTGGATGTTTTTAAATTCGTTAATCGCTCCGGTTCTTTTTTCTGAAAAAAAATTTCCGGAGGATGCTCTCCTTGAGATGATTGATGAATCACTTAAGGGTGAGTGGTATCCCTTATCTAACAAAAGCCTACCCTATGAAGGTTTTAAGTTAATGAATGGTCTGTTGTTTAAACCTGAGTCCGCCGTTCCCTTTACGGGTTGGTATAGTCAATTCGACAGTAATAAGAAACCCCGCTTGCTTTGCTCATTTATGGAAGGAAAAAGGCAGGGGATTTATGTTGAGTGGGATAAAACCGGCGCAGTCAGGGTCCAGGGTAACCATTTTGACGGGATGAAAGATGGAGTTTTTTATGAATGGAATGCTGAAGGCGTCAAAGTATCTGAAAGAACCTACCTGATTGGCAACTTGCACGGCAGGAGTAATTTTTGGTACGACAATGGGGTACGAAAATTGGAGTCTTTTTTCGAGTTTGGAATGATGCTAGAAGCTAGAGGTTGGTTGAGTGACGGAACCCCCTGCCCTTACACAAAAGTAAAAGATGGTCGTGGTGTGGTGTTTAATTTTGGGAAAGATTTCCTAAAAAATCTTCTACAGGAAGACGCAGTCCAAAGTGATAAAATTAAACAATTTAGGGGGACTGGTACTACTGAAGCAAGTAAAGAGGATTTACTGTCGGAGTTACCTCCACTGTAGACCAAGGTCAGCCCCGATTGGGATGCTCTCCGATTTGGTTCGGATCTATCGTGAAACGGGTGAAGTTCTCGCGCTCAAATGATTGATTAAGTTTTATGAGAAGGTCCTCGTTTTCGCGATCAAGGTAGAAGATCTGCAGCAGCTTGGAGTGAGAGTCGCCGACTAGTTTTTTTGTGTCGTCAAACGGGGAGAAGAATTCGGGCTTTAATTTTCTGAGGTTAGCAAGAGAGCTTTCAAGTTGCTCAATGACCTCCTTCTTTCGATCAAGGAACTCCATCTCTGGAGGACTCTTTTTGACCTTTAGCCAGCTGTTTTCCTCCAAGAGCAATTCATAAACTTTCTCGCATAGGCCGTAGTGCCTTTTGATTACCTCTCTAGGTTCCATTAGGTAAGAATGCGATTAGGATCAAAAGGACTCGATCAAGCTATCATCAGAAGATGGCATCGAATAAATCCCGAAACGGTTAACGGCTTGCCTGATCTCCCGGGTGTCTTCCAATTGGCCACGCCTCCACTTTGCCATGCCGAAAACAAAGTTTAGGTATTTGCTTCCAGCAAGACCCTCGCGAGCTTCTTTAACTTGATTCACATATTCTTCTATCTCGAGATAAGATTCGCTTGCCTGTACATAGTTACCAAGCTTTTCCTGACATAATGCAATTTGGTAAAGTAAGGGAACCTGCCAATTTGGATTGTCGTCAATTGGGCGTAATGCACTGTAGATACGGTAGGCGTTGAAATATTCCCCCTCCTCAAAGAACTTATTTGCTAGGTAATTCCCAGTCTTCTTTTTCCAAAATCCCCAGATTGTTTTAAGTTGATCTATTTTGCTATGATCGCGATCACGTTCGGATTTGAGTTGTTCCTCTTCAATAACTGCCTCTGGATTGAAGTCAGCCCCTCTAAGTAAGGCAAGGAGTTGCTTGATGGACAACTCGTCTTGATTTAGTTGTTCAAAAGAAAGAGCAAGAAGGTAGTAAGTTTCGGGAACATATGCACTATTCGGGAAGAGGGTGGCGTAACCGAGGAGAATTTCTTTCACTTTGGCAAAGTCAGCACGCGGGGTTTTGTCAAATTCAGGTTCTTGAGCAATGGCAGGACCGCCTTCTTTGGTGCGAGCAATTTTTTCCAATTCAGAGTTTGTAAAAACAGCCCGTCTAAAGTGGGCGAGGCCATGTTTATATTGGACAACAGATCTTTCGTGATCGTCCAATTGCTCGAGGCGATTGAGGCGCTCATAAAACTTTATAGCACTATCATAATTTTCGGAGGCAAGAAAAGTTTCGGCGATTTCGATCATTGCACGGTTTGACTCAGCATCCTTCCTGGAGTCAAAGGAGCGACCTTTTCTCTTATCAGCATCTGTGAAAGAGTCGTTGTAAGGCAAAGTAAGGGTTGCATTGATGGCATCGTAAAACTTATTAAGTGCCATACGATCAGCACCGAGTTTCCGGTAAATCTTACCGAGGCGTATATGGGTTTCTGGTATAGTTGGAGCACCTCTTTTAACACCTTCGAGTAACATTCTGACACTGCCAAGAGGTGCAGATAAATCAGGGATGCCCGGAGCATCCTCGTGCTGATCGAAAGGATAGTTATCATTTGAGGCAAATTCTTCCAAGAAGCGTTCGTAGGTTTTAGCTGCATCTACCCATGCTTGGTTTTTCTCATGCATATTAATGAGCGAGAGTAAAATATCCCTACGATATCTTTTGTGATCTGGTGCATTAAGTCTTCCCAGAACGCGATTACAATAGGAGGTCGCCTTGAAGACCGAGCGAGTAACAAAAGGGTTATTGGTGCCTCCTGATGCCATCCTTGTAGCCATAATACATTCGCGGATTTTCTCTTTCATCTCCTGATCAATGGAATCACCGAGTACGATGTAATCTTCGACAATGATGTCATTTTCTTCCAAACCATCATTTTGAGTCGGAACTGGGACATCAAGAGCGTAAGGAACCGAGTTGGCTGGTTGGAATACTTCTTTGCTAGGCACTAGGAGAGAAGATGATTGAGTGGATGGGGCAGAGGAATCGCTTGGAATTAATTCTACTGTGCTTGCAGTTGAATTAATCAATGGAGTATTGAGCATATCAACTTCATTGAGTAACTCGCTTAAACTCAGTTTTGAGTAGTCAACATTAGTTGGATTAGAGATGACAGCCGTATTGAGTGGTTGATTTATGGGCGAATCGAGAGGTCTAGCAGGGGTATTCTGGTTGGCGGAAGGAGCAACAGGAGCAGAGGGGCGGATTAAAATATCTGCGGATTCAGTGCGATCAAGCAACTCCGCTGGCATCAATTCATTTTCTGCTCGGTAGGGACGACTAATCTCAGAGTTGTTTGAGTTGAGAGGTTGGGGTTCTTGTGCATCTGCCCCATCAATTTCCCTAAGCAGGGAATCAATGCCGCTTATGACATCTTCCAGAGTCTGCAACTGCGTACCCTGGGCATTAATGGAAATCTGAGAGATAAGAGTCAGGCAAAGCAGTGCCTTTATCTTCACGATACTCATGGTCTGATCCTCCTTGTATAACTTGTTCTGGATTCGATTTTGAAATTTCCTGAATCAAGGGTATAGGGTGGTATGAAATTAACAGTTGTGCGGGATGAGGAGCCATCTGAAGATTTATCCATGTTCTCGAAAATCTGAATAAGTTCATCGGTCGAGTCGACACCAGATGAATCTAAGGAGAAGTCAGTAAAAGGATCAGATGGAGGAAGTATATCGAGCGAGTTCACATCATCTTCGATTACTGAGGCTGATTTTTCATCGTAGGAGGTGAGGGGGAATTCAGAAGTTTCAACAGTGTTGTTAAGATCAACAGCGACCTCTACCGTTGTAGACGACACAGGAGAACCAAGCATCTGTAAGTTGGTTCGGTCTGCTAAAGCAGGGACTTCGTGGAAACTAAGCTTAGGCGGTGAATGAAAAGTAAGGTAAGAATGCCGGACTTTCTCATTCGAGAACATGTGCGAATAGGCACAAAGGAAGATAATGGCGAAAAAAAGCGAAAAGCTTGGTTTGAGGATGTTGTGTGATTTTTTCATATCCATGGAATTTGAGTCTCTGTCAATATAGTCGGGCTCATCCCATAAAACTTTAGCCATTTTATAACTTTTTCACCAGGGCAACTCCTTCAAATAGCTTCGGTGAACCGCCACTAAATCTTCCATTGCGTGAATATCAGTTTCCCCAATCCCTTCTGCTTCAAATCTTTGTGCTGTAATCTTGAAGGGATCACCATAGTGATCGAGGCAGTTTTGGGTCTGGGCCCAGACGGCGTAGGGAACGGATAAAGATTCATCTTTTTCATTGGCAAGCTCGATCGCACGGACAAAAGCTGAATCTGGGCATTCCGGGAAATTGCAGTTGTAATTTAGATGAAGATCGCCAGGGAAATGTCGCATAATGTGCTGAAAGACCGGAATGGACGGTATATTGTCCTCACACAAAGCCGGCGGGCGCTTGAGAATGCGAAGTCCGGGTTCATTCATGCAAGTGTAGGCAATAAGCTCACTTTCAGTCGAAAGCACAACCTCGTCAAACAATTGAGATGATAGTAACTTTCTAACCGCCCGTAACACTAAGGGTTCCCCTTTGTAGGGAAGCAAATTTTTGTAGGTCAGCCTTTTGCTGCCAAGCCTCGCAATCACGGAACCAATAATTTTCACTTTCTATCTTTATAATGTGAAAGATTTCCTAGCAAGCATCCTTTGCTACCAGACAATCAGCTTGGAAATCTATTACATTTAAGATTATCTAGACATGAGATGGAACTCATCCCCTATTCCTGCCAATCTATATCTGAAGATGATTTAGAGTCAGTCACCGAGGTATTGCGCTCCAGTTATCTGACTCAAGGACCGGAACTTGAACTCTTTGAGGGGGCAATGACCACCAAGTTTAATATTGGGCATGCAGTCTGTTGCTCCAGTGGAACTGCGGCCCTTCACCTCGCTTATGCGGCTGCGGGTATTACCGAGAATTCCATAGGATTTGTCCCCGCGGTAACATTTTCAGCGACAGCCAATGCTTTTCGCTATCTAGGTGCCAGAGTAATTTTTTGTGACATCGACCCTAAAACCGGACTGATTGACCCCGCTTCACTCAAAAAAAACTTAGATGCTTTTCGACCGAAAACCTCTGCGGTTCATGCCATCGCTCCTGTTTCTTTCGCGGGCAAGGTGGCTCCGCTTGCGGCATGTAGTGAATTGGCCAGTGTGCATGGATGCAAAGTTATTGAGGATGCATCTCATTCGCCTGGTGCCTTTCGCAAAAATGGCACTGGGCATGAAACCAGTATTTCAAGTCCCTATTGTGATGCATCCTGTTTGAGTTTCCACCCAGTGAAGCACATTTGTGCGGGCGAGGGAGGCGCCCTGCTTACTCACGATTCAGAAATTGCGAACAAAGCAAAAAAGTTGCGCAGTCACGGTATCACTAGGCCCTTTTCAAAGAATGACGCCACGCCATGGTATTACCAGCAGGATGAACTCGGCTGGAATTATCGGATGACTGACATTCAGGCCGCCCTCGGTCGATCCCAGTTGGGAAAACTTGAGCATAGTCTGCTTCGCCGTCGTGAAATCGCACGAAAGTACCACCAGGCTTTCTCCCAAGAGCCTTTCATTTCCCATTTCCATGTACCTGAGCCAGATGATGGGCACGCCTGGCACCTCTATATTATCAGGTTTATCAATAAAGGGGATCGTGATTTGGCCTATAAGTTCCTGCTTGAGAGAGGGATTGGTTCGCAGGTGCATTATATTCCCCTTTACAGACATCCTTACTACAAAAATCTTATTGGCGAGATCCGCCTCCCCGGTGCTGAGGCATATTTCCAGTCATGCCTGAGCATTCCAATGTTTCCTCATCTCAGAGAGGACCAACAGGATCATGTCATCCAAGCACTCTATGATTTTACTGAAAACGGCTGATTCTATGAGTGGGAAACAATGTACTCGATGTAAAACCATCGATATCAGGTGGCTATCAGGTTTCAGTCGACATGATTACTCTCAGGATGGATTCTCCAATGTTCTTCGGATTTTATGGTTTTTACAGAAAAATGAGTTCAGAGGTCCGCTCGAGTCTTTTTTTCCTATTCAGTTCGGGAAAGCTTTGTCGAAAATAAAGAGTGAAGTCGTTATTTCCTACTCATAGTTTCCCTCGATTGCTTCACATTATTTTGCAAGTGATTAGATAATACTTCAAGATTTCCAGACATGAGTGCTCAAACATTTGCCATTGCTAATCAAAAGGGGGGAGTTGGGAAAACAACCACCGCTGTTAGCCTGGCTCATGCCTTATCGCTGATGAGCATCCCCACACTGCTAGTGGACATGGACCCGCAGGGCAATGCGACCAGTTGCCTAGGGTTGGAGAAAAAGCCTGGCGGGGGAATCTATGAGCCTTTGCTAAGCGGGGAGGACTTGGCGGGCCGCGTAAAGTCGAGCAGGCGAGGAAACTTGTGGATTGTACCATCGGAGCTAGACCTGGCTGCGGCCGAACTTGAGCTTAGTCAGGAACCTAATTACCTCTCCAAATTAAGCAATTCGCTTAATTCGCTCAAAAACCATTATGGCTTGCAGGTTATTTTGATTGATTGCCCCCCTACTCTGGGACTGCTCTCCATGAATGCCCTGTGTGCCGCTGATTACCTTGTGGTTACCTTGCAGTCTGAATTTCTTGCTATGGAGGGACTCAGCCAAATCACCCGGGTTGTCCACCAACTCATTGAAGCCGGAGTGAATCCTTCACTCAAACTTGGCGGGATTGTGATGACGATGTATGACACACGGACCCGCCTTTCTCTCGATGTGTGGCACGAAGCAAATCGCCACTATGCAAATGAGGTGTTCAAAACGGCGATCCCTCGAGCCATTCGTCTTAGTGAAGCACCCAGCTTTGGGCAGACTATATTTGAGTATGCACCGGACAGCCCAGGGGCCCTTGCCTATCGTGCTTTTGCTCGGGAGTTCGCCGGGAGGTTCTTATCCGATCCGCATTCTTCCAGCTAAAGCTAAGGCTTCGACCAATTCATAAATGGCACTGGATACATTGCAGGAGAGGTTGGGTTACCAATTCAACTCACTAGAGGTGCTTTCGGAGGCACTGACTCACCCATCTTTGCAAGACAAGGGAGACTGCCGGGATCACAACCAAAGACTGGAGTTTCTTGGTGACTCCGTCCTGGGCTCCCTCCTTGCTTCCTGGCTATATAATTCTTTCCCGGAAGATAATGAGGGCAAGCTAAGCCGCAAAAAAGCCATGCTTGCCCGGGGGGAGCATCTTACCAAAATTGCCCGGGATCTTGAGCTTCACCTCTACATTTTGGCTGGAAAATCCGAGAGAATGGATAGTCAGGAACTTCGAGACTCTGCCCTAGAAGATGCCCTAGAGGCAATCATTGGTGCCATCTTTCTGGACGGTGGATATGAGGCGGCCCGAAAGGTGGTTATGCAATGGGAACCGACCTTCTATCAGTCGATTGAGGCAGGCTCAGTCAGTTTTAACCCCAAGGGGCGGCTTCAGGAATATGTTCAGTCCAATATGCCCGGCACCCGGATTTCCTACCAGGTAGTCAGGCAGTCGGGACCGGATCATAAAAAAACATTTCATGTCAGGGTTTCAGTAGCCGGGGAACAGAGAGGTGCAGGTTCAGGGCTGAGTAAAAAAGCGGCGGAGGAACAGGCCGCTATAGATGCCCTTGCCTCCCTTAACCCCAGGGCTGACGGCAGCTAAGCAGAGACTTTTCGGTTCGTGAAGCGAATCCAACTGCCCGGAGATATATTTTCTCAGTTCATTCCCCTCTTCCCGGAACAGGCAGTGGCACCTTGGGTTGCCGACCGCTGGCAATCTGCCCGCACCCCGGTTGTTGTTTTATTGGATGAGAGCCTTCCCCAGGCCGAGGTCAAAGGAGAAGACCTGACCTCCATCCTCAAAGCCCTGAATCCCGCTCTCGATATTCAGTTTTATCTCTTTGGGCATCCTCCGGTTGCGGACAACCCGGATGCCTTTGAGAAAGAATGTGACCGCCTTTCTCTACTTTCCAATTTACTCGCGGTTAAGGAACAGCAAGGGCCAGGAAAACCTGACTCTCTTTTTATTATCTCCACGACCCCCGATGCAATTTTAGCACCCTGCCCGGCGGCAGAAAAAATGCATCAATCTGAAGTGGTTCTCCGAAAGGGCCAGGCTATCCATTTTTCTTCCTTTTGTGACTCACTGGGGAATGCACTAGACTACTCGTCTGAAGTTGTCTGCGAGGAACCCGGGCAGTTTGCTGTGCGTGGGGGAATTGTCGATGTCTACCCGGTCAATGGAAACCACCCCGTGAGAATTGACTTTTTCGGTGATGAAATCGAGGAGATCCGGACATTTGACCCTACCAGTCAGCGGTCCATTTCTCCCATTGATGAAGTGAGGATATCCTCTTCTGCCGAAAAAATATCTAATGGGAAAGCCGGTGAGTTCTTCCACTACCTCCCCCCCTCCGTACTCTGGGCAATTCATGAACCGCAAAATATGCTCTCCTTGTTTCCGATCGCCTTCCATGAGGCAGAAGAGAAGAAACTTTCCCAGGCGAACTTTTCGCTAAGTTGGCAGAGGGCACCTAAACTCAGCGACTATTACTGGGGGTTCAGTGAATTAAATGTGGGCCCCGGTATTTTTGATGACTCCTGCCGGGTAGATCTAAACATAGAGCCCATACTTGAACCTCTCGACTCGATTGGCAGTTCCTCTGCCAACTGGTTGGATGGTCGAATTGATGCAGAGAGCCGGGATCGGTTGGCCACCAAAATCGCCAGTCTGCAAAGGAAGGGATACCATCTTGTTCTTGCCATTGGTGCGGAGTCCGAACGAAAGAGAATACTTGACATTTTTGAGGGGGAATATCCGGAAATTAATCCATTGCCCCAGGTTATATTGGCCGGATTAAGAGATGGTTTTGTATTTCATAATCGTACGGGACTTGATTCATTTCAATCTTTTGGCCGAGCGGGCAACATTGGACTCGCCCTGCTCACCTCAAGGGAATTTCTTGGCCGCGAGAGAAGCAGGAGGCCCCAACTTTCGAATAAGGCAAGGGTGCAGCGTAAGGAGGTGGATCAGTCGCTTGATTTTACTGATTTAGTGGAGGGCGACTACCTGGTTCACCACCAGCATGGAGTCTGCCGTTTTTCTACCATGGGCAAGCTCGAGAAGGAGGACAAGGAGGAAGAAATTATAAGCGTGGAATTTGCTGATGGGCTCCTCCTGCATGTCCCCTTGCAGGAGTCCCATCTGTTGTCCCGGTACATTGGCCTGCAGAAAGCCAGGCCCAAGCTTGCCAGACTGGGAGGGAAGTCCTGGGCGAAAATCAAACAGGCTGCTGAAATTGCCGCACTCGACCTAGCCGCCGATCTTCTCCGCCTGCAGGCACTGAGAGACTCGGAAGTCGGCCATGCTTTCTCGCCTGACGATCAGTGGCAAAAGGATTTTGAGGATTCTTTTCCATATAGTGAGACAGCGGACCAGTTGCTCGCCATCCAGGCAGTTAAGGAGGACATGGAGCAGGAAAAGCCGATGGACCGCCTAGTTTGTGGGGATGTCGGGTTCGGGAAGACTGAAGTGGCAATGAGGGCTGCATTCAAGGCGGTGATGGACGGCAAACAAGTCGCCCTGCTCTCCCCCACCACCATTCTCTGCCAGCAGCACTTCAATTCCTTTAGTGACCGTATGCTCGACTTTCCGGTGACCATTGAAATGCTAAGCCGGTTCCGCACATCCGCCCAGCAAAAGAAGATTCTTCATGGAATCGAGACTGGGGGCATCGATATCCTCATAGGTACCCACCGGATGTTCAGTGACGATCTAAATTTTAAAGACCTTGGCCTGCTGATTATCGATGAAGAGCAGAGGTTTGGAGTTCAGCACAAAGAAAAACTTAAGAAAATAAGGGCCAATATTGATATTCTTACCCTCAGTGCCACCCCCATTCCGCGTACACTCTATTTTGCAATGGTGGGAGCGAGATCATTTAGTACTATTGAAACCCCTCCGGTCAACCGCCGAGGTATCCGTACAGAAGTATACCGAAAATCAGATGATGTGCTACGTCGTGCGATCGATACAGAAATCAACCGGGGTGGGCAAATTTTTTACCTTCATAACCGTGTAAAGACTATCCACTCAGTAGCCAAAAAAATAAGCCTTACCTTTCCCAGGCTCCGGGTGATCGTAGGACATGGTCAGATGAGCGAGTCGGAACTGGAACAGGTGATGACGGAATTTGTTGCCGGGCAGTACGATATTTTAGTCTGCACCACCATTATCGAGTCCGGCCTGGATATTCCCAACTGCAACACCATCATAATCGACGGTGCCGATAAGTTTGGGCTTTCCCAACTCTATCAATTACGCGGGCGAGTCGGCCGTTTTACCCGTCAGGCCTATGCTTACCTCCTGATCAACGATGCCCAACCAGTCACCAATAAGGCAAAAAAAAGATTATCCGCACTGCGGCAGTCCAGCAACCTTGGGGCCGGCTTGCGGATTGCCCTGCGGGACTTGGAACTTCGGGGAGCGGGCAACCTCCTCGGAAGTGAACAAAGTGGGCATGTAGCCGGCGTTGGTTTCGAAATGTACTGTCGCCTGCTTAAGGAAAGTGTTTCCAGACTAAAGGGAGACGAGATTGCCCTGCGCCTCAAGGCGGTGGTACGGCTCGACTTTTTAAATGCCGACGAATCGGGCATCTCCGCCACCCAAGAGTGCCTGACTTCCTCCATACCAGCGACCTATATAAATGAACCGAGGTTGCGGATTGAGATTTATCGCAAGCTTGCCCGGGTCATGGAAATTGAGGAAATTGATGAGTTGAAGGTCGAACTGGCAGACAGGTTTGGTCAGTCCCCCCGGGAAACTGATGCCCTATTTATGGAAACAGAAGTGAGGTGCCTTGCGGAGATTGCGGGCTTTGATGCAATTGAGACAAAAGGTCAAAGTCTGTACTGCAGAATACCCAAAAAGCCGAATGACACCACGGTGCATTATCATCGACTGGCCGGGCAAATCCCAAGGCTTTCATCCACCAAGCCTCTTTTGAAGTTGAAGGAAGTGATTCGATTTCTAAAGATTCACATACATGGGAAAAAATAATTTACTTAAGTTAACCTGCTACTTATTGGGAGGTCTCACCTTGACTGCGGTCTCCTTCGCCGGGGACCTAGTCGAAATCAACCGGGTAGTTGCCCGGGTCAATGACCGCATCGTCACCTGGGGTGAAATTGAGCGGGCGATGGACAGGATGAACTTTACCCAGGAGGAGAAGAAAAGAAGGGCTGCTGATTTTGTAGACGGGAAAATTGACCGCCTACTCTCCATTATCGCATTCACCGAGCAGGGTATGGCCATGCCCGAGGCCTATGTCGAACAGGAGTACAACAAGAAATTAATGCAGGATTTTAACGGAGACCGAAAACTCTTCCGCGATGTACTCCAGGGGAACGGACAGTCGCTACTGGAATATAGGGACAACCTTAAGGAGGATATTATCCATATGCACATGCTTTCCGCCCGCAAGCGAAAGCGCGAGGAGGTCAGCCCAGGTCGGGTGGAGGAATACTACCGCCAGAACATGGGCGACTTTCGCACGGAGACCAGTGTCCGGCTCAGGGAAATTGTTATTACACAGCAAAGCGGTGAATCGGAGGAGTCCATATCCCAAAAAGCCAGTTCAATCTGGGGAAGTCTAAAAAAAGGGAGTTCATTTGAGGAACTAGCTAAAGAGCATGGCGAAAGTCCTTTTAAGAGCGACAGTGGTGACTGGGGAGTCTATGCAACCAAGAAAGAAATCAGGAACGAGAAAATCCGCCAATATGCATTTTCGCTCCAAAAGAACGAATTCTCCGCTCCATTCAAAGTGGAATTACTTGAAAGAAAACCGGATGGATCGATTGGTAAAAGTGGTGAAATTGCTTACTACATCCTTCAGGCTGCGGACATTCGACCGGGTGGGGTAAAGGATATCAATGAGGTCAGACCGGAAATCGAAAAAATTCTTGCATCCGAAATTGAAGCAAAGAGCCAGAGGCAGTGGCTTAGCCGCCAAAAGAAGGGGGCCTATGTCAGTGTAACCCTTCCCGATTAGTGAGTAAGTCAGAATACCTAGGGGCAAGGGCCTTCCGCAAATCCCATTAATCTGTGCCTACTGAAACCGGTATTCGTTTAAAGGACCTTCCTCCGAACGAGCGCCCCCAGGAAAGATTGGAGCAACTTGGGGCATCTGCCCTCTCCGACCGCGAACTGCTTGCGATGATTATTCGCTCAGGCACCCAAAAACATGATGTGCTCGCCCTCGCAGATTTGTTGATCCAAAAATCCGGCTCCCTTGCCGGCTTGCTTCGCTGGGATGTTTCTGATTTCAAGCGCATAGACGGTATCGGTCAGGTAAAAGCCCTGCAACTCAGTGTGCAGGTGGAGGTGGCCAAGCGAATGATGCGGGGCAGGCGGGAGCAAATTGCCTGCCTGGATGAACCACTTAAAGTCTGGCAGCACCTCTACCCCGAAGTCTGCTCCGATGCAGTGGAAAAAGTGTGGGTTCTTTGCCTGGACCGGAAAAATAAACTTATTAGAGAGGAAGTGGTCACCTCCGGAACCGCTACCGGAAGCTTAGTTAACCCGCGTGAAGTGTTCCGCCCGGCCATCCGCCACGGAGCCACTGCGGTGATCCTCGCTCACAATCACCCCAGTGGAGATCCCACACCCAGTTCGGCTGATCTTGCTGTTACCCGAAAAATCATGGATGCCGCCAAGCAGATTGACCTCGGTTTTCATGACCATGTCATTATCGGGTCCAAGCAAAACTGCCCAGATGGGCGTGGATATTACAGTTTCTCCGAAAATGGATTACTGTAAAATTACCGATAGCTATTTTTCGATAAGCTGGAGGATGCGCACGCTCCACCTGCCCACCGCGAATGCCAGACCACAGGGTTGACCATCCCACTGGGAGTCGAAACTGTCAAAAGAGTCCGCCCCCGCTCCGCCCCAACCACCATAAATGGGTGCATCAGAATCAAGAATTACTTTCCACTTGCCGGGATGGGGGCATCCCCAGTCGCGGTGCCTGACCTCGCCGGAAAAATTGCAGGCAACCAGGAGAGTGTCGGAGGGGAAAGTGCCAAATTTCAGAAAGGATAGGGTCTGCCGCTCACTATCATTGCAGTCAATCCAGTGAAACTTGCCCCCGTCATGATCCCCGCGGGCCCAGGTGGGATGGTTGCGGTAGAGTCCATTCAAATCAGCAACCAGTCGTTGCAACCCACTATGCAACGGGAAATCGAGCAGGGCCCAGTCCAGGGGTGCCTCAAAGTTCCATTCCGTCCACTGAGCAAACTCGCACCCCATGAAGAGAGTCTTCTTTCCTGGCCATGCCCATTGCAGGGAAAGCAGGGCCCGGAGGTTGGCTATACGGTCCTCCTCATAGGCTAGGTTCATCTTATTGACCAGCGAACCCTTGCCATGAACCACTTCATCGTGGGAAAAGGCCTGAACAAAGTTTTCCGAAAACTGGTACATGGCTCCAAAGGTCAACTGGTTGTGGGCATGCTGGCGGTGGTCGGGTTCCGTGGAAAAGTAGCCTAGCACATCGTGCATCCAGCCCATATTCCACTTAAAATCAAAACCCAATCCCCCGGTGGAGGGCGGATTGGTTATTTGGGGGAAGGAGGTGGATTCCTCCGCAATTGTGATCAAGTGAGGGCACTCCTCATGCACTGCATGATTGAATTGTTTGATGAAATCGATGGCCTCTAAATTCTCATTCCCACCATAGCGGTTGGGTATCCACTCGCCCTCCTTTCTGGCATAATCGAGGTAGAGCATGGAGGCCACCGCATCGACCCGGTACCCGTCCACCCCAAAGCGCTCAATCCAGGCGACGGCACTGCCGATTAGAAAACTGCGCACTTCCGGTCTGCCGTAGTTGTAGCAAAGCGTACCCCATTCCGCATGAAGTCCCTGCTTGGGGTCCTCATGCTCGAAGAGACAGGTGCCGTCAAAGCGTGCTAGAGAAAACTCATCTGCTGGGAAATGGCCGGGCACCCAATCTATAATTACTCCAATATTATTTTGGTGCAGGGCATCGATTAGTTGGGAAAACTCTGCTGGGGTGCCATAACGGTAGGTCGGTGCATAGTAACCAGTCACCTGGTAACCCCATGACGCACCGAAAGGGTACTCGCTGGGCGGCAGGAACTCAACATGGGTAAAGCCGAGTTCGTTGAGATATGCAGGTAAGGAATCGGCCAACTCGATGTAGGAAAGCGGCCGGTTGTCCTGGTCGCTGTACTTCCATGAACCCAGGTGCATTTCATAGATCGAAATAGGTTCCGTTTGAGGACTGGGTTCGCCCACTCCACGGTTGCCCCGATGTGGATATTCTCGGCTTTGAACAATCGATGCATTGCCCATCGGTGGCTCAAAGCACCAGCCAAAAGGATCAGTTTTCTCCCGGGCAACCCCGTCTGCTCCCACAACGAGGTATTTATATTTGTCCCCTATTTGGGCAGCGGGGAGGAAGATTTCCCGGCACCCCGAGCTGCCCAGACTCCTCATCGGATGGGCACGGGGATTCCAATGGTTAAAGTCCCCCACCAAGTGGACCGATTGGGCTGAAGGTGCCCAGACCACAAACGACACGCCTTCAACGCCTTGATGGCAGGCCGGGATGGCCCCAAGTTTCTCGTAGGGCTTACGGTCCCAACCCTCATTGAAAGCACGGAGGGACTGGTCGGAGATGTAGGGCAGGAAAGTGTAGGGATCAGTCCAATCACGCCCCCCCCCCTCATAGGTGGAATGCAGGCGGTAACGAAATGCTTTTTTTCTTCTTTTAAATTCACATTCAAAAAAACCGTCCTCATGGACTCTGGTCATGGAAAACTTTTTGCCGGAAGGCTGCTCAATGATCTCGAGTTCGCGAGCAGTGGGATCCCAGCACCGAACCACCAGCCCGCCCCTCTCCCCCAGGCTGTGCAAACCTAACCATTGGTGGGGATTATGACAGGTCCCGTTGATCACACTCTCCACCTCACTTTGACTGATTATCATATCGGTTCAATTTGCACTTGAATGAACAAAAAATAAAGCATGAAGGAATAAACGTTCATTTAAGACTTGTGACGAATATCGAACCGCACATCGTTCAGGGGTGGATTTATTGAAATATCTGAGCCTTTTTTGGGTAGCGTGCTGCTTGCCCATTTTGCTCCTTGCCGATGACGAGGAAAGCAATGGCACCATCCTCGACTGTGACCTGCCTATCATTTACTCGGACAACAATCAAACTCTGGTGGCCCGCGGAAATGCCCGTATCGTCAATCGGGACATCTTACTGCAGGCAGACTCCCTTAACTGGAATCGCACCACCGATCATGTCGAAGCCAAGGGCAAAGTGATATTAAATTACAAGGATTTCCGCCTGTTAGCAGACTGGCTTGAAGTCGACTTACGATCAGGAGAATACTGGGCTACTGACGCAAGGGCGGGATCCTCTCAGTTTGCGATGGATGCAAAAAAGTTGAGGAGGGCAAATTCTCAGCTCTATGCAGAGGACGCTATTTTCTACCCCAGTGACCCAACTCCATGGACACCCAACCTCAAATTGAAGACCCTTACCCACAGCGAGGAAAATCAGTCACTTTCCCTCAGTGGTATCGTGCCGAGGTTCGGAAAACTGCCCCTTGGTTACTTCCCCTCCGCCAAGGCGAGCACGGTTGATTCCTCTTTTTTTCGCCCATCGCTAAAAGTGGGTAAGTCCGGTCACCTGGGATGGTATCTCTCGAGTTCCTTTGCCAGCAAGAATCCGGATGCTCAGCAGAACTGGAAATATGATCTTACCGCATATGAAAAGAGAGGAGTGCTCGTTTCCCCGAGCCTGCGAGCAACTTTCGGCCATAATTTTAGCTTTGAAGAGAATTCGTTTTCTGCTGGATGGATTCGTGATCAGCAAGACCGTGGCGTGGATGAGCGCGAGGAGGCCATTGACCCACACCGTGCCTACGCCGAGGTTCGCTCTGTTATTCTCAACAACAACCTGCGGTTCGCCAATCGTCTTGATTGGCAAACCGACTCCGATGTGACCCGGGATTTTAGGAGGGATCATTTTAACCACAATCAGTGGAATCGAAGTTTCAGTGAACTGACATACCAAGGACAAGGCTATTACCTTTCGCTGTTTGCATCCGGTCAAACCACCAACCATCTGCGGGAGTTGGAGTACTTACCCTCCCTCAGCCTTGAAGCAGGACCCGCTCGATACCTAGGCATCTATCATAGTTTGTCCCTCAACTTTGCCAAAATGGTTCAGAAGAATCAATTCGGCAGAAATACTGACAGTACTGAGAGGTTAGACTTGGGATATCAGATCATGAAACCCCTTGCCCTTGGTCCTGGCATTACCTACACCCCCTCCTTTTCTCTCCGTAATCAAAACTACGAGACTGCCCGCCGCCAAAGCCAAAGAACTTTTGGGGAATGGGGGAATGATCTTACTCTTGAGTTTCTGGGCAACTTTGCGTACCAAAGCAAGGCCCTCGGTATTGACGGATTGAGTCACCGTTCAAAATTTCTCCTTAGTCACCGCAGGGTCGCCTTGCTTGATGTGGACAACGAGGAGGCCCTTCCAGACTTTTTTGAGCAGGTGGAGCAGGTCAACCTTACCCCCATCGACTTAATGGAATTCCAGGAAGAAAGGTTTATGAGAGCCTATGATGTGGTTCGCTTGGGCTGGTTGAATGACCTGAGTTCTCGAGGAAAGAGTGTGCTCCGGGCAGATTTTTACTACGATTTTTGGAAAGCCTTACCCAGTTCCCCCGAAAGCCTGCCGTTCTTCTCGAAAATTGAGTGGTCGATGCTTCCTTGGTTCAAACTGGTTGCAACATACCACATAGACACAAGAAGTGGGGAGAACCTCAAGAGAAATGCTAACCTGACCCTTATCGATGGCCGTTTCCACCGCTATACATTGGGATACAGTTCTTTTCTCGATTGGAATGATTTTGTAAGTTTTCAGTCCGACCATGTGATTAATGAAAAACTCCACTCCTCCCTTGGCGCCTGGTACAATGCGGATAGCAGTGAACTCACCTTTTGGACAGCAACTATCAATTACTTTCACCAACCCTCTGTTTGCTACACAGTGTCCCTCACCGAGAGAAAGGGCACCCGCAAGGAAGATGACCTGCAGTTTTCGTTTGGCTTAAGCCTGTTCTCTTTTTAATCCACCCTTTTCTCCGCACCCACAATGTCCCCACCTCAGAAGGTTTGACTTAATCTAATTTAGCCTAATATTTGTTAAATATGTCTAAGAGGTTCAACCATCCATCCATTCCTTACAAAGACCCAAAGGTAATGGCTCACTTATTTGGGCTTGGTCTTGATTGTGCGGACGGGCACAAACGAATCACCCAGGCGGACAAGTTTTCCATCCTAGGCGGCTCCGAGCAGACGCATGACCGCATGACCGAAACCCTAATTAAGACCATTGAGGACCTCACCATAAAAGGAAAAACCTTGGAGGAAGCATCAAGGGATGAACTTTCTGATATTATCAGCAAAAACACTCCTTCCGATTAACTCATTCTTTTAATGAACGCACCCGGTACGCCCCAGCCACCCAAACCTACCCTAAAACTCAAAGTCCCGGGTGCCACTACTGGAGGGCCCAAACTTGGTGGGGGACCCAAACCGGCCGTACCCGCTGCCCCGCCCCCATCTCTGCCAGGTGCACTCCCCCCCGTTGCCGCACCACCAGCGACCCCCGGAACTCTTCCTGCTCCAAGCCCCATTTCACCCCCACCGCCGGGAGCTCCACCTGCCCTTCCGGCCCTTGGTGCCGCTCCCGCACCCGCAGTTCCTGGTCCAGTACCTATCGCCCCGCCCCCTTCCGTGCCTTCCCCGATGACTGCCGAAGCTGAGCCTGGGCAGACAGACGATGATGCCGGCGAAAAGGATGCCAAACCCAAAAAAGGCAAGAAGACCAAAGTGAAAGGCCCCGCTGAGCCTAAAGTGAAGGCCAAGCCCAGTATCTTTTTTCTCGTTGTGGATTTTCTTATTTTTGGCGGGGCAGTTGCCTTGTCCGTACTCGTTTTTCTAAAGTCTTAATTTTAATCCAACCTTTTCATGAGTAACCTAATCAACCTGAACAAAGAAAGTTTCGAAAAGGTGGTTTCGTCAACCAACGACAAAACCACTCTCATTGACTTTTGGGCCCCCTGGTGCGGGCCCTGTAAAGCACTCACGCCTGTATTGGAAGAACTCTCGACTGAGCTTTCCGCCGAAGTTGATATCTACAAAGTCAATGTGGATGAAAACACCGAACTTGCTCAGGAAAAAGGAGTCCAGTCTATTCCGACCATCTTGGTTTATAAAAACGGCACACTTTCCCAAACTCTTGTTGGTCTCAAGACCAAGGAAGAGTTGACTGAGATTGCCCGTTCCTAGTCTCTCCCCTTAAACCCGCCGCAAATGCGGCAGTCTGTGCCTCTGGGGCGGCTGGTCAGGTCACCCCTTCCCCTTTGGTAGAAGGAGCATTCTGGCCGGTGTACCTTCCCGAAGGAGGTAACCCAGTACTTGAGTCCCGAAAAAAATGGGCTTTTTCCCATAATGCTCGGCAATACGGGATTGGGCGTAGCATCTCTGCCTACTGGTTGCTGGTAGTCAAAGTCCCTTCCCCATACTCCCATATTGGCTCGTTTTGAGCGTATTTGAGCAAGGATAAAGGGTCCGTGCCTTAAGGACTCCGCTTCATCGTGCCACCCCAACCCGTTTTTAATGCACTGCAGGTTCAGGCTGTCGTTTTCATTTTCAAGGAAGACTTCAGCGAGCTTGATATTTTCCTGATTGAACTCCTTCTTTACCACTAGGGATACCGTCGATCCCAACAACTTCCCCTCGCAAAAACTAAGGGCTTGGTCATAGCCAGGTTGGTTATTTTTAGGGAAACCGACACCCCATAAAGAAAAGCGTACTAGGTAATCGGAAGATTGGTAATCAAAGACGCCCGGGGCGATCACCCGCACCACCTCTCTTAGCGGAACGGACTGATTGTCATCGGCTGACCATAGCTGATTACATGCAAAGACAAGAGACCATGCACCTAGAATAGAAATACGCATAACTCGATATTGAATTTGCTTCTCATTAGAGGCAAGGGTGTATCAATTCAAATCTTGCGGTTCGATGATCTTTTCAGATAAAAGCAAGTTCTCTTGAGCTTACCCCCCCACTTGAAGCCATCAGATAATTTAAGTTCGGCCAAAATGTCGAACCGTCCCCGTGCATCCAAATTGGGCATGCCGATCTATCATCGCAGGCGAAGAGACTGGAAAGACGATCGCAGTCTGATTCTCGAGGTTCAATTGGCGGTCCAGGCTAATAACAACCTTTACGACCTTTCCAATTCCGGTGTGAAAAACTTTCTCACTAAAGTGGAGACAATTAAAGAGATTGGATTTGAAACCAATGCAGATGCTCTGCTTCTGGGTATTTATCTTCGTGAATCCATCTTGAAACTGAGCAAGAAACAGGGAAATTATGATCTGCGTGTTCATGCCCTTGATTTCCCGGACGATCTTTCATGTGCCCTACTGCAAACTGAGAAGAAGCTGACCAAGAGTGGGCTCAAGCCCATGCCGTCCGTTTCCCTCGAAACCCTATTCCCTGATCCAAAAATTAGAGGCTTCGCTCTTGAACGCATGCACATCCTGCATCGTGGCGATTTGATTACTTACCTTAACTCCCTCGTCTCCAAGGAGCGAGATTCTCTTCTTGGCTATTCCGCAACCATCAAAGATTTAATTCATATTTGCGAGCACAAGATCGAGCAGCGAAAATTGCGGATGCAAAACCGTTTTACTGCGGATGAAGTGGATATCTGGGTCCCTAAACTTTGCCTGGGTGTGGAGGTGCGGGACTGTTGGGAAAGTAAGCACGAGCAAGACCTCCTGTTTTTACTCAAAACTATGATTACTAGAAGGAAGGCAAAGTTTTTGGCAATCGTCTGCCCCGATGACCTCTCCGATCTAACCTTTCATTCCCTTCGGGAAATTGAAAGACAGGGTAAAATTGAAGGTCTTTCCATTATCCGGGTGGGCGATTTCGGGAAATACCTCGACCAGGTTATTCAGCTCACTCAGGATTAAATTCAGTTTAGCGGGGGAGAGACGCGGTTTCCTTAGGCATATAGATTTGCCTGATTAGGCGTCCTCCTTCGTCCCATGTTCTACTCCCGTAATACTGCCCGCCGCTCCAGTACTCTTCTTCTTTAATTCGACCATTTGCCCACCACTTGGATTGCACGCCAGAGATTGTGCCCTGGTCAAAAATAATTTCCGCAGATTTTTCTCCATTTTCATAAAACTTCCGATGCGGCCCGTGCGGAATTCCCTTATGGAAAATAGATTCTGCCAGGATGCGCCCCGCAGCGCCCCGGGTGATCACCCTACCTGAAAAAGGCCCCTTCACTCCAGTCCGGTAGAACCTGCCACCCTCCCCATACTGCCCATCATCTGAGTTGATTATAGGGTAGTAATTAAGGGGTTTTTCAAAGTCATTGAGGATTTGAATAATACTCCGGTCCATGGAAAAGAACCCCGAATCTTCAAGCTGTGGCTCGGTTGGTCTTGCCTTCGCTGTGTCCACCTCATCAATCCGAGTGCCTGCCTGGTCACCCGGGCAACCGGGTAGCAACAGGAACCCGATTAGGGAGGACAGGAAAATCCAAAAAAACGGGGCTTGGTTAAACAAGGTCGTTGGAAATTAAAATTTGAGCGAGGCTGTGATAGGGGTCATCCTCCCCATCATCAAGTCCAGTTTCACCTTCAATTGGATGGTCTTCGGATAAATCCATCAGTTTGTCCACCCATCGGCCAATCTCCTGCCTGGATGGTTCTTCATTAAACTCGAGCAACTCACCGTCATCAGGACTGGGAGAGAAGTCAGTGCCGTCATCGTCGTGGAGGTAATCTTGTATATTTATCACAGTAAATTTGGGTCATATCCCCGAAGGGATTCCGCTGATTCCAATCTACCTCCTGTGGATCGAATCAATTTTCTGAGGCCACTTCCTTGTGGCTACTAAAGATAATCGGCACCCGGGATGATAACTTTAGTGCGAAATGATTATTTTCTTTTCTCTTTTCAATTTAATTTCGCCCATCATGATTTATCCCATGGCAAACAATCCCTTAAAAGCATATGATAACCAAGATTTCCTCAATGGGCACGACGCTCGTTCCATCCGCGTACTGTGCGAGCTAATCGAGCCCGACCTGCGCCTAAAAAAGCACGGCGTGGAAAACACCATCGTCTTCTTCGGGTCCGCCCGTCCCAAACCATCTGAGGTGGCTCAATCAGAACTGAGCGAATTTTCCGCAAAATTGCCCAGTGAGTCCGAACGTACGGAGGAAGAAATCGCCCAACTGGCCAAGCTCCAGTCCATTGCCCGCCTCTCCAGATACTATGACCAAGCGGTGCAGTTGTCCGCCAAACTGACCGAGTGGTCCGAGAAAAACCCTGACAACCAGAAATACTTCGTCTGCTCGGGTGGTGGGCCAGGGATGATGGAAGCAGCTAATAAGGGTGCCAATGAAGTGGGCGGGAAATCCATCGCCCTTGGGATCAGCCTGCCCTTTGAGCAGGGAGTCAACCCCTATGCCGATTCCGACCTCTCCTTTGAGTTTCACTACTTCTTCCTGCGCAAGTTCTACTTCCTCTATCATGCCAAGGCCATCGTAGTCTTTCCCGGTGGGTTTGGTACGATGGATGAACTGTTTGAGACCCTCACCCTTGCCCAGACCAATAAACTGCACAAAAAAATGCCGGTCTTTCTCTACGGCAAGGAATTCTGGGACGGCCTGATCAATTTCGATCATTTTATCAAATGGGGAGTCATTTCCCCGGGCGATGTAAATCTGTTTAAGATTGTCGATGATGTGGACGATGCCTTCGCCCAAATCACCGCCTCCCTGCACGCACACAGTTAGTTTAGCCTAATCCTTGTCTTGCTCCGATAAACTGGTAAGGCAGGAAGAAAAGTCATCCGGGAGCGGAGCACAGAAGTTCTGCACTTCCCCACTCTCTGGGTGCTCAATACTCAGTTTCCATGCATGGAGCATAACCCTGGGGAAAAGCCCCGCCCCACCCATCCTTTCGCGGTAACCATAGGTTAAGTCACCGGCAAGTGGATGTCCATTGGCCGAGAAGTGCACCCGGATCTGATGAGTCCTTCCGGTTAGAATTTCGCATTCCACATGGGAAAAAGAGTGACGATAAACCCTCTTCGTTTTCCATCGGGTTAGGGCTGGCTTGCCCTTATCGGAAATTGCCATTTTTACCCGTACAGTGGGGTGCCGGGCAATGGGTTGGTTAAACTCACCACTTTGAGTCGGTTTTCCACAGACAATGGCCTGGTAGACCTTGCTGGTTTGGCGATTGGCAAACTGATCAGCCAATGAGAGGTGGGCGACTTCAGTCTTCGCCACCACCATCACCCCACTGGTGTCTTTATCGAGACGGTGAACAATACCCGGGCGCAGGGGTGCACCAACAGGGGACAACTGGTCCGGACAATGATGCAGCAGAGCATGCACCAAAGTCTTACCATCTGTCCCATCGCCTGGATGCACCACCATGCCTGCCTGTTTATTGATAACCAGGATGTGTTCATCCTCAAAGAGAACATCAAGGTCATGCTCATAAGGAATCAAGGAATCCACGGTTGGGCGGACCAGGTATGCTCTCAACTGATCCCCCGGGCTCAACTTGGTTTTGGGTTCAATTACGGAACCATCGATGCGGGTAATTTTTCCATCCTCAATCGACTGCTTAATAAAACCCCGGCTAAATTCTGTATACTTCTCAGCCAGCAACTTATCGGCTCGTCCACTTTGCCCATCCGGGCAGGTGTATATCTCTTCCATCTAAGCTACCCCCTCCAACTCTGGGGCGAGCAGACGATCAATCTCGTTCAGGTGTGCGATCTTTTCATTTTCGGGCAAATCCGCCACCTCAAACCCAGATCTCACCAATTGAACGAGATCAGTAGCCGAAAAATTCATCTCCCGGTGCAAGGCAAGGTACTCATCGGTTAGGCGATTGGCAAAGGACAGCGGATCATCCGTACTAATGGTGCAACGGATTCCACGATCCAGGAACTGGCGAATGGGATAATTTTCCCAGCGGTCAAAGATGCGCAGTTTATAATTACTGATCGGACAGATGTCCAAAGTCACCCCTTCGCCGGCTAAGAGTTTCATGACATCCTCCTCTTTCGAGGCATGTATCCCGTGCTGAATTCTTTTTACACCAAGATTTTGCACGGCCCACTTCACATTTTCCGCGGGTCCGAACTCCCCCGCATGGGCCTTGAGGGTGCGTCCATTCGCCCGGGCAACCTGCCACAAGCGGGGCACCCAGTCCAAAACAGGCAGATCCTCCGGTCCATGCAAATCAATCCCATGCAGACCCTCCCAGTTCTCCACCGCATCCTCCAAGGTGGCACCAAGGTAGTCGGAGTATGAATCCCGGCTCATTCCCATAAAAATTCTTACTTCCAGACCGGCAGGCACTGCCGAGCGGATCGCCTCAATAATTTCCTTTCCCGGCATTTGCAGAAACTCAATGATACCCGCGTGAAAGCTTAGTTCCACATAGCGTACATTTTGCTCGATCTGTTTTTGGAAAATCCGTCGGGCAATCTCGGTGTAATCGGATGGTTCCTTAATGATTTGCAGGGCATGATCAATGAGAATGTTCTCAAACTGGGCAAAGCTATCGTATCGGTATTCAGGCTGGCGAAATTCAGGGATCTCTGAAAATTCACCAGGAAACCGCTCCTCAAAAAACTCCCACGGAATCGCTCCCTCGATGTGCAGATGAGTCTCCGTCTTGGGCAGAGACTCAATAAACTTTTCCATGACTAGGGAAATTAACCGGTGGCCAGCAAAGACTCTGGGTTCAGGGGGAGCAGGTCATCCACCACAAACTGCCCGTCCTTACGGATCAATTCACCATCGAAGCGGATTTCTCCCCCGCCCCACTCTGGGCGCTGAATGCAGACCATATCCCAGTGCACCTGGGACTTATTTCCATTATTCGCCTCTTCATAGGCCTGCCCCGGGGTAAAGTGGAAGGATCCGGCGATCTTCTCATCAAATAAAATATCCAGCATCGGTTCCTTGATCATCGGATTAAACCCGATCGCAAATTCCCCGATGTATCGTGCACCCTCGTCGGAATCGAGAATCTCGTTAAGCTTTTCCTGATTGGAGGATGCGGTGGCCTCAACAATTTTCCCTTCCTTAAAGGTCAGCTTAATTCCTGAAAACGAGGTTCCCTGATAAATGGTATCGGCATTGTAAGTGACATGCCCTTCCACACTGTCCTTCACTGGGCAGGAAAAGACCTCGCCGTCAGGTATATTATGGGTGCCACCACAACCAATCGCTTTGATTCCCTTCATCGAGAAACGCAGGTCGGTACCCGGACCGGTAATCTGCACCTGGTCTGCTTCGGTCATACGGGTAATCAGCCCACTCATTGCCTCCATCATCCGCCCATAATCCATACAGCAGGCATCAAAATAAAAATCCTCAAACTTCCCGGTGCTCATCTTTGCCTGCTGGGCCATCGAGGGTGTAGGCCAGCGCAAAACACACCACTTGGTCTCATTGACCCGCCAGTCAAGTACAGGCTTGAGTATTTTCATTGCCCGTTGCACATCGGCGGAAGGAAGGTCCGAGGTCTCAAAGACATTGGCAGAACCACGCAGGGCGATGTAAGCATCCATCTCCTTCATTCTTTCCAGTTCCCACTTAAGGGAGGACTGAAACTGCTCTTCCTTGCCCCCAAGCACACATTCCCGCTCAATCCGCCCGCTTTGTAACTGCACAAACGGATGCCCACCTTTCTCTCTCACGGCCCGGACCAGGGCAAGGGTCATTTCATCGGGGATATCAAAGGCATGGATCATTGCTTTCTCCCCGGGTTGTAAATCCACCGAGTGGGAGACTAAATTCTTGGCTAATGTGATATACCTTGGGTCCATAAAAGGGAAAGGGGGTACGAAATGTGAAAGGAAGAAAAATTAACCCCGACGAATTTTCGAACCAGGGAAATTAACCCGCACACGATAGACATTTTTGGTGCGGTTTATGATCTCATAGGATTTCGGGTCGATCCGGGTGGGCACATCCTTTTTCTGAATATCCACCACCGCAGTAAATCCACGCTCGGTAAAAACATCGATCAGCATGGTGATGGCCAGTGGATCGTCGAGGATCTCGTTTTCGGAATTGATATAGGCCAAGCCCGAAATCGAGTGTTTTTCCACAATGGGGATGAACTTCGATTTGATCAGGCCGACCACCTTTTCGAACAGTTCGCAGTGGAATTTTTCATAGGAATCCAACCGGTTGACCAGTAACTGGCGGGCATGCAGGGATAACTGCTCCGCCAAAGGGATGGATGATATGCGGTCGTAAGTGGGTTGGTCCAACTCCAGTGAACTTTGGTACTTCAGTTCGCTAATGATGCGCTGCTGTACCTCGATCACACTGCCATGGGCATTGATGAAGTGGTAGTGAAATACCTCCCTCAGGGTGGTCAATGAATCGTAAGTGGACTCCTTAAATGTTTTGTATCTCCGATGAGCCGAGGCTTCATCGAGGTCGGTCTTACGCACCTCCCAGATCTCACCCACCCCGGATGCATCCACTTCCTTGTTGTGGGCAATGCAGCGCTCTCCCCGAAGGAGCTGGCGGCGTACACTCTCATCCTCATCAATAAAGAGCATGATAATATGGAAACGTGGCTTAGGAAACTGAGATTCCTGAAAAGTACCGAGGTACTTACTGCGTAAATCACTGAGACGACGGTGAAAGCGCTTAAGGCACTCCACCTGGGTCTTGGTCCGGGGATATCCGTCCACCACCGCCCCGCTCTCATACTTCGGATCAAGCAGTTCGCGAAGAACCAGCTTGGTCACTTCCCGGTCCCCTGCAAGCAAGCCAGCATCGATCTTTTTCTTCGCCTCTGGGGACTGCAGGAGTTCGCTGACCACGATGGGTTTCTCGGTCAGATCCCGAAATTCCATAATAAAAGCGGTCTGGGTGCCCTTACCCGCACCAGGTGCACCATTCAGCCAGAAGATTTCCGCAGGAAATTTGAGGTTTTCCACCCCCACCTCTTTTTCCAGTTCATGCCACACGGAATGGAAAATAAGCTGGGCATCCTTGACCTCAATATCTTCCACCGGCTTGGTGGACTTGCTTTCAGGATCGCCCTTCCCTTCAAAGGCAACAACTTCAGAACTGGAACTTTCGGACATAAAAGAAGATTTATTGGTACAATTTAACTTCGTCAATCACTTGGATGAATTTGGCTTACATTTGCTCAAATTCCACCACCAGTCTCATATTCCTTCATGCTGGCAAGGGTATGATCCATCCCCAGAGAAGGAGCGGAATCATCCTCAAATGACCCCAGTATTTTCGATGGCACCCCGGCAACGGATACATGTGGGGGCACATCGGCGAGTACCACACTGCTTGCCCCCACCCGGGCACCTTCGCCAATCTCCACATTACCTAAAATCTTCGCCCCTGCACCGATCAATACACCGGAGCGGATTTTTGGGTGACGGTCCCCACGCTCCTTGCCGGTCCCTCCGAGGGTCACCTCGTGTAAAATGGATACATTGTCCTCAATCACCGTGGTCTCCCCGGCAACAAACCCTGTGGCGTGGTCCAGCAGGATACCCTTTCCAATGACTGCGGCTGGGTGGATATCGACCGCATACACCACCGAAATCAGGCTTTGCAAATACAGAGCGAGGTCCCGCCTGTCCTGTTTCCACAACCAATGGGCCACCCGAAAAGCGGACAACGCCTGAAAACCCTTGAAATAAAGAAAGGGGCTAAGGAAGTCGTCGCATGCTGGGTCCCGTTCCTTGACTGCTTCCAGATCATGCTCGATTGAATCGATAATCGAAGGATCGGCCGTGTAGGCATCATGAAACAACCCCCGCAGGTCATTCTCTGGCACCGTCCCCTTGGCCAGACGGGCAGACAGGCGCCAGCTCAGGGCATCCTTCAAGGAAGAACGCTCCAGTACATATTCAGTAAGCACTTTGGCCAATATGCGTTCCCGCGAAGCCACCGCAGTTGCTTCGTCCCGTAAAGATTGCCAGACCGGAGAATTTGTCATCCTCCGCATCCTAGGGCATGGCGGATCTTTTTACGAGTTAGATTCTTCGCCGGCTTCCATGCCGTAGAAATTTTTCCCAATTTCGATTTCCTTACGCCCCTTGGACATCCGCCACTCATTGGTGTCGCGCAAAGAAAACACACACCCGCAGTACTCCTGCTGGTAAAAATTCTCCCGCTTGGAAATTTCCAGCATTCTTTGGGAACCCCCGCACTTCCTCCAGTTATAAGTCCAGTAAGTCATCCCCTCATAGCGGGCCGCTGCCCGTTCCCCACAGCCATTAATCTGGGCCATATTCTTCCATCGGGAGATACCTAGGCAGCTGGTAAACACATCAAACCCATGCTCGTGGGCAAACAGGGCGGTCCGTTCAAAACGCATATCAAAACAGGTGGTGCAACGGATTCCCCGTTCCGGTTCCCACTCCATACCCTTAACCCGTTCAAACCAGTTGCGCACATCATAATCCCCATCGTGGTGCTCCAGACCCAGCTTTTCGCAAAACCGCTTATCCTCCACCTTGCGCAACTCGTATTCCTTTTTTGGATGAATATTGGGATTGTAGAAAAAGACTGTCGGGGTAATGCCCGACTCGACCATGGTTTCCAGCACCTCTCCCTCACAAGGGGCACAGCAGGAATGAAGCAATACCTTTTTCGCCTGTCCGGGGGCTTCCAGCTTGGGGCGATCCGCGGTGTTCATGTATAAGAAGAATAGTTAGACAGTCCCTTCGGCTTTCAATCCACGGGACATCAGTTCGATCACTGCACTCTTGGGATCGCTCCCCTCGTAAAGGATACGGTGCACCTGTTCCAGTACCGGGGCCGTAGCCCCTGCCTGCCTGCTCTTTTCATAAAAACAGGCGGTTGCCCAGTACCCCTCGACCACTGTTTTTTGTTGGGCAATAATCTCGGTTGCCGATTGCCCACCGGCAATCGCCTGTCCAAAGGTACGGTTCCGGCTCCATTCGCCCGTACAGGTGGCAATCAGGTCGCCCACTCCACTCAGGCCGACAAAAGTATCTCTCTTCGCCCCGAGATGCACCCCGAGTTCGATCATTTCATTGAGGCATCGGGTGATCAGGGCTGCCCGGGCATTATCTCCCAGTTGCAGACCGTCCGAAATTCCCACCGCGATCGCATACACATTCTTCAGGCACCCCCCAATCGCTGCACCAGTCAAATCTTCGGACCGGTAGAGACGCAAAGTGGATGAACTGATTGCTTCCTGTAGTTCGCGGGTCGCCTCTTCGGGCAGGTCAATCGCCAGGCACATCGCGGCCGGTTTCCCCTCTGCCAGTTCCTGGGCGTGGGATGGGCCGGTCAGGTACCCCGTACTTACCTTGCCCCCAAAGGCCTCGCTCATCACCTCATGGGCATAGTGGTTGGTTTTGGGCTCCAATCCCTTGCATAGGGCAAGGGCACCCTTTAACTGTGGGCTCGCAGAAAGATGCTGGGCGGCGGCTTCTGCAGTATCCCGCAGGGCATGGGATGGGCAGGCAAAAAAGACAAAATCTGCTTCCATCAGGG
>JAYOXT010000023.1:0-35222 GCA_038152995.1 Opitutales bacterium
CCTCGCAAAACTGGCACGAGCAAGCAAGGGTTGAAACTTTTCTGTGCCTCAACTAATATATCATCAAGTTTATGAGCGATTCCAATACAAATTCAACTGAGCCTAATCACCCAATTCTCAAATCCCCGATTTTTGTGTTTACTCTTCTGGTGCTGGTCGGTTTTTCCCGCTACCTCCCTTTGGACCATTCCGGGTTTTTCAATTTTTCCCCCACCCTGGCAATCTTCCTTATTGCCGGTGCTTACCTTCGCGGAACCTGGGCCTGGGCGGCACCCCTTTGTGCGATTTTTGTGTCCGACCTCTTTCTTAATGCCTCCTACGGCTTGAACTGGCTTGAGCCTTTTATGCTGGTCACCATCCTCAGCTATCTCCTGGTGTTTGGTTTGGGAAAATGGATGGGGGCCACCCATAAACTTAGCACACTCACAGGAGGTGCACTGGGCAGTGCACTCCTCTTTTACCTTATCACCTGTACCTTTTCCTGGGCGGTCAACCCGGCATATGTCAAAACTGCCTCGGGACTATTGCAGGCCCTGACCTTGGGCGAACCCGGCTATGCACCAGCCTATCTATTTCTGAGAAATTCCCTGCTTAGCACCCTTTTCTTCTCCCTTTTCTTCCGCTGGGCGATTTCCATAAGGCCCCATCCGGCATTGAAGGAAACGACCCGATCTGCCACCACCTAAGCGATCATTCCCTCTACTGGGAGATGCGCTGGCGCCGTGCTTCAAATAAGCAAACCCCGGTGGCTACGGATACATTAAGGCAGTCCACTCCTCCACCCATCGGGATCATTACCAAGTCGTCGCACTGCTCAGCAGTCAAGCGGCGGATCCCCGTGCCCTCAGCTCCCATTACCAAGGCAAATGGGCCGGTGAGGGAAACATCGTAAATCGACTTTTTTGCCTGATCACTTGTCCCCGCTAGCCGAATACCCCGCTCGGAAAGCCGGCTTAGGTATCTGGATAAATTCCTTACCCGGACCAATGGAAGATTTTCGGCCGCCCCCGCAGCTACATGACGAACCACTTCAGTAATCCCTGCCGAACGGTCACTGGGAAGAACCACCATATCAACCCCGGCCCCATCGGCGGTGCGCAGGCATGCTCCTAGGTTTCGGGGATCCTGCACCTGGTCGAGAATAAGGAGAAAGGGATCGTGATCTAACTTATCCAAAAGCTCGAGGGAATCATCCTCGTCGAGGGTGGAGATCGAGGCATCGGGATTGGAATGGGTCCGCCTGCCTAATGATTTGGAAAAACGGCGCTTCATTCGGGTAAAATTTGGCTAGGGCTGTCGTCTTTCCCGCAGGCAAAGGAAATCTGGTCAGTCGTGAAAGTCGGATCCCTTCACCGTGGCCTTGACGTATTCCTTGCGGATACAGAAATCCCCAAAACGCTCCCCATCGGACCGGTTTTCTGCAAAATCCTTGAGGATGGGAGACAGGGCGTCGAGTATCTCGTCATGAGTAATAGCCTGGCGGTAGAGCTTGTTTAAGCGCATTCCGTCCAATCCCGCACCCAGGTATAGATTGTATTTCCCGGGAGACTTGCCGACCAATCCGATTTCACCGAGGTAAGGACGCCCACAACCGTTGGGGCAACCGGTCGAACGGATAGCAATGGAAGCATCCGTGATACCGAGACCGGCAATGACCTTGTCCAATTCATCGACTAAGGTAGGCAGGTAACGCTCACTCTCGGCGAGTGCCAAACTGCAGGTAGGCAGTGCAGTGCATGCAATAGAATTGAGGCGGAGGGCAGAGACTTGATCTGACAGTTTCACCCCATGGGCACGCAGAATGGACTCCACTTTATCTTTATCCGCACTTTCCACCCGGGCGATGACCAGGTTCTGGTTGGCGGTCAGGCGGAATTGACAGGAGACAGTCCGGGCAATTTCCTGAATAGCAGCACGCGGATCACTCCCCTCTTTTTTACGCAGCCGTCCACCTTCGACAAATAAGCCGTAGGCCCATTTACCATCCGCATCCTCCGTCCATCCGTAGCGGTCAGTGGTCGAATCGAAGGAGAATTCCCTGGATGGCTCGAGCTCCCAGCCAAGCCGGCGGTTCAATTCCTCTAAAAACCAGTCGGCCCCACGGTCATCCACAGTGTACTTCAAACGGGCATGCCTGCGGTCACTTCGATCCCCAAAATCACGCTGAATCTTGACCACCTCCTCGGCCACCTGAACGACCTGCTCAGGGGAGCAAAACCCGATCACATCAGCCAACCTCGGAAAGGTGGCAGTCTTCCCGTGAGTCATCCCCAATCCGCCACCCACTAGGACATTGTACCCAACCACACGATTGCCCTCGGGAATGCCCACAAAGCCAAGGCAGTTGGAAAATACATCGACATCATTTCTGGGAGGCAGGGCAACTGCGATTTTAAATTTCCTCGGTAGGTAGGTCTTCCCGTAGATTGGTTCCACTTCCTCTTCCCCGACGGCGCCCGCCTTTTCTCCATCGAGCCAGATTTCTGCGTAGGCAGATGTACGGGGGGTCAGATGATCATGAATTTGCTGGGCCACTTCCAGAGCCTGACCATGCAATTCAGACTCAAAGGGATTGGCCGGGCTCATCACATTACGGTTCACATCCCCACACGCAGCAAGCGTATCAAGCAAGGTGTCATTGATCTCCTTCATGGTCTGCTTCAAATCACACTTGAGCACACCGTACAATTGAAAGGCCTGCCTCGTGGTCAACTTGAGAGAACCTTCACCAAACTTATCGGCCAGATGATCAATACCCAACCATTGCACCGGGGTACACACTCCTCCGGGAACACGCACACGGATCATGAAGGAAAAGGCTTTTTCTTTCTTTTCTTTGATGAGGACGGCCCGTTGATCACGGTCATCCTGCATGTAAGTGCCATGAAACTTGGTTAACTGGGCATCATCCGCAGAGATCGCACCGGTGGAAGTGTCCGCCAGCGACTCAAGGATGGTTCCTCTAAGGAAATTACTGCGCTCTTTTAGCCCCTCGTTGGCGGCCAATTTTTTGGGTTGGTTTGGATCGGATATCATTTTTTGGAAAAAAGTTAGAGTACATATTTTTTAAAAGGAAGCAAGAAGGTGAATGGGGCGATTTACTGGGGAACATCATCCATCCTAAGTCCGGGGTTCACATTTAACCCTCCTTCTTGGTCAAGCCAAGTGTTTTCAGGATCAACCAATGCTGCATAGGCAATCATGGCCGCATTATCACCGGTGTGCTTTTTTTCTGCGGCGAGCAGGGGAATTTTATTGTTTTGGGCAAGTTCATCGAAGAGATTTCTGAGGGTCTGGTTATTGGCGACGCCACCAGACAGCCCAAGACTTCGATAGTTTCCGTGCTGCAGCACGAGTTTGGTCTGGGCGACTAGTTGAGACATCGCTGCTGCCTGGTATGATGCACAGATGTCGGAAAACTGCACCTTCACTTCAGCTTCCGACATTCTTTTCAGGGTGTAGAGCAGGCTAGTCTTTAGACCGGAAAAACTGAAAGCCAACTCATCTATGGAACTCTTGTATTGAGGAAAGGGAAAGGAGTCTGGATTGCCATCTTTGGCAAACTTTTCCATTTGTACGCCTCCAGGATAAGGCAGGCCCAGAAGTTTGGCCCCCTTATCCAGGGCCTCACCCGCCGCATCGTCCATTGTCTTTCCAAGGACTGAAATTTTGCGGTCCTGGGCGATTTCGAAAAGGAGGGTGTTTCCTCCCGAAACTAAGAGGCCAAGATGGGGTAAATGTTCCTGCCAAATGGCATCATCGTCCCCGAATTGCATGAAGGGAGAAAAAGCATGCCCCCGCAAATGATTGACTCCGCAGACAGGTACTCCCCACAGGTTGCCCAAGGTCTTACCCAGCGAAAGGCCCACTCCGAGACACCCGATTAGGCCCGGACCGCAGGTAACTGCAATCCGGTTCACTTCCCCGGGCAGAATGTTTCCCGATTTTACCAGATCGAGCAGGGGGAAAAAGTTTTCCAGATGCTGGCGGACCGCTAAATCTGGGACTACACCGCCATAGTCTGCATGGCAGGCAATCTGACTATGCACCCATTCGCCAACCACCCCCTTTGCCGGGTCGAGCAAGGCAAGGGCGGACTCATCACAGGAGCTCTCGATTCCTAAAATCATTTCTTCTGCTTCAAATAACCGAAAGCACGCACCCGCTCCATTGCAAATGCAAGTTGCGGGTCCTCAACTAAGGTAAACCCAAGAAGTGCTTCGGTCTGGTTGGCATCCAGCGAACGTAGCAGATCTTTTTGCTCGGACAGCTTGATCGCATCCTCGGCAGAGCATGACACGGCATGATCGGGATCCAGTCCTTTTTCATCTATGGTGGAGTTATCGGGTAGGTAATACTTGGCCGTGGTCAGTCGCAAGCCGGTGTCGTTGGACAGGGGGAATACGGTTTGCACCGACCCCTTACCGAAAGAAGTCTCCCCGACCAACTCGGCCCGGCCCAACTTGGAAAGTGCACCAGCCAACAATTCCGCACCACTGGCACTTCCCTTGTTGATCAGAACAATCATGGGAATTTCCAGCGGGGGGATGACTGAATCCGTCTTGTACTCTCGATGCTCTTCCAAGCTGCGGCCACGCAATGAAACAACGGTCTTACCTGCCGGTAGAAAGTATCCCGCCACCTCAACCGCTGCGTCAAGCAGGCCTCCTCCGTTATCCCTTAAATCAAGAATGAGTGAGCTTGCACCACGGGCCTGAATGGACTGAAGGGCCTCTTCTACTTCGGCTTGGGTACGGTGCGTAAACTGGGAAAGATGCAAGTAACCCGTGCGGTTTTCATCGACCCACCAGTCTTCCACGCTCGACATTTCAATGTTTTCCCTGGTTACCTGACAGGTGCGGATAGACTGATCCATGGCCAGAACTTTCATCTCGACCTTAGATTGGGGAGTTCCACGGATGATCTCACCGACTTGTTTGACGCTGAGGTCAGCAAGAGAAGTTTTTTCCGCTTCAATGATTTGATCTCCAGCAGACAAACCACCCGCCGCCGCCGGACTGCCCGGAAAAACGCGGGTAATCAGAACGCCCTGCTCCGACTTGCGTATCTTAACCCCAATGCCTGCGTACATCATATTCATACCCTGTTGGAAATGATGATACTGGCTGGTATCATAATAGGCGGAATGCCGGTCCAGTGAATGAGCCATTCCTGAAATAGCCAATTGGGAAAGATTCTGGAAACCGGAACGGTTGGTATCGTAATAATGAGCTTCCGCAAGCCTCAGCGACTCTCCAACTTTGACGAGGGCAAGCCAATATCCCGGATTCAACAAGGAGCGGGAAGCAGGGTCAAAGTAAAGACTTATCCCAACAGAGGCAATCAACCAACCAAGCAGGGCAAAGGCAGACAACCTCACCCACGCCCAAGATTCGCCTTGAAGTACCCGCTTGAGTTTCACTCAATACATCGTAGCCGCTACTGATGAAATTGCCAACGCCAAAGCCCTCCAAGCAAACCATGCACTCCTTTACTAGGAGGCTCGATGACCAACCGGCCCTCGCCTACGATGATTTCATTGATTGGGCACTTTACGACCCTGAAACCGGATATTATCAAAGCGACCGCGTGCGGGTGGGCAGGCAACCCGGTAGTGATTTTTACACTTCGGGCAAGATGGGCAGGCTTTGGGGTGAATTGATTGTTTCAAGCTGTGAGCAAATTCTCGGCAGGGAGAGCCTTTCCACTTTCACCTTTGTGGAAATTGGTGCCGAACCCCAGACCTCCACTCTGATTGAGGTTGATCACCCCTTCGCTGAAGTCCAGATTATCCGCTTAAATTCACCCATTCAAATACCCCCCCTTTCTATTGTCTTCTGCAATGAGTGGCTCGATGCCCAGCCTTTCCGCAGGTTCCAATATTCAGCCATGGACCAGTGCTGGAATGAACTGGGTGTTAGAATCGAAGGGGATTTTCTCACCGAAACTGTGCTTGGCGCACCTCTAGATCTGCCTGACATTTTCCCGGACCAATCGAAAGATGGATACATAATCGATTGGCCGAGTGGCTCCATCCGCTCCCTGCAATCCCTTGTTCATTTGCCCTGGAATGGCCTTTTCTTAACTTTTGATTATGGATTGCCCCTGACCACCTTGCTCAATGATCGCCCCGAAGGAACGGCCCGGGGGTATTGGCGGCACCAAATGGTTACCGATTTATTGGCCCGCCCGGGGGAGCAGGATATCACCTGTCATCTCTGCTGGGATGTTTTAAGTGAAACTTTGAATTCCGGAGGGTTTGACCAGGCAAAGATCCAGACGCAGGAGTCCTTCCTGCTTAATTTTGCGAATCAAAGAATCAAAAAAATATTTGAGCAAAAAAAGGATGGGCTCCATGAGGAGATGCAGGCACTGCGAGAATTGATTCACCCGGCACATCTCGGCCATGGAATTCAGGCACTTTGGGGAAGGCGAAACTCTCCCAGCAGTTCTTAGGGGTAAGCAGGCAGCAGGAGATTGGTATTCTCATAAGGGGTACCCATCTCGTATAATTCACGTACTTGATCCTCATCCCAGGCGGAGTCAAAAATAGCAAATTCATCTATACACCCGTGCAGGGCAGTCCCTTTTTTATTGGGGGGAAAGTCCTGGGAATAGCCAAGTAATCCCTTTTTAAAAGAGAGGGGTTGGGGAACTTCAATTTTCTCGCGACTGAAAGACCTACCGTTGACATAGTGACTGACCCACTCTTCATTCGCGTCATAGGAAGTGGCAAGATGCACCCACTGGCCCAACTTCTCCTTGGGCAAAGCGACCGCGGAGAGGTAATTGACAACACGCTTGCCATCCACCCGCACTTGAAGGACCAATTTTCCTTCCTGGTTAACCGACCACCCAAGGGCTCCCCTTTGGTAAGGGCGTGAAAAGACCAGGGGATAGACTGACGAGGTTAGCTCATCTAACTTCACCCATGCGGCCATCGTGACCGAGGAAAGTTCCCCGGGAAGATTTAAGCAAACCCGGTCATTTGCCTTGGAAAACTGCAGGGCTCCTTTACCGGGCCATCTTCCCTGAGCCCAATTGCATCCTATAACTGCCCCATTGCCGGCACCATCATCGCGGTTGGTCTCGTCCTTGAGCACGCGGTCCCACTTGGCATGATTATCAAACCCGTAATAGAGCAAGGTGCTTGGCTTGGAAAACAATTGGCGGCTAAAAGTCATCCATTCCGAACGGCGACGCTGAGACTGCTCTAGGGAACGGCTTGCTAGGTCATGGGTGCTAAGGTAGTTACCGGTGGGCATATCCAAAGGAGAAGAAACGCCATTCGCACTCAGGTAGATTGCCTGATTAGAAATTAGATCCTCAGAAACATGGTTACCTGCAAAGTCCACTCCCTGATAACGGACCTTACCGCGGTAGACATAGAGCTCGGCAGACTGCTCCTCGTGCACCTCGATACCGAAATCTGTTCCCAGATCAATCACATCCCCCCTCGGCAGGCCCACAGTAAAACCAACCGCAACCTTGGGAACATGGGCACGGAGTTTTCCCCTTTTCAATGAACCGGCATTCCCATGAACTAGCTCATATTCAACCGGGCCTTCTAGAATGAGAGTGGCTCCATCCACCAGTTCCAGTTGGGCAATGCCCTGAGCAATCTTCAGGGATGCAGCAGGCAGGGACGCCCCCACCAAGGGACGAAAATTCGCAGATCTGTCCCAGATAAGACCGACCCCGCGGGTAAGCACCGCAACCGTTTCATCGTCCCTCAATTCATAGCCTGGGATAACCGGTGAGATATCTGCCTCAACCAATTCCTTTTCCAGCACTAGCGGATCGTTAACTTGGTAACCGAAGTAGACATAGAGACCAAAAAGAACGAGTGCGGCTAATGGAATCCAGGGGGTGACAAACTGCACAAATTTTGCTCCCAGGCTTTCTTTTACAACATCCGTTGTCTCATCGGAAACGAGCTCTTCTGCATAATGAGCCAAACTTGCGGACATGTCCAGGTAGGCGACATACTGCCTCCTTGCTTCATCGGAGTCGGTAAGCCAGTCCTCCAGCCTCTTTCTTTTCTCAGCAGATAAATTATTTTCCACCAACCCATCCAGCAGTTCATGCAGTTCGAGTGTTTCCTGATCGGTTAGTTTCATCGACTTATACCTTCAGGGTAGTGAGTTCAAGGCTCACGCAGTCAAAAAGCACCTTTCTGATCCGGGTAAGTGCCTTGTACGCTCCTTGCACAGTACGTCCGGAAGCCTGGGCCGCCGCCTTTACATTTTGACCGGACTCATAGCGTGTCAGAACCATTCTCCTGTCTCTCTCGTTCAGCTTCTGTAAACATTGGGAAAGGGCACCATGACGATGATCCAGTTCCTCTTCCATCTCGACACGGGTCTGTGAAATCACCTCCAACACCTCCTCGTTAAAGATCACTTTTGAGGTGGCATACTTTTTCCGGGCCGCCCGCACTTTCCAGTAAGCAATCTGACAGGCCCATGAATAAAAATTGGTACCAGATTCAAAATCGGAAAATTTCTCGCATATCGTCAGACTGGCTTCCTGTAAAATATCTTCCGCATCACTACGCGAGGGAACCAAGGTATGAATGTAGGCAAACAACCTCCGCTGATATTTCATCATCAACTGAACCAGCTCGGAAGAGCGATCTGAGGAAGTTGCATCCATTACAGGTCGAATGACTAGGCCGCGTATTGGTCCGGTGGGAGGGGTTGTTCCGACTCCCCAATTGAGAATTTCTCAAATTTATCCAATCCCCGGCGGGCAACCTCTTTTTCTGCTTTCTCCAGAGACTTGGAACTTAACCGCACCATACGAATTTTTGGGCGCCCACCTTTGGACTCGGGCATCTCCGTCATCCGATAGTAAATGGTACCGCCTCCAGTTTGAGACAATCGGTTGCTTAGCTGTACATGGTGTTTTTTCCGTCTCCTGATGCGTTTGACACTGCAAGGAGGGTGACACTCGGAACCTTCCGAGTCATCGACTGCAAGGTCACCCTGAGCCTCCTCGATTAAACGGGTGCGGGTAGCCTCGTTCAGGTATTTGTTCCGCAGGTCAGAACATACAAATCCTTCATCGTAAATCACCTCATTCATTGGATCGTCTATGGTCATAAACAAATGAGGGGCACCCAGGGCTTCTTTCAACTCTTTATTGTACCAAGCCGCCGCTTTTTCTACCGCTTTTCGCCGACTGCAGGCATAGACGAGATGATGGGCCACAAAACAACGGTTCGGGCACAACCTTGCCTCAAGCAGGTATTTGGTTTCGTAAATTAGGCTAAAGTAGCTCTCGTAAGGAATCGTGAGAGTAACTTCATATTTTTGGAAATCATTGACCTTCATCATGGCAGGTGTCTCCTTTCGGCGTTGTATGGTTGGTAAAATAGATTGACATCTATCCCATAGACCGCAGGCGTCATTTTAAGACAAAAAAGTTTTGCCTCTTTCAAGGATCAGTTACTACTCCGACAAAAGCTGATCAATCTTTGCCACCAAATCATTTTCGAGGAATGGGGAGAAACCCACCCATACTTTCTCCACTGTTCCAGACGGCCCAATGATTACGGTGTGTGGAAGTCCCTGCACTTGATAATCCTTTCCTGCCTTGGTCTCCGGGTCCATCGCGACCGCGAGGCCCTGCAGGTCAAAATCCTTAAGGAAAGCAGAGACCACATTGTCCGACTCCCCTTGATTGATGGTCAGTAAACTTAACTCGGAAGAGGCATATTTTTTCTGCACTTCATCAAGGATAGGCAAAGCGGTGCGGCATGGCCTGCACCAAGTTGCCCAGAAATCGAGAACCACCACCTTCCCCTTGTGGGCTGACAATGAAAATTTCCCGCCGTCCAGAAGCTCTAAATTTACCTCAGGTGCCGGTTGGTCACGAAAAGACTGAGGGCCCTGCGGGTGCATTCGCAATGGAGGTTTAGGTGCAAGCATGGACAACTGCTCAGATATAATTTCCTCAAGCTGGGCGGAATTCATTTCAAGCGATAGATTGAACCGGTTTTTTTCTACGCCGGATTGAATTTGGTTGAGCAGCTTTAGGGCACCGCGAGAGGATGGGTCTTCCATCAGTGCGAGTTTGGCAAAGCCGAGGGAACCTTCCCACAGATTATGAAGGGTGGAAGCGGAGGTTGCGTCCGAGCAGACTAGGGCCCATTCGAGCAGAATCGATTCCTCCCTAAAACTTGCCCCCATTCCAACCTCCCTAATCCCCGCAAATGCCTGCTCCAAGGGATTTGAGGTGGCACTTCCAGCAAACCGCCTACTTGCATCAGGTAGTCTGCAGTAAAATGAAAACTGCCGGTCTTCGGCCAATTGCTCAAGCAGTGCAATTTGGCTAAGGTCAGGAAGCCCCTCCTGCGGTTCAGTGAATTCCTTGCCGCTCCGAAAGCACTTTATCCGGGTAAGGTTGCCTTCTAATGAGGCATAAAAAGAGAGGTTCCCATCTAAATTAATTGGGGATTCGTCGTTGAGGTTCAATTCATTGAGATCAGACAACGGGATGAAGAAGTTTAATGAGATTGGGCTCACCGACTTCCCTTTGATCCATTTTGTAGGGGCATCAGGTCCGAACTCTTCCGCAAGTTGTTTTTCGACCCAATCAATGAAGCCGGACAATTTCATCGGGCGGTCTGCCATCAAATCGATGGAAATGAAAAGGTCTGAGAGAGAAAGATCACTCGATTGATTCATATCAACCAGCTTCTCCAATCCATTCATCACGAGGGAAAACTGAGTGAAGTCTTTTTCCTCCAAGCCCATCGCCTCGTATAATTCATATTGTGCCTGAACCTCCTCCAGGCCTTCTACCCATTCACGCAAGTGGGGATATTTTTCCTCCAAACAACGGGAAACCCCACTTTGTTCAATGCCCCGGGCATCGATGGAAAGAATCAGTTCGGGCTGAATCTTTGGGTTAGCCCAGGCAAATATCGGGTGAGCAAGACAGCTCAACATGAGTAGTGCAGCTGCCCAAAAGGCAAGGCATCTCACCGCCAGAAGGAGGGGCTTAGCTGGCATGGCTAAACCGATAAACATTGGTTTCCCTCTTGGTAAACCCAACCCTTTGGTAAAGCTGATTGGCGGCGACACGACTGGGACGCGAAGTCAGGTCCACCGTCATGACTCCTAATCGCAAAGCCTCCTGGAGGGCATGCTCGGACAGTGCCTTGCCCACCCCCTTACCACGGGCCTTTTCGTCCACCACCACATCTTCCACCCAGGCACGCATTCCTGTGGGAATGGTGAAAAGCACGAGGCTGAGCATCCCAAGTACCTCTTGCTCCTCTCGGGCAATGTAGAGATGAACTGAACTGGACTGAATGATCTCTATCAAACGCTCCAAGTTAAGAGGCGATGCCGAACTCGATAACTGCGGGAGCAGTTGATTAACCGCTCGCAGGGTCACTTCATCCGCTTCCGAAGGTTGAAATATTTCTATCATGATTCGTATTTTTCATGAGACTACGCTGAACCAAACAAAATAAAAGTTTATTTTATTTCTTTATCTTTGAGATTGATCAATGGAATGGACCTAGACAGGATGGGTTGTTTATTCGCCCCGGCGATTGGAGGTTTTCGATGAACCATGTGGATTTTTTTCTTATGTCGACTCGTTCAACCAAAAGGAGTCTTCAGCGATTTTGTTATAAATTAAAATCAGTAATATTAGGATATGGAAATCTATGTGGGAAACTTACCCTGGTCCATCAGAGATCAGGAACTTGCAGATGCATTTAGCGAATTTGGCACCGTGGACCGTGCTTCCGTAATCACCGAACGCCCTTCGGGTCGCTCCAAAGGGTTTGGCTTTGTCACCATGAATGACAACAGCGAAGCTCAGTCAGCGATTGATGCGATGAATGGAAAAGATATGGGTGGTCGCCCGCTCAAGGTAAACGAAGCGAAACCCCGCGAAGAGCGACCCCAAAGAAACTCCGACTGGTAAACCAGTGGATTGCCCTTCCTGGGTATTCATTTTTTCTTTGTCCCGTAAATTCCTAAATTCGGGTTGATTCCTTCATTTATTTGAGGCAGGGATTGGCAAATGTCCAAATCTCAACCTGTTTCTTTTCTTGATAGCGTAAACCTGTACTTCGACCGGGCTGCAGACGCTCTCGACCTGCCCAAGGGGCTCGCCCAGCAGATCCGCACATGCAATGCGATTTGCGAAATGAAGTTCGGTGTCGAGCTGCGGGGGAGTTACGAGATTTTTACTGGCTGGCGGGCCACTCACAGCGAACATATCCTTCCGGCAAAAGGAGGCATCCGTTTTGCCCCATTCGCTGATCAGCAGGAAGTAGAGGCTCTGGCTGCCCTCATGACCTACAAGTGCTCCATTGTAAATGTTCCTTTTGCCGGATCGAAAGGAGCCCTCCGTATCGATCCCAAAAAATATACCCTTGAGGAATTGGAACATATTACCCGCAGGTTTGCTCAGGAACTGGATAAGCGCGGATTGCTTGGGCCAGGCATCAATGTCCCAGCTCCGGATATGGGAAGTGGGCAGCGGATGATGTCTTGGATCGCCGACGAGTACCAACGCTTGCACCCTAGCGAGATCAACGCACGTGCCTGCGTAACCGGAAAACCTGTTCACTTTGGCGGAGTGGACGGCAGGATTGAGGCGACAGGACGCGGAGTGCAATTCGGGATTCAGGAGTTTTTCCGCCATGCAGATGACCGCCTACAAGCCCGCCTGGATGGAGGGCTTGAAGGCAAGAATGTGATTGTACAGGGTCTTGGCAATGTGGGATACCATGCCGCCAAATTCCTCCAGGAGGAGGATGGTGCAAAAATTATTGGAGTGATTGAAAGAGATGGAGCTCTTTATAACAAGAGTGGGCTCAGCGTGGAGGATGTTGCTCAATATAAGCATGAAAAGGGAAAGGTTGAGGGATTTGAGGGTGCAACCTTTTTCCCGAGTGGAGGTGAACTCCTTGAACAGCCCTGCGATATCCTTATTCCTGCAGCCATGGAAGGCGTCATTACCGGTGCCAATGCTAAAAATATTCAGGCTAAGGTAATTGCAGAGGCGGCCAACGGGCCAGTCACCTATGAAGCGGATCAAATTCTTAGGGACAAAGGGATATTCATTATTCCCGATGCCTACCTCAATGCGGGTGGTGTGACCGTATCGTATTTTGAGTGGTTAAAAAACCTTTCTCATGTTCGTTTTGGAAGGATGGACCGCCGGTTTGCCGTGGCTCAAAATGAGCGCATTCTCGACTTGATCGAATCAGCGACCGGTAAAAAAGTTGAGCATGAGACCAAGGAAAGAATTCTGCAGGGACCCAATGAAATTGCCTTGGTCAGGTCAGGACTCGAAGACACCATGCGCGAGGCTTATGTGGAAATTAAAGAGATGCATCAGAGAAATCCAAAAATTACAGACCGCCGTACTGCGTCTTTTGCCTTAGCCATCCGAAAGATCGCCGACATTTACGACAGTATGTATCTTTAGTCGGAATCAGGCCTCTCTTTCCTGACCTCCCAACCCTGTGGATAGGGCTTACTCATTCTCTGTGAGACAATCGATCGGTCGGCTTTTAGTAATTTGCTGTTCCAAGCAAACTCCCCGCCTTCCAACAAAGCCACATTCCCAAGCAGACAAATCTCCGAGAGCAGGCCCGCATGTTCAAAATTGGCCAGACAAAGATCGGGTTCAGCAAACCGTATGGCACGGACAAGTTCCTCCTTCATTCCAGAATCGCCACGGTTATTTCTAGGCAAGATTCTGGGCACACCAACAAGGGCTTGCTCAGGTTCAATCCAGTCCCGTCCGTGATTGACCTTCCAACTCATTCCGTAATCTCCCGAGGCAAGCAACTTCCCCTTTTTGCCAATAACAAGAACACCGGTCAGAGGAATAGAGTGTCCGGAAAATAACTCAGGGGCAGGCAGGTTGAGCTGACCGGATATTTTTTCGGATAAATGGCCGATTCTACCTTCATACCAGTAAAGGGCGATAGGGCATTTGCTTGGCTGCTCAAATTCATACTTCAGACTTGCCCATGCTGGGTAGGTCTCGCGATTTACAGGACCGCGGTGCAAACAACTCACATTTTGCGGGGCAGGTAACTCGCATCCCATAACCGGGAGGTTCAGAAGATGACACCCGGCACTTCCCAGCAAGCCAGTGCCAAAGTCAATCCAACCCCTCCAATTATAAGGATGGTAGCAGGAATGATAAGGCCTGGGTAAAGCACTTCCAAGAAAACCGCTCCAGTTAAAATGCTTCGGGACAGGCAATGCCTGCTCCGGTTTTTTAGTCATTTTGGGTGCCTGAGGCCAATGTGCCGCCCCTGCCCAAGCGTGAATCTCCTGTACATCCCCCAGCCTTCCCGAACGCAGGTACTCCACCCCCTCGCGAAATCCATCCTGAGCCGTGCCCTGAATGCCCATCTGGGTACAAAGTTTTTTCTTTTTCGCCAACTCGGTTAATTGACGAGCCTCCCAAACGGTGTGGGATAGTGGTGCCTGCACAAAGAGATGAATTCCTGCATGCATTGCACGCTGGGCAGCGAGGGCATGGGAGTGATCAGGTGTACTGATACTGAGCACATCCATACGGTCTCCCAGTTCCTCAATCATTTTTCGGAAATCGGAATACTTTCTTGCTCGTGGATAAGACTGCAGGGCAAAATCGAGCCTTTTCCGATCCACATCACAGGCCGCAATCAACTCCCCATGCCTCGCCAACTGATCTAAATCACTCCTGCCTTTTCCTCCCACTCCAACTGCAGCGATCTGCAGGCGTTGGTTTACGCCAAATACTGAGGATGCAACGAAGGAGAAAGAAAATGCACTGGCCAGACTGTTCATCGCTTGTCGTCTATTTATTGTAAATCCCGACCTGTGTGCGAACTGCAATGCTTTCATTTCTGGCATTCTCAAAAACTTACAACACCCACAGAAACGGATTAAAAAGGAAGCACCTGGATGGCATCAGCGACCACATATCCGGATGTGTTCTCATTGACTAACTCCACGAAATACTGCTCTCCTTTTTGAAAGGAAAAGGATCCCAAGGAGTACCAAAGATCTCCACTGAGGTGAGGCTTTCTTTGGTCTACCCAAACCCTCGCATGCCCATCCTTGTGCTTAATCTCATAACGAATATTTCCCGCACGATTGGCAAATACAGAGTAGGATACTTTGATTTCATGCAGCCCATCTTTGGGGGCAAGGAAGGGAAAACGGGCAATACACTTTCCTTTCCCCGCATTGCCGTCGTGATGATAGGAAGTACCAACGAAAGGACGCAGCGATGTGCTCTCAGTCCATTCCCCCACAAATTCAACTTGCTCTCCATCTACCACCACCCCGGCTAAACGATTACGCGGATACCCCACGGCCTTTCTTACCCGCACTTCCTTACTAAGCTCAAGAACTTGGCCATCCTCCAGCAACCTTTTCCGTAGATCATGGTAATCAACTTCCTGAACTGCAATGCCTCGGTCCAAGGCGAGAGAGGCGGCAGTACCCGCGGACTGGGCGAGAATCATAAAAACTGGCTCCATACGCACGGCCCCAAAAGCCACGTGGGAAGCCGACAAACAAACGGGCACAATCAGGTTTGAGCACTCCTCGCGAGATGGGATAATAGAGTCGTAGGAAATTCCATAGGGTCGATCGATTGGAACCTCAAAGTCCCCTTCATTCAGGACGTAGGCCCTCCCCTGTTCGTCCTTGGCCACATACCTTTGCACATTGTTCGAGTCCATGGTGTAGGAACCCATGCCGATCGCTTTTAGGGTATCCCTTTCCCCAGTAACATCCATTTCCGTCATCACAAAATCACTTACCATTCTGCGTGCTTCTCTGATATAAAGTTGCGGTGGCCAATTTCCCGTTTCCGCAAATTCGTCTTTGGCCAAGCCCCATTGGCTCATTTCCGCACGAATTTCGCTAGGCACCCGTGCATCGTTGCAGAGAAAATAAAAATACCCTTTTTGATAATTTTCATGTTCCAGTATGATTTTTTCCCGCTCTTCATAGGTGCCATCCGGGTAATCGTAGTTCATGCCAATATTGTCCGTGCTAAAGGAACCATGGTTATTGGTGTCCGTTTTCCCATTGGGCAAAGGATTAAAATGGACAAATATATGCCTAGATCCAAGGAGCAGCGTTCGAAGAAGCAACTCGTACTGTTCGGGGTCATAGTCATCGGGCTTGGGGAAGGGAATACGGTTCTCATTCACCTGGGTTAGGCACAGCTTAAAATTGAATGCCTGGATCTTGCGGTCACCCTCTCCGTCTGATCCCGGGGAAGATGGACTGATGCGGGCCAGAAGACGGCTTGTGGAATCTCCCTGAATGGCAAAGGGGTCGATTCGGTTAATGAACTGATTCTTGTTGGCCAACCGTACCTGCACTCCGTTCAGAGTTTCACCGTATCGTGCATTGCCTTCCCGACCGACTGCATAACTTACCCCTGCCGCCGCCATCAGGTCGCCTTCATAGGTGCAATCCAGAAAAACATCCCCCTGGTACCGTACACCCGACAGGGTAGTAATGGACACAATTTTCCCGTCTTTGAGTTCCACGCCGTGCTGCCGGTCGAGCCTCTCTCCCCTATATACCTGCAGGTCATTCTCCCTGACCCATGATTCAAAAATAGTAGAGGCAACCTCTGGCTCAAAGATCCACATCGTCCGCATCTCTCCATCGACCGCCAACGCACCCTGACCGCGGTTGCCAAAATCCTCCTTTCTTTGCCATTTCCATACATCAGGGCTTTGGTAATGTCTCCACACCCTGTGATAAAACTCCCGGGCAAGTCCCCCAATCACTTCCTTTTTTCCAGTGTCCATCCAGCTAAACCCGCTACTGGTCATCCCTCCAAGCCTTGTATCTGGGGAGACCACCACGACAGATTTCCCCATTCTTTTTGCCTGCACTGCAGCAGTAATCGCAGAGGATGTTCCTCCATACACAATGACTGATGACTGCAAGGTACGGTTGGATTCCTCTTGGCCAAAGATTCCCGCTTGCGGAATAAAAAAAAGGACGGCGAATATTATCTTAAAATTATGAACCACCGGAAAAAACAATGAAGAACGATCGGTTTAACTTATGAGATTAGGCTTTCCAATGCACTCGAAATATTTTGATACCTATACTGGTAACTGCTACGAGCTAGGAAGTCTGACTTTACCTTTCGGCTTTGTAGGGCAAGCTCCGGGGCGGAACCAAGAAGCATACATCCCAGCCTCACTCCCAAGGCGGATGCAGGGAAGCCAAAACCAAAGGGAGAGACTAGACTGCTCAATTCTGCCATAAAATCCCGGTTTTTCACCGGATTTGGGGCGGCCAGATTCACCGGGCCCTCCAGGTGTTTCCCCTCAATCAGATAGCGAGTAATACCAACCCAGTCATCCTCGTGTAACCAGCTCATCCATTGCTCACCCGAGCCCTGCTTCCCTCCCAATCCAAAGCGGGCAAGACGGCTCAGTAAAGGAAATGCCCCACTTCCCCTGCCCAAAATAAAGCTGATCCGCAGGGCAACCTGCCTGACGCCCTCCCGTTTGTGCCTGAAGAACTCATCCTCCCACGCCTTGGTCACCTCCTCGAGAAACCCACTACTCTGCGTAGGGGAATTTTCATCATGGGCGGGTTGGTCACCAAAGCACTGCCCATACAAAGCCATTGAGCTTGCATTCAACCAACTCTCCGGAGGAACTTCACAGGCGGCCACCGCTTGGCCCAGCACGCGGGTGGATTGAATCCGCGATTCCATAATCTCCATACGGTTGGCTTGGGTATGACGGCAATCAATCGAACGACCCGTTAAGTTGATCAGAGCCTTGGCCCCCTCAAGCTCACTCGTCCAACCTGCAATGGAGTGGGCATCCCAATGAACGAACCTGCCTGTAATCGCAACCGAGGTCCCGGGGATGCCTCTGGATAGCAGAACCACCTCGTATTGATCAGCAGATAGGGATCGGGCTAAGAGTTGACCCAGGAAACCAGTGCCCCCGGCGATGATTACCTTTTGTCGGGATTGATTGGTAGATGTATCCATGCCAATCTTCCTAAATAATTACTAGGACTTGGCAACTTTCAGGAAAGTTGCCAACAGGTTTCTACTGAAGCACGATATTGCGGAAATAGACCTTCATCGGTGGGCCAGCATGCACCTGAAAGGCAAGCAAACCGCTTCCCCTTCGCTCTTGCTCATCCTCATCGATTACCTCGGTCATCACCTTTCCGTTAATATAGTGGATGAAGTGATATCCATTTGCGGTAATCCTGTAGGTGTTCCAGTCGTTCTTCTTAATTTCCAGTCCAAGCTTGGCCTTATCGCCAATCTTTTCCACCGATTTGGCCAGTTTACCCTGGGAGTCCCTCGACAAGGTGGTGCGGTCTCCGCGAAGGGACAAGATTCCACGAAACGCCTCACCGTAGGAAATACCGCTAAAGTTATCTCCCGATTCAAAGTCCGCCTGGTACCCGCCTATGCGCCAGCCATCGTGCTCTCCAGGCTTGATAAAACTACGGTACTGGATCCCACTGTTTCCTGAATCGATTTTGCATTCCAGACTGAGGTCAAAGTCCTTCAATTCTCCGCCTTTCCAAATGAGAAAAGTGTTTCCCTTGGTTGGGTTTTCTTTGGTGTTTACCCCAACGATTGCCCCATCCTCAACACTCCAGTGCAAAGGATTGCCATCCCAGCCCTCAAGGCTCTGTCCATCGAAAAGGGACTTTTCGGCAAACAGCGTTAAAGGAAAAATTGTGACAAGCAGACGAAGCAACTCTTTTGTATGCATAATTTAAAGATCATTCCAAGAATAGACATGGGTTCAAGGAAAAGTTGACCGATTGGGGAAATTTCTTCGAAATACACCTCATGAGGACACAGGGTAGATGATTGATGTTCGGGAACTAACCATCCACTACGGTGAATTTGCCGCAGTCGACCATCTCTCCTTCTCTGTCCACCCAGGCTCGATCTTCGGTTTAATTGGACCGAATGGGGCCGGTAAAACCAGTGCCATCAAGGCAATCGCCACCCTGCTCGAGCCAACCTATGGGGAAATCCTCGTCCAGGGTATATCCGCCCTTAACCAAGCTGAAAAAGCCAGGGGCTTTTTAGGTTACATGCCCGACTTCCCGCCCGTCTATGAGGATTTGAAAATTTGGGAATTCTGTGATCTTTTCGCTCAGGCCTATGGGCTGAGTGGAGAGCTGAAAAAAGCAAAAGTCCTCCAAGCCCTTCATGCGACCGGACTGCAGGATCACATGCATACCCTCTGCCGGACTCTTTCTCGCGGGATGCACCAGCGGGCCTTGCTCGCCAAGACCCTGGTGCATCAGCCATCCGTTCTTCTACTCGATGAACCAGCGGCCAACCTCGATCCGAAGTCGCGCATAGACTTACGCAATATTCTCAAATCCCTCGCCCTTGAGGGAAAGACCATCCTTCTTTCCTCCCATGTGCTTTCCGAAATCGAGGACACCTGTGATACCCTCGGGTTCATGCGGGAAGGGAAAATGGTTCTTTCGGGAACCCTCGATGAAATTTCCCAAGCAAGGCAGAAACAAAACTCCCTCAAAATTCGACTTACCAAACCTTTTCCTACCCTCCAGAAAATCATTTCGTCCATCCCCGCACTCTCCCAGTTCGAAGACTTCGGGGGCAACGGAAAGGAGGTTCGGGCCTGTATAGATGGAGGGGAGATGGTAGCCTCCGAAGTACTCGCCCAGCTCGTCGAGGCGGGTGTGCCCGTTTCCGGCTTTGCCATTGAAAAGCCCAGGGTCGAGGACTTGTTCCTGGAATTGGAATCCCGGCCTGCCCGGAAAGGAGACCAGCCATGAACCCTCTGATTCGCCGGGGCATACGGGAGCGTCTGCGGGCCAAGAAACTGGTGGCTGCGGGGATTTTTTCGCTCATCCTCACCGCCACATTTTATCTTGCTGCCTTCTTCGACGGCATGCAGGTGGTTGTCCCCGCGAAAGAGTCCCCCACCGGTGTGACCGAGCTCGCTTTCAATCCGGTCAACGGTGCCCGGGAGGCTTTTACCCCTCTCTTGGTCCTGCAGGGATTTTTCCTGATGTTTTTGGGAACCGGACGGATCGCATCGGTCACCGCCGAGGAAAAGGAGTCGGGACTGCTTGATTATCAGAGGATGACACCGATGACACCCCTCGCCAAAATATTTGGATATTTGTTTGGACTGCCCGCACGGGAATACTGGATGTTTGTGGTCACCCTTCCCTTTTTGCTACACTGCGTGGTTGCCGGCAAACTCCCCTTTTGGAACATCCTCCATCTCTACGCGGTCTTTTTCTGCTCGGTGCTTCTTTACCACCTCACTGCCCATGTGATCGGATTGGTTGTGCCCCGTCCGCGGGCCGCCTCCTGGGTCGCCCGCCTCGCGGTGCTCGGTCTCTACATCTTTCTGCCCGCCCTCGGACAGGCGGGCATATCCTTTCTTTCTTTTCTGACCATTTTACCGACTTACTTTGGCAAGATCCTCCCTCATCTTTTTGCCGAGGGCACCCAAATGGGCAGGTTTGAATCGCAGGCGGTTCAATTCTGGCAGGAGGTTCCCTTCTTCAGCATCTCCCTCTCCCCCACCACCTTTACCTTTGTTATGCAGGGCCTGATCCTCCTTGCCCTTTTTCTTACCGGCTACCGAAAGTGGAGACTCGACTCCCTGCCCGCCTTTTCCAAACCGATGGGTCTAGGCCTCTTTGCCACCCTGCAGTTCTTACTCCTTGGCTCACTGTGGCCTTTCTTCTCAGATGGACAGGCCAGTGGCCTGCTTGGTAGCGTCGTTCAACTCGATCCCGCTCAGGTCGGTCTGCCCAGCCAATTGAAGAGTGATGCCCATCCCGCCCTCGCTATGGTGGTGGTTCAGTCCACTTTCTTTCTACTTTCCATCGGGGCCATTCTTATTTTGATCAACATCTGCTGCCCCAACCCCCACCGCCGGCTCAAAGGCATCCAAAGAATCCAAAAGCTGGGTCTTCCTACCATCCCCTGGTTGGCTGACGAAGCCCCTGGGGGAGTCTTTACAACCCTGCTCGCCCTTTTGGCGATTCTGCCTTATGCCCTGCTTCACCTTCTGGCAGTTTCCTCGGAATCGATTGTCTCCATCTCCTCCTCGCCCTCATCGATCATCGCCCCCGCCAGCTTTCTGCTCTTTTGTGCCCTGTCCCTGCGGGCCGCCCGGGAGCAGTGGTTCAACCTGGGGTTCTGGGGTTTCGTTGGCTTGCTCTGGCTCACGCCCATGCTCGCCTGCCTGGTGCTGGCGGTGAATGATTTTCTGGGCAATTCCCAGTTGATGCTTCATCTGTCATCCCTTTCTCCTCTTACATTTATTCCCCAGTTGATGGTCTATCACTCTCCTAATTTGGTCGATCCGGCCAATCCGCTCGTTGATTTGTCCGCCTCCGTACGCACCGGTATGGTGGCCAGCATAATCGGTTTTGTTTTCCTAACCTTCAAACTCTGGAAGTCCTCTATCAAATGAATCTCTCTTCCCTCCGCTTTCTGCGCATCCTGGGCAATGTCGAGGGCGTGTCCTATCTGCTCCTGCTCGGATTGGCCATGCCCCTGAAATATATCTGGGGATACCCCATGGCTGTCAAAATTGTGGGCATGGCCCATGGCGTTCTGTTTCTGGCTTACTGCCTCTACCTGATTCCCTGCATGCAGGCCCATCGCTGGTCTCTCAGATTTTCTTTTTTTCTTTTTCTCGCCACCCTTATCCCTTTAGGCACCTTCGTAACTGACCGCAAAATCAGAGCTTTAGAAAACCTCGCCAGCTAGAGGCTTCTTCTCCAGTTGATCCGCCTTCAGACATAGTCATAATAGGTGGGACCATGTTTTCCCTTGGATCGCTGCAACTCAACTCCAACCTCTTTCTTTCTCCGTTGGCAGGATACACCAACCTGCCCTTCCGCCTAGTCATACGGGAAATTGGTGGGGTCGATCTATGCACCACGGACTTGGTCAACGCACGTTCCCTAATCGAGCGAAACCCTAAGGCCCTAAAATTGATCGAAACCAATGAGCGGGACATCCCACTCTCTGTTCAGCTTTTTGGAGGAGTAAAAGAAGAGATGCGGGACGCCGCCCTTATGCTTGAAGAGAAGGGTGTGCACTCCATTGATGTCAATATGGGCTGCCCCGTTCCCAAGGTGACGAAGACTGGTGGGGGAGCCAGTATGATGACCGAGCTCCCCAAAACGCAGGAATTAATCCGCACGATGGTGGATGCCCTGCATATTCCGCTGACCGTAAAAATGCGTCTTGGCTGGGACGACCAAAACCTGACCGCACCCGATCTTGCCCGTGCCTTGGAGGACTGCGGGATCGCCGCCGTATTCGTCCATGGAAGAACCCGTGCCCAAGGCTTCGACGGAACCGTAAATTTGAGAGGAATTGCTTCTGTGGTGGAGGCAGTGCAATCGATCCCGGTCATTGGCAATGGCGATGTGACCACGCCTCAGGCAGCCAGGCACATGATCGATAAAACTGGTTGTGCCGGGGTATCCGCAGGTCGCGGGGCTTTTTATAACCCCTGGATTTTTCTTCATACCCAGGAATATCTACAGACAGGAAACCTTCCCCCTGAGCCCAGCTTTGAGGAACGCATGCGCGTGCTTCGCCGGCACTACGAGCTGATGGTTGAAGTATTTGGGGAGGAGCGTGGATCCCTGCAATTTCGAAAGGTGGCCCCTTGGTATGCCAAACGGTTCGGACCGGTCAAGCCGTTCAACTTGGCCATGGTCCGCATCAGTTCACGGAAGGATTTTGAGAAAGCGGTGGCAGATTACCTGAACTGGAGAAAGCCATTCCTTGGCGAGGATGGTGAATTATTGCCCAAGTATCGCCTGTCCCCGATGATCGCTTCCTTCATGGAGGAAGAAGAGGTGCACCAGGCTAAGCAAAGAAAACAGATCGCCGTGCCTAGAGGGCCTATTGAAGTCTGGTAAAGCTCTCCAAAATCTGGCTTAGGCCCGGTTCCAGGGCATCCGGGCAATTAACATGCCCATGCCACAGGTATCGGTAACTCCAGCAAAGACCAGACCTGCCCCCACGAATGCGGATAAGGCAAACCCACCCGGGTGCACAAAATGTCCGACCGCCGCCCCGATCACCACCAGAGAACCCGCAGCAATTCGCACCTGTCTCTCTAGGGACATGGCCTTTTTTCCGGTAATGACGGGAAGTCCGGCACCATTCCAAGCGGATGTTCCGCCCTCCACATTAACCACCTTCTCAAATCCAGCCGATTCCAGTTTTTGGCATACTTTCATCGAACGCCCGCCGGACTGGCAAATAACATGAATTTCCTGATCCTTTGAAAAAGGAAAAGAACTGAGGTCCAAGGACTCCATCGGATGATTCAAAGCGGATTCGGCGTGGAGGGAACCATACTCAGCGGGTGTGCGTACATCGATCAATGGAATGGATGAGTTCGCCTGGCGTTCCTGGTGGGATTGTTCAACAGTCAGATTTTTCATAAGTTTTGATATCTTTTAAGAGTTATGATTGGGAAAATTTTTCCCGCATGCAGGCAAGAATGGCATGCACCTGGGACTCGCAGATCTGGTAGTAGGTCTTTTGCCCTTCCTTCTCGACGGATAACATCCCACATCTCTGCATCAGGCGGAGGTGCTCGGAAGCAACATGACTGCGAATGGAGCATGCCTCGGCCAACTCCCCCACCGTCCAGCGGTTGGACTCGAGCAGGAAAAGAATTTTCAGGCGCATGGGATGAGCCAGGGCCCGCAAGCACTCGGCCGCCTGGGCGAGAGAGTCGAGATCGGGCATCGGAGCAACCTCTGTTTTCTTGGCAGCCATTGTCATCAGCTACCCGCAAGGGAATGAATGGGCTGGGAAGAACGGATCGCTCCCAGCGCACAATGGATATCCGTTCGTCCTTGGCGGGCAAGGAAGGTAGCCACTCCTGCTGCCCGTAGTCCGGACTGACAATGCACAACCAGTGGTTTTTCGGGAATGTCCGTATGGGTTGAAAGAATGCGTGCATGAGGAAAGTGTAGACTGCCATCAAGGGAACCCTGCAAACGCTCGGTTGCCTTGCGCACATCAATGACCGCCCGCTCATCCAGCGAGGCATCTCCTGACAGGCGGTCCGCTGGGCAGGAAGGAATGGATCGAAGCATTGTGCCTGGAAGTTCCTTGAGGGTTTCTGGAACCACAAAACCAACAACCTGGTCGAAACCGATGCATCGTAAAGCACGCTGTATCTGCTTCGCATCATCCGCACTTTGAGCCACAAGCAGTAAATTTTCTTCCGGTTCGAAAAAGCTGCCCGCGAAATCAGAAAAGAAATTGCGGGCAATGAACTGGGAGCCGATCAGGTGAGAGGACAAGGCATCCTCCACCGCACGTGTATCCACAGTGACCCACAAATTTGCTGATAAACCAGCCTGTAAATCCGAGGCGGAAAACTCTTTCAGTGCCACTTCAGGACCGAGCGGAATCGGGCCGGCACGGTTCAGAGATTTCATCCGGGCAAAGTATGCAGGTGGCTCCGGCTGGCCATCGAGAATAAAGGATACGAAACGATCCTCATTACCCTCCAAGGCAAGTTTAAAAGCATGATTAAAACGGCGTTCATAGCCTAGAGTGGATGAGGGAACCGCACCCAGTGCCTTACCGCAGGAACTGCCAGCTCCATGCCCGGGCAATACCTGCAGGTGGTCAGGTAAATCTGCGATTCGGTTCAGGCTCTGAAAAAGTGCCCTTGCACCATCCTCCTGTGTGCCGGAAAGACCAGCCGCCTGTTCCAACAGGTCGGGCCGACCAGCATCCCCCACGAAAAGAAAATCTCCACTGAACAAAGCAAAAGGCTCATCTGCTCCCCCTCCCTGATCTGTAAGCATAAAGGAAAGATGTTCGGGGGTATGGCCGGGGGTATGCAACACCTCGACCAGCAGATTGCCCACCTTAAATGAACTCCCTTGGCGAAGAGGGCGATAGCCGGGAAGTCCGAGAGCCCATTCGCTCCGCCAGAAATCCCCACCTTCCGCGGAAAGGTAGAGAGACACCGAAGGGTCTAACCGCGAAAATTCCAAGGCACCACTGACGAAATCAGCATGAATATGCGTTTCCGCAACGGCAATTATTCTAAGATCTTCGGATTGGGCAATTTCGAGGTATGGCCCAATGTCACGCAACGGATCGATCAGCAGGGCTTCGCCGGTCTTCTGGCAACCGACCAGGTAGGCGTACTGAGCAAGATCATCATTAGCTATTTGCTTGAGGTACATTTGTATATCGATATCTTACGATATTTAGATTGTCAAATTATTTTGTGATCTCAAATGTGTCGATTAATAGAGACAAATCGTCTTGTTCATCGAAAGGGAATGTCGCATCTTCAGGAATGCCCAGGCTGCCCAGAAGTTTATTAAAATTCATTCCCCGATCCGTTCCTCCGATCATTCTTGTGGGAATTACCGGCAGTTCAGTCGCGGTGTTGTTTCACCATGCCATTCACTTCGTTCACCACACGATTTGGTCCCCACTAGCGGCGGGACCCATTGAAAACTTTGCCTCCATCGGATTTATTGTGCTCACCCTGGTGGGGCTTCTCAATGGATGGTTGTTAACCCAGTTTGCCCCTGAGGCTGCGGGCAGTGGCATTCCCCAGTTAAAGACGGCATACCGGCAGAACTATGGTCTCATCTCCTTTCGGATCGTATGGGTGAAATTCGTTGCCGCCACTCTCAGTGTGGGAGGTGGCTTAAGCCTCGGACGGGAAGGCCCCTCGGTTCAACTGGCCGGTGGGCTGGCCTCAGTCATCGGTCAAAAGTTCAGGCTCTCCAACTTCCGCATCCGCACCCTCTCTGCCTGCGGAGCCGCCGCCGGACTGGCCGCCGCCTTTAATGCCCCCATCGCTGCGGTGGCCTTTGTGCTTGAGGAAATTATTGAGGATTTAAATAGCCGCACCATTGGCCCCATCCTGCTCGCCTCCTTTGCCTCCGTGGTCACCCTTTTTTTCCTACAAGGAACGGAACCTGCCTTTTCCATCGCCCCGGTGGTATCCCTCGATGGATGGACCTACCTCGCCGTTCCCGTGGTGGCCGCCCTCGCCTCCCTTGCCGGAGTGGGTTTTCAAAAATCCACTCTATCCTGGGCAAAGAAAATTCGTACTTCCTCCTCCCTGCCCCCTTGGTCCCGTCCAGTGATGGGAGCATGGATTAACTGGGCGGTTGCCTGCCTGACCTTTTACTGGATTGGCCGGACAGGCGTGCTTGGACTCGGGCACCAGGACTTGACCGCCTGCTTGGCAGGGGAGATTGCCCTGCTAAGCATGCTTTTCCTTTTCGCGGCAAAATGGATGGCCACCTCCTCGGCTTATGCCTGGGGGAATTGCGGAGGCATCTTCACCCCCACTCTTTTTCTGGGAGCTATGATCGGAGGAGTCTGCGCCCAGGGGATGGATCTGGGGTTTGGCCTTGAGCCGGACTGCCAACGTCTACTGACTATCGTGGGCATGAGTGCCTGCCTCGGTGCGGTGGTCCGGGCACCCATCACCTCCATCCTGATTGTTTTCGAGATGACCCATGACTTTGCCCTTGTCCCCCCACTGATGCTTGCTGCCCTCGTCAGTCAGGCAGTCAGCCGATCCCTTTGCCAGGACAACTTCTATAATCAATTACTCAAGGACAACGGGATCGTTCTTGAAACCCATCGCAGCTTGCGGGCAATGGCGAGCTGGAGAAGAAGGACGGTCTCCTCCTTTGCCAATTTCGATATCCCCGGCCTGAGAAACTGGGAGGCCGCGGAAGTGAAGAAACTTCTTTATAAGCAGCAGGCAAAAGTTTTCGCCGTAATCGATCAGGAGCACCGGCCCCTCGGCCTCTTCTCCCGAGAGCAAGCGGAGATCTTTCTCGTGGATTCCAAAATTCCTGAATTAACCGAAGCTCTTTGTGTTCAACCCAACCAAACAATGGAAGAAATAGAGCCCCTGCTCGAAAAAGCCCCCTATTCCACCCTGCTTTTAGTTAACTGCGAAGGTAAGCTCCTCGGGATGATGTCCAAAGGCGAGGCGAGGCTCTCTCAGGAAAACGAGGATCAGCTGGCCTATTCCTAACGCTTCGGGCAGGGGCCCCTGTTTAAAACCAAATCTTTTGGTCAAGCATCTGCTTGGTGGCAGCTTCCGCCCATCCACGATTGGCGGCCGGACTGGCGGGGCTGGGATGAAGAATCGTTCCGATTTTTACCTCCATTCCAACAAGGGCTTCCTCTGCCCGCTTTCTGGCAAAACCACCCACACCCACCAGCCATTCAGGCTCGAGGATTTCCACCACTTTGCGTAGGTGGCAATCACAGGCTGCTTCCAGACCAGCTCTTTCCTCAGCCGGCAATTTATCAGGGGTACGGTTGCGACTGCTCTCCTCCATAAAGACCAGAGGGCAGTAGTTGGCCACAAAATGATCCAGAAAAAAGTCTTTAGCCAAAGGGAACCGATCAGCAAAGAGCCCCCATAACCGTCTCCCGCTCACTTCGCTCTTTTGGCAATTGAGTCCCTCAATCGGACGCTTCTTATGCTCAGGACTTGGCTTACTCACTTCTCCCCGCAAGCCCATCCAGTCACGAACTGCAGGAATCTCCCCAAAAGGCACCCCCGTCTGAGCCATCCCAAAGGGACCTGGGTTCATGCCCAAAAAGACCACTTTCTTTTTGGTTTTCCCGGCGAGCTCGAGATAGGCCTGGTGAATCTTCCAGGCATAGTCCAAGGGATTGTAAACATAGGCGGTTGGCTCCCCAAATTTCAATGCCGTTACCTCCATGGACAAGGCTTGGGCTGCTTCGATTAATGCTTTGGCTTTACTCATTAAAAGTCTGTTTCCCTTAACTCGCTGAAGACAGAGCTTCGAGCTCATCCCATTGCTCATAGGCGGCAAGGATATCGATTTCCAGTTTCTCTAATTCTCTCTGGTCTTTTTGTGGATCACTTTTGGGGTCACGGTAGTAGCTTGGGTCCTGCATCGCCGAGGTGATCCGGTCTCGCTCCGCTTCCATCCGCTCAATCTCAGCCGGCAAGGTTTTGAGGGCTTCACGCTCCTTGTTGAGGAGCTTTCGTTTTGGAGGGTTGGCCTTGCCACTCTCCTTCTGGGTGCCTGTCAGAGCTTTCGCCTTGGGGGAAGTGGGAGCAATCATCCGGTCCATCCAGTCGGTGGAAGCACCGGCATACTCCTCCACCCCTCCCCTGCCATCGAGAGCCAGGGTGGCTGTGACCACATGATCGAGAAAGTCGCGGTCATGACTGACCAAGAGGAGGGTTCCGGAATACTCAAGCAGTCTCTCCTCCAATAACTCAATGGTCTCGACATCAAGGTCATTGGTCGGCTCGTCCATTACCAAAAGATTGGCGGGTTGAAGAAACAACTTAGCAAGAAGCAGACGGGCCCGCTCGCCCCCAGAAAGTTTCTTGGCCGGTGCCCGGGCCGTCTCCGGTAAGAAGAGAAAATCTCGCAAGTAGGAAAGAATGTGCTTCCTATCCCCATTGATCACCACGAAGTCGCCATTGGGAGCGACATTTTCAGCCACCGACCAATCCTCACGGATCTGTTCCTTCAGTTGATCAAAATAAGCAATTTCCAATTTGGTCCCATGATCGACTTCGCCCTTTTGTGGTTCCAATCGTTTGAGCAGGAGCTGAAGAAAGGTCGATTTCCCGGAACCATTCAATCCGACCACCCCGATCTTATCTCCCCGCCAGATAGTGGTGGAAAACTCCCGAACGATGGACTGCTCGCCCCAGGCATAGCTTATGTTTTGAACGGAAATCACCTTGCGACCGGATGATTGGGCCTGGTTGCTGGCCAGGCTTGCCTTCCCCTGTAGTTCCCGGCGGGCCGCCCGTTCCTCCCTCAGCTTAAACAATGCCCGCACCCTGCCCTCATTACGAGTACGACGGGCCTGGATGCCCTTTCGTATCCAGACCTCTTCCTCGGCAAGTTTCTTATCAAAAACCGCATTGTTTTTTTCTTCCGCGGCCAGCACCTCCTCGCGGCATTGCAGAAACTTCTCATATCCGCAGGTCCATGAGGTTAATTTTCCGCGGTCCAATTCAAGGATACGGGTAGCCACCCTCCGCAAAAATGCCCGATCGTGCGAAACAAAAACTACCGCAAGATCCGACTTCCGCAGAAATTCCTCTAACCAGCGAATTCCGGCGAAATCGAGATGATTGGTCGGCTCATCCAAAATGAGCAGGTGAGGTTCCCCCACCAGTGCCTGGGCCAGCATGGCCCGGCTCTTGTTCCCGCCCGACTGTTGGTCGAATGCCTCATCTGGACGCAGTCCCACCCGGTCAATCACCGAGGCCACCCGATGATCCAGGCTCCAACCATCCGACTGGTCCAGTTCTTCCTGGAGTCGGTCGACTGTTTCGCTCTTTGCCACATCCAAAGGGTCTTCTGCAAGAGCCTGCACGGCTTTATTGTATGCCCGAAGCAGGTCCGCGGACTTGCCCAACCCGCGGGCGACCACATCGAACACCGTGCCCTCCAACCCTTGGGGAATTTCCTGATCCAGCTTGGCAATTCGCAGATCGGGCATCCGTTCATACTCCCCCTTGTCCGGGCTCACCTGTCCTGAAAGGACACGAAGTAGGGTGGACTTGCCTTCCCCATTTCTTCCCAACAGACAAATTCTTTCCTTTTTATCGATGGTTATCCCAACATCGTCGAGCAGCAGAGGTCCGCCAAAGGAAACGGAAAGATTGCGATAACTAAGCAGGGCCATGGTTCTAACAGACCAGGGCTTAGGCCGATACAGGCAATCCGAGATGGTTCAACACTTCGCTCAGGGTGCGGGTATTGAAAACATTTTCCCTACCCAACCATCCCTTGCGGGCAGCATGGACCCCAGCCAACTGGTAGTCGAAATGGTGCAGGGCATGAGCGTCTGGGTTAATGCAGCAAAGCAGTCCCCTTTCGGCCGCCCGCTTCCAGTGCCTCCAATCCATATCCAGGCGCATGGGGTTGGCGTTGAGCTCAAGCATTTTCCCATTGGCTAGGGCGGCATCGATGACTTTTTGCACCTTCATTTTGCTGGCCTCCCTACGGAGCAACAAGCGTCCGCTCAAATGCCCCAGCATAGTCACACTCGGATGCTCGATCGCTCGGATCAGCCGCTGGGTCATGGTCTCCTCATCCTGGGTCAGTCCATTGTGAACGGAGGCCACCACATAGTCCAGTTGCTCCAGCACCTCATCATCAAAGTCCAACCTACCCCCAGAAAGTATATCTACCTCGGAGCCAGCAAGCAAACGGACATGAAACCGCCCGTTTGCATTTAATTCTTTGATAGCCTGAACCTGTTTAAGTAGTCGTTTCTCATCCAGCCCATTTGCCTGAAAGCTTGATTTGGAGTGATCGGCAATCCCGAGGTACTCCCACCCCCTGCGGTCGGCTTCCTCTGCCATCTCTTCCAAGGTATTTCGACCGTCTGAAGCGGTGGTGTGATTATGAAAGCAACCCCGCAAATCCTCGTATTGCAGAAGTTCAGGCAATTCGCCCCGCTCCGCCGCTTCCACCTCTCCCATGCCTTCGCGGAGTGAGGGAGGAACAAAGGTTAGGCCAAGGGCACTAAATACATCTTGCTCTGAATGGGCTTCAATTGGACCGGCCTTACGGGACGAATCCTTCTCCTCCTCTGGGCGAAGGCCCCACTCGCTGAGGCTCAAGCCAATCGACAGGGCTTTCTGTCTCATCCGTACATTATGATCTTTGGATCCAGTAAAGTGGTGCAGGGCAAAATAAAACTGCTCCGGCGGAACCACCCGCAAATCCGCCTGCATTCCGCCCTCCAGGCGAATGCTCGACTTGGTGTCCCCATGGGCGGTTACTTCGGCGATTCCCTCCATCGTGGTAAACCAGACCATAATCGGACCTGGATTGCTGGAAGCTACGATGAAATCTAGATCCCCCACCGTTTCCATCCCCCGACGAAAACTACCCGCTGCCTCCGCCTGTTCCACTTCGGGGAGGGCCTGTAAATCGGGCAGAATACGTTCCACAACTTTTCTGGCATCCCACCAGAGATGACGGGCGGCATAGGCCGCGCGGTTCTTGATTCCAGATAAAATCTTTTCCTGAGTCTTCTCTCCAAATCCCTTTAACTCCGCAACTTTCCCCTCATTACATGCAAGGGTTAAAGATTCGATCGAATCCACCCCGAGCTGTTCGTGCAAGGCTTTGATCTTCTTCCCTCCCAGTCCTGGAACTTCAAGCAGGTCCATCAATCCGGCGGGCACGGAGGCCACCAGTTTTTCATAAAATTCAAGCTCTCCGGTGGCGTGAAGGGTTTCAATCTTTTCGGTCAGGGCCTTGCCGATTCCGGGCACCTCACCCAGTTTTCCAGAATTAATAACTTCGCCCAGATCATCCTCCATCGTTTGCAGGGTACGGGCACCGGAAAAATAGGCCCGTATTTTAAAGGGGTTCTCCCCCTTAATTTCCAGCATAGTGCCGATGCGCTCGAGCACATCAATGATGTCCTTTTTGTCCATCAGTTACTAATCTTGCACACAAAGAAGGAGCCACTAAACTGGGAGAAAAAACAAAAGGCATTTCTTCTATGTTCAAAACTCTCATGAATGGCCAATCGATTACCCAGAAGGCTTGCATGCCCGTAATCTTCAAAAATCATTAACCCTCCCTCAACTAAACGATCTTCAAAAATCTGATTGATTAGGAATTGGGTGCCTCTGTAAGAGTCACAGTCTACAAAGGCCAAACAAATTTCTCCGCAATTTGAACGGGGAAAGGTTTCCGTAAAATCACCTTGAACAAATTCGACATTCTTAAATGAATTAAACTTTTGTTTGATTTCAGAAAAGTCAACTTCGTGCGTATTACTCCAAAATCGATCAACCCCAATTAATTCAACTGGGAAACTTTCAAAAGCATCAAACATGTAAAACTTTTTATTCGATCCCTTATTCTGGAGGAATCGAGCAGTTAAAAAGCCACTTTGCCCCTTGAATGAGCCAAATTCCGCAAGATCGCCAGGCAAATTGCGACTCAGTACATGTTTAATTCCTTGTAGTAAGTCCATGAAGTCTCGAATCCCTGTCTTCGGTTCGAAAATTTCGCAGGACTCTGAATATAATTTATTAAAATTGGGTTTATCCAAATGAAGGGGTGACAGAAAGTCCTGTGAATTTTCATACATGCGATCAATCCCAATGTTTTCCATCTTTGGGATAACCGCATATTCAAATGTCATCCCGCAGGTTTTTGGGTTATTTAGCAACTGTTTGCCAATCTCATGAATTTCATCGGCATGAAATGAGGCAATTCCGATTACATCGTTGGCCCAATCTATTCCGTCAAGAGAAGTAAGTAATTTAGGGCAAGGACAAGAAGTAACACTTAGTTTTTCTACCAAATCCTGTTTTAATTTACCCCTAACTTCATCACTTCCGCCAACAAGAATTATATGAGATGATCCATTTCTTTGTGCCGAGAATTCTAAACGCTTGATCAAATAAAGCATGGCATCTTCTTCATTCTGAGGATCGGTCCATCGAAAATCTTTCTCTGGTTTTGGATTATTTTTTTCATTCGCCATGGCAAGCAATCGGTTGCCAACTCTTCGAAAAATTCGATTTAAGATTGAGTGAAAATTCATCTTCAAATCATTGATTTATGTCCAAGGAGAAGTACAGAATAATCCAACAATCCCTAATGAGAATTTATAACCACTTTAGGATAGAAGAGAACTTTCTAATCCCATAACAGAAATTACCCATCCAAGAAATTAATAACTCTAAGTTCTGTTGAGTTTTGCAAAATTAAACCCCTATCCCTAAGAGCTTATTGTTTATGAAAAAAATCTTACTATTGGTTTACTCATTGTTCTCTGCCACCCTAGGTTGGGGAGCGGTCACTCTACCTAATGTCATTGGTGACAACATGGTTTTGCAACGGGATGTCCCCGTGCCCATTTGGGGATGGGCAGAAGCAGGGGAACAGGTGACCGTATCTTTTGCCGGGCAGTCCAAAACCACTCTTGCAGGTGGAAACGGCAACTGGATGGTTACCTTGGATAAATTATCGGCCAATTCTGAACCTGCCAGCCTCTCCATCAAGGGAAGCAACGAAATAAAGTTGCAAAATATTTTGGTGGGAGAGGTCTGGATCTGCTCGGGGCAGTCCAACATGGAGTGGCATGTCCGCCAATGTGCAAACCAGCAGGAAGAAATTGCCAACGCCAACTATCCCCAGATTCGTCTCTTTGATGTACCGGGTCACACAATTCATCAATTCCCTCAAACCAAAGGAAATGGCAGCTGGCAGGTTTGCTCGCCCGCTACCATTCCCACTTTCAGTGCCACCGGATATTATTTTGGACGCCGAGTGCACAAGGCACTGAATGTACCCGTCGGGCTGATTGGTTCCAACTGGGGGGGAACCCGAATTGAGCCCTGGACCACAGTGGATGGGTTTCAATCCGTGCCCGAGCTTTCCAGTCTCGCAGATCAAGCCGCGTCTTATAAACCTGATTCGAAGATCGGAGCAGGATCACCTTCTGCGATCTACAATTCTATGGTCCACCCCCTAACTCCCTTTGCTTTACGCGGAGCCATTTGGTATCAAGGTGAATCCAATGGAAATGAGGGTGAAAGCTATTATCAAAAGAAACATGCCCTGGTGAATGGCTGGCGAAAGGCCTTCCAAAACCCAGACCTTGCTTTTTATTGGACTCAACTTTGCAGCTGGGACAGTGGTAACCTTTATAAAAAAGGGGAACCAGACAAACATTCCTGGGCCAATAATTGGGGACCACTAAGGGAAGCTCAGTTCAAGGCACTGGACATTTCCAATAGTGGAATGGCAGTGATCATCGACTTGGCAGACGCTCATAACCCCGGTGATATTCACCCCCGGAACAAACAGGATGTAGGCTGGAGGCTTGCTCAATGGGCCCTTCATCAAACTTACGGAAAAAAAGAACTGATTCCATCTGGTCCCCTGCTTGAAAAACAGGAGATTGAAAACGGGAAAATCCGGCTTTCCTTCAAACACACGGGTCGTGGCTTAATGGTCGGCGAGAAAAAGGGAACGGAGCCAACCAATCCATTACCGAATGGTAAGCTTAACGAATTTGAAATTGCCGGTGCCGACAAGCAATGGTTTCCCGCCGATGCGCAAATCGATGGTCACCAGGTTGTGGTATCATCCACTCAGGTGAAAGAACCAATTGCGGTTCGCTATGCCTTCTACATCTGTCCGATTCGGGCGAATCTTTACAACCAGGAAGGGTTACCTGCCTCCCCTTTCCGTACCGACAACTGGTGAAGTAGAGGTATTTATTGGAGAGGAAACCCTCCAACAAAACGGCTTACTGCATCAGGATTCACAACACTAAGGTATTTATTAATCCGCTTCTGCCCATCCATACCCTTGAATCAGGGCGAGCAAAGATGCGAAAAGAAACAAAGCAATAAACTGGTGAATCAAGGGAAGAAAAACTGGGTAGTCACTTATGTAAAGGAGAGTCCCAACACCTAAAGTAAATTGCAGAGTAACAAAAAAGGCGGTGCGTTTAGTCCATCTCGAAAGCCAGGCATTCAGACATCCAGATTTGAGAGTAAGCCAACAGAAGTATAGTACGCCTATTGCCAGACATGTTCCCATCCAGCGGTGGATGAATTGTACTGAAAATTTATCGGAAACAAAATTCGACCAAAAAGGAGATGCTGAAAAGAGTGCCTCCGGCATCAACTCACCCCCCATCAGTGGATAGGTATTAAACCCATATCCTGCCTTCATGCCTGAAGTGAATGCACCATAAATAATTTGCAGACCTAGAACGGAAACCAATACAATGGCCCACTTTCTAATGCTATTGCTCGGAAAGGATAATTTGCCCGATGGTTTTTGCATCAAACCGAGCGAAGTCCACCAAGCCAGTCCGAAGATTGCAAAGGCGAGACTGAGGTGGGCAGCGAGACGGAAATGACTGACCTCAGGATCCTTAACCAACCCGCTCTTGACCATATACCAACCCATCAATCCCTGTGCACCCACCAGTAAAACGAGTAAGGCTCCTTTGATTTTCAACCCGCAATCGAGCTTTCCCCTCACCAGAAACCAGAGGTAAGGAACCAAGCAGATCAAACCAACGATCCGTCCCAGTATACGGTGCAAATATTCCCAAAAGAAAATGTACTTAAACTCGGACAGGGACATTCCCTGGTTGACGAGCTTGTACTGGGG
>JAYOXT010000024.1:0-33714 GCA_038152995.1 Opitutales bacterium
TCTCCGCGACCGCCAGTACCGGATATTGAGAAGCCGATGGCTCGGTTTTCAGGTGCTTGGCGAGGGAATCTTTGTCCTTATTATACAAATTAAAACGCCCGGCGGACAAAACATCCTTACCATATTTATTCATCAGGTGGTCCAAATGGACAGGTTTGGAAAATCCACGCAGGGAAAGGTCAAAAAACTGCCCACCAATGGTTTGCTTGACATGGACAGCGAGTACATTCTGCCCGGTCTGCAGGGCTGGAATCGCCGAATCTGTGACATCCTCGGTCTGGTAGTAAGTGGAATATCCCGTGCGATGCAAAATCTGCCGCCCATTCAAAAACACGGTAATATCCTCATCATGATGGAAGGAGAGAAAAAGAGACTCGGGCAACTCCGCCAGACCGAATTTGTGACGCAGCCAAATGTCTTTGGTCTTCCACTCCGTGTGTACGATCGAGCCTGGGGTTCCTCGCAAACCAAATCCTGATTTCCCAACCTGCCACTCTGCATCGCCAAACCCGTTGGTCTCCCAACCATCTCCCGGATTGGTTAAAGAGTATTTCCAATCAAGCCCACCGGCACGGGCATCCGACAAATTCAGATTAGCCTTAGGAAGATGCTTCGGATTCAGCTTGGCAAAGAATTCGCTTTTTAAAGACTGCACACTTTTTTGAAGCTGGCTTAAACGGATTTCCCAGTTTCTTCGTGTTTGGGAAGCTTGCGAGTCTGGGTTTTCCGAGGTTACCTGCACCAGGTTGGACTGTGCCTGACGGTGGGGAGTGACATTGGCAAAAAAGGAGAGCATGGAGTAATAATCCTTCGCCGATATGGGGTCGATCTTATGGTCGTGACAACGGGCACACCCAATCGTCATCCCCAAAAATACCTCACCGGAGGTACGCACAATATCATCGAGGTAATCGTATTTGGCGAGGGTAGGATCTGCCGGTTCATCGTCCCACACCCCGAGACGCTGATACCCTGTGGCGGTGATAGATGCGGCGTCCGCATCGGGTAATTCATCCCCGGCAATATGCTCAAGAACTAGCCGGTCATAGGGTTTGTTTTGATTGAAGGAATCGATCACATAGTCGCGGTAACGCCAGATTTCCGGCTTATTGCCATCTCGCTCATAGCCGTTGGTTTCGGCATAGCGGACGAGATCGAGCCAGTGCCTGCCCCACTTCTCTCCGTATTGCGGAGAAGCGAGCAAGCGGTCAATCAGTTCGCTGAATTTATCCTTACTTGGATCGCTCACAAATGCTTTTACCTCTGCAGGACTGGGAGGGAGGCCGGTAAGGTCATAATATACCCGGCGAATCAAAACCTGATCCTCAGCCCTGCCATTCGACTGAAGCTGAGCTTTCTCCAAACGATGATTTACAAAACGGTCGATGGGGTGAGAACCGAGGCTCTCATCCGGCAACGCAGGTTTATCTGCTTTTTTGAAGCCCCAATGTGCTTTGCCTTTTTCATAGTCCGCACCGTGATGGATGATTTCTCCCTTCGGTTCCACTTCATCGGCCTCAGGAAATGGGACGCCCATCTCAATCCATTTGGCGAGCACCGCAATATCCTCGTCCGCCATTTTGCCATCCGGGGGCATCTCATGATCCTTGTCCTGATGGGAGGTCATTTTGAGAAGAAGGCTCTTTTTCGGGTTTTCCAAATCCACCGCTGGACCAAACTCACCACCCTTGAGCACGCCTTCCAAAGTAGTTAAAACCAAACCGCCCCGGATTTTTTTACTAACCCCGTGGCAAGACCAGCAATTTTCCTCCAAAACAGGAAAGGCTTCATCCTCCCAAAATGCGATTTGCTCATCGGTATACTCCCGTTTTGCCCCAAGAGTCAGGCTTGCCGTCAGATAGATGGCACAAAGAGAAAGGATGGATTTGCTCATCATCAAAGTGTTACGCAGCCCGCAATTTGGAATATCCGAAACCCAGAGATATGGCATCTGCATAGGTGCGCACAGTTTCTCCTAAAACAGGAAGATCCTGATGAGATACCCGACTGGTCGGTGCCACCATCCAGATCGCACCCAGAATTCGGCCGGATCGGTTAAAAACCGGTGCAGCCACACATACCTGACCGACCATTTCCTCCTCCCGATCCATTGCAAAACCATCTATTTTTGCCTGTTGGACTTCCTTGAGCAGGGCACTTTGAGTGGTCAGGGTATGCATTGTAAATTTCTTAAAGTCTAAACGGGCAAGCAGCGCTTCCCTCTCCGCCTCAGCCATATGAGCGAGAAACAACTTACCCGGAGCCGCAGTGTGCAAGGGAAAGCGCAACCCCGGGCAGATCCGAAAACTAAAACTGTGCAGGCCTTCAACCTGTTCAAGCACCACCCCCTCCTCACCAAGCAAAGTTCCGCAAAGCACACTTTCTTTGGTTTCGTCGCGCAGGGCACGCATCTGAGCAAGGGAGCTTTCCACAAAGGAAGGGGTACCGGTTACCGGGGAAGACATGCTTAATAGTTTTGAGGTCAGCTCATATAAAGATCCACCAGATCGCTTCCGCACATAATTCCCCCGCTCCAATGTCGCCAAGATCCTGTAAACACTGTTGGTGGGAATACCGAGCTTAGTGCTCAGCTCATTCATGCTCATACCATCGGGTCGCTCATTGAGCATTTCGATTATGCGCAAACCGCGCTCCAGACCCGGCACATTATACTTATCATCTGCATTCACCTTCATTTGATATATCAACTTAATACCAAATATCAAACTGTCCACCCTTTAGGACATTTTTAAAAGGAGTTTGCTAAAAATATAGCAAGAGGTGAACAATTTCGGTTGCCCGAAGTTCCCGCAGTTTGTTTTACTTATGTAAAGCAAGTCACTGTGTAATCTATTAAAATTCTCATGCAAAGTAATTACTTCAGTTGTACCCGATCTCACCTCCTAAAGTGTGGGGTACTTATTTTCGCTACATTTTGTGGCTTCCTCAACGCACAGGATTACGCAGACAAGGGTTACCTCACCTTTAACCTCAAACCAATGGGCAGTGCAGAAAAGCCCCTTATTCTGCGGACCTTCTGCCCGGACCCCGGCCTTGACCCAGACCTCGTCCTGGGCAATCACTCCCGTGGCACCTCGGTTCCCAAGTATAGTGCCCGATCCGGTCAGGAAATGGGAGAACGAAAAGATCACCCGATTGCCGGTGTCCCTGCGGGTATCGCAGTTAACCTGGGCAAATCACTCTCCTATGTGTGGGACACAACCGAGTGCCGATTGCTCTATGCTTGGACGGATGGGTTTCTCGATATGAAAAACTACTGGGGGGACGAGGCGAGCGGACGAAGAAAAGGGTTTGATTATGTACCCCAGTTGCATGGATTTCTTTTCTATCAGGCAGTCGGGCAACACCCACTCCAGATAGACGGGAAATCGATCTCTTCCCAGGGAAAACCTCAGTACCTCGGGTACGAACTGGACAGTTCCCGCCAACCGGTTTTTTCTTTTTCCTCCGGCCCTCATTCTTTTCAGGTTTCCGTCCGAACAGGTCCGGGCAAGCAAACCTTGGAACTCACTTACACCTCAAAAAATAAAGAGGCACTCTCATTCTCTTCCCCCAAGACACAGGTGCGGGTAAAAACGAAGGAGCCCGGAAAAATCGTTTTGGTGGTCCGCCCCAATGCCGGCAAGCGCTACAAGACTGACCAAAAAGCCATTGCCCTGACCGAGGCAACCCTGGCCAAGGGCGAGGAACTTTACAACAGCATGGGCTGCGTGGCCTGCCATACCACCGATGGGGGACTTAACCATGGTCCCACCTTCAAGGGATTGTATGAGGCAGAACGGGAGTTTATCTCTGCCCAGGCTCAAAAGGCGGACGAAGGCTACCTCATTGAATCCATTCAAAACCCGGGTGCGAAAACGGTCAAAGGATACCTCCAGGGAATGATGCCTCCCTACCAACTTCAGCCCCTTGAGTATGACTCCCTCGTCCTCTTTATTAAAAGCCTTCCCTGAACCCACTGCCATGAAAGCCCGCTTCCTGTCTCTTTCCATTTTCCTTCCCCTCGCCTTACTACTCGGCTCGGATAACTACATATTGGAAGACCTTCCCTTCCCCGCTGACCAACCCGCGGAAATCGGAGACCTAGCCTTCGATCAAAACGGCTTACTCTACGCCTGCCTGCGCCGGGGAGATGTTGTCGTCAGCAAACCTGAGCAGGACTTATCCAATTTGCAATGGAAGGTATTTGCCACCGGTCTGCACAACGGTATGGGCATGGAAATTCTCGCCCCTGGCAAGATCGTGGTCAGTCAAATGGCGGAACTCACCCTGATTGAAGACCTCGATGGAGACGGTGTGGCCGACCGTTACCGCAACTTATGTTCCGACTTTGGGATCAGTGGAAACTACCATGAAACTAATGCCATTTGCCCAGATGGGGAGGGAGGATTTTACATCGCCCTGGGAACCGCCTCCCACAATGGGCCCACTTTCAGCACCTCCCGCGGAGAGTACAAACACGATGGCAGGCGGGGCAGAAACTTCTCTGCCGTGAAGCACAAAGGCTATGTGTTGCACCTCGACCAGGACGGGAATCTCTCCCCCTACGCCAACGGCTTCCGTATGCACAACGGCATCGCCCGCGATGACGAGGGTAAACTCTGGTGCGGGGACAACCAAGGAGACTGGCGCGGGGGCTCGCCCATTTACTGTATTGAAAAAGGTGGGTTCTATGGCCACCCATCCAGTCTGGTCTGGGATGATGCCTATCAACCTTTTGGCATGCCTCTTTTCTATCCGCGCAAAATGCTTGATGAACTGTACAACAAACCAGCGATGGAACTTCCCCGCAACCTGATGCACTCCCCGGGCGAGCCCATGGTTATTCGATCCGCAAATTTTGGGCCGTTTGCCGGCCAAATCCTGGTACCGGATGAAAATGCCCGGCGCATTGTTCGCTTGATGCCAGAAACCGTGGATAGTGCCACCCAGGGAGCCGCCGTTTTATTCTACGAAGACAATCAACTACGGGCCGGGGGTGTACGTATGGCCATGAGCCCCAACGGAAAGTCCCTCTACTACGGATCGACCACCCGGGGCTGGCAACGCCCCGATGAAGGAATCCAGCGGCTTACCTACTCCGGCGAGGTGCCCTTTCATATTTCGGGATGCTCGCTGACCACAGATGGTTTCCTGGTCCAATTTACTCAACCCATAGCCAACGCAGAAAAATTGGCGGAAAAAATCAAGGTTCGCAGCTTCCGCTTCCAATACGGGTACAAGTATGGGTCTGGAGAGAATGATCAACGGACGCACGAGGTTCTTGGTGCTGAAGCAATCGGTTCAACGAGCACTGGTCCGTTCCACATCAAAGTGGAAAATTTACTTCCCGGCAGGATTTATGAGCTCAGTTTCGATGTTACCAGCGAGAGTGGAGAAAGTATAAAAGCACCCTTCGTCCAATACACCCTCAACCGCCTAGTCCGGCCGAAAAGCCAGCACCCAGCAAAAATCACCGTCACGGAAAAGGGTTTTGATCTCACCATCGGGGACCAACCCTTCGCAACCTATGACACCTCCTCGATGACCAAGCCCATTCTTTGGCCGGTCATCGGCCCGAATGGCCAGTCGATGCTGCGGGACTACCCCCTTAAAAAAGACACCCCAGGTGAGGCTCATGACCATATTCACCACCATGGAATCTTTATCGGACACGAAGGGACCAACCAGGCAAACTTTTGGCACATCGACAAAAAGAACTCCGGCAAGGTGGAACAAAGAAGGGTAATCGAAACGAGGCAGGGCGAGGACCGTGCCCTGATCAAGACCCTCAACGCCTGGAAGGACAAGGAAGGTAAAACCCTGCTGGCTGATACCCGGACCCTCAACTTCTGGGGAGATGAAACCTCCCGCACCCTAGATCTGGAGATTCATTTTCATGCCAGCAATGGCCCGGTTTATTTTCCAGCCTACAAGGACGGATTTCTGGGTATCCGCACCGATCCCGACCTCAGGCTTACCCCAAGTCCCAAAGAGGGGGTAAAGAAAGTATTTGGGCAGGCAGTGAACAGTGAAGGGATTTCCGGAAAAAAGATCTGGGGAAAACGGGCGGACTGGGTGCACTACTTCGGGCAAATCGATGGCAAGCCTGCCGGCATCGCCTTCCTCAGTCATCCGACCAACCCAGCCAAGAATGACCAGAAAGCATGGTGGCACGCCCGCGATTACGGTTTGATCGCTGCCAATCCCTTTGCCCCAGAAAGAATGGGAGGGGATGGCGCTCAAACCATAGCCAAGGGAGAATCTCTCGGTTTTCGCTACCGCATCATCTTCCACAGCTTTGACACTCACGAGGAAGCCGGGATTGAGAAAAAATTTGCCGAATATGCCAAGCAACCGGCCCTCCCCACTTCTGATATGCCTCCTCACCCCGGTTACCCCGAGGATTACCTGGTGGAAAACAAATAATCCCGCATCCTGAACTGATGAAATTTGCCCTGTGTAATGAGATCTTTCGCAACCTTCCCCTGAAGGATGCGTTTCAGAAAATCGCCGAAATTGGCTACCAGGGCGTGGAAGTCGCCCCCTTTACCCTGCAACCCAACCCCAGAGAACTGGCGGAAAGGGATGCAGACCGCTGCCTAAAGGCGGCAGAATCCGCAGGACTGGAAGTGGTTGGACTGCACTGGTTGATGGCCGAAACGGAGGGACTCCATCTCACCCATACCGATCCATCGATACTCGATGCGACCAAGGATTACCTCATTCACCTAGGCAAACTGACTGCGAGAATGAATGGTTCCATCCTCGTATTGGGTAGCCCTCAACAGCGGAACCTCCTGCCGGGAGTTTCTTATGAAGAAGCATTTGAATGGGCAGTATCACTGATGAAGGAAGTTTGCCGGGAGATCGAGGGAGATGGGGTGGCTTTTGCGATTGAACCGCTAGCCAAAGTGGAGACCGATTTTCTTAGTTCCTGCGAACAGGGAAGGGATTTCGTCCGGGCGGTCAACCATCCTGCATGCGGACTGCACCTCGATGTCAAGGCCATGACTGCGGAACCTCACGGTGTCTGCCATGCCATCCGTGAGTATCACGCGGACTGCATTCACTTCCATGCCAACGACTCCAATCTGCGCGGCCCCGGACAAGGCCCCACCGATATCAATGAGGTTGCCCACACTCTCCGAAGCACCAGTTACCAAGGGTGGGTCTCGGTAGAAGCCTTTGATTATTTCCCCAATCCAGAGGAATGTGCTCGCATTTCCCTGGAAAACCTCAGGCAGGCTTTTGCGGACTCGCCTTCCTAGGATTGACAACACCGTGCCCTACCCCAAGGTAAATCTTCTATCATGCCCCTAAAGTCCCTGCTTTGCCTCTTGCTCTTTTGGAGCCCTGCCTACTTGGTCTGGGCGAAGACTTATGTCTGGACTGATGTGAACGGACAGAAAATTGAGGCGGAATTCGTGCGGGCCGATGCAAGCTCCGTCACCATCTCCATGGAGGGACAGGAACTTGACCTCCCCCTTGATTCGCTCAGTGCCTTCTCCAAGGCTCTGGCCATCAAACTTAGCAAAGAGGCCTTGTCTGGCCAAACAACACCCCAACCCGTTCAAAAGATATCAAAACCGCTCTACGACTGGAAAGACCTGCAAGGCAGGGTGATCCGGGCAGAGTTTGTCAATGCCACAGCCACTGCCGTACAGGTTTCATGGAATGGACAACCCTTTATTCTCCCCATGGCGAACCTGAGCGAGGAATCAAAGCAACTTGCACGACGGCTCTCCCCTCCACCGCCCCCCCCCGCACCAGTGGTAGCAGAAAAAACTCAACCAACCCCTGCTCCTCCAAGTCCGCAAATGGAACCGACAGATCCGGACGGCCCACTCGATCTCGATGCCGTACAGGTGTGGATGAGCGACGACGGGCGCCCTCTGCGGGCGAAATTTATCGATTTTGATGGAGAACAGCTCGAACTCCTTGTTGGTCAGGATCGCAGTATAAATCTAGGCATTTCTGACCTGGACAAGAACTCCGTCAAACTTGCGGAGAAACTCGGTGAACTGAATGACCAAAGAAAGAAGAAACTCGAAGCTTTTGCCAAACAACGTGAGAAAATGAAAGTCCCAGAGGTCACTGCGGGTGATCTCCAAAAAACTCACTCTTTCGAAAACACTAAAGGAACCACCATATCAGCTATCTTTATTGATGCAGATAATGACGGTGCCATCCTCCAACTCACCGGCCGCTCTACCCCGGTTGAATTACCCTGGAATAAGTTTAGTACTTCCTCACAGGCCCTCATTGAAGCACTAAGAAGAAAAGCAAAACAGCTCAAGCCTGCCGTAACCAGCATACCCGCGAAAGGTTCAAAACTTGGATACTTCGCCAATGGTCCTTTTAAGGGCTACAACACAGTCATTCAGACCGAGAAATTCGATGCGGCCCTCAGTTCCAGTGGTGCCTCGGTCAAAATTTGGCTCAAAAACAGCAAAGACCCTTCGCAAACCCCCAAAACCTTTGGAATCGGGTTTGGCACAAGATACACCGATAAAAGCAATCCTGAAAAACACCGCAGAAGAGCGCGGGTTATCACTGGTTTTGAAAACCCACCCGAACCATCGATGAAGCGAGCCCACACCACAGTGACCGGCACTTTTAACAATGGTGGTAAATTCCAGTACGACATAGAGGTGAACGATAAAGGGCTTCTCCTTTGGTCAAAAATGACCGATCCGTCTGGAGAATATCAACCGACAAGTATTCGCATTGGGGTTTCCGTCCCCGGAATTGTTCCAAATTCCAAAAATGCGACTTTGCCACAAATCCAGTCCATCGTTGGGGATGCCAGTTTCTACATCGACCCTGTTTCCGGCTCAAGACGGCAATACCCATTCGATGAAAAATGGGCAATTACCAATACGAAATATAAAGGAAAAGCATTTAATGGCATGAATGCATTCACAGTGATGGGGTCACCCTATGGTAACAAAATTTCCTTCATGCCCGCAGGTTCGGGAATGAGCTTCTCCCGTGATGTGGCCTATGGAAAAACTTTCCCATTCCAGGGGTTAACTCTTCAATACGCAAATGGGTCTTCCCCCCGCTCAATCCCCAAAAATAAAGCCCTAAAAGTAATTATTTCCGGGCAGTAAAAGGAGTGGTACCGGCGGAGGGACTCGAACCCACGACCAAAAGATTAAGAGTCTCCTGCTCTACCAACTGAGCTACGCCGGCATCCAATAAACGACCCATAATAAAAGGAACCAGGAAACGGTCAAGTTGGGAATAAGCGTCCTTTTGGCAGAGCCTATTCCAAAGCAAACTTGATTTGCACTTCCACCGTGGTGATTAGATCCTTGGGTGCCTGCACAGGAACGCTGGCACTTTCTGCATGAAGGGCATCGGCCATCATCATTCTACGATGAGGTTGAGGGGGGTGAGAATACTGAATTTCCTGAATCGTGATCGGTTGGCCCACCTCTGCATCAAGTGGTTCGGTAAGGGCTTCAGCACGCAAGACTGCATCCTCAACCGCTCTCCTTCTAGCTTCCTCTTCTTGCTCGGATGGGTCAGAGATCGTAAATTCAAGAGACTGGAAATTGTTTCCTCCAGCTTCGATGGCCGCCTGCATCACTACGCCGACTTTTTCAAGATCGTGAATTTTAACCATCAGGGTATTTGAAACCTGAAAACCAACAATAAGGGGGGGCAAGTTCTTTCTGTACTCACGCTGGGGAGCGAGGTTGAAATTGCTGGTTTCTACATCTTCTTCCTCAATGCCTTCCCTATGCAAATTCTCAAAAATCTTTTCCATACTCCGGTTATTGGAAGCGGTGGCAAGCTGGGCAGTCTTGGCCACGGAGACTACCCCAAGTTGAAGAATGGCTAGATCAGGAGCAGATTCAACAACCCCACGGCCTTTTACGGAAATCCACCTGCTATCGACCTCCTCGTGCCCAAAGACAGGTAGAAGAGCAACCCATATTGAAATGGAGGAAATTAAGTTGCGAATTTTCATTAAGGTACATCAACATCCCAGGAGATGTCTTTGCGAGTGATTTTTCCAGTTTTTAATTCTTTTCTTTGAATGGTAAGGGTACGATCAGAGTTGTTCTGCCCGATTATTTTGTATTCAAATCCCCAACCCCCAAAAGTGTGATTTCTAGGTTTGCCAGTAAGATTATGAAAGAACTTTTGTGGGCCGTTAAATTGCTCCACTTCGATGGCATAGGATGAAGTGAGAGGTTTCTCCATTTCATTGGTTATTTGATAGGGAATGCCACCAAACTTGAAATCCCTAATCACCAGGTATGCCAGGGGTTTGGTTAAAGCACTAAAATTCTGAGCCTCGTGTTTAATGTTAATCGACTGGAGTAAGATTCGTTTATTTGGATCACTCGCAGAGCATGGGACAAACCTTGGTTTCCCGGTCTTTGCGTGCCTCATTTCTTTGTATGGCTGACGAATGTTAAAAATGTATCGAGGGTAAGCCATGGTTCCATAATCATAATTTTCCAAATCTTCCAGAACCACTCTTTTTGTGCCCTCCCAGGACAAAAGGCTAAAGCGGGAAGGAACCCTTTCAAATTTGGTACAAATCAGCCCAAAAGGGTCCTTATCGTAGTCAGCAATAACCATACCGCGTGGATCGGGCAGTTTTTTTTCTACAGCCTTTACTTGCTCTTTAGCGACGGATTTAGGCTCTTCACTGCCCGACTCCATCTCCACGGGAGGGAGTGGATCAAAAGGAACTGAATTCTTCACAACTGGCTTGGGGACTACCATAACAGGTTGCTTTTCTTGCACAGATTCTTTGGCAATAATGGGAGCATCCTCTTTCACCTGGCTAATTGAATCTAATTCCTCTGAATCCTGGTATGATAGAAATTGCTCAATCTTATCCTTGAAAATAACAAAGCAAAGAAAAGCAATCCACAGGAGGACAAAGGTCAGAAGAAACTTCTTCATTGGGAATTTTAATTAAGATGGACTGCTCTTTTTGGCAAGTGCATCTGGGCAATCGGATACTGATTCCGTATTCAGTATTTTATATTTATTGAACCATAACCTGAGTAATTCCACAGGTAAACCGACTACATTGGAAAACGAACCTTCGAATTTATCGATAATAAGATGAGACAGTGTTTGAATACCATACCCGCCCGCTTTATCCAACGGATCGACCCCCTGATAGTACTCCTCAATTATAGATTCGTTGAGTTCATGAAAATAAACTTCACTGGTCACAACCTCCACTTCTTCCAAGCCCAGTTTCCGGTTGATTAGGCATACTGCGGTATGCACCTGATGTGCCTTGGCCGAAAGTTCCCGCAACATATTTTTTGCCTCGTCCATAGAAGACGGCTTGCCAAAAACCTTCTCCGCCAAAGCCACGGTGGTATCCGCCCCTAGAACCCATGCATTTGGAAAATCGTCTGCAACCTGACGGGCCTTGATCCTTGCATTTTCCGAGACCATCGGGCACACGCCGTCTGGATGAGCGGTTAATTCCTCCGCATGGGATGTGATAATCTTAAAGTCGTCAATAAATTGACCAAGAAGTTCTTTTCTTCTCGGGGAACCGGACGCTAAAATAAAGGAATCAACTGGGTTCAGGGTCGCTTTTTGAGGATTGGTGGACATAATACATAGCTTTTCATGTCACCCTATCGAATTAGTTCAGCAAAATGAAGATTGGAATTGCTCAAATCAATTCCACAGTAGGTGATCTTGCCGGAAACCTCCAGCTTTCAAGCGATGCCTATGCCCAATTAGTCGAACAAGGAGCGGACCTGATCGTTTTCCCCGAACTCGCCCTTTGCGGATATCCACCGCGGGACTTGCTCTTAAAAAAGCGTTTTGGAGGGGACTGTCGTAGAACTCTGGAAGAATTTGCTGGGCAGACCGGCCCCTGCCCGGCCCTGATCGGATTTCCTCAGCAGGGAACCGAAATAGGTAAGGAACCATTTTTCAATGCCGCCGCACTCTGTGTAAATGGCACTGTCACCCAGATCTTTCAGAAAAGACTTCTGCCTACCTACGATGTATTTGATGAAGACCGGTACTTTGCCTCTGGTCAGGCTCCTCTGTCCTTCCTTCATCTGGGCAAAAAATTTGCGGTCACGATCTGCGAAGATATTTGGAATCTCGACAAAGACCTGCATTGCAGTGATCCCTTGGAAGAAATCCAGACCCTTCAGCCCGATCTACTAATCAATCTATCTGCCAGTCCCTGGCACCACCAGAAAAAGAACCAAAGAAAAGAACTCCTCCGCAGAGTGGTGAAAAAAGTAAATTGCCCCCTGCTCTATGTAAATGCGGTAGGAGGTAACGATGAACTGATCTTTGATGGTTCCTCCATCGCTCTTTCTGCCAATGGCAAGACGATCAGCCAGGCACCTTCCTTTGAGTCTTCCTGCTCGGTGATTGACTTAGATTCCGCCCCGACGGAGATGGAAGAGGAAGCTGAACTTGAAATGGAATCCATCCGCCAGGCTTTGGTCCTCGGACTCCGCGACTATGCCCACAAAAGTGGATTCAAGAAGGGACTGATCGGGCTCAGCGGAGGAATTGATTCTGCGGTCACCGCCGCACTGGCGGTGGAGGCTCTGGGAAAAGACAATGTGATCGGGATCAGTCTGCCCTCCGCCATTTCCAGTGACCACAGCCGGGACGACGCAAGGTCACTCGCTGAAAACCTTGGCATTGCCTACCACTCTTTACCCATCCAGAAGATAGTCGACTCCGCAGAAAACGAACTCGCTCCCCTCTTTGCTGGGATGGATGCCGATGTAACGGAGGAAAACCTCCAGGCCCGCAGTCGGGGCCTTTTACTGATGGCGGTCTCCAACAAACTGGGTGCCCTCCTCCTGACCACCGGAAACAAAAGCGAACTGGCGGTGGGGTACTGCACCCTCTATGGGGATATGTGCGGTGGACTGGCAGTCATTTCCGACCTCCCAAAAACCAAGGTCTTTGCTCTGGCCAAACACCTGAACCGAAGTGGAGAAATCATTCCCAAAAATACCATCGAAAAACCACCCTCCGCAGAACTTCGCCCCGACCAAAAGGACAGTGATTCCCTGCCCGAATACGAGGTATTGGACGGTATTCTTCATGGTTATGTTGAGAAGGGGTTATCGATTGACGCCCTCATTGGCGAAGGATTTGATGAGGCAACGGTGCGGAAAATCGTTTCCTTGGTCGACCGCAATGAATACAAGCGTAGGCAGGCAGCTCCGGGCCTTAAGGTCACTCCTCTCGCCTTTGGTATCGGCCGGCGCATGCCCATCGTCCAAAAATACTCCAATTAGAAAATTTCCATCATGAACACATCTGAATCTCTCTTCGATCGGGCCAAGAAACTCATTCCCGGCGGGGTCAACTCCCCGGTGCGGGCCTTCCGCTCGGTGGGCGGAACCCCCTTCTTCACCCAAAAGGCATCAGGTAGCCACCTGACCACTGCGGACGGGCAGGAACTGATCGACTATGTCTGCACCTGGGGTCCGGCAATCCACGGCCACGACCACCCCGTGATCCGGGAGGCCATTGCGGATGCCTTGACCCACGGAACCAGCTTTGGCACGCCCGGCCCACTGGAAGTGGAAATGGCCGAACTGATTGTGGAACTCGTACCCTCCGTAGACAAGGTGCGGATGTGTAACAGTGGGACGGAAGCCACGATGTCAGCTATTCGCCTGGCTCGCGGCTACACCGGGCGGGATAAAATCATCAAATTTGCTGGTTGTTATCACGGGCATGTCGACAGCTTGTTGGTCAAAGCAGGCTCGGGTGCTCTCACTCTCGGCAACCCTGACAGCGCCGGCGTGCCGGCCTCCTTCGCGGCCGAAACCATCGTTCTTCCCTACAACAATCTCGATGCGGTCGAGGGTACCCTCCGCACTTCCCCCGGTGAGGTAGCGGCCCTCATCGTCGAGCCCTACCCCGCAAACTGCGGGCTGATCCTCCCCCTGCCCGGCTACCTTGAGGGCTTGCGCAAGCTTTGCTCCGAGCACGGGGTGGTGCTGATTTTTGATGAGGTCATGACCGGATTCCGGTTAACCTCCGGTGGTGTCCAAAAGCTAACCGGAATTACTCCGGACCTTACCGCCCTTGGCAAAATCATCGGTGGTGGTCTGCCCGTGGGTGCCTTTGGAGGAAAAGAGGAAATCATGAATCATTTGGCTCCGCTCGGTCCTGTCTACCAGGCAGGCACCTTGAGTGGCAACCCCCTGGCCATGGCCGCAGGGATTGCTTCTTTGAAATTGTTGAAGGAGGCAGATCCCTATGACCGGCTGGACTCCATGGGGAAAGAGCTTGCCCGTGGATTGAAAAGTATGGCCAAAGACCGAGGAATCCCCCTGCAGGTACCTCAGGTGGGCTCGATGTATTGTTTGTTCTTTACCGACGAACCGGTCACCGAATTTGAACAGGCGGTCAGTGCAAAGCATGAGCATTTCAATGCCTTTTTCCATCATTGTTTAGAAAATGGACTGTATTTGCCTCCCTCCTCCTATGAGACCTGCTTTATCAGCACCGCTCATGATTCCGATACCCTAGAGAAAACCCTCGATATTTTTCAAGGGGCATTTTCCTCTTTTCATTGACCTTATCGATCGAATGCAAAGATTATTTTATTACCCGATGAACTTTAAATTTCTCCGTTTTCTTACACCTTTGTTTTTCTTCGGCAGTGCCGTACTCTTTGCCGACGAGAGTGGAAGGATTCCCTTTTATGAGGACTACTTTGAGAATGGGGACCTGGGAGGCTACCTCACTGAGGCACGGCAATTTCTATCGAATCAGCCCAACTCACCTGAATCGGCCCGGGTGGCATTGGATTACCTCATGATGAGCAAGGCGGCCGAGAATATCGATGCGGTCAAAGAGGCCACCAACCTGTTGATGTTTGATTACCTCGGAAGCCTGCCCAGTCTATTTTTTCTCAGTTCTTTCGATGCAGGCTCTCCCCGGCTCAACCAATTACTCCTGACCAAAACCGAAGAAAACGACCCGCATGATGCGAATTTCTCTAAAAGGTTTTGCGAAACTTTAAACCTGTTGGGCCGTCTCCACGGACCGAAATTGTTTTACGATCCATCACTTCGCATCCGTGCCTACCTCATCAGCAAGCATGCAGAACAGACTGAGATTCCCAACAACCTCTCCCAAGCCCTTGCCGAACTCAGGGAAAATCCCAGTTATGCAAACCTGATTGAAATCATTACCTCGGATCGCTCACCGCTTGAGCAAGTTATTGAACTTTCCAAAGTTTCTCATCCCGATTCGGAATACTGCGTGAAATTCTTCTCCGCCCTGCTCGAGGAGGGCCAGCTCAACTCTTCCCAGATTATCGAATTACAGATCAATCGTACCCTTTTTTCCCCCGATCCGAACCCCCATAGAGCACAGGACCTGATATCTCGTCTGCCCCATGAAATGGCCAAGTCAACCAAGTATCAGGTATTTATTGCTTTCGCTCAGGCTATTCTCGAAAATCGGGAATCCACTCTTGATACCCTCAAATACGCTCAGTCCTCTCCCAATGGAGAAGATGGCCAGGCATGGGCCACCACCGCAAAATCCTTCGCTGATGGCGTAGAATTTGAGGAAAGCCGAAAAAAACTCCTTCTCTCCCAATTCGAAAAGGTATTCAACGAAATTATCAAACCCCGGGATGCCCTCTATGTAAGGTTTGCCTGGAAAGGTGCCGGGGAGAACAATGATGGGCATGTTAACGGGCACATTGCTGTTTCTGTAAAATCAAAATACTTCGAATTACATGCCCATCGTGGAGTCACTCCCTTCTTTGCTTACCGCACAGATGCAAATTCCAGTTCCCTCTTTCTCGATGGCATGGAAGATGGAGCGAGCTTTCGTTTTGCCGAACCGGGTGCCTACCCTGTCCCCACTATCGATATCCAGAGGGACCGTGAACGGGGTTCATTCAATTATAGCTTCAATCTCAATTTTAGTAAGGACATGGATGACCTCCTTGACCAAAGCTTAAAAAATGTGGACAACTCCTACCTTTCCACCAGTACAGGCAGGGAAGTTTTGCTCAACCACCTGATGACCAAAAAGGGATTGTGGCTAACTCCGCCCGCCGCCACCGAGACTGGCACGAAGTTCCAGATGAACAGCTTGCAAAATCATACTCCAACCCCCAAGCCATCCAGCCTGCATATCGAATTATCCGGTGATCTTACTGAGCTTCAGATTGGAGCTCTTCACATTGAAAAAATAAACCGCGGTACCGAGGATGTATTAAAACAAATGCCCGCATGGCCCTCTGACAAAATTAAGGAAAAGGATAACTTCGACTTTCAACTCCTCTTGCAGGCAGTCGGGCAGATTACCAAACTCTAAATTCCCCAACTCCAAGAGAAAGGGTCACTTAAATCCCTTTGCCTCGAAGAGAGGCTTCCAGCTGTCGCTGAAATTCCATCAGATCTTCATCGGATGGCTTGTATCCCTCCTGACCACCGGACAGACCGAGCCGACCAAACTGGTCGATAGTCCAACTCTTGGATATCCCATCGGAAAAGACAACTGATCCGCTGGCCATGGCACCTGGTGGAACCACTGTATCGACCTCCACCTGCACGCCACTCGTACTTTCCATCTCATCCAATTCTGCACCGGCGTCTTTCACCGAATCCTCTTCATCCTTTTCAGGGGCAGGTTCCTCGAGATCGACGAGAGAAAGATCCAGATCGTCGACAAGAAAACGGACATCCATATAGGTCATTACGATGCCAAATTCAGCATCGAGCGTTTTTTGGAGTTCGGACAATCCCATTCCATCAGCCACCCAGCGGGCAATCTCTTTCTTTTGCTCCTCGCTGGGCACAATAGCGGTTGCGGAGGAGGCAGAATCATCACCTGCACCATTCTGTTGAATATCGTCAATCATGCCTTGCGGTATTAGAAATATTTGTCGGCTTTTACAAGCACGCAAATTTTAGGGAACAAGAAACTATTCCATCGATTGGGAGAGTTGCTCCCTAAGAAATTCGACGGAATGCTTGATGGAATTATCCTGGTCCATCATGTTCTCGACTGTCTTGCAGGCATGAATAACCGTGCCATGATCCCTCCCTCCGAAGGCACTGCCAATTTCCTGAAGGGAGTGCTCGGTGAGCATTCTTGATAAATACATCGCAACCTGCCGGGGAAAAGCAATATTAGCGGGTCGTCTCCTCGAAAGCATGTCAGCCATTCTCAGGTGGTAATAATCAACCACCTTCTTTTGAATGGTTTCCATGGTAATACGGCTCAAGTTCTCCTCCCGAAGGATATCGCGCAATAAGCGCTGCACAGTGTCAAGGTCCGCTTTTTTACGGGTTAGCCCGACATAACCAGCCACACGGGTAAGTGCCCCCTCCATCCTACGGACATTGCGAGAGATATTTTTGGCCAAAAACTCGAGAATTTCCGGCTCTATGGTGATTCCCATGGCAATCGCTTTGCGCGAAAGAATAGCCACACGGGTTTCAAGATCAGGTGCCTGAATATCGGTGACCAACCCCCACTGGAAACGGGAAAGCAAGCGGCTCTCGATTTTATCAATCTCCCCGGCAGGACGGTCACTGGTCAGAAAAATCTGACGCTGAGCTTCATAAATTTCGTTGAATGTGTGAAAGAACTCCTCCTGAATACGCTCCTTGCCGGCAAGAAACTGGATATCGTCAATCAGTAGATAGTCCACACTGCGATAACGGGAGCGGAACTTGGTCAGGGTATTTTCCTGAATGGCTCGAATAAACTCGTTAGTAAACTTCTCACAGGAGACATAGGCGATCCTGCAGGCTGGGTTGCGGTTGAGTGCCTGATGGGCAACCGCGTGCATGAGGTGAGTCTTGCCCAGCCCCGTCTCCCCGTAAAGAAACAGGGGGTTGTAGGCATGGGCAGGTGCGTTGGAAATCGCCACGCAGGCCGCATGAGCGAGCTCGCTTCCCGGGCCAACTATGAAGTTGTTGAAAGTATTTTTGGGATTGATTCCAAGGGAGCGTCCATTGAGGGAGGGCCCACTAACCCGTGCCGATGGCTTTTTGCCCGTTTTGCTGCTTTTGAGACGGTTCTCGGGTTGTGCATCCTCATCGTCAAAAGCACCCAGTAGCTCAACCGTGAAAGGATGGCCAACAAGTCGGTCCGCTTCCTGCCGGATCACATCGAGGTAATTGTCCCGGATCCAAATGGCGGAGAATTCATTCGGAGTGATCAGTTCGCAACCATCCTCGTCGAGACGGCCCACTCGGATGTTATCAAACCAGACACGGAAAGTATCGGCAGGAATGACCTCTAAGAGATTGTCTCTGAGAGAGCTCCAGAAGGTTTCAGGGGTGGCAGTTAATTCAGTCATAGGGTCTGAAATCTGAGTTTTATTCACAGGGTTAACAGATCTCCCTAAAACCATTGATTACTAGTAAGTTCCAAAAATTCACAAGCTCGGTACATCCAAACGAAGAGAGGCATGAGCAGCCAAGCGAATAATTGCTTAATAGTTTATATCTCAAGAGTTTAGGGATTTTATATTAAGGGGTAAAGGGGAACTCCGAAGGGGGGGAGTCATTTGAGTAGAAGGTCTTTTTTGAACCACTTTGCCCGGTTAACCAAGAAAAAAATTCCTCAAAAACGGCAAAGTTTCTCACAACTTATTCACATCGATTCGTAAGTAAGTTTTTGGACATTTTTAGGTTGCCAAAAATCGAATTTCGCTCTGTTTCGCAAGCACTCTGATTTTGGGGGACTTATACAAAAATGAAGTTAAAATTTTACCTACAATTTACTTTGCTCCGCCATTTTTTTTAACAATTTTTCATTGAAGTCCGTGGCTGAATCGTGGCCCAAATTTCTTGCCGCCTGGACCATAGCTGCCACCTCGACCAACCTTGCCATATCCCTTCCTGGGCGGAGGGGAATCTCCATATGGGGTATTTGAGCACCCAAAATCTCGTAGGTTTTTCGCTCCAGACCGGTGCGGTCTATCTCAATGTCCTTAGCTCCCTCCACAAAGGTCACGACCAGCTCGATTTTCTTTTCCAACCGGATAAACCGGATACCAAACAATTCCTCAACATTGATTATTCCTATCCCACGGCACTCCATGAATCCACGGCTTACCTCATCACAAAATCCAACCGGTGTATGATCGCTGAGCAGCTTGATTCTCACCAAATCATCCGCCACCAGGCTATGCCCCCTCTCCAGCAGGGCAAGGGCAGCTTCACTTTTCCCAGCCCCACTATCACCCCGGACCAGCGTACCAATGCCACGGATGTCCATCAATGTGCCATGACAGGTGGTGATGGGGGCAAACCGTTCTTCCAGTAGCACAGTGACTTCGGTGGTAAATGCCTTGGATGTTAGAGTGGTACGAAAGACGGGCACCCCGTGCGTCTCAAAGACCTCAATCATTTCAGGAGTGGGGGCAAGGTTCCTGGAGATGATTACGCAGGGTATTTTCTTACCGGCCATTTTTTCAAGAATTTTCATCCTAAGTTCCGGTTTTTGTTCCCTGAAATAACCCATCTCCCCCGCCCCGAAGAGTTGGACTCTTTTGTGGGCAAAATATTTAAAATATCCGGTCACCGCCAAAGCCGGTCGGTTAATACTACGTTCCCGGATGGTGCTCCTCGATAAGGTCTTGGGGTGGGTGACCAGCCTCAGCAGAAGGCGCTTCTGATACTTTTCGTAAAATTCTCGAACGGATATACTCTCAACATATTCGGGTAAGGCTGACTGGGTCATAGGGCAAGTGGGGGTCTGGTTAGATTACGCCTGAAAATCATGACCGAGGTATTTTTCGCGGGTCTCGGGGTCTGAAAGCAAAAAATCCGCATCACCATGGGCCAGTACCGCACCCTCGTAGAGAAGGTAGGCACGGTCGACTGCCCGGAGGGTTTCTCGGACATTGTGGTCGGTCAGAAAAATCCCCATTCCCTGCTTTTTCAGATCAGTAATAATCGAGGTCACCTCGCTCACACTGATGGGATCGACCCCACTGAAAGGCTCATCCAGGAGGAGAAATTTTGGCTTCAGCACCAAAGCCCGGGTGATCTCCAGCCTTCTTCTCTCTCCCCCGCTAAGAGTGTATGCTTTTTGTCTGGCCAGGCTCGTCAGCCTCAGTTCGGCCAGACGATGCTCAATGATTTCCTGCTCCTCTTTTTTACTCACTCCCAGAGTTTCCACCACCACCCGGATATTATCCTCCACCGTCAGTTTGCGGAAGATGGAAGACTCCTGCGGCAGGTAGACCAACCCCTGCCTCGCCCGCTTGTAGGCCGGAAGAGGCGTAAAATCGATTCCGTCCAACTGGATACTGCCTGATGTGGGTGAAACAAATCCACTGACCATGGAAAAGGTGGTGGTCTTGCCTGCACCATTAGGACCAAGCAAGCCAACAATTTCTCCCCCCTGGGCATCGAGGCTGACTTCCCGGACGACCTCCTTTTTGCCGTAGACTTTCGACAACCTGCTGGCCTCCAATTTCGGTCGTTCGCTCATCGCATCACTCGGGTTGCTGGGCAGGGCCTTTTCGACTAGGGAATGAAAATCCGGGAAGATGAGGAAGGGAAAGTTTGGATCGTCCCTGCTTGCCTCCGATTACCTGAGCCCGCCCCCTGCCCTTTTCTAGGAGAATTTTTTCTCCTACCGCCTCTCCCCACTCCGTATCGAGCACCCGGGCATTCCCGCTAAGGGTTACCTGTGAGTCATTGGAGTCCCATTGCAAGTGATCCGCCCAGCAATCTCTGCCAACCTGGGTAAGTTGAACAGAACCAGAAGCATCAATTTTAGAAATTTCCATTTCCCCCTCTTTTCCATCTCCCAACAGGATTTCCGCAAAGTCACAGGTAATCGATGCATCCCCGGTATTGACCGACACATCCCCGTCGAGAATGAATTGATGCCCACCGGAATCGAGGGAAATTAACTCGAAGCTCAGGGCATAGGCAAGGGTGGGAAAAGGACCGATATCTGCAACAGGCTTAGGGCGAGATATTCTCTTCTTTTCGGGGACAACTGAATCATCAGTCTTGGGTGGCAACCCGGCGAGCAGTTGATCGAAATCATCGTCAAAGCCAATGGCAGTCTGCTGCTCAAACCTTACCCGCTGGGCTTGGTTTGGCTTTCGCTCCTCAAAGCTCCATTCACGCCCCACTGCCTCAAAGCCATCTCCTGTTAACTTCATCGTGTTTTCCCCATGGGCACTGCCCTTGGCGAGATCAAAAATTCCTCGATCCGATTGAGCAAGGTTCGAGCCGTTCTGGCGATTGAGCATTTCGAGGATAGGTTGTTGGGCGAAGAACTGGTCCTCCCCGACCGACTCCACAGAACGGGCACGCAATTCCCAGGATAGCCTACCCTCCTTGTCATAGGATGGTATAACCACATCTAGCGCAGTCACTCCCGTTTCTTTGCTATCGTTGCCCAGCAAGACCCCACAAGTAAATATAAGGGCAAAGCAGGCAGCTACGCGGATAGGAAAGAGAGTAGGCATAAGGACTATTCGGCAACCTTGCCGGAATCACTATCTTTTGCAGGAACAAACCTCAGCACGGTGCCGTTGATACAGTACCTTTTGTCCGTGGGGGTATCAAAGCCCTCACCGGTAAAGACATGCCCGAGATGACCGTCACAGACTGCACACAAAACCTCGGTCCGAGGATAACCAAGCAGGTAATCAACCGATGTTTTTACATTTTCCGCCTGGGATGGATCAAAAAAGGAGGGCCAACCGCAGCGGGAATCAAATTTTTCATTCGAGGAAAAAAGCTCCGTATCACAACCCACGCAAAAATAGACCCCGCGTCCCTGCTTTTTGAATTCATCATAGACCTTTCCATTGGGTCGTTCCGTGCCCGCCTTGCGGAGGATGCGGAATTGTTCAGGCGTAAGGCTCTCTTTCCATTGCTCTTCTGTCTTGTCCACTTTTACTTGTTTTTTTTCAGTTCGGTTGGGTGCATCAGCGGGTGAAGTTTGATTATTTTCCTTAAAGGCGAGACCGCCAAGGGCAAGCAGAGAGACCAAGATGAAGCCCATCCGGGATGCTCTCGGGGGCAGGCGAAGAAATCTCATCCTCCAAAACTTCATACCCTGCAAAATGCAAAAATTACTGCGGTTGGTTCAATCTCTCAATCAAACTTGCATCATTGGCATAGGCAATGGCGGATTCCTGACTGATAATTCCGTGCTGATACAGAAAAAGGAGGTGCTGTTCCATGGTCAGCATACCCTCCCTGGACTGGGTCTCCATCGCAGAGTAGACCTGTTGCCAGTTGCCCGTACGGATGAGGTTTCCGATGGCAGGAACATTTTTCAGTACTTCCATGACCAGAATCCGGCCGCTGGCATCCATCCTTGGAACCAGTTTTTGACTGAGCACATAGGACAGACTAAAGGAGAGTTGCAGGCAGATAAACTTGGCCTGCTCCGCCGGAAACATGTCCACAATACGGCTCAGAGCTCCCTTGGCATCACGGGTATGAAGGGTAGAAAAAACGAGGTGCCCCGTCTCCGCTGCACTCAAGGCAAGGGTGGCGGTTTCGGTATCCCGGATTTCCCCCACAAAGATCACATCCGGATTTTCCCGGAGTGCACTTTTTAAACCCGCAGAAAAGCTGTGAACATCCTGCCCCACCTGGCGTTGGGAAACCATGGAACTTTCATTTTTGAAAATAAACTCGACTGGGTCTTCCAAGGTAATAATCCGTGATTTCCTGGTCAGGTTCACATGGTTAATCAGGGAGGAAATGGTAGTGGACTTCCCGCTTCCCGTAACCCCGGTGACCAGGACCAGTCCACGCTTAAGGGCAGTAATTTCTTTCCAGATCATTTCAGAAGGAAGCCCCACATTTTCAATCGCTGGAATCGAGGAAGAGAGTACCCTCATCACGAAAGCCAATCCATCGCGGTCACGGAATACATTGAGACGAAAATTAACCCCATGCTCCAACCACTCGTATGCGGTATCCACATCCATGGGTGCATCAGGATCGGTAATTTGGGCGAGTTGTTTTTCGCTAAGTAAAATTTTTAGCATGTGCAGCATCGCCTCCTCTGTGATGGGGGTGCCCTTGGCAATGGGGATCAGCTCATCGTCTGTACGGAAACTCACTGGTAAGCCGATCTTTACATGCATGTCGGAAATACGGTGAAAATTACCGCTTTTCTTGGTCGGATCGACAAAGGATTCCAGAATCTCTGCAAAAGTTAACCGTTCCAACCCTGCCCGGTAAAATGGAACATGAAGTAAATTGTCTTCGTTGCTCATAATTTAACAATGGGGATGCTTGGGCAATTCTTCAAGTCAACATATTGGAAGATTTATCAGTATTCAGCCTTTGGGGATTCAACAATTTTTATTTGCCAATCCTCACCATATCGCTGAACTGAAGGTGCCCTTATGAAAGTTCACTTTAAAGGTACTCGGGGATCCATCCCCACATCTCCCAATGCTGCCGAGATCAGGCAGAAGGTGATTAATGCCCTGCTCAGTGCACGCGGCAAAGACCTCCGCTCGGAAGGACAAATACGCACCTTCGTCGATGAGACTCTCAACTTCCGTACCCGTTCCACCTGGGGTGGCAACACTCCCTGCGTGCACATCGAGACGGGTTCACCTGAGTATATTATCATGGACGGCGGATCCGGCATCCGGGTAATGGGGAAGGAACTGATGGCCCAAAAAGAAGTCGGTGCCACCTTTCATATCTTTCTCTCTCACTTTCATTACGATCATATCCAGGGTATTCCCTTCTTCACTCCCGCCTATATGCCCGGCAATCAAATCGTCTTTCATGGAGGTCACAAGGGAATCGAGTCCTTTCTGCGTCAGCAAATGACAGAACCCTTCTTCCCCATCGGTTTCGATACCTTTGCCGCAGATATTAGCTTCGAGGAGCACACCCCGGGAGATATTATTGAGGTAGGGAATGCCAAAATTTCTCTTTTCGAGCAAAAGCACCCGGGAGTTTCCTATGGCTATCGTGTGGACGCGGAAGGCAAAAGTGTGGTCTACTCCACCGATAGCGAACATGGGGAAGGTGCCCACACCCGGGATTATCCCTACATCGAATTTATCCGGGAAGCGAACCTCCTTATCTTTGACGCCCCCTACACTCATTCCCAGTCAATCGGTGCCCGAGAGCACTGGGGGCATTCCAGCAATGTGATGGGGGTGGAACTGGCGGCCCGTGGAAATGTTGAAAAATTGGCCATCATGCACCATGACCCCAATGCGACGGATGATGATGTATCGGAGTTCTTCTCCCACACCCGAAAGTTCCTTGCCGGCACCAAGCATGCCGTCCGCGAAGCGAAACCGGGCATCCCCGGAGCCCCCTCCCCAAGGAGTCACCCCCATGAAGTTATCTTCACTTACGATGGGCTCAGTATGACCATCTAAGTAGATGTCCACCCTCGATCAGCCCCAGGGCGAACTCCCCAAGCGGCTTGAAAAAGCCGCCATCAATGAACTTCCCCTAATCCGTTTTCACGGTACCATTCACCTTGCCGAGGATGCCAAGTCCTTCAAGAAATATGCCGACCGATTGGCCAAGCAGAAAATCCTCGGCTTTGATATCGAGTGTAAGCCCAATTTTAAGCGTGGGCCCAATAACCCTCCTGCCCTCATTCAATTTTCCACCGCAGACCAGGCTTTTCTCTTCCGTCTCTATCCGACCATGAAGCTTGGACCCCTGATTCGCATACTGGAGGACCCCAATATTGCCAAAACCGGGGTGGCGATCAAGGACGACATTTACAACCTGAAAAAAATCGAGGAGTTTGAACCGGCCGGGTTTGAAGATCTCGCCCCCCTTGCCCAGTCCCTGGAGATCGAGCAGACCGGTCTGCGCAACCTCACTGCTATCTTCTTTTCTCACCGCCTTTCTAAATCCGCCCAGCTTTCAAACTGGCAGAAATTTCCCCTCAGCCAGTCCCAAAAACATTATGCCGCCACCGATGCTTGGATCAGCCGCGAACTCTATCTCATCATGAAGGCACGGCTGAGCCAAAAGAAGGGCAAATAGCCTAGGCCTAGACGGTTGCGGGCAACAACTCACCCCACTTCTCAAAGGCCTCTGTATGGCCGTGCAGGCAAAGTCGGTCGACCAGTCCGGGGGTGGACGGCCGCTCAAATGAAAAAGTCCGGGCAAGTAATCCCTGGGGAAACAAGTCACTATGGGAGGAGATAAAAAAACGGTCTTTTTCCAGAACCCTTTCAATTTCCCCCTCCACTTTCTTGCGGTAGGTATCATCAGGAAGAATGCAATCCTCAATTCCGCAGGCAAGCAGGCAAAGAAGACCATCCGCTTCCCCCTGCAGGTAGGCTAGCATATCCTGATCCACCACTTTACGGGGAATACGGCATTTGCCCAGATCACCTGAATCAATCAGGCCCAACTGGGCAATCTCCTGCCTGTCGGCATAGAAGGGTTCCACCGCCACAAAGTTCTTCGCTCCCCCCTCACAGGCGAGGGCATATCCGTGGGGCATCATACCCGCCCCCAGTTCCACCATCCTGGCCCCGGCAATTATTTTTTTCAGGAAGTCCCCTCCCGGCATCATTGACCACTCAAACAAAGCCCGGGTAAACTCGCCACCCGGTGCGGCAAAGCCGGTGCCAAGATCCCTCGATACCCGCAACCGGTCCCGCCAGTTCTGCGAACTTAAATCCGGGTTGCCCGGCTCGGTCATTTTTCCCGCACCAGCATATGTTCCGCCAGACGGAGCAAAAATTCATTCTCTCCACCAATTTCCCGAAATGCGGTCAAGGCACGCTCGGTGTGCTGGCTGGCAAGTTCCCTGGCCCGGTCGATTCCCGCGAGGGCCACCCAGGTCATTTTGTTGCGGTCCACATCATGGCAGGCATCCTTGCCCAATGCTTCGGTGGTGGAAGTCACATCAAGGAGGTCATCGACTGCCTGAAAGGCGAGTCCGAGGGCATGTCCTGCCTCAGTTAAAAGTTGGGTCAATTTTTCATCCCCGCCCATACTGCCCAGACGAAATCCTAAAAGCAGGGAGGTCTCAATCATCGCAGCGGTTTTATTGGCATGCACAAAGGAAAGGGTTTCCTCGTTCGGCTCGGTACCCTCGGCGAGCAGGTCCTCCATCTGCCCACCGACCAACTTTTCCCCTCCGGCAGTTCGGGCAAGCATGTGCACCAGGTCAAGACCAAGCTGTGGATGAGAACGGTACTCCCGGGCAAGAAGTTCAAAGGCCATCGGAATGAGGGCATCCCCGGCAAGAATTGCGGTGGCTTCATCGTAGGCCTTATGGCAGGCGGGCCTACCTCGCCGCAGATCCGAATCATCCATCGCCGGCAGGTCATCGTGAATCAGGCTGTAGGTATGAATAATTTCCACCGCCAGGGCCGCAGGCACGGGATCCAGTTCCCCGGGAAACAAATCATGGGCAGCAAGGGCAAGTACAGGACGCAACCTCTTCCCACCCGCCTGCAAGCTGTAATTCATCGCACTGTGGAGTTGGCTCGGGCGCAACCCAGATTCGGGCAGGTCGGTAACCATCCTCTGGTTGATCAAATCCTGGTAGGATTTTAACTGTTCTGAAAAATTCATGACTTGCGGAAAGTCTCCATCATGTCATCATACACCACCTATGCCAAGTTTGGAAGCGGTCTGCAGCAGGCTTTTCGGTCGTCCAGGTTGGATCCCGAAGGTTCTGTGGGGGGGAGCCCTTAGTTTTGTTCCAGTGCTCAACATATTTGCACTCGGATACCTGCTTGCCTATGCCCAGCAAATCCGACAGCAAAGGAACTTTGATCTGCCCGAATGGTCGGAAATTGGTCTGGGTCCTCTCTTTAGTGGTGGCCTCAAAATGCTCGCCCTGCTTCTGGCCTATGTCGGTGTGCCCATTCTGGTGGGTTGGATTGTGGGAATCCTTCTCTTCTTTGCCACCTTTGGACTGCTCGGCATTGTCGCCTACTTCCCCCTCGCGGTGGTTGGTTTTTTCTCACCTATGCTTTTCCTGCGTGCCCTGCATGCCTACCTCAGGCACGATGAATTTTCGGACGCCTGGAATATGCGACCCATCTTGATGGATGCGTTTACCGACTGGAAACTCCTTGCCCTGCCCATCATCACATTTTGGGGAGTCTTCATGCTGGCAATTCCTGTCTATGGAATTTCTTTCTTTGTCGGGATGTGGGTATTGATTGCCTACTCCAGTGCCCTGCGGGTGAAAAACTTTTCCTAATTCTATTCAACACCTATGCCTACCTACGATTATCAATGCGGTGCCTGCCGTCACGAGTGGGAGATGTTTCAGTCCATGAATGATGCCCCGGCCAAAACATGCCCCAAATGTAAAAAACGTAAAGCCAAGCGCCTACTTGGTCTTGGTGCCGGGCTCATCTTCAAGGGAACAGGATTTTACGAAACCGACTATAAAAAGAAAACCGGTGGCGAGAAAAAAGAAAGTTCCGGTGAATCCAAGCCATCAGACTCTTCCGGTTCAGACAAAGGATCGTCCACCACCAAGGAGACCAAAAAAGAATCCAAGCCAAAGAAGGAAAAAGCCAAAGCTGCCTGATCAATCTCTTCTGCCATGCCGCAGCGTGCCTTAGTTTTACTCGCCACGAATTTCGAGGAAATTGAGGCAACCTGCCCCATTGACCTACTGAGGCGGGCGGATATTGAAGTGGTGACCGCTTCCCTTGAAAGCACGCTTGAGGTGACGGGTCGCTCCGGCATTTCCCTGGTCGCCGATCAGTTTCTTTCTTCACTCGCCCTAGGTTCCTTTGACATCCTCGTGCTTCCAGGTGGCCCGGCTGTCTTTGAGCTTCGTAACCGGGCGGATGTCCTCTCCCTTATTCAATCCTTCCACCATTCCGGCAAGACGATTGCTGCCATCTGTGCGGCTCCGCTCCTGCTCCTGGATGCAGGGATTATGGAGGGTAAGCAATACACTGCCCATGGCAGTGTTTGCGGAGAACTCCCCGCCCTGATTGAAAATCAGCCAGTAATTACCGATGGTCACATCATCACCTCCCGCGGTGCCGGCACAGCTGTGGAGTTTGGCCTGAGTATTATTTCACATGTCCTAGGTGAAATCAAAGCCGAGGAAATCAGGCAATCTATACACGCCTAACCCCGAACCCTCCCTCAAGGAGGTAATATTAAAATGGTGGCAGTAGAAATTACTCAGCCGAGGAGTTGGATTCCTCGGGAGCAGGAGCGGCTACCTCATCGGGCACAGCCAAAGCCTCAGGTTCTTCTTTTGGAGTAATGGAGATCAGTTCCACCTCGAAAACAAGCACTTCGTTCGGTCCGATCGCGTTGTTTCCACCTTCACCATAGGCAAGATCGGAAGGGATGAAGAACTTTCTTTTCCCGCCTACCTTCATTAACTGCAAGCCTTCCGTCCATCCCTTGATTACCTGGTTTACGCGAAATTTCGCTGTTTCCTCACGCTCGACCGAGGAGTCGAAAACCTCCCCATTAATTAGGGTCCCGTGGTAGTGTACCTCAACTTCATCATCCACCTTGGGGCTCTTCCCCTTACCTTCCTTGATGGTGAGATATTGCAGTCCGCTCTCGGTCTCGGTTATCTTTTTACGCTTACGGTTGGCGGAAAGAAAATCAGCACCCTTTTGCAGATTAATATCAGCAAGGGATTTTGCCTGAGCAAGCAGGTCCCGGGTTCTCCTAAGTTCTTCCAAACGACTCAGGTAGGAAGCCGACCGCACATCAGCACCGAGGATTTTTTTATGGGATTCAAATCCCTCCGCGTCCTCCTCTGTCATTGCCTGAACTCCGAGCAGGAAGCTGGCTTCAAAACGATCGGTGGGAAGGAGCTCTGCGTTGTTCGAAATCTTAGCGAGAATGGATTTCCCTTCATCCACCTTGTCGCCTTTGATCAGCGAGACCGCCTGGCCCAGCAAAGCACGTCCACACAAAGGATCGCCCTGCAAACGTTTGGCAGCGATGGCAAAATTGTTGGCCGACTCGGAAAATTTTCTGTCCGCATATTGCAAAGCAGCCGCACGGTACTGGGCAACCCCACCGAGGGTATCATCATAATCCTCTGCAAAGGAAAGGAATTGGTCCGCTGCCTCAGTCCCTGCATCACTTGCGTTCATAAAGCGCAAAGTGCGCTCGGCCGCCTCGTCCTGCTTTTGGTTATTGTAGAAAGTCACCGCAGTCACACCCAGGGCAATCAAACCAAGCACACTGTATAGAGTATTCTTGCTCTTCTTCCACGCCTCCAATTCGTTATACGGATTGCTTGCCGCATCCTCGGCAGACAAACCTTCGGACTGCTCGTTAGAGGGTAGTTCGTTCTCTTTGGGATCCTCTTCGGATTGATTGTTGGACATGGTTGATTACAGGATTAAAAAAGCCGTATATCCTTTAGAAAACAGCAGGAAAGTCAACGACTGCTTTGCTTCCCCGTAAACCCAAATTGCCTCACTGGGTGTTAAAGCTTACGATTCAACCCAGTAGACTGCTGGTAAAGAAAAACGGGCTCACCGGGTTCACCCGGGTAAAGATATAGCCAGTCTGAGGTATCATTAGACCACAGGTAGGGCCAGACGCCTTCATTTGTCCACAGCCAACCATTCTCCTCTTGCCATAGCCAAACTGAGGCCTCCTCTGATCCCCGAGCATAAAGCCAACCCAGCCGTGCATGATAAAGCCAGCCTCCCTCATAGGGCCGGAATGTACCGAACCAGGATGAGTTTTTCCATCCACCAGATAGTTTCTCAGTGCTACCCCACCATAAGGCAGGCCCACTCTCAAAGACTACCTTTTGGACCGGGCCCAAACCATAACCGGCCGCATTCTTTGCCCAGGCACGGAAGTAGAGTACGCCTTCAAAAGGATTGTCCTCAATTCGAAGGAGAAACTGATCGGGAGCTCCTTCTTCCGCACGCATCCATATATTTTGGTCGGCACGACGGCTCAACAGGATACCTGGCGAAAGTACAAATCCATACTCATCTATCTGGCCCTGTCCATCTGCTAAAACCTCCCCACGAAGCAGTGTCGTTCCATCGCTATCTAGTGAACTTTCATGAGTTTTGAGGATGGGTAGATTGATTAACGAGTAAACATCGTCCGGGTCCGTTCCCTCATCCATCTCCTGCTCATTGCTAAAGCCATCCCCATCCCGGTCCTCATCATAGGCATCCTCGATGCCGTCGCCGTCGATGTCCTCCACGACATTGGTGAGGTGGATGATAAACTCCTTCTGGAACGATGTGTTTAAATCGTCCGTCACCCGGACAGTAATGCTATAATTATGATCATCCGTTTCGTAGTCCAGCACACGGGTTGTTTTTAAATTACCCGCGGGAGAAAGTCGGAAAGGCAGGCTAGAATTATTTTCCTGCCCGATGAGTTTGTATCTTAAGGTGTCCTCTTCATCCGCATCCACGCCAATAAACCGTGCAACCAATTTGCCTATCTCTTGATTTTCGGCAACCTCACCTCCATCCATCAATAGATCGCTGGGGGGTTGGTTCACCACTGAACTTGCATCACGCGGATCGGAACCATAGGCCAATTCCTCCTCATCGGAAAAACCATCATTATCATCGTCTGGGTCGTAATGGTCTTCTTCCCCATCCCCATCGTTGTCTTCGACGACATTTACGATCGTTACGAGGAATGGCCTTTGTACCGATGCATTGTACTCATCGATCGCCCGCACTCGGATGGTGTAATTTTGGTCATCTGTCTCAAAATCAAATACCTTAGCGGAGCGAAGAGTGCCATTTGCATCGAGTACGAAGGGTTGCTCGCCATCACTTTGCAGATTTTTCAAGAGGCGGAAACGAAGATGATCCCCATTGTTGTCCGTTGCCTGAAATGCACCGACTACCGTGCCAACCGGTTTGTTTTCCCTCACCCTCAGTGGAGCAATATTTTTCAAACCTTCCGGGGCGGTGTTGTAAACCCGGACATTGCGGTAAACCGTCTTCGCCTGGTTACCTGCTTGGTCGGTATAATTGTAACTGAGGATATAGAGTCCGGGCTTGGAGGCATTCACCTCGCCTACAGCCAGCACTTTGCCACGACCGTCCACAAAATCCCTAAAGGTTGCATTCAGGTCATTATATTCCATGCCCGCTTCATGGGTAACATTACTTTCTCCATTTAACCGGATCACCGGTGCAGTGGTATCGACCACCTCGACCGTGCGGGTAATCGCCTCGGCCGCATTGCCACTTGAATCGGTGTAAGAGTAAGTAATCGAGTAGGCTCCAGGCAAACTGGAGTCCACCAATCCATTGGCATTGGCAGGCCCTTTACCATCGACCACATCATCCCAGGTTGCTCCCGGATCGATATACTCGGTGCCCGCTTCAATCTTCACCCTGGCATTTCCGTGCAAGGTGATTACAGGAGCGTCGCCGTCCACCACCTGTACTTTTTGGATTACTTCCTCGGCTACATTCCCACTCGAATCTGTAAAGTTATAGGTCAGTGTGTAAACCCCGGCAGTTAGGTGATCCACTTCTCCCTCCGCATAGACCATGCCTTCCCCATCTACTGCATCGGACCATACCGCTCCCTGATCTTCAAATGCAATTCCAGCAAGATGGATAACGGTCTCATTCCCCAATAGATCGATCTTGGGTGCCGTGGTATCGACCACTACAATTTCCCGAATTACTTTTGTGGCCGTATTTCCGCTGGAGTCTATATGGGAGTAGGAAATGTAGTAAGTGCCGGGGAGATTACTTTTCACTGTGCCATTTGCCTCGGCATTACCATTCCCGTCAACGATGTCCACCCAGGTTGCTCCCATATCGATATACTCTGCACCTGCCTCATGTGTGACATTGGCATCTCCAACTAGGGATATAACCGGAGGTTGCGTATCTACGACATGAACAGTTCGGGATACCGTCTTAGCCCGGTTCCCTGCACTGTCCGTACAATCAAAAGTTAGCTTGTAAATACCGGGTTGGTTGTCTTTCACCTCTCCCTGGGCCACCAGATCGCCCCGGCCATCGACTGCGTCCGCCCATTCCGCTCCAGCATCAATGTACTCGGTTCCTGCCTCGTGGGTAATGTTGCTATCTCCATTCAGGCTGATTACCGGTGCTCTTCGGTCCGCTACCTCAACCGCTCTCGTTACCACCTCTGCCGCATTGCCGCTGGAATCAACAAATGTGTAGGTGATTAAATAATTGCCTGGCACCATTGGGTCCACCTCTCCACTTGCTAAGGCCTGCCCAGTCCCGTCCACAGCATCCTGCCAGATTGCACCGGCATCAATGTACTCAGTGCCAGCTTCGTGGGTAAGTTGGGCACTTCCCTTGAGGGAGATCACCGGAGAATCACTGTCCACTACATGTACGAAACGGCGAATCTCCAATGCCGCATTACCGTGTTCATCGGTATATCCATAACTCAGCACATAAGTACCAACATTAAGGATTTCCACATTACCCATACCCAAAACGAATCCCTCGCCATCTACCTGGTCCGTCCACACGGCTCCTAGGTCTTCGAAAGGCAAGCCTGCCAAGTGGGTGATATTGGCATCTCCGAGAAGCGCGATTACCGGGGCAGTCGTATCCACCACCGTAACCTCCCGCCTCAGAGCAGTTGCTTGATTACCTGCTCGATCAGTATAGTTGTAATACAGGATATAAGTACCCGGAGTGGTCGCATTTACCTCGCCACTCAACTGGGCAAAACCCTCACCATCCACTGCATCCATCCAGACGGCTCCAGCATCTTGATATTCCGTACCCGCTTCATGACTCACCTCAGCATTCCCCTTAAGAGATAGCTCAGGAGCGGTACGATCTACCACCTCCACCTTTCTTGTCGCAGGGATTGCGGAATTGCCCGCCACATCGCTGTGTGTGTAGGTAAGAAAGTAGGTTCCCGGCTTGGATGCGTTTACTTCGCCACTCACCTGGGCCTGTCCCGTGCCGTCCACTGCGTCTATCCATTCCGCTCCGGCATCAATGTATTCCGATCCTGCCTCGTGGGTGATGTTGGCGTCCCCGAGTAGAGTGATCACCGGGGCGGTGTCGTCTACATCCAGCACCTGAATCTCAAAGATTTGCTCCAGGGATGCATTGTGCTCATCCGTCACCTTCAGTCGTATGCTGAAGGTTTGGTTCCTTTCATAATCAAAAGATTCTTTGGAGCGCAAGTTGTTATGCGGCCCGATATAAAAGAGATTATTATCTCTGGATCCTTGGCCCTGTGCCCGGGCAAAAGTTAGCGAAACCTGCCCATCCGGGTCTCTCCCGCTCAGCTTGCCGACGATGGTGCCCGCCGGCTCATTTTCGTAAATTGTGGAGGCATTGATTTCAAGCAGGTCAGGTGCCGCATTCGCCACCGAGTTTGCATCCATCGGGTCGGATCCGTATGCCAGTTCCTCAGCGTCTGAAAATCCGTCATTATCATCGTCGGGATCGTGGTGGTCTTCGGTGCCGTCTTGGTCGTTATCCTCCACCACATTGGTCAGAGTCACCGTAAAATTGCCCTCTGTGGTGGCGTTTAATTCATCCTTTGCCTGTATGGTTATGGTGTAAGTCGAGGCATTGGATTCATAATCAAAAACGGTAGCGGTTTTGAGGGTGCCGTTGGAGTCGAGAGTGAAGAGGGAGTTGTTGTTATCCCCGTTTATGAAGTGGTAGGTAAGGACATCTCCGTCAGGGTCGGATGCACTGAACTGCCCTACCCTTGTGCCCACTGGTTGGTTTTCTAGGACACTTAAAGACTGCGTGGAATTTAGATCGTAAGGGAGTTCGTT
>JAYOXT010000025.1:0-31308 GCA_038152995.1 Opitutales bacterium
AGCGCGTCCTTGGTAAGGACGAGGTCGGCGGTTCAAATCCGCTCGTGGGCTCCACTAATCACATAATCTAACAAGTCAAAACGATGGCAAAAGAACAGTTCCAACGCACCAAACCTCACGTTAATGTAGGAACCATTGGTCATGTCGACCATGGTAAGACAACCCTCACTACAGCAATTCTCCACGCACAAGCCTTGAAGGGCCTTGCAGAGGTTAAGACATACGCTGACATCGCCAAAGGTGGAACAGTCCGTGACGCCTCTAAAATTGTCACCATTGCGGTTTCTCATGTCGAGTATGAATCTGACAATAGGCACTACGCTCATGTTGACTGCCCTGGTCACGCTGATTTCGTTAAAAATATGATTACAGGAGCCGCACAAATGGATGGGGCTATTCTTGTGGTCGATGCAACAACTGGACCAATGCCTCAGACACGCGAGCACATACTCCTTGCCCGCCAGGTTGATGTACCTAATCTGGTCGTTTTTCTTAACAAATGCGATCTCATGTCTGGAGACGATGAAGAGCTTTTAGACTTGGTTGACATGGAAATCCGTGACTTACTCAGCAAGTACGAGTTTGACGGAGACAACGCTCAAATTATTCGTGGTTCGGCGACTAAAGCCCTTGATAATGACGAAGGCGAACTTGGCCTTCCCGCAATTCAAAAGCTTATGGAAGCAATTGATAGCGAAGTTGCAGAACCTGTCCGCGATATCGACAAACCACTGCTTATGTCTGTGGAGGATGTATTCTCCATTACTGGTCGCGGTACAGTTGCTACTGGACGAATTGAGCGTGGGGTAATCAAAGTTGGTGATGAAGTTGAGATTGTAGGTCTGGGCGAGTCTCGCAAGACAACATGCACTGGCGTTGAAATGTTCCGCAAGGAACTAGGTGAGGGTCAAGCAGGTGACAATGTCGGTATCCTTCTTCGCGGTGTTGAGAAGGATGACATTCAACGCGGTCATGTACTCGCTAAACCAGGAAGTATTCAGCCTCATACCAAAGCGAAAGCACAAATTTATGTTCTTAACAAAGACGAAGGAGGAAGGCATACCCCATTTTTTAAGGGATACAGGCCCCAATTCTTTTTTGGTACTGCAGATGTAACTGGTATTGTAGAATTACCCGAAGGCGTTGAAATGGTTATGCCCGGCGACAACCTTGCTGTTGGTATCGAGCTTCAAAAGGCTATTGCTATGGAGCCAGGACAGCGTTTTGCGATCCGTGAGGGAGGAAAGACCATCGGAGCTGGCAACATCTCCGAAATCCTCTAATCAACACCTTAAAATCTGATAATTTGGTAGAGTTGGGAGAATAGCTCAATTGGTAGAGCACCGGTCTCCAAAACCGTAGGCTGTGGGTTCGAGTCCCTCTTCTCCCGCCACCAAGTTATCTTTATTTTTACTTTCATTGAATCCTTTTTCCAAAGCTAGAACTTTTTACAAGGAAACAACATCCGAACTCTCAAAAGCCTCTTGGCCCTCTTTTTCTGAATTAAGGGGCTCCACTGGAGTGGTGGTAGTCGGAGTTTTTATCCTCGGGTTATTCATATCTGTTTCGGACTTTTCCCTGTCTAACTGGATTGAATACATCACTCAAGTACTACGCAGTAACTGATAAACTAGGCACATCATGACATCTCCAACAAGTGAACACAAGTGGTATGCCCTTCAATGTCTGTCCAACCATGAAGACAAGGTACGAAAGTATCTCTTCAAATACAAAGATGAGGATGAAGACTTTTCCCAGTGTTTGAAAGAAGTTCTTGTTCCTGTCGAAACGGTTTCAGAGGTCAAAAACGGGAAAAAAAAGCAAAGAGATAGAAAGTTTTACCCTGGATATGTATTTGTTGAGATGAAGCTTTTCGATAGGCAAGGATCGCTTCTTAAAGACCCCTGGTACAAAATCAAAGAAACTGATGGCGTTATCAATTTCATCGGCAGGGATAACCCCACTCCATTAGCTGAGGACGAGATTGGAAGAATTCTTCGCCAGGTAGAAGATGCTTCAGGTAAAGAAGTACCCAAAGTCAACTTTTCTACAGGAGAGATCGTTAAAATACTCGATGGGCCGTTCCTCAACCTAACGGGAGAGATTGATGAAATAGACCCTGAGAAAGGTACTCTTAAAGTTTCTGTTTCCATATTTGGACGCTTCACGCCTGTAGAATTAGAGTTTTGGCAAGTTGAGAAAGCCGATGATGAATAACCCCCTTCAAGATGTCTAAAAAAATTACTGGTCAGATCAAACTTCAACTCCCTGCGGGTGCAGCTAATCCAGCTCCGCCCGTTGGTCCTGCTCTTGGTGCCCAAGGGGTCAACATCATGGGCTTTTGTAAAGAGTTCAATGCTAAAACCAAGGATCAGGCTGGTCTCATATTACCTGTTGTGATCACAGTCTATGCGGACCGATCCTTTAGTTTTATTCTGAAATCTCCTCCGGCATCCGTGTTATTAAAAAAAGCTGCTGGTCTTGCTAAAGGATCTGGCGTGCCGAATAGAGATAAAGTGGGAAAGGTTACCAAGGCACAAATCCTTGAAATTGTTAAAACAAAAGAAAATGACCTCAATGCAACCAGTCAGGAAGCCGCCTGTAGAATTATCGAAGGCACTGCTCGGAGTATGGGTATTGAAGTAGCTTAGTTAATTATGAAATCTCGAAGCAAACGCTACAGAGCAATCACTGAAAACATAAAAGATTCTGGGGACTCTCAATTGGAAGATGCGGTTCGCTCACTTGAATCATTTGAGAAGGCAAAGTTTGATGAAACCGTTGAAGTTTCGGTCTCATTGGGAGTAGATCCAAAGCAGAGCTCTAATGCCGTTAGGGGTACGGTTAACCTACCACACGGAAGCGGCAAAGAGGTAAAGGTTCTTGTCTTTACAGAAAACCCAGAAGGGGCAATTTCACAAGGAGCAGATTTTGCTGGCCTTGAAGATATGATCTCCAAAGTGAAAGATGGGTGGACTGACTTCGATGTGGCTTTGTCCACCACTTCCGCAATGAAAGAAGTTCGATCGGTTGCTAGAGTTTTGGGTCCTAGGGGTTTGATGCCTACCCCCAAAGCAGGCACCGTAACAGATAATCTCGAAGAAGCGATCAAGGAAGTCAAAGCCGGTCGAGTTGAATTTAAAATGGACAAAACCGGTGCACTTGCCGTTGTGATTGGGAAGAGGTCCTTCAGTTCAGAGCAGCTTATTGATAACGCCCAAGCTGCGATTTCTGCAGTTTCCACGGCTAGACCCGAAGGTTTCAAGGGCAGGTTCATTAAGTCTGCTCACATCAGTAGCACAATGAGCCCCAGTCTTCGCCTCAACCTTAACACCGTTAATTAATTTTATCATGAGACCTGAAAAGAAATATCTCGTAGAGGAGGCGAAAAATTATCTGGAACGCACCAGTTACTTTTTCCTCACTGATTATCACGGAATCAATGCTGAGCAGACTAACGATTTGAGGCAAAAACTCTCACAAAGAGGGGCAGAATTTCATGTGGTCAAAAATTCCTCTTTGAAAATAGCCACTCGCGAGAGGAATCTCGAGGAGCTTGAGGATGTTCTTCAAGGTCACACTGCAATCGTTATCGGCGGTGATGATGCATCTGGAGTAGCCAAAGAGTTGCAAGATTATTTTAAAAAGAACGACAAATTCTTCGTTAAAGCTGGTGCACTTGCTGATAAAGCTCTTACCGCTGATGAAGTTAAAACTTTAGCTAAATTGCCAAGCCTTGAAGTTCTTCGAAGTCAATTTCTATCACTTTTGAATACTCCAGCAACCCAGATGGTTTCCGTTCTCAGTGCTCCTGCCCGAAGTTTTGTGCAAGTGCTTCAGGCCAAGGCAGACAAATAAATTTTCGGTTCTTTAACACCGAACTAACCAAACAATAATCGTTATCCGCCGCTTAGAAGAAATTAGGAGTATTGTAACGCTCTTAAAATCCTTCGGGTACTAATCATATTCAAGCAAGGAGGTATACCAACATGTCAGATATAACAAAAGAACAAGTAATCGATTGGCTTAGTGCACAATCGGTAATCGAAGTAGCAGGTCTCGTAAAGGATCTAGAAGAAAAATGGGGCGTAAGTGCAGCCGCACCTGCCGCAGTTGCTGTAGCAGCACCTGCAGGTGGAGGAGACGCGGGTGATTCCGCTGCAGAAGCAAAGACAGAGTTTGATGTCGTTCTCGTAGAGTTCGGCGGCAACAAGATTGCTGTCATCAAAGAAGTCCGTGGTATCACTGGCCTGGGCTTAAAAGAAGCGAAAGAGCTTGTGGAGGGTGCACCTAAACCTGTTAAAGAAGGTGTTTCTAAGGAAGAGGCAGAGGAAGTTCTCAAAAAGCTTGAGGCAGCCGGTGCTAAGGCCGAAATCAAGTAATAGTGCAAATCATTTGCTCTTAAATTTATTGGATTAGCCGTCCGACCAACAAGTCGGCGGCTTTTCCGTTTTCCGATATCCTCTCTAAATCCAAATATAAAATCAGCCATGGAATCTCCGGACAGAAAAAATTTCGGTAAACTTCAGGAAGTCATAGATCCACCTAACTTGATTCAGAATCAAATTGATTCCTTCCATAATTATTTGCAACGCGATGTTCCCCCTACTCATCGGAAGCATGATGGCCTGGAGGCTGTTTTTAGAGAAACTTTTCCTATTTTAAGCTATGACGAAAAATCTAGGCTTGAGTATGTTAGTTACTCCATAGGTGAGTCTAAGCTTTCCGAAATGGACTGCATTGACCAAAAGTGTACTTATGCTGCACCCTTGCATGTAAAACTCCGTCTGCGATTAGAAATAGAAGGTCAAAATAAGCCTTTTTACAGTGAAGAGGAAATTTTTATGGGGGAATTGCCCATTATTACGGAAAGGGGCTCATTTATTATTAATGGAGCCGAGCGTGTCGTAATCAGTCAGCTTCATCGTTCTCCCGGAATTAGTTTTGAAGAATCTGTCCACACTAGTGGGAAAACATTACATGGTTTTCGAATTATACCTGACCGCGGTACTTGGATAGAAGCTCAGTTTGATCAGCATGATCTCCTTTATGTCTACCTGGACCGTCGTCGCCGTCGTCGAAAATTTTTGATTACGACATTCCTTCGGGCTCTTATGGACTGGGATTCAGACCAAAGCAAAGATAGTGATCAAAAAATACTGGAGCTTTTTTATTCGATCGAAAATTTGTCCATAAACGATCTCATCAAAAAGGAAAATGTATCGAATTATGTGCTTGTTGAACCCATGTTCGATCGGGCCAAGGGAGTAGTGCTTGCCAAAGCGTTTGAGCCCCTCACAAAAACTTATCTTCGTGCATTTCAAAAATCAGGCGAATCATCACTCCGTGCCATAGACACTAGCGTAGATGACGGTGCTATCATTCGTTGCCTTAAAAAGGACACGAGTAAAAACAAAGAAGAAGCTCTTAAGGAAATATACAAAAAACTGCGACCAGGCGAGCCCCCACACAAGGCGAATGCAGAATCTTTGTTGAACCGTCTATTCCTAGACCCCAAAAGATATGACCTAGCGAAAGTTGGGCGTCATATGCTTAACCTTAAACTAAACCTCGAATCTCCATTAGATATTAGAATCACTACTGTCGAAGATTTGGTTGCCGCTACGCGTAAACTTACTGATTTAAAGAGAGGGAAGAGTGACGAGCAGAAGGCTCGTGAAGATGCGGGTTCAATCTTTGACATGGGTATTGATGACATCGACCACCTCGGAAACCGTCGTGTTCGAACGGTAGGTGAGCTTCTGGCCAATGTTTGCAGAAGTGGTCTTGCTCGCACGGAAAGAGTGGTGCGAGAAAGAATGACTCTTTACGATCAGGGAGTTGAAAGCTTATCCCCTGGAAAGCTGATCAACCCCAAAGCCCTCACCACGGTAGTTCGAGATTTTTTTGCGAGAAGTCAATTGAGCCAATTCATGGATCAAATTAATCCACTGGCCGAGATGACACACAAACGAAGACTTTCTGCATTAGGTCCAGGTGGATTAAACCGTGAGCGTGCTGGATTCGAAGTCAGGGACGTTCACCCCACTCACTACGGACGGATTTGTCCGATTGAAACACCCGAAGGGCCCAATATTGGATTAATAAATACTCTTTCGACCTACGCTAAAATTGACGAGTTTGGTTTTCTTCAATCTCCCTACCACCCAGTCAAGGGTGGTGTGGTTGACAAAAATCCCAAAAATGTAACTTACCTGAATGCTTTTGAAGAGGAACGCTATCGGATCGCACAGGCAAATAGTGAATTAGATTTAAAAAGCGGAAAATTCGTGGGGCGCCCTACTTGTCGTTATCGTGATCAGGTTCAGGAGTACGATGCTGTTGATGTAGACTTTATGGATGTTTCACCCAAGCAGGTGGTGTCTGTCGCAGCCGGACTCATCCCCTTTCTAGAGCATGATGATGCTAACCGGGCTCTTATGGGGGCAAACATGCAACGTCAGGCGGTACCCCTTCTCCAAACCGAAGCCCCTCTTGTAGGAACCGGTATTGAATCAAAAGTTGCTGAAGATTCTCGCACCGTCACGGTATCCGAATCTGAAGGCATCGTTGCCTTGGCGGATGGCAACCGTGTTGTTGTTTCTGATGATGGATCCTTGCCTCCACGCTTCTACAAAGAGCCCAAGAGTGACCATAAGCGAGGAATATACTGCTACGAACTAAGAAAGTTTCTTCGTTCCAATGCTGGAACATGCTTTAATCAAAAGCCAATTGTTCGTAAGGGCGAGAAAGTAAAGGTTGGGCAACCGCTTGCTGATGGTGCTTGTACCGAAAATGGAGAGCTCGCAATTGGTCGAAATATCCTTGTGGCCTTCATGCCCTGGAAGGGTTACAATTTCGAGGATGCCATCTTAATTTCCGAAAAACTGATCAAAGAAGATGTCTACACATCTATTCATATTGAAGAGTTTGAGGTTAATGCTCGCGATACTAAACTCGGACCTGAAGAAATTACCCGGGATATTCCCAATGCAGGAGAGGAGGCACTTCGCAACTTGGACCACCTTGGCATTGTTCGAATCGGTGCAGAAGTAAAGCCAGGTGACATTTTAGTCGGCAAGATTACTCCCAAGAGCGAAACCGATTTAGCTCCAGAAGAAAAGCTTCTTCGAGCTATTTTTGGAGAAAAGGCGGCCGATGTTAAGGACAGTTCCTTGCGCGTTCCTTCTGGAACACAAGGCATTGTTATGGACATCAAAGTTTCTAGTCGCACGGATGCAGAGCAAGAAAAGCTTTCTCCATCTGATTTCCGTCGGCAAATGAAGCAAATTAAAGAAGACTTCCGCAATCAGACTGAAGACCTCAGGGCTCAATTAACAGAGTCTTTGTCCAATATTTTACTGGGAGAAAAAATTCCACTGAATGTAACTAATTCAGAAACTGGAGATATTATCATTCCGGCAAACAGAAAGATTACGAAGACACTTCTCCGCAGGCTTTCTTCAGTCCATCGATACATCGACATCCCACCTTCTCCGGTTCGCATAAAAGTGTTTGAAATCATCGAAAGTTATGAGTCCAAGTTCCAGGACTTAGAAGATGATCGTGACCGTAAGGTTGAGGCGATGGAGCATGGTGATCCTATCGATCAAGGTGCAATCAAGAATGTCCGTGTATTCGTAGCGAAGAAACAAAAAATGCGAGTGGGCGATAAAATGGCTGGTCGCCACGGAAATAAGGGTGTAGTCGCCAAAATCGTTCCTGAGGAAGATATGCCTTTCCTTCCAGATGGAACTCCGATTGAAATTTGTCTTAACCCACTTGGTGTTCCTAGTCGAATGAATGTCGGTCAGGTGTTAGAGACTCATCTTGGTTGGGCTTGTAAAAAACTCGGGCTCAAAGTTGCGACTCCTATCTTCGATGGCATTCCAGAAAAAAATATTCAGCAATATCTAAAAGACGCCGGCTTGCCAGAGACTGGTAAATCGCAACTATACGATGGTTGCACCGGTGAACCCTTCTATCAAAGAATAGTGGTCGGCTACATGTATATGCTCAAGCTAAACCACCTCGTCTCCAGTAAAATACATGCAAGAGCGGTGGGGCCATACAGTCTTATCACTCAGCAACCACTTGGCGGAAAAGCTCAATATGGTGGTCAGCGCTTTGGTGAAATGGAAGTTTGGGCTCTTGAAGCATATGGTGCGGCCTACACCTTGCAGGAGATCCTTACTGTAAAATCTGATGATGTGTTAGGTAGAACTAAGATTTATGAATCTTTGGTCAAGGGAGACAATTCTTTACAAGCAGGTACGCCTCAGTCGTTCAATGTTTTGATGAAGGAAATGCAAAGCCTTTGCCTAGACATTAGGGTGAAGGGGGAGGATGCACTTTAAGAAAGCCCTCTATTTCCCATTTTGTTCGCACTGTCATCTAAATACACTCCACAAAATTTATTATGAGCGTTGAAGCATTAAACGAAGCCCTCGGAATCGAAGTCGGCCCCATGGATCGGGTCTCAATTACTGTAGCATCTCCTGATATCATCAGATCTTGGTCAAAAGGAGAGGTTAAGAATCCTGAAACCATCAACTATCGTACCTTTAAGCCTGAGCCTGGTGGTTTGTTTTGCCAAAAAATCTTCGGACCTGTCCGCGATTATGAATGTGCTTGCGGAAAATATAAGAGAATAAAGTATAAAGGCGTAGTCTGTGACCGTTGCGGTGTTGAGGTGACTGTTTCTCGAGTGCGTCGTGAGCGCATGGGCCACATTGAGTTAGCTGTCCCAGTCTCGCACATTTGGTTTCTTAAAAGTATGCCAAGCAGACTTGGCTTACTCATGAACATGACCGCCAAGAGCTTGGAGCGAGTCCTTTATTATGAGCAATACTTGGTTACTGATCCTGGGAATACTCCTTTAGAGGAAAGGCAGCTTCTATCCGATAAGGAATATCGCGAAGCGATTGACGAGTTTGGAGATGAGTTTGAGGCAAAGATGGGGGCAGAAGCGGTTCGTGATGTCCTGAGTCGTATCGATTTACAGGAAGAGCTCGACGATTTGTACGATCAAATTCATGAGACTAAATCCAAGCAGATTAAAAAGAAATTAGCCTCTCGCCTCAGGGTCGTTAAGGGATTTATGCAGTCGGATGCATCACCCGAATGGATGGTGCTAGAAGCGATACCTGTTATCCCGCCCGACCTACGTCCACTTGTGCCTCTCGAGGGAGGACGCTTTGCAACCAGTGACCTGAATGACTTGTATCGTCGAGTGATTAACCGCAACAACAGGCTCAAAAATCTGCTGCAATTAAAAACACCCGATGTCATTATCCATAACGAAAAAAGGATGCTTCAGGAGGCGGTTGATGCTTTATTTGACAACGGTAGGCATGGTCGTGCAATCACCGGTTCCGGAAATCGTGCACTCAAATCCTTAAGTGATATGCTCAAGGGAAAGCAGGGCCGTTTTCGACAAAACTTACTTGGAAAAAGGGTAGATTATTCCGGCCGCTCCGTAATTGTTATTGGACCTGAGCTTAAACTGCATCAATGCGGATTGCCTAAAAAAATGGCATTGATTCTTTTCGAGCCATTCATTATCCGACGCCTCAAGGAGTTGGGCTTTGTTCATACTGTTCGGGGAGCTCGCAAGATGATCGAGAGTCGATCACCTGAAGTATGGGATATTTTGGAGGAGGTTACCAAGGGACACCCAGTTCTTTTAAACCGTGCCCCTACTCTTCACAGGCTTTCAATCCAAGCATTTGAACCTGTATTAATCGAAGGTAATGCCATAAGGGTACACCCATTGGTTTGCACACCTTACAATGCAGACTTTGATGGCGATCAAATGGCGGTGCATGTACCATTGTCCGTTGAAGCGATCATGGAAGCAAAGCTTTTAATGATGGCAACGCACAACATCTTTTCCCCTTCAAGCGGTAAACCCATACTCACTCCTTCTCAGGATATCGTTCTTGGGTCTTACTTCCTCACCATGAACCCGAAGGAGGAAATGCCCGCAGCAAATGTCCGCGTTCCATTAATCGGTTCCGTTGAGGAGGCGATTAGTGCACTTCAGGAAAATGTCCTTGAGTTGCATAATTGGATCGATCTTAAAAATCCCGACAAAGGTAGGGAAACTCAATTTGGTCTTCTAAACAAAAGCGTCATCCGGACGACCCTTGGCCGGGTTCTCTTTAATACGATTTGGCCAGAGGAAATTGGCTTCTTTAACGAACCTGCCCTTAAAGGAGATCTTGGAAATTTGATCTTAGAAACCTTTCGCTTGCGAGGTAAAGAAGAAACCATCAATGCACTGGACCGCTTGAAGGAAATGGGCTTCGATATGGCCACAAAAGCCGGCATTTCTATCGGAATTTTCGACATGATTATTCCGGATGAGAAGAAGGCCAGAATTGTCACTGCCCGCAAGGAAATTGATAAAATTGAAGATCAGTTTAAAAAGGGTATCATCACCCGGGGAGAAAGACATAATAAGATCATTGATGTGTGGACTGCCGCAACAGATGATATTGCCAAAGAAGTCTTTAAGTCTCTCGACGAAAATCTAGGCAAGGACACCATCAACCCTGTCTATTTAATGATGGATTCAGGAGCCCGCGGTAATCGCCAACAAGTTAGGCAACTCTGCGGAATGAGAGGATTGATGGCAAAGCCTTCGGGGGAGATTATTGAACAACCGATTCTTTCTTCCTTCCGGGAAGGATTGTCTGTTTTGGAATATTTCATGTCCACGCATGGTGCCCGTAAGGGTCTTGCTGATACGGCACTTAAAACAGCAGACGCTGGCTATCTTACCAGAAAGCTCTGTGATGTCGCAATGGACTGCGTCATCGTGCAGAAAGACGACGGGAGGAGAGACGGAGTAGTCAAAAAAGCGATCATGGAAGGGGATAATGAAATCGTTCCCCTTAGGGATCGTATCATCGGTCGTTACTCTGCAGAGGATATCGCTAATCCTTCAAACCCAAGCGAGAAATTACTCACCGCCGGCGAGCTAATCTCCGAAGAAATCGCTTCTGAGTTGGACGCTTTTGGAATTACTCGAGTGCGGGTTATGTCTCCTCTATCCAGTCGTATAAAGAATGGGATGACCTCGCTAGAGTATGGGATTGATCCATCGACGAATAGTTTGGTTAAACAAGGGTCCTCAGTTGGTATTATTGCTGCCCAGTCCATCGGTGAACCGGGAACCCAGCTAACGATGCGAACTTTCCATATTGGGGGTATTGCTAGTGCTGGACGTGAGGACCCTGTGGTCAACATCAGAAAGTCGGGAACTTTAAAATTCATTGGTCTTCGATTGGTCACTCTCGCAAATGGCCAGCAGGTAACTCTAAATAAGACTGGCTCGATCCAAGTGCTGGATCCAGACGGAAGAATTATAGATGATTACCCTATTCCTGCAGGTGCCCTGCTTCATTTCAAAGATGGTGAATTAGTGGAGGAGGCGTCCTTGCTCGCCCAATGGGATCCGTACAACATTCCAATTCTGTCGGAAAAGAAGGGCATTGTCGGCTTCGAGGACATGCTACCAGGGGTTACCACCAAAGTAGAAAAAGATGCGTCTGGCGGTAAGTCTATGGTGGTTATTGAGCATAAGGAAGACCTTAATCCACAAATTATTGTCAAAGATAGTTCCGGAAAAGCGATCGCTACTTATTCTGTGCCAACTGGAGCCCAAGTGTCAGTTGATGAAGGAACAAGAATTGACGCCGGTTCTATTATCGCAAAAACCCCTCGGCAGGCATCTAAAACTCAGGACATCACCGGTGGTCTTCCCCGTGTTGCTGAGTTATTTGAAGCCCGCCGTCCTAAGGAGAGTAATGTCGGTCAAATGGCAAAAATAGATGGGGTTGTTTCCGAAGCTGGAACCTTGCGCTCAAAGAAAAGACTACTTGTAACAAACGACGGTACTGGTCAGGTTGAAGAACACCTTGTCCCGCATGGAAAACATGTCTTGGTTCAAGCTGGTGATTATGTGCACAAGGGTCAGTTGATTACCGAAGGTGCTAAGGACCCTCATGAAATCCTAGAGATTCTTGGACCATCTGCTGTTCAAGAGTATTTAATCGAAGAAATTCAGAAGGTTTACCGCCTCCAAGGAGTTACGATCAATGACAAGCACTTAGAGGTAATCATTTCCAGAATGTTGTTCAAAGTTCGCATTACAGATCCTGGTGATACCGAATTCTTCTGGGGAGACCAGATTGACCGGTTTGGCTTCCTTAATGCCAATGAAGAGATTGCAGAAAAGGGAGGAAAGCCGGCAGAAGCCGAACCAATCCTCCTTGGAATTACCAAAGCATCGCTAGAAACAGATAGTTTTATATCAGCTGCTTCGTTTCAGGAAACGACCCGAGTACTGACCAATGCCGCAACTTTAGGAAAAGTGGATGAGCTCAAAGGTTTCAAAGAGAATGTTATCATGGGGCACTTAATTCCTGCAGGTACAGGTCTCCCGAAATGGCGTCGCTTACGAATTGATACTTTGGGGGCAAGTCAGGATGAATCGCTATCTGCCTAATTCGAACTACTGAGCATCTTTTGATCTTGAACTAAACCCATAACTCTATACTTTAGCTTCTTTTACCTCAAAATTCCACCTATGCCTACTATTAATCAATTAGTCAGAAATAGCAGACGCTTACAGAAGGCAAAGACTAAGTCTCCCGCTCTGAAAGCATGCCCTTTTCGCAGAGGCGTTTGCGTACAAGTTACTACCCGCACTCCTAAGAAGCCTAATTCTGCTGTCCGCAAAGTAGCGAAGGTTCGCCTGACTACAGGTTATGAGGTAATTGCTTACATCCCCGACGAAGGACACAACCTACAAGAGCACAGCATCGTTTTGCTTCGAGGAGGTAGGGTTAAGGATTTGAATGGTGTTCGTTATCACATTGTTCGGGGGACCTTGGATTGCCAAGGAGTTGAAAAACGCCGTAGAAGCCGTTCTAAATACGGTGTAAAAAAACCAAAGTCCTGATATGTCACGTCGTAGACAAGCTGTTAAACGATCGGTTACACCCGATCCACTTCACGGAAGCACTTTGATTAGTAATCTTATCAACATTGTTATGTTGAGTGGAAAAAAGTCAGTGGCTCAACGCATCGTTTACGGTGCTATCGGAAAAATGGCCGAAAAACTTGAGAAAGGTAATCCGGTTGATTTAGTTCTCGGTGCTCTTGAAAATATTCGTCCTAAAATTGAAGTGAAAAGTCGTCGTGTGGGCGGTGCAACCTATCAAGTTCCCATCGAAGTCCCTTTCGAGCGCCAGCAAAGTTTGGCATTCCGTTGGGTAGTAAAAGCCGCCCATTCGAGAAAAGGGACACCTATGTCACAGGCACTTGCCAATGAATTGATTGATGCCTACAATAACACTGGCTCCGTTGTCAAAAAGCGTGAGGAAACGCACAAAATGGCTCAGGCCAATCGTGCATTTGCTCATTTACGCTGGTAAGTTTTTCCATGAGCTCCTCTCCTTCAAAATCTCCCGCTAACTCGGACTCACGTGAGACCATTCTTGAGCACACTCGGAATATCGGTATTGCTGCTCACATAGATGCTGGAAAGACCACCTGCACGGAGCGGGTTCTCTTTTATTCTGGTGTGGTTCACAAAATTGGTGAAGTCCATGAAGGCAGTGCTACCACAGATTGGATGGAGCAGGAAAGAGAGCGTGGTATTACAATTACTTCCGCAGCGATTTCCTGTGGGTGGACCACGAATGAGGGCCCCAATGCTGGTATCCCCCATCGTATTAACATTATCGACACTCCTGGCCATGTTGATTTCACCGCAGAAGTGGAACGATCCTTGCGTGTTTTGGATGGTGCTGTAGCAGTTTTTACATCAGTAGAAGGTGTGCAGCCTCAGTCTGAAACTGTTTGGCGGCAAATGGATAAGTATAATGTCCCTCGTTTGGGATTCATCAACAAAATGGATCGCATGGGTTCCGATTTCCTTGCTGCGGTTGAAACAATGAAAGATAAGCTTGGTGCCAACGCACACCCACTTTTTCTTTCCATTGGAGCAGAAGAGAATTTCAAAGGCCTTATTGATTTGGTAAAGATGGTTGCTTACATCTATGACGAAACCGATCCTTCAGGTGTTCGCTTTGACACGGTTGAAGTTCCAGATGATTTAAAAGAAGAGGCATCTAAGTACCGCGAATCGCTCATCGAGGCTGTTTGTGACTTTGATGATGACCTTGCGGCGAAATATCTCGATGGGGAGGATATTCTTTCAGATGAATTAAAACATGGCATCAGGAAAGCGACTCTATCGATCAAATTCGTTGGGGTAATACCTGGTAGTGCTTTCAAGAACAAGGGTGTTCAAATGTTGATGGATGCAGTTGTTGACTATCTGCCATCACCCCTTGATTTGCCTCCAATGAGAGGGCAAGACTCAGATGAAAATGAAATCAGTATTAGTCCTGATGACAGTGCCAAACCCGCAGGATTGGCTTTCAAGCTGATGACTGACCCGTATGTCGGTAAACTTGTTTTCTATCGTGTTTATCAGGGAACACTCAAAAAGGGAACAGCATTGTATAACCCGCGAACCCGGAAAAGCGAACGAGTTTCCCGCCTCATGATCATGAAGGCCGACAGTCGTGAAGACATTGAAGTAGCTTACTCAGGCGATATTTGTGCGCTTATTGGAGTTAAGGATGTTGTAACTGGAGATACCCTCTGCGAGAAAGACCTCGATATTAGGTTAGAGCCACCCACCTTTCCAGAACCGGTTATTTCCATGTCTATTGAGCCAGCAACCAAAGCGGATCAAGAGAAAATGTCATTGGGCTTACAGCGTTTAGCCGAGGAAGATCCAACCTTTTCATTGTCCACCAATGAAGAAACTGGCCAGACCATCATTGCGGGGATGGGTGAGCTTCACCTTGAAATTATTCGCGATCGATTGTTCCGTGAGTTCAAGGTAGAGGCTAAAGCAGGAAAGCCTCAAATTGCTTACCGGGAAACCATTGGTTCCTCTTCCGAAGGCGTTGGGAAGTTTGTTCGTCAATCGGGTGGACGAGGCCAGTATGGACATGCAGTTATTAATCTTGAACCCCTCGAGAAAGGCAAAGGCGTAGAATTAGAAAATAAGATCGTTGGCGGTGCCATACCCAAAGAGTTTATCAAGCCCACCTTAGATGGCATCAAGGAGGCCGCTCTTGGTGGAGTTGTTGCAGGCTATCCAGTTATCGATTTTAAAGTGACTTTAATTGATGGATCATTTCACGATGTGGATTCCTCTGAAATGGCCTTTAAGATGGCTGGGATTTTTGCATTTAAGGATGCTATGCAAAAAGCCTCCCCTATTTTATTGGAGCCAATTATGAAAGTCGAAGTCTCCACTCCTGAAGACTACCAAGGGGAATTAATGGGAGACCTAAACCGTCGGCGTGGTCAAATACAGGGCATGTCAACACGAGGCACAGTTTGCGTGATTGACGCTTTTGTGCCCCTGGAGAATATGTTTGGTTACTCTACAGACATGCGCTCTCTTTCCTCGGGTCGTGCAGATTATTCAATGACTCCCTCACATTTCGATCAAGTTCCACAAAATTTGGTTAAAGATATTGTTGACTCCTCATCCAGGGAGCCAGCCAGAACCTAATTCACCCCATGAATGGTCACAAAATAAGAATAAAATTAAAGGGCTTTGATTACCGAGTAATCGATCAATCTTCATCAGACATTGTGGACACAGCTAAGCGTACAGGTGCCCGTGTTGCAGGCCCTATCCCTATGCCTACTCGCATCGAGAGATACACAGTCAACCGCTCACCACATGTTGATAAGAAATCAATGGACCAGTTCGAACTTCGAACCCATAAGCGTTTAATTGATATTATCGATCCCACTGTACAAACCGTTGATGAATTAAAAAAGCTCAATCTTCCTGCGGGTGTTGAAATCAACATCAATGTTTAATTTAACTTAATCTTAATAACTTACTAACCCCCTTTAAAGCAGGTTTAAAGCGTACTTGCCGCCTGCCGCTTAAAGAATGAAACTTGAAATACTAGGTAAAAAACTTGGGATGTCCCAAGTATACGACGAAGATAACAATCTCGTACCCGTTACAATCATTGAGGCTGGACCCTGCCCTGTTCTGCAAGTTAAAGATTCGGATTCTGATGGCTATTCTGCAGTACAAATCGGTTACAATCCAACCGGTAAGTCCCCCAACAAAACGAACAAGTGCGTCAAGGGTACCGCAAACAAAGCTGGTGTAGAGCCACAAAGCATCTGCCAAGAGATTCGCGTTCAAGGGGAGCATAACCTAGCAGCGGGATCATCGATTTCGCTTTCAGACTTCTTGGATATTCCTCTCGTCGATGTTGTATCAACCACCAAAGGTCGCGGGTTTCAAGGTGTTGTTAAGCGATGGAATTTCGGAGGTGGACCTGCCTCCCATGGTTCTATGTTCCATCGTAGGGGTGGCTCATATGGCTTGTGTCAGTGGCCTGGTCGTGTTTTCAAAAATAAGAAGATGCCTGGTCATATGGGTGATGCAAAAAGAACAGTGCAAAACCTGAAAGTTGTAAAAATCCTCCCTGAAAAAAACCTTGTTCTTGTCAAGGGCAGTGTTCCTGGTTCAAAGGGTTCAATCCTCACCCTCCGTGTGGCAAAAAAGCTCAAATTATCTAAATAGTTCAGATGAAAATTAAGTTGTTAAAAGCGGATGGAACGGATGGGGGCGAGAAAGATGTTGAAAATTTTCCTAGCCTTGAGCCCGGTAAAGGAGTTGATGCTCTTCGTCAGTTTATTCTTGGAGTTAGAGCAAATGCTCGTCAGGGAAATGCCTCAACCAAAACTCGCGATGAGGTTTCAGGTTCTGGAAAAAAAATCTACCGCCAAAAAGGCCTTGGTACAGGGCGGGCGGGTGAGAAACGAGCGATTCAAAGACGCGGTGGTGGTATTGCATTTGGTCCTAAGCCCCGTTCCTACGCTCAGAAAATAAATACCAAAGTTAAAAAATTAGCACTTACTCGTGCATTGGTTGATCACGCAGCTGATGGAACCTTCTTTTTGATCGAGGACTGGAAAGTGTCGGAGCCAAAAACCAAATTATTTTCTGCCATTGTTTCCAATATTGATCCGCTTGCCCGAAAACTTCTCGCTGTTGATGAATCGTTTGACTTTAATGTTTCACTTGCGGCACGCAACTTATCCACTGCTACCCTCGGAAGGGCGACAGAAATAAGTGCTATAGATTTAGTTCAGGCAGATAAAGTAGTAATTAGCCTTACTGGTATTGAGGCATTACTAAACAAACTGCAAGTATCGGATTCTTAATCATGAACGAACCAGTCAAAATTATCCGGGAGGCTTTGCTTACAGAAAAAGCAACCATGTTGTCTTCGAATCTCAACCAATATGTGTTTTCAGTATCTCCTGCTGCTACTCGGACAAACATAAAGAACGCCATTGAGAAAACATTTGGTGTTAATGTTTCGAAGGTGAATACACTCACTCAAAAACCCAAGGCGAAAAGAGATCGCATGCGGAGGAACCACCAAGGTTTCACTGCACTTTCCAAGAAGGCAATTGTTACTCTCAAGGCAGGGGACAGTATTGATTTAGCTTAAACCCTCTCATTATGGCTATTTTACCTCAGAAACCAGTAACACCATCAGGGCGTTTTTACATCAAAAACAAGCTGGAGCTTTCTAAGAAAAGACCTGAAAAGTCGCTAACCTCCGGTCACCACAGAAAAAAAGGCAGAAATACCTATGGCCGGATCACATCTAGACGACGTGGTGGAGGTCACAAGAGATTGTATCGCACAATTGATTTTCGACGTAATCAGCTGGATCAAAGTGCGACTGTTATCGCAATAGAATATGACCCAAACCGTACTTCTAATCTAATCCTAGTTCAGTATGAGGATGGAGAAAAATCTTATCTCTTGGCCCCAAATAATGTTGGAGAAGGTGATATCATTGTAAGCACTAATGGAGTTGTCGATTTTTCTCCAGGAAATGCTATGCCGATCAGAAACATACCGCTCGGCACCAAAGTGCATTGCATAGAAATGCTCCCTGGAGCTGGTGCAAAAATTGCCCGTTCAGCCGGTTCAGCTGCTAGATTGATTTCTATAGATGGTGATCGTGCTTCGCTCAAGATGCCCAGCGGAGAGATTCGCTTAGTTAATTCCAACTGCCGTGCAACCATTGGTGAAGTTGGAAATGGTAGCCATCAAAAAGCCACTATCGGCAAGGCTGGGCGGAACCGTTGGAAGGGGCGTCGTCCCCGTGTCCGCGGTGTAGCTATGAATCCCGTCGATCACCCAATGGGTGGGGGCGAAGGTAGAACCAGTGGAGGTGGGCACCCCACTTCCCCTTGGGGTCAGTTATCTAAAGGATTTCCGACTAGGAAAAAATCAAAACCCACTAATTCTATGATTATAACGCGCCGTAATGGTCGTCGTCTTAAATAGGAGAAATTTTATGACAAGATCGATTAAAAAGGGTTTCTTTGTAGACCCGCATTTAATGAAAAAAGTGCAAAAAGCTCAAGATTCTGGTGACCGAAAGCCCATAAAAACATGGTCTCGACGATCAACCATTACTCCAGATTTTGTTGGATTGAACTTTACTGTTCACAACGGGAAAAACTTCCTTCCTGTGTATGTCACCGAAAATATGGTGGGGCACAAACTTGGTGAGTTTTCCGCAACTCGTGCATTCAAATCGCACAATCCTCACACACAAAAGTAAGTCATGGAAATTAAATCTTGCTCTAAATATATGAGGATTTCGCCTAAGAAAGCACGGGAAGTTGCTCGCATACTTCCTGGTAAAAAAGCAAACGAGGCTGTTTCAATTCTTAAATATATCCCAAGAAAAGCTGCAAGGATGCTTAATAAGACCTTGCGGTCTGCCATTTCCAACGCGGAAAACAATGCCAACTTGAACTCTGATGATTTGACTATTCTTGAAGTGAAAGTTGATGAAGGACCCGCCTTAAAAAGATTTCGTCCTTGTGCCCGTGGTTCAGCTCATCCTTACAAGAAAAGAATGAGTCACTTAAAAATTACTTTAACTGACGGAGAATAATTTATTATGGGACAAAAAGTTAACCCTATCGGTTTTAGATTAAGCGTTCGACGCAATTGGAGTGCTCGGTGGTATGCAAATAAGCATGACTATTCTAAGAATATGGCCGAAGACAATCTCATTCGTGGTTTTTTAGACAAGAAACTCCGGTATGCTTCTGTTCCAAGAGTTGTAATTGAGCGAGCCTCGACTCGCACAAGAGTAACCATTTGGACCGCAAGGCCAGGGATTGTTATTGGTCGTAAAGGTCAGGAATTAGATACCCTGCGTGATTCGCTTAATCGAGTGGTAGGTAAGGAAATCCGCCTCGAGATTCAGGAAATTAAAAAACCAGACCTAGTTGCATCTTTAGTGGCTGAAAGTGTGGCCCTCCAGCTTGAGAGACGTATCGCTTTCCGCAGAGCAATGAAAAAGGCGGTTCAGACTACAATGTCGATGGGTGCAGAAGGTATTCGAATCCAGTGTGCTGGTCGCCTTGCTGGTGCTGATATTGCTCGCACTGAGCAGCTTCGTGAAGGAAGGGTGCCACTCCATACTTTGCGTGAAAATATTGACTACGGTTTGGTTGAGGCAAACACGGTTTATGGAATTATTGGCATCAAATGTTGGATCTGCCTCAAAGACGACGATAAAATTTTCTAAACCAAGCTCTTCGCACCATGCCTAAATTATTACCATCACGTACAAAATACCGTAAGGTTCATAAAGGAAGAATTCGTGGAGTCGCTTCACGGGGTAATGCAGTCTCCTTCGGTGAGTTTGGAATACAGTCCCTTTCTCGCGGAAGAATGACCTCCAATCAGATTGAGGCAGCCCGTGTTGCGATCAATCGTCACCTTAAAAGAAAGGGAAAAGTTTGGATCCGCGTATTTCCACATAAACCTGTTACCAAGAAACCAGCTGAAACCCGTCAAGGTAAAGGCAAGGGCCCGGTTGATCACTGGGTTGCAGTTATCAAGCCAGGTCATGTCTTATTCGAGATTGCTGGATGCTCGCTTACCCTTGCTAGAGAGGCCCTTGGTCTTGCGGATGCTAAATTGCCTTTTCGTTGTCGTCTGGTTACGCGCCAGCAAAGCTTCTAAATCAATTTTTCAATAATGAAAATGTCTGAAATAAAAGATCTATCAAGGCTCGAGCTTGAAAAAAAGTTTCGGGAGTTGGGAGAGGAGCTGCTTAGCTTGCAAGTGAGAAAACAAACCGGTCAGGTAGAAAAACCACACATGATAAAAGAAATTAAGAAAGACCGTGCCCGTGTAGCAACTCTACTCACTCATATCAGATCTGAAGCATCTGCTTCCTGAAATCATCATGACTACTGAATCTAATAGAAAGAACCGTAAAGAGCTCATAGGGGTTGTTCGATCCAAGACTGGAGAGAAATCTTTAAAAGTAGTTTACGAATACAAGATCCCCCACCCTCTTTATAAAAAAGAAATACGTCGTAAGACCACTGTCCATGTTCATGACGAGCAGAACCAGTGTAGTGTTGGAGATAAGGTACGAATTATGTCAACGCGCCCCCTAAGCAAGCTCAAGCGGTGGAGGGTGGTTGAGTTAATTGAGAAAGCACCTGTGCTCTAATTTCATAAGCCATGATTCAGTTATTAAGTAGATTGGAAGTTGCCGACAATACGGGTGCTAAAAAAGTTCGTATGATTCGTCGGCTTGGTCAGTTAAAGGATACCGCATCGGTTGGGGATGTGATTGTCTGCCATGTGAAAGAAAGCACTGTAGACGCTTCCGTTAAGAAAGGTAGTGTAGTTCGAGCAGTTGTTGTTCGCACTAAAGCTCCTCTACGAAGAAGAGACGGTAGCTATTTGCGTTTTGACGAGAATGCGGTGGTTTTGGTGAACAATGATGGAACACCAAGAGGTACTCGTATTTTTGGTCCAGTTGCTCGTGAACTACGCCAGAAATTTATGAAAATTATTTCCCTTGCTCCGGAGGTTCTTTAACGCCATGGCAACTAAACTTAAAAAAGGAATTGAAGTTGTGGTTACCGCAGGAGATCACAAGGGTAGCAAAGGTAAGATTTTACAGATATTGCGGAGCAAGGAACGTGTTCTTATTGAAGGCGTTAATCTGGTCAAAAAGCACGAGCGCAAGACACAGGATAACCCTCAGGGTGCCATAGTTGAGAGGGAGGCTTCTATTCACATATCCAACATCAAGAAGGCTTAAAAGTCTGTATCAAAATTTTTCTTCTTATGAGTACACCAGAATTAAAGAGAATTTACTTAGATGAGGTAGTCCCGGCTCTCCTCAAGAACCGAGGCTACAAAAATATCCATGAGGCTCCTAAAATCTCAAAGATTGTACTTAACTCCTCCTTCGGGGCTGAGATGGACAAGAATGGAATTGCTGACCTGGTTAAGGATATGGCAGCACTTTCAGGGCAATCTCCAGTGGTTGTTAAAGCCAAAATTAGTGTTTCAAACTTTAAATTACGGCAAGGAATGCCTGTCGGCGTAAAAGTAACACTGAGAGGAAGCCAAATGTGGGAATTTTTGTATCGTTTGATAGCTGTAGCTCTTCCTAATATAAGGGATTTCAGAGGCGTCCCCTCAAAGTTAGACGGCAAAGGAAATTATTGTTTGGGCATTACTGACCATAGTATTTTTCCAGAGATCAAGGTGGAGAGGCAAAGGGTTAACACGGGCTTAGATATATGCATTACGACCACCGCAACTAATGACGACGAGGGCGTAGAACTTCTTGGGTTATTGGGCATGCCTTTCCGCAAGAAATCAACCCAGCCAGAAAAGCAAGCTGCTTAAATATTTACAATTATCCATTTTTACCATGGCAAAAAAATCAGTCATTCAAAGAAATCTTAAAAGAGAAAGAATGGTGGCACGGTATGCAAATAAGCGTGCATCGTTAAAAAAGGTCTTGGCAGATCCTGCGACCAGCGAGGAAGACTTTTACGCGGCTCAAGCTAAGTTATCCAAGCTGCCTAAGAACTCTTCGCCAGTTCGCCTGGTCAAACGTTGCTCTCTTACAGGAAGGCCTAGGGCGGTCATCCGCAAGTTTGGACTTTCCCGTATCTCTTTTAGAGAACTTGCACTTCAGGGTAAGGTTCCCGGAGTGGTCAAGGCTTCTTGGTAGTAAATTTTATCCACATAGTTATGTCAGTTCACGATACCATTGGAGACTTTATAACCGTAATCCGAAATGCCGGAAAAGCGGGAAAAGAAAAATGTAACTACCCTCATTCTAATTTAAGATTGGGGATTGGTGCTATCTTAAAAGAGCGAGGGTTTATCACTGAATGTGTGGAAGCCGAGTCTGACAATGGATTTAAAACTATTGAAATTCAACTTAAGTATGTGAGTGGCAAGCATGCGATCAAGGGCATTAGTCGTGTGAGTACCCCAGGAAGACGTTCTTACTGCGGGTACAGAGATATACCTAGCGTATTAGGTGGCTTAGGAATTTCCATTCTCAGTACACCTCAAGGAGTTATTGATGATCGCACCGCACGTCAGAAAAAATTAGGCGGCGAGCTCCTCTGTAGTGTTTGGTAATATATTTAAATAAAATGAGCAGAATCGGTAATCTCCCTATTCCTATCCCCTCGGGGGTGGATGTTAAAATCGAGGATCACTTAATTCAAGTGAAAGGACCAAAAGGTGATCTATCTCAGGAAACTGTTCCTGAGGTAAAAGTGGAAGTGGTAGACAATGAAGTTCGCATTTCTCCGGTTGCGGATTCTCGCTTCAGCAAAGCCATTCACGGAACAACCCGCTCACTGATTGCTAATATGGTTCACGGAGTTGTTGAACCCTACAGCAAGGATCTTCTGATCGAAGGTGTCGGATTTCGTGCGTCCATCAAAGGAAATGAAATCGATTTAGAACTTGGATATTCCCATCCGGTTCGTCATCCCATACCTGACGGAGTTATTGTCACCGTGGCTGACAATGTCAAAATTCATGTCGAAGGAGCGGACAAACAAAAGGTCGGGCAAATGGCGGCGGATATAAAGAGCTATTATCCAGTGGAGCCCTACAAAGGTAAAGGGGTACGCATTCTTGGCCAATATGTTCGCCGAAAAGAGGGCAAGAAATCCGCTTAAAATTTTTTATAATCTTTTACTACCATGAATTTGCATAAAAAGAGAGAATTAGCACAAAAGAGGCGTTGGAGAATTCGCAAGAAAGTAACAGGCACATCTGTGCGTCCTCGCGTTGCTGTCCGTTTTACAAACAAAAATGTCCATGCTCAATGCATTGACGACGAAAACTCCAACACCTTGGTGTCTATTTCAACCAATGAATCGAGCTTCAAAACCTCCCTCCCCAATACAACCGGTTCTCAGACAGTAGGAGTGGAGTTCGGAAAAAGAATTAAAAAAGCAGGAATTGAAAGCATCGTATTCGATCGTTCCGGCAGAAAATACCACGGTTGCGTAAAAGCATTTGCTGATGCTCTGCGCGAACAAGGTCTTAAATTTTAAATACTATGACTCCCTCCAATAACAAATCTTCCAAATCTGCTGAAAAGGTTGTTCTCGAAGACAATGAAGAACTTTTTGAAAAGGTGGTCCATGTCAATCGTTGTGCTAAGGTAGTCAAAGGTGGTCGTCGATTTAGCTTTGCCGCCTTAGTGGTAGTGGGAGACCAAAATGGTAATGTTGGCTTTGGTTATGGAAAAGCCCAAATGGTACCTGACGCGATCCGAAAGGGAACTGAACAGGCGAAAAAATCGATGACTTTTGTTTCTCTTGCGGGCGAGACAATCCCTCATCCAGTTCTATCAAATTTTGACGGCGGAAAGGTATTACTCCGTCCGGCAAGAAAAGGTACTGGCATCATTGCCGGAGGTGGAGTACGTGCTGTTCTCGAAGCCGCTGGAGTAAAAAATGTACTCTCCAAATCTCTTGGGTCAAATAATCAATTATCCGTTGTAACTGCCACAATACAGGGACTTAAAGAGCTTCGAACCTCTTCTGAAATTTCACTTATCCGTGGCGAATCAGTACGGGGACCTGCATTTACTGAGGTAACCAATCCTGCTTGATCACACTCTACATCATGAAAGAAAATTCTTTACCAAAAGGCCCTAACAGGGAGAAAAAAAGACTGGGAAGAGGCGAAGGCAATGGGCACGGTAAAACCTGCTGTCGTGGACACAAAGGTGCCGGGGCGAGGTCTGGTTATTCTTTGAGGGCTGGCTTTGAAGGTGGACAGATGCCTCTTTTCAGAAAGCTTCCGCAACGAGGATTTAACCGTGCTCGCTTTCAGGAAAGTGTGGCTGTTGTTAATCTCTCGGATCTTACCAAAGTAGATGGACAAAAAATTGATCTTAGTTCCCTACAGTCAGCAGGATTGGTTCGTTCAAGTGCACAAAAAATAAAGCTTTTGGGGGACGGAGAAATTACCACTGCACTCGATGTCCATGTAAACCAAATTTCCGGGTCTGCAAAATCGAAAATCGAAGCCGCAGGAGGTTCAGTAACTTTTGTTCAAATCTGATGTTGTCTGCTTTTACCAATTCTTTAAAGATACCTGAGCTTAGGCAGAAGATTTTCTTCACCTTGGCTCTTCTCTTTATTGCTAGAGTAGGAGCGAATATTCCCTTACCTGGGGTAGATCCTGCACCAATTCAAGAGTTTTTCGAACTTCGTGAACAAACCCGTAGTAATTCAGAGGGCAATGACATTCTTGGATTTTACAATATGTTCACAGGGGGTGCTCTTTTAAATGGTGCCTTGTTTGCACTTGGGATCATGCCTTACATTAGTGCATCAATTATCATGCAGCTTATGGGTGCAGTTTTTCCGCATTTAGCTAGATTACAGCAAGAAGGAGAGCCAGGACGGCAAAAAATTTCCCAGTACACCCGATACCTTACCATCCTAATCTGTTTAGTACAAGGCGGGTTGCTTGCGATAGCACTAAGAGACAGCCCAGGCAGTTTAATCATGGGTTTTAACCCCAATGAGATAGGTTTAGATGGTGAACCATTGGGCTCAATTGTTGTGGCCTTATCCCCAACCCTCTTTTTAATCAACTCGATTGTCTTTCTCACCACGGGTTCTCTTATTCTCATGTGGTTAGGTGAGCAGATCACTCAACGCGGTATCGGCAATGGAATTTCTCTTCTTATCACCGTCGGCATTCTTGCAGACTTACCCAAGGCTTTAGCCGATGCCTATTCTTTAGTTTTTCTTGCTCCTGCAGACGATAATTTGGTGATAGTGAAAGCTGTGCTTATGGTGGGGATTTTCCTCTTAGTCGTGGGAGGAATTATCGCAGTAACCCAAGCTCAGCGTAAAATCCCCGTTCAATACGCTAAGAGGATGGTTGGTAGAAAAGTGTTCGGAGGGCAAAGCTCATTTCTGCCTTTGAAGGTTAATTATGCCGGAGTGATGCCAGTGATATTTGCTAGTGCAATCTTGATGTTCCCTGCTCAATTGCTAAGAACCCTCGGTGCAGCCATTGCTGATTCTCCCGCAGAGACTAATTGGGCGATCGATTTAGCTAACGCCTTTGCTGGAAGAGGATGGTTTTACTACATTGTCTACGGAGGCCTAATTTTAGTTTTCAGTTATTTCTGGGTTTCTATCATGTTCAAGCCAGTCCAAATTGCTGATGAACTTAAAAAAAATGGCGGGTATGTGCCGGGTGTACGCCCAGGCGACCATACAGCTCGTTTCCTTGATTTTGTTATGACTAGACTGACACTTGCAGGAGCCGTCTTTCTAACCATAATCGCAGTTTTTCCAGATTTCATCTTTAACACAGCCAATGTTTCTTACAATGTGGCCACATTTTTTGGCGGCACGGGAATGTTGATCATTGTTGGGGTGGTCCTTGATACCATGAGGCAAATAGAAACTTTTCTTCTTCAAAGACACTATGACGGGTTTTTACGCAAAGGGAGAATTCGTGGAAGGTCGAACTCTGCCAACCGTGGAATTGAAAGCTTGGAAATTAAAGATTTTGAAGCTCAGTGGAGACCCTTAATTATTATATCCATCGCACTTTTTGCGTTCGGTTTATTTGCTTATTTTTTTAAAGGAGTCTGATTTTTTAACCGATAACTCAATAACTTAGAATTTTATATTATGGCCAGATTGTTAGGGGTAGATATTCCAAACCGTAAGAAAATTGCTTTTTCCCTAAGGTACATTTACGGCATAGGACCAACTAGAGCGACCAAGATACTTGAAGCTACAGGAATTGATCCTGATCGTCGTACTCAAGAACTTAACGAGCAAGAATTGAGTTTGCTCAGCAATTACATCATCGAAAACAAAATCATTGTCGAAGGTGATCTTCGCAGGCTGATTACCAACAACCTTAAACGTCTGCAAAGCATTCGGAGTTACCGCGGCTTAAGACACCAACGTGGACTACCTGTTCGCGGTCAACGAACGATCACCAATGCGAGAACCCGTAAGGGCGGTCGTAAGACTGTGGGCGTGGTCAGAAAATCTTAAATCAATATATACTCTAGCATATGAGCGAAGACAAAAAAGAGGAAGAGCAAGTAGCAATTCCCGCCTATGGGGACAAAGAAGTCGCCGAAGTAAATGAGGTTACTCCCTCTGCCGAGAAGGATCAAGGCTCTGGCAAGGCTGTAACTGAAAAGAAAGAGGAAACTGCGGCAGATCTTTTGGGAGCCAACATTGAACAAGTTAAAGTCCGTAAAGCAAAAGGTAGTAAGAACATATCCTCGGGTATTTGCTTTATTGTCGCTACATTCAACAATACTAAGGTTTCATTTTCTGATATGCGAGGTAATGTGATCTCATGGTCAAGCTCTGGAAAGTGTAATTTTCGTGGATCCAGAAAGTCCACCGCTTACGCTGCACAAGTTGTCACCCAAGACGCCGGGAAAGTGGCCATGTCTCATGGCATGAAGGAAGTGTTAGTTAAGGTGAAGGGTCCGGGTATGGGTCGAGACTCAGCGATTAGGGCTTTGCAGAGCCTTGGGTTCAATGTGACCTCAATCATAGATGTGACTCCGGTTCCGCACAATGGGTGCCGCCCTCCCAAGCGTAGAAGAGTTTAGTCCAACCTAATTTAAATTTCTAATATTATGTCTCGATACACCGGACCGACCACTCGTATAAATCGCCGTTTTGGAATGGCGATCTTTCCAGCCAATAAAGCCTTTGAACGAAGAACATATCCTCCCGGTCAGCACGGACCTACTTTTCGTCGCAAGGTTAGCGATTTTGGGCAGGGTTTACTTGAAAAACAAAAACTGAGGATGATGTATGGTCTTACTGAAAAACAGTTTCGTAACCTGTTCCAGAAGGCGAAGCGTATGCAGGGCGTAACAGGGGAAAACTTTCTTACTCTTTTGGAGACTCGTTTGGACAATATCGTGTATCGTCTTGGCTTTACCAAAACTAGGCAAGCCGCTCGTCAATTTGTCAATCACGGGCATCTGCTTGTTAATGGCAAGAAGGTTGATATTCCCAGTTACCAAGTCTCGGTGGGAGACGAGATCGGTGTTCGCGAAAAAACATCTTCCCGTCAGGTGGCAACCCGCAATCTAGAGGATTCTCAGTATCATTCTTCTCCCGCATGGGTTGAGGTGCGCCCCGATTCCTTACAGGGCACTGTTTCCCGCACACCTCAACCAGATGAGCTGGAGCAAAGCATTAATGTTCAACTCGTTGTTGAATACTACAGTCGATAATTATTTTATTTTAAACCAAAAAGACAATGGCTACCAAATTAGGAAAATTCGAATTACCCAATCGCCTTATCAAGGAAGAAGAATCTGCTTCTGAAAAGTTTGCAAAATTCATCGCCGATCCTTTTGAAACTGGATACGGTCATACCATTGGAAATGCATTTCGGCGCGTCCTACTAAGTTCAATTGAGGGTGCTGCTATTTCGTCTTTTAAGATGGATGGAGTCCAGCATGAATTCCAGAGTGTTGATGGAATCGTCGAAGATGTTACTGATATCGTTCTTAATCTAAAAAAAATTCTTATCGTCAGTCACAAGTCAGAAAATGTGACTTTGACCTTGGATGTTGAGAAAGAAGGTGAAATCACTGCTAGCGACATTTCTCCATGCGAGGGTATTGAAATTATCAACCCGGATCAGGTTATTCTTACCACTGATACCAAAACTAAGGTGTCAGCGGAGCTTGTCGTAACTATTGGTCGGGGGTTCTGCTTGGGTGAGGATAATAAAAACGACGAGCAACCCATTGGGGTTATTAATGTGGATGCTCTTTATTCCCCTGTTAAATTAGTCAAATATGAAGTCCAAAACACCCGCGTTGGGCAAATGACGGACTACGATAAACTTATTTTAGAAATCCACACAGACGGAAGAATCACTCCTGATGATGCCCTTAAGCAATCAGCTGCCATTTTGCGTCACCACCTTGATGTTTTTGACCAAATCAGCGAAGAGCAAATCGAGTTTGAAAACAACACGAAGCAGGTCAGTGAGGAGCAGAACCGCCTTCGCAATTTGTTGAGTATGAGCGTCAATGAAATCGAACTTTCTGTTCGTGCTGCAAATTGCTTGAATAACGCAAACATCACCACCGTTGGTGAACTTGCGACTAAGTCGGAGCCTGAAATGCTGAAGTATAGAAACTTTGGAAAAAAATCACTCAACGAAATCAAGGCAAAGTTAGAACAACTGGGATTATCCTTAGGTATGAAGTTTGAAAGTAGACTGCTTGAATCCGTTTCCAACTAATTATCCTTTCTACCACACGCCCCATTAAGTATAGATGAGACACCGCAAGCATAACCACCAACTTGGAGTTAAGTCCGCACATCGGACATCCTTGGTCGCGAACCTTTCTTGTTCACTGATTGAACATGGTAGAATTAAGACCACCTTGGCTAAGGCAAGAGCCTTGAGACCTTCCATTGAAAAGGTTGTGACTTTAGCCAAAAAGGCACATGCCTCCTCAGATCCAGCCAAGAAGGTGCACTATCGTAGGCTCGCCATTGCCAGACTTCGGAATAAAACTGCAGTCTCTAAGCTTTTCGATGAGCTGGTTGATCAGTTTTTGGAAAGAAGTGGTGGATATACAAGAATCTACAAGCTCGCACTGCCCAGATTGGGTGATGCTGCTGATATGGCCCTTATTGAGTTTGTCGAAGAGGCCCCTAAGAAGAAAACCTCCAAAAAGAAGCAAACTAAAAAGAAAGCAGAAAATTCTCAAAGAAAGTCTACTAAGGAAGAGAACGGAGAAACTACCGTAGCAACTTCTGAGTTGGAAAAGACTGTGGAGGCTGTTGTATCTGAGGAAGTGGTAGAAAAGACCTCCGTTTCAGAAGAGATAGAAAGCTCACCAGAAGAAACCGCTGAAGCGCAAGAGGAAGCACCAAGTGAGGTCAAGGATGAGAATCCTGAAGGATCCACTGAGAGCAAATAATTTTTCCCTCAAAAAGATGATTATCTTAGCCTTCGAGGTTTAGGTGTAACCTTTTAGTACAGTTTTCGTTCTTGAACAGAATAGGGTTTGCGGGGATTTGGATAAATCCTTATCAATCTCCGTTTTAACTTTGTATTTTGTTTAAATATGCCTCAGACTATTTTGGTTCTCGATTTTGGCTCCCAGTACACCCAGGTCATCGCCCGGCGTATTAGAGAGCAGAAAGTTTACTCTCGTGTACTCCCATTTGATACCCCGCTTGCTGCTATTAAAAAGGCCAAGCCTCTAGGAATTATATTGTCTGGTGGGCCCGCAAGTGTTCTTTCCAAAGGAGCACCCCTGCCAGACAAAAGAATATTTTCCTTAGGAGTCCCTGTCTTGGGTATTTGTTATGGTCTGCAGTTGATGGGGAAATTGCTCGGTGGTGAAGTCAAGAAGTGTGAGCACCGTGAATATGGCAGAAGCCAGCTAAACATTAAAAAAACAGGCAAGCTATTTGCAAAAATGCCGAAGTCTTTAACTGTATGGAATTCTCATGGTGATGCAATTGTTCGGGTGCCACAGGGTTTTCAAGGGATTGCCAGCACAGAAAATTCGGATTTTTCCGCTATTGAAGATGCCAAGCGAAGATTTTATGGGTTACAGTTTCATCCCGAAGTGGAGCATTCCCAAAGAGGGGTAGAAGTAATTAAAAACTTCCTTTTCTCAATCTGTAAGTGCAAAGCAGATTGGGACATGGGTGACTTCATTGAAGCATCTGTTCAGAAAATAAGGGATCAAGTTGGCGAAAAGAAGGTGATTTTAGGATTAAGTGGAGGCGTAGATTCCAGTGTAGCTGCCGCCCTGATTGATCGGGCAATTGGCAAGCAACTCACTTCAATCTTTGTCGACAACGGCTTGTTGCGCCTAAATGAGCGAGATGAGGTCATTAAGCTGTTCAATGACCATATCCCCGGGAAATTAAGAGTAGCCAAAGCAGGCAGTCTTTTCTTGGGAAAATTAAAAGGCGTAGCAGACCCGGAAAGAAAACGTAAAATCATTGGTAAGACCTTCATTGATGTCTTCGATAAGGAAGTTAGAAAGCTGGGAGAAGTTGATTTTCTTGCCCAGGGCACCTTGTACCCTGATGTCATCGAGAGTGTGCCCATTGGTGGTAATCCTGCTGCACTGATCAAGAGTCATCATAATGTGGGCGGACTTCCTGCAAAAATGAAGCTCAAGCTCTTGGAGCCATTGCGGGAACTTTTTAAGGACGAGGTTCGCTTGCTTGGTAAAAAGTTAGGCCTGCCCGACCATGTGATCAATAGGCACCCCTTTCCTGGACCGGGCTTGGGAGTTCGCGTAATCGGTGATTTAAACACAAAGAGGCTCACTGTTTTAAAGCAGGCCGATGCGATCTTTATCGATGAGCTCAGGCATTCTGGATGGTATGGAAAATTGTGGCAGGCATTCTGTGTATTTTTGCCAGTGCGGAGCGTTGGGGTAATGGGAGATGAGCGAACCTATGAAAATGTCATCTGCTTACGGGCAGTAACCAGCAGCGATGCGATGACCGCAGACTGGGCAAGCTTGCCTGATGCCCTACTTCGCAAAGTTTCCAGCAGGATAATAAATGAAGTCCAAGGAGCGAACAGGGTGGTCTACGATGTAAGTTCAAAACCACCTAGTACAATTGAGTGGGAGTAAGGCATGAATTTTTCATATGAAGAAGACAGTGCCAAACTACTGTCCATATTAGAAAGATTCATTCCTTCCGCGGGAACAGATCCAGTGATTCGCGATACAGTATCCGGTATTCTCTCTGAGATTCATGCTCATGGGGACTCAGCGGTTCAGGAAAAAACCTTATTATTTGATGGGGTTTCATTGGACCCGTCGG
>JAYOXT010000026.1:0-30933 GCA_038152995.1 Opitutales bacterium
GTACTCCAAAATTGGTCATTTTAAGCGGTGGTGTGGGTCCGGAAAGAGAGGTTTCTTTGGCTTCGGGGAATTCCTTGTATGAGGCCCTCGGGAATCAATACCCGGTGAGATTAGTTGAATTAAAAGAGGAAGCTTTACCCGGATCTTTGTGTGCGAGTCAGGATGTAGTGTTTCCGGCGGTGCATGGAACTTTTGGGGAAGATGGTTCCTTGCAGGCCTTGCTTGAGGAAGCGGGGTTTTCTTATTGTGGCAGTGGTGTGGAGGCGAGCCGCTTGTGCATGAACAAGGCATGGGCAAAGGACAAGGCATCCGCCCTTGGGCTCCGGGTTCCCCGTGATCTCCGGTTTTCAGACCCCGCTGACCTCGATGCGGCCGAGGTTACATCCAAACTGGGGGAACGGTTGATTTTAAAACCTACCGATCAGGGAAGCAGTGTTGCCTTGCACATCATTAACGGTCGGGAAAACCTCTCCTCTGTCCTTCAGGGGTTGACTCCGGGAAACTGGTTAGTGGAGGAAAGAATTGTGGGGCGGGAAATGAGTGTGGGCATATTGCAGGGACATTCATTGGGTATTGTTGAGATCATTCCAGACGGCGGAGTTTATGACTACCAGCGTAAATACACGCCCGGGTCCACGATCTACAAGTTTCCGGCCATTCTCGATGCGGAAATTGAATCTGAGCTGAAAGATCAGACCGCAAAAGTGTTCTTCCATTTTGATTGCCTCGATTTTGCCCGGGTTGACTTCATTATCAATGAGGATGGTTTGACCTATTTTCTTGAGGTAAACACCATTCCTGGGCTTACGACAACCAGTCTTTTGCCAAAGAGCGCATCCTGTGCCGGTTATAATTTTGACCAATTGTGTAAAAAATTGGTCGAGCCCGCCATGGGCCGGTTTTTAAAAAATGCCCAACCCCTCGAAAATTGTGTTGCCTAGACCATGAAAAACAAATCCAAATCTGATCTGTCCCTAAGTGCGGGCTGGAAAAGTCTGAAAAGCAAGTCATCCAGGCGACCGATTTCCCGCCCCGCCTTACGCAAGAAATTAAATTTTGGATTTAAGTTCAGCCTTCTGACCGTTCTTTTTACCGCTGGATTATGCGGATTGATCTGGCTCGTCTTTGTAGAAAAGGATTCCGGGGGAGAAACCCTGAAATTTTCCGGCTCCGCTGTACCGATTAAACAAATTCAGTTTTCCTCGGATGGGGTCCTTTCCCACCAGTGGTTTGCCCGCTGGTTAGGCCCTGTCAGAAAGATGTCATTGCTTGATATTGACCTGGAAGAACTTCATACGGAATTGCTCAGGGAGGAACAAATTACTGGTGCCCAGATCTCTCGGGTCTTTCCTGCCAAGTTGGTGGTCAGAATAAAGGAGAGGCATCCCGTGCTCGTTCTTCGGCTGAAGGACAAAAAAACCGGATTTAAGGATTGGTTTGTCTCTACGGATGGATCCGTCTACCGCGGCGAAGGTTACAGCAACTCAAGGATGTCCACCCTCCCATCCCTCAAGGTATCCCCGGCAGATTTGAAACGGGACGCCACAGGTGAGGGATTTCAGAAACTTTCTGGAATTTCTTATGTGGCTCCGCTGCTCGAGCTTGCCCGTCGGCAATACCCTGACTTCTACCGGGATTGGAGCATTATATCCTATGAGCGCCCATCGGAGGAAGATCCCGGTGCTCACATTTTGGTACAGTCTAAAAAGGTGGGCAGAATCCGCTTTGCCCCCACCGGTTATGCCTCTCAGTTGAGGCGCCTGCGTTACCTGCTTACCGAGCCAAAGTTTAGGCAGTCGCAATTTGTCCGTTCCATCGATCTGTCCCACGACCGTTCTGTCTTTGCCAAAATCTAGAATCTAAGCCTTGTAATTATGAGTAAAATTATTGGAGCCGTTGAAATTGGAACCTCTCAGGCGAAAGTACTGATTGGGGAGGTTTCAGAAAGTCAGACCCTTAGCATTGTCGGAATGTCCAGCAGGGCCAACGAGGGTATGCGCAAAGGGGAAATTCTTGACTTTAGAAGTGTCGCATCCTGTGTGCACTCCGCCATCGAAGCTGCCGAAAAAATGTCAGGTACAACGATCGACTCCATCTACCTCGCCCAGACGGGCACGCATCTGCAGGGCATGGTTTTGCGGGGAAGTGCCAATGTCTCCTCCTCCGATGGGCGGGTCACTCTTGCTGATTTGCAAAGGGCTGCAGATGAGGCAAGGCGCCGGCAGCCGGCTGATGGGCGTTCCTATGTGCATCATGTCCGTATGCCCATTCTTTTGGACGGTCGCCCGGTGGAAGACCCAGTCGGGCTGATTGGTCAGAAAGTGGAGCTAATTTACTGGTCGATTGATGGGGAAAATGCAGCGATTCAGAAAAACCTCGATGTCGCGAGCAGTTACAGTCTTGATATTGATGACCTCATTCTTTCCTCCGTGGCCTCCTCTATAATCGTCTCGGGGCAGGATGTGAGGAGAGCAGGAGCCTTAGTAATCGATATGGGTGCGGGGGTAACTGATATCGCCCTCTACCGACATGGCAACCTTGCCTACACGGGAGTGATTTCAGTGGGCGGGGATCATGTAACCGGTGACCTTTCCATGGGGTTGCGTGTACATGAACCCTATGCGGAGGAGTTAAAACTTGAATATGGCAAAGCTTTGCCTGACGAGGCCGATAGCGGGGAGGAAGTATGGATTATTGGAAACCAGACCATAGGTGACCGCAAAGTCACCCGCAAGGCGATCACTGATATCATTCATGTCCGCATTGCGGAACTTTTTGAAATCATCTCTAAAGAACTTGGTGAATTACTCGACCCCAAGGAAATGGGAGGTGGGGTAATTCTCACGGGGGGGGCTTCGAAGTTGCCCGGAATCGAAGTGGTGGCAAGTAAAGTATTGGGTGTGCCTGTGCGCAAAGGTAACTTTCCCATGGGCATTTCCCCGGAAATTGCCAAACCGGAAAACGCCTCGGTTCTCGGTCTCCTTCATTACGCAATCGAAGATCATGGACTGCCGGGAGAAACCAAGAAAGAGACATCATTTCTGGGAAAAATTGGCGGTCTTCTTGGGATTTAATATTTGCTGCCGCTTTGAGCAACCTAGCCAACCAACCAACCCAAAAATCTTATGAGCCAAGATAATTTTTTAGATATGTGCCCCAAATACAAATCAGGTATGGATGGCTCCCATATTCGCGCCAAGGTCATCGGTGTGGGTGGAGCGGGCATTTCCCTGATCGATGGTTTGCGCTTCGATAACTTTGATGCTGTTGACAACCTCGCCCTGGATGTGGACCTAAGAACCCTTTCGGACTCCCTCGCCTCCAACAAAGTTTCCTTCGGGCGCAGGCATACCCGAGGTATGGGTACTGGAGGGGAGTTCGCCCTGGCTCGCCGGGCGATTGAGGAGGAAAAAGATCTTTTAAGAAAACAATTGGATGGAGTGGACCTTGTTTTCCTGCTCGCTGGATTAGGTGGGGGAACAGGAGGGGGAGTGGCCTCGGTGGTGGCCCGTATTGCCCGAGAAAGTGGATCTTTGGTTTTTGCTTTCACCCCCATGCCTTTTAGCTGGGAAAAATCCCGGCACGCACAAGCGGAGGAATGCCTCAAGGACCTTCGTAAACATGCCAATGCAGTAGTTCCGCTGCCCAATGATTCACTCCTGCAAATGGGGGGTGATGATGCAACTGCCCTGGAGTGCTTTGCCGAAGCCAGTCGCAATGTGAGCCGTGGGATTTCGGCAATTTGCAAACTCGTCTTTCAAAAAGGAATGATCGATGTGGACTTTGCTCATCTTAATCGTGCTTTCAATCACCGGGCTGGGCGGACTCTTTTTGGATATGGAAGTGGTCGTGGTCAGGATGCCCTACGTGAGGCTCTTCGCAGTTTGATGCTCTGTCCCATGCTTCACCTTCCTGATGTTTCCAAAGCGGCGGATACCTTGGTTATCTTCATCAATGGCGGTCCCGGTATGGGCATGTCTGCCCTGCAGACCACTTCTGAGGAAATTCGCAAGGAGTTCAAAGCTGGAGAGCATGTGGTCTTTGGTGCCCATATTGACGAGAACCTTGGAGATCAGGTCGAGATTACAGTTCTTGGAGTCGCGGACCTCGGGCCCATTTCCTCCTCTGTGGATGTAGCTCCTTCATCGGGAGGAGATATCCTCAATGCCACCACCCCGGCGAAAACTCCGCACCCCTCGCGATTACTTGCCAGTCAGGCCAAGAAAACAAAAACAGAAAAGAGTTCTGCCCCACAGAAAAAGCAATCCCTGAGCGTTTCTCAAAATACCTTCGATTTTATGGAGGATGATAACCAGCGGGGCATCTTTGATAACTTACCAGACCGTAACCTGTATGATGGCGAAGATTTGGATGTTCCCTCCTACCTGAGAAGAGGGGTAAAGATTTCCATCTAAGGCGTTCGCTTCCTGATCGATCAATTTTTGTACCAAAAATGGTTTTGCAAGAAGGTTTGACCTGAGGGACTTCCTTTATTTCAATAATTGCATGAGTAGGTTATCCTATAGCACCATTGCATTTTCTCTTTTTGTTAGCTCCCTTCTCGGCCAAAAGTCCCACCTTCTCGTCTATTCTCAGGGTGATGGTGCCTTTGCCCACTTTGGCCCGGATCAGAAAGAACCAATAAGGAAAGCTAATTTTATTCCCCAAAATACTCAAATATCGGTCCGGCCAAAAAGTGGAATTGAAACAATTTCTGCTGGTTTTCAGTTCAGGTTTGGTTCGGGTTCAAGGTTTGAAATCAGAGAGGATGGTATTCATTTGATTGATGGAACCATTATGATCCGTTCGAGAAATATCTTCAACAAAGCCAATCTAGTTTTGCCCCGTGCTCGTGTTGCAATCTCTGGAGTTGGCACAACCCTCGCTCATGTCGAAGAAAATGGGGGGGCAAAATTTGTTGGTGTCCTTGGTAAATTTGGACTTGAATATCAATCATCAGATTCTTTCGCCACATTACTGCCGGGTTCATTATTGTTTGCTAAACCTGACGGGTTGGGTTTCTCCGATATTTTGAATTTGGATCTGTTAAATCTTATTAATACTTCCTACCTTCTACAGGGCTTCCCCAATAGCAAAACTTTCAGTAAATCGCTTGAGAGTACCGCGATTGCTCAGGCGGAAATGGTTATATCAGAAGTTGGTGCCCGCATTGGTTCTGCAAAAAAAGAAGAGGCGTTTGAAATTTTGCCTACAAACAAAACCAAAATTAGCCCCTCTCCCCAAAAATCCGGTTTTGAAAGTGATCCCCTTACCGAGCTTCTTGGAAGAAAGCCTAAAAAGGTTTCTTTTCAGGACGAATCGAGTAGGTTTGCTCCACCTCCGGTCCCCGCCTTGCCTAATATTAAGCTTCCCCCTTTGAGCACAGAAAACTGAACTTTTGCTATGTGTCTGTTGTGCTCCTGATCAATAACCCCGCAACTGCAATATCCGTTCTTAAATGATCTCAGTCAATTCGATCCCCATTCTCGTCGCTTCATCTGGTGGCGGTCACGACTACCTCTATGGTTTATTTTTTCTCATCCTTGCCCTGATAATCGGGGCAGCGACTAGGCACTTTCTCCAGCGAATACCCTTACCCTTTACGGTTTTGCTTTTGCTCATTGGTTTGGGCATGGGTGCTCTGAACCGTGCATACGGCCCGCACGGTGGTCACGCCTCTCACGGAGGAGATGCAGTCGAGCATGCCAGTGGATTGTGGGGGAAATTCATCGACACCCTAAGCGGTGCGATTTCTTGGGGTGGGAATTTGGATGGGCATCTCATTCTCTATGTTTTTCTGCCCATCCTCATCTTCGAAGCTGGGTTTGCCTTAGATGTTCATACCTTCAAGAAATCTTTCCTTAATGCTTTCTACCTTGCCGGACCCGGGATTGTCACCGCCACGGTGATGACGGGCTTTGCTTTTGTGGGAATGATTTCAATTTTTGGCGGGACTGGAGGTGTACTCGAAGATTGGAATGTGGATGCCGGTGCCTTTCTGGTTCTCTCTTCTATGCTATTTGGAGCGGTGGTCAGTGCCACAGACCCGGTGGCGGTAGTCGCCCTACTCAAGGAACTGGGGGCGAGCAAGAAGCTGGGAACCTTGATCGAGGGTGAATCCTTGCTCAATGATGGAACGGCCATTGTCGCCTTCGTTTTGCTCATCGGTGTGGTTACGGGAGCGGAGGCTTTTCTGGGTACGGGAACTTTTATTGGAAGTGCCGCCATTGGATTTGGTAAAATTGGGGCGGCCGGCGGATTGGTCGGTGTGCTGATTGGACTGATTGCTATCTTGTGGGTACGCAAAGTCTTTAACGATCCGTTGATTGAAATCACTGTCGTGCTGGTCACGGCTTACGCGGTATTCTTTGTTTGTGAGCATTTCTTTCATGTGTCTGGGGTACTGGGCCTCGTAGCTTTGGGGATCGTCATGGCTGGTATCGGTCGCACGAGGATAAGTCCTGAAGTGGAGCACTTTATGCATGAGTTTTGGGAGTTTACAGCCTTTGCGGCCAATGTAATTATTTTCATTGTGGTCGGTGTGGTCATCGCCCAGAAAGCCGAGCCCACCGGCATGGATTTTGTCATTCTTGGATTGGTCTACCTTGCCATCCATGTAGTCCGTGCGATCAATATGGGGATGTTCTATCCTCTGATGCGCAAAGCGGGCTATGGCCTCCCGGGCAAGGATGCAGTGGTAGTGTGGTGGGGTGCCTTGCGGGGAGCCATTGGTTTGGCCCTCGCCCTGGTAGTGTACTCCGAAAATTTACGCTATGAATTTGATGTGGAGCAGGGTGGTTATGGCTACAAGGATGCTACTACCTCGGCCTTCATAGTCGATCAGGATATGGGGCGTCAATTGCTCAACAAGCAAAACCCTAATTACTACCAGGGTGCTTCTATTTCTCATGCTGATGTGGTGGTGCAGGGCGGGCAAATCGTATCGGTTGTCCAGAGTCCTGACCGTGCCCATGCACTGCTCGATTCATTCACCAATCAAAAGGCGGCCGATTTCCGGGCAGATCTGGCCTCGGGTAAAAAGAGTGTGGTTATCATGGGCGAGGGTAGTGGAGCCGTTGTGCATGCCTCGCTGGTTGGAATTGCCTCCCGTGTTCGTGACCAGTTCCTTTTCCTCATTTCCGGGATTGTTTTGCTAACTCTGCTGGTGAACGCGACTACGGTGAAAGCTCTGGTTAACGGACTGGGACTAACCGCCCTTCCAGCGGTGAAAAAGCTGATGTTTTCCAATGCTTCCGGCAGCATTGCCAGTGGGTGTGAAAAAGAAATGGACCTACTCAAGGACGACCGCTTTCTCAGTGGGGCAAACTGGGGATTGGTCAGGAATTATCTCCCAGATCCGGTGTCCTATCCATTGACGGCACAGGAATTGGAGCAGATGGACACCTTGGCCGAAACTCGCAGGAGGCTATTGGAGAAGGAAAGGAGCAGTTACTGGTCCCAGTTCCGTTCCGGTTTGCTCAGTGCCCAGGCCGTTGCCCAGTTAGACAACAATCTCAGTGAATTTCTCGATCTTCAAGGCAAGGTTCCTCTGATGCAGCGGGATTATCTCAACGACATTTGTACCGTCAGTAAATTGAGTGAAGCCCTCAAAGATGTTCCTCTTCTTAAACGTTATTTTTCCGACAAAATTACGGTGGGCTATGATGCTGCCAAGGCCTTTGTAATTGCCCAGCAGGACATGGCAAAGATGGTCGACTCTTTGGTTAAGGAACTTGACGAGAGCGGTGATTCTCAAAAGCAGCAACAGACCGCCCGTTTACTCAAAGACGAAATTAGGCAAAACCGACTCGCGGGCCTCAAATATATCCGGGATATGCACGAGAACTACCCCGAAGCCACCGTGGGCATTGAGACCAAGGATGCCATACGCTCAGTCCTTAACCACGAGCGTAATTCCATCAAAAAAATGAAGGCGGAAGGTATGCTGGAGGCAGACGAATCTGCCCGCATGATCACCGCAGTGGAAGAGCGGATGAAGGAAGTAATGGAAAGCCCCTTGGTCCTGCGCCTCCCTGAGCCGGTCGAAGTGCTTCGGGAAGTTGCCTGGCTTAAAGGTATGCCCGATCAAGTGATTGAGAAAATTATCCAGGCATCAGAAAACCGCAACTACAACTCAGGAGATGCCCTGATGAAACAGGGAGACAGTGGGGATGGATTGATTGTCATCACCCGAGGGAGCGTAAAAGTATCAATCGGGGATGTCGTGGTCGACATCATGGGCCGGGGTGCTGTAATCGGAGAAATGGCCGTTTTGGCCGGAGTTCCCCGTACGGCTAATGTGGTTGCTGATTCAAGCGTGCAGGCCCTTTGGCTGACCACGGAGTCGATGCAGTCGATTATGGGAGACTCACCGGAACTTGCCGGCAGTCTATGGAAAACAGCCGCGATGCGATTTTCCGAGAATTTGCTAGGCAGCCGTGAACCCTACAATGAATGGAGCCAAATCCAACTACGCCGCTGGCTGAGCGAGGGCGAGGTCACCGCTCCGGCAGATGGGGAAAAGGCCAACCTGTATGGCAAAGTCGCCATTTTGGTTGCGGGTAATGCCACTGCTCCTGGTTCAGCAGAAGCAATATCTGCCCCGGCGAAACTGGATCTGGCCGAGGTGGAGTATTCCGGCAACGCCAAGGTGTTTATCCGCAACGCCTAAATCCGGCAGGGTTTTTATTCAGCCACAGTACTGTGCAATAGTTGTTGGCATACATCAAGGTAGAATAATGGCGGAGAGGGCGGGATTCGAACCCGCGGTACCTTGCGGTACACAGCATTTCCAATGCTGCACAATCGGCCACTCTGTCACCTCTCCTCTATGTGATGTGCAAGAGGTTGAAATGCCAAGTATCCAAGGTTCCGTCAACGATCAAAAAGAAACTTTTTTATTCCAACTCATTAGCTGAGCTATGTTTGGCGTGAAGTTTATTTTCAGGTTTGCTTGTTCCGCTCAATCGCTTAGAAAGCAGGAATGATATCCAGCGAAGTCGGATACAATAGCAAAGTCGAAGGCGAGGTCATTGTAACCAAAGCAGATGCGGTCATTAATTGGATACGCAAACATTCTGTCTGGCCCATGCCCATGGGACTTGCCTGTTGTGCCATCGAACTGATGGCTTCGGCGGCTTCCCGTTATGATATTTCCCGTTTTGGGATGGAGGTAATGCGCTTTTCACCCCGCCAGTCAGACTGCATGATCGTAGCCGGTACGGTTACCTACAAGATGGCTGAAGTCGTCCGGCGCATTTACGATCAGATGGGGGATCCCAAGTGGGTCGTGGCCATGGGTGCCTGTGCCTCCACCGGGGGAATGTACCGGTCCTATGCTGTCATGCAGGGGGTGGATACGATCGTGCCGGTAGATGTTTACGTGAGTGGTTGCCCCCCACGTCCCGAGGCCTTGCTCGATGCGATGATGAAATTACAGGACAAAATAGGCAGGGAGCCGGCGGTCAAAAACCTTACCCAAACTGCAAAATCCCCAGACTTGGTCGGCTGATATGATTGACAACGATTTTGTCAGTTCTTTGCTCAAACGCTTTTCCTTCCTTTCCCTGCGTCACCAGTTGGATTGCCTGACCTTGGCCTGCCCTCCGAATGAAGTGGTCGATTTTGCCAAGCATTTGCGGGACGAGGAAACTTTTGATCTTTTGGTCGATCTTACCGCAATCGATCATGGCGAAACCGCGGATACCCGCTTTTCTGTGGTCCTGCACCTTTATTCTCTGATTCACCGTTCCTATCTAAGAATTCATGTGGATTGCCCGGACAATGACTCCCCTGAAGTTCCCAGCCTCAACGGTGTTTTTCCCGCCGCCAATTGGCATGAGCGGGAGACTTATGATATGTTTGGCATCCAGTTTTCCGGGCACCCTGATTTGAGGAGAATACTGATGTGGGACGAATATCCATACTTCCCGCTACGTAAAGAGTTTCCGCTTGCCGGGATTGATGTGCCCTTGCCCGCGGCCGATGTCGCTGAAGTTACTGGTGCGGAAGTCGATCCGGCACCGATGATGGGCGGTCCTTTCGTTTCCCCTGGGACCGGTCGCATGAGCGAATCCGAACCGCGGGCCAAGGATGAAAGTTGGACCGAAGAGACCATCAAGCAATCATGAGTACAACCACCAAAGAGATACAGGTGGGTGATATCGGTGCCCGTGCTGCTGCTCATTCTGAGAACGAGCGTATGGCTCTCAATGTGGGGCCATCGCACCCCACAACCCATGGTGTCCTTCGTTTGATGATGGAACTGGACGGGGATGTGATTACCAAGTGCGACCCTGTGCTGGGATACCTTCACCGGGGTGATGAAAAAATTGCCGAAAATATGACTTATAATCAATTCGTTCCCTACACGGACCGTCTTGATTACCTCGCCCCTCTCGCAAACAATGTGGCCTATGCACTCACCGTGGAGAAACTCGCCGGTGTGAAAGTGCCTCCCAGATGCGAGGCCATCCGGGTGCTTGTATGTGAAATGGCCCGGATTTCGAGCCATCTTTTAGGAATGGGTGTTTTCGGGATGGATGCAGGTGCGTGGACACCCTTTATGTACACTTTTACTGAGCGTGAAAAGCTTTACACTCTTTTCGAGGAGCTCACCGGTGCCCGTTTTACCACCAGTTATACCCGCATTGGCGGGGTCGCCCGGGACATTCCCGAGGGCTGGCTTCCATGTGTCGAAAAATTTTGTGACCAATTGCCCAAGGCTATTGATGAGGTGGAAAAACTGCTTACCCGCAACCGGATCTTCCTGGATCGCACCGAAGGAATCGGGGCCATTTCCAAAGAACAGGCAATTGCTTACGGTATCACTGGGCCCAATCTGCGTGCTTCTGGTGTGGACCTCGATTTACGCAAGGACAAGCCTTACAGCGGGTACGACCAGTATGAATTTGATGTGCCTATCGGCACAAAAGGGGACTGCTACGATCGTTATCTTGTGCGCATCGAGGAGGTCAGGCAGAGCATACTCATAATCAAGCAGGTCATCGCCAACTTTCCCGGTGGGCTTTGGTATGCTGAAGATGCCAAGAAAATATTTGCCCCACCCAAGGAAAAAATCATGTCGAGCATGGAGGAACTGATTCAGAACTTTATGATCGTGACGGAGGGTCCCCAGGTTCCCCCAGGGGAAATGTACTTTGAGGCCGAGAATCCCAAGGGTGCCCTTGGCTTTTACCTTGTTTCACGTGGAGGTGGTGTGCCTTACCGCTTGAAAATCCGTGCTCCCAGTTTCTGTAATCTTAGCATTTTGGAAGATCTCGTACCCGGACATATGCTCTCGGACATCACTGTAATTCTGGGCAGCCTGGATTTCGTGATGGGGGAATGTGACCGCTAAGTTTTTTGCCGAAATGGAAAACCGATTAAATTTATCCGAGCAAACCTTGTCTAAAATCGACGAGGTTGTGCCCAAATATCCTGAGAAGCGCAGTGCCGCCCTCATGGTTATCCACCTTGTGCAAAATGAACTGGGTGCGGTGGATGATCCTGCCTGTGAGTGGATTGCCGAGCGTTTGGAGTTAACTCCAATCAACATCAAGGAACTGATCACCTTTTATCCCATGCTTCGTGAAAAGCCTTGGGGAAAGAGGCATGTGCGGGTATGCCGGACCCTTCCCTGTGCACTGCGTGGATCATATGGTACCTGCAAAACATTGGAGGAAAAGTTGGGGGTAAAAGAAGGCCATGTTCGTGAGGATGGAGAGTTTTCGCTCGAATTTATGGAATGCCTTGCAGATTGTGGGCAGGGCCCCGTTGTTATTGTCGACGAACAGACCTACGAAAACATTGCCGGCGAAAGTGCGGAAAAATTTGCTGACCTTCTGCTTAAGGGAAAACTGGAATCATCCGAGGAATTTGTCAGTTATGAAGATGGTTTGGTGCAGGAACCCAAATAATTGTCATAAATAGACATGGATACTCAGGAATTACCCAAAGAAAGAAGGATCATCCTCAAACATGCGGATGATCCGAATTATTCCAACCGTATCTCATGCTACCTACGCGAAGGCGGATACGAAATTCTCAAAAAAGCCTTTGCGATGAAACCGGAAGAGGTGGGAGAGGAAGTTCTCAAATCCGGGGTCCGGGGTCGTGGAGGTGCTGGATTTCCTGCCGGTATGAAATGGAAATTCCTCGATCGCAAATCCGGCAAGCCCATCTACCTGATTTGCAATGCGGATGAGTCCGAACCCGGTACATTTAAGGACAGGCAAATCATGTACAAAGACCCCCATCAACTGATCGAAGGGATGATGATTGCCGCCTACGCGATCGGGGCAAAGCAGGCTTTTATCTACATTCGGGCAGAATTCTTTGAAGGAGCCCGGATTTTAGATCGGGCGATTTTGGAAGCCAAGGAACAGGGATTTTGTGGTGATAATATTTTGGGTTCAGGTTATTCCTGCGATTTGGTGGTACACCGGGGTGCAGGTGCCTACATTTGCGGGGAGGAAACCGGGTTGATTGAATCGCTCGAGGGCAAACGTCCCAATCCCCGAATCAAACCCCCTTATTTTCCTGCAGTGCTGGGGCTTTATCAATGTCCAACCATTGTCAATAATGTGGAGACGCTCTGCAATGTGAAGCACATCGTTGACATGGGCGGGGAAGAATTTTCCAAAATTGGTAAACCCAATAATACCGGTACCCGTATCTGGTGTGTTTCCGGCCAGGTTCGCAAGCCCGGATACTATGAATTTGAGTGTGGTGCCCTCACTCTGGGGGAAATGATTTTCGGGGTCTGTGGTGGTCTTCTGCCCGGTCGTTCCCTCAAGGCAGTCATTCCTGGGGGTTCATCAGCCAAAGTGTTGCGTGCGGATGAGCGTTTTAAGGGCACGCTCAAAGATGGTACTAAGTTCGACTGGGGGTTGGAGGACATTCCACTCGATTTTGATGGGCCCATGGCAGCCGGCACCATGTCCGGATCCGGTGGGATCATCGTGATGGATGACACGGTGGACATCGTCGAGGCGATGGCCAATATCAATGCCTTTTACGCCCATGAATCCTGTGGGCAATGCACTCCCTGCCGTGAAGGTTCTCTTTGGATGCGCAAAATTACCAAGAGAATGTGCTCGGGTGGGGCACGAGAGGAAGATGCTGACCTTCTCCTCTCCGTCGCCAACCAAATCGAAGGCCGTACCATCTGTGCATTTGGGGAGGCCGCGGCCTGGCCAACCCAGAGCTTCATAGCCAAATTTCGGGATGATTTTGTCAACAAGGCCAAGGCGGGAGATCAACCAAGGGATGAGAAATCCCTCCAACTCATTTAAGAACCGATGATTTCCTCTAACGACCAGGAATTGATCACCATCAACCTAAATGGGCAGGATGTTCAGGTGCCCAATGGAATCAATGCCATCGAAGCGGCCGCAATTCATGGTAAAGAAATTCCCCACTACTGCTATCATTCCCACCTTAGTGTTGCGGGAAACTGCCGGATGTGCCTCATCGAGATGGGTACTCCCATGCGTGACCGGGCGACGGGTGATCCTATCTTGGAGGAGGATGGTAGTGCAAAAATAGGTTGGGTGCCGAAACCAGTCATTGGTTGTGCCACCAATGTTTCTGCTGGTATGCACCTCCGCACCGAGTCGGAGAAAGTCAAGGGATGCCAGGAGGGAATCATGGAGTTTTTACTAGTCAATCACCCCTTGGATTGCCCCATTTGCGATCAGGCTGGGGAGTGCAGACTACAGGAATTTGCCACTGATTATGGCCGGGGCTACAGTCGCTATATCGAAAGAAAAAATGTCAAACCCAAGCGTACCCGTCTTGGGCCCCGTGTTACCCTCGATGATGAACGGTGCATTCTCTGTTCCCGTTGTATCCGCTTTTCCCAGGAAGTAGCCAAGGATGATGTACTCGGCTTCGTGGACCGGGGCAGCTTTTCCACCCTTACCTGCTTTCCGGGCAAGGAACTGGCCAATAACTACTCATTAAATACAGTCGATATCTGTCCGGTCGGAGCCCTGACCAGTACGGATTTCAGGTTTAAAATGAGGGTGTGGTTCCTCAAGGAAACACCGAGTATCTGCACCGAAAGCAGTGCGGGGTGCAATATTATTGTATCGAGCAGGGAAGGAGTTATTCACCGGATCACTCCCCGCCGCAACGATCTCGTTAATGACAGTTGGATGACGGACAGCGGGCGTGCACTTTACAAGTCAGTGAAGTCTGATGACCGCTTGCTCCAGTTTTCGATTAATGGTGAGTCCTCCACATCCGCAAATGCCTTAGACCACGCAGGCGAGCTTTTAAAAGGGCGTAAATTGGGAGTGGTTGCCAGTGCGAGATCCACGGTGGAGGAGCACTTCCTGATTAAGCAACTCGTCGATGCTACCCAAGCCAAGGTTTTCCTTCGTGGGCATTTTGGGGAGGATGACGGAATTTTGCTCTCTGCCGACCGCACGCCCAACTTGCGCGGTGCACTGGCTACGCAATTGACCAGTCAATATCCCGCAGATCACTTGAATGACCTCACCCAGGCCATGGAGCAGGGAGATGTGGATGCACTTTTGGTATGTTCGGAAGATTTACTAGGCTCTGGGGTTTCCGCAGAAGTGCTTGAAAATGCGCCCATTGTATTTTTGGGTACGCACGAAAATGAAACCAGCAAAATTGCTCAGGTCGTGCTTCCTTCCCTTACTGTTTTTGAAAAATCGGGTTCCTTTATCAACCGATCTTTTGTTCTTCAATCCTTCAAACAGGCAGTACCTGGACCAGCTGGTATTCTTGCGGATGCCCAACTTGTTGCTGAACTGCACCACCGCATTATCGGAGGGGAAAAGCCTAGCACCGTTCCTGCTGAGCTGTGGGATGCGATCTCAGCTAGTACAGAATCGGTATTTTCCGGTATTTCTCACCGGGAATTACAAAAGAATTCCATCCAGTTAGACGGTTCAGCTTGGTCAGGTTTGCCCTTTGTTGAACAGGTGGCTCTTCATTTCCAGCCCGCCACCGCTGAGGTTTCCGCATGATCGAAGCACTGCTCAGCAATCCCTGGGTCCTTGTTGGGCTGAAGGTAATTGCTGCCTTCATGATGGTGGGTGCAGTGATGACTATGGCTGGCTATTCGGTTTTGGCTGAACGGAAAGTGAGTGCATGGATGCAGGGCAGGGTGGGGCCAAATCGTACTGTATTGCCGATCATTGGTTCCATTCCTCTTATTGGTCCTTTTCTTCAGGGACTGGGTATCTTCCAGCCGCTGGCAGATGGGTTGAAGTTTCTTTTTAAGGAAGAAATTGTGCCCGGTCATGTAAACAAATTTTATTACTATCTCGCCCCGTTGGTCGCTTTGGTTCCCGCGCTTACCACCATGACGGTTCTGCCCTTCGGTGAGATGTACTGGCCGGATGGCTCCTCCAGTATTCTTGCTTTGGCAGACCTTGAGATCGGCATACTCTTTGTCTTCGCGGTATCCTCACTCGGAGTCTATGGTATCGTCCTCGCCGGATGGTCATCCAACAGTAAATATCCCTTTCTTGGTGGCATTCGTTCCTCTGCCCAGATGATTTCCTACGAACTGGCTATGGGGCTTTCCTTGCTCCCCGTATTCTTGTGGGTCGCCGCCCCGGGTGTTGAGGTTTCTGGACTCAGTCTTTCTGCTATTGCCAACTCGCAGCACGGCGGTGCTTGGTTGGTTTTGGTGCAACCTCTTTCCGCACTTATTTTCCTGATCGCCCTGTTTGCTGAGACCAATCGCCTTCCTTTTGATATGCCTGAGTCAGAAACCGATCTGGTGGGCGGGTTCCACACCGAATATGGTAGCTTTAAGTTTGGAATATTCTTCGTGGCTGAGTACGCCCACATCGTCATTGGTTCTGCCATCTTTACTGTGATCTTTCTTGGTGGTTGGCACTTCTTTCCATTCCTTGCCGATCCCTGGCCTCAAACCTGGGTGGGCACACTGATCGGTGTGGGTTGGTTCTTGGCCAAGACGATATTTCTTATTTTCTTTTTCATCTGGATTCGCTGGACACTTCCACGGTTCCGCTACGATCAAGTGATGCAGCTTGGATGGTCTAAATTGCTGCCCCTTGCCCTCGCTAACTTGATATTCTATGTGATTTTGGTCACCTGGATAGACCAGTCTTCCCTACTTAACCCCTGATCTAAGATGGCCAAGACAGTAGTACTCGAGCGCAAACCACTCAGTCTTTCTGAAAAGACCTACCTTCCGCAAATCGTCACTGGTTTGAAAACCACTTTCTCGGCGATGTTCAAACCGAAGGTCACTCTGCAATACCCTGAGCAGAAGCCAAAAATCCCCGAGAATTACCGCGGTGTACCTACCTTGGTGAAAGACCCCAATGGTCGGGAAAAGTGTGTATCCTGTCAGCTTTGCGAGTTTGTCTGCCCCCCCAAAGCGATTCGGATCACGCCGGGGGAGGTACCCGAAGATCAGGAGGAACGAGAGCATGTGGAGAAGGCACCTCAGGAATTCGAAATTAATATGCTTCGTTGTATCTACTGCGGATATTGTCAGGAAGTCTGTCCGGAAGAAGCCATCTTCTTGCAGGATCAGTACTCCATGTCTGGCTATTCCCGCGAGGAAATGATTAACAACAAAGCAAAGCTCTACGAGCTTGGCGGTACCTTGCCTGACTTTCACTACAAGTGGGACAAGAAAAAAGAGGCGGAACTGGAGGGCAACGAGCACTGAGCATCTTCCGCTTCTGAACTAATGAACCTGGTAGACTGGCTTTTTGTGGTATTTTCCATCCTCACCCTTGGTGGAGGGGTATTGATGATTTTTTCCCGTCATCCCGTTACCGCGGCGATGTACATGATAGTATCGATGCTGGGAGTGGCGGCCCTCTTCGTCTTACTTGATGCATTTTTCCTAGCCGTCCTGCAGGTACTGGTCTACGCCGGTGCGGTCATGGTGTTGTTCCTCTTTATTATCATGCTCCTGGATGTGGGGCCACAGGGGGGCAAAGCTGCCCGCCTCACCTGGCTTCCCGGTCTGGCTGGTGTGCTGGCTACCTTTTTGCTGGGACTGTTGCTTCTTTCCTTTATTCCGGATGCTACCGCCGGTTCTGGTTCCTGGCCGGCCCTGCCCGAATCCACCTATGTGAACGGGCAAAACCTCACCTTTTCGACCGCCGTAAGTGCTTTTGGCTATGGTCTGTTCACCAAGTACATGCTTCCCCTTCAAGTCGCTGGTTTCATGCTGCTCGCCGCTATGGTCGGGGTGATTATCCTGAGCAAGAAACACAACCTTCAGTCTTGAACGCTCATCCATGGAATTGATTACACCCCAGCATTTTCTGATATTGGCCAGCCTGCTTTTTGCGATTGGCTTTCTCGGCGTGCTGATCCGCAGAAATGTCCTGCTTATGCTGATGTCGCTCGAGCTTATGCTCAACGGAGTGAATATCGCCTTAGTCGCCTTCTCCCGTTCTGGCACCAACCTGGATGGTAGCATCTTTGTCTTTTTTATCATGACCGTGGCCGCCGCTGAAGTGGCGGTTGGTCTGGCCCTGCTCGTCGCCCTTTTCAAAAAGCGGGACAGTGTATTCTCTGAGGATATGAGACTGCTGAGGAATTAGTGATCCATGATTAATCTTTCTCTCACCCTCCTTTTCCTGCCCCTGCTCTCTGCAGCGGTCACCCTGTTTTTTCTTAGGAACAATGGAAGAGTGGCCTCGCTGCTTTCCGTTTTTACGGCTGGTGGTATCCTCGCCCTTTCTCTTATCCTAATTTACAACACCGAGGACGTTCCGCTCGCTTGGGATATGACCTGGTTTAAGATGGGTGGCTGGGAGTTGAAGTTTGGCTTTCTGCTCGATGCACCTGCTCGCCTGCTATTGTTCGTGGTGGCCTTTGTTGGTTTCCTCATCCATGTATTCAGCCTCGGGTACATGGCGGATGACTCTGCCCGCTCCCGCTACTTTGGAGGTCTTTCCATCTTCATGTTCTCCATGCTGGGAATTACCCTCGCGGACAACCTGATCATGATTTTTGTTTTCTGGGAATTGGTCGGTTTCAGTTCCTACCTCTTAATCGCCCACTACTTTACCACCGATGAGGCGGCCCAGGCTTCGAAGAAGGCATTTATTGTTAATCGGGTAGGGGACTTTGGCTTTCTTATCGGTATTGTGCTGACCTATTGGATATTTGGCACAGTTAACCTTTCTGAACTTGCTGACCTTGCCGATTTCGATCCCAAACTCACCTCCACACTTCTATGTCTTGCTCTAGCCTGTGGTTTCATTGGTAAGTCCGCCCAGTTTCCCTTGCACGTTTGGCTGCCAGACGCCATGGCCGGGCCCACCCCTGTTTCTGCCCTCATCCACGCGGCCACCATGGTGGCCGCTGGTGTCTATCTTTTGCTGAGGATTGATTTTCTTTTCACCGAGCAGGCCCTTACCTTCATTGCTTTCCTTGGTGCAGTCATGGGACTGTACGCTGGGTTCTGTGCATTGGTGCAGCGGGACATCAAGAAAATTTTAGCTTATTCCACCCTTTCACAGCTTGGTTACATGGCAGCTGCATTTGGGTTGGGTATGCCGGGTATCGCCCTGTTTCACCTCATGACCCATGCATTTTTCAAGGCCCTGATGTTTCTTGGTTCGGGGTCGGTTATTCATGCATGCCATCACGAGCAGGACATTTTCAATTATGGTGGATTGCGTAAAAAGATGCCGGTCACCGCACTTACCTTCCTTATCGGGGTTTTAGCTATTTCGGGGGTGAACTTCCTCTCAGGCTATTTTAGCAAGGATGCAATTTTGCTTGGGGCTTACAATTTTAACATGCCCGTCTTTATCCTTCTCTACCTCGGTGCCTTGCTCACTTCGATCTATATGTTTCGGCTCTATTTTATTACCTTCGAGGGATCACCCCGTTCTCACCATGCCGAAGAGGCTCATGAGAACAATCGGTTGATGACCGGCCCTTTGGTCATCCTTGCCGTTCTTTCTGTGCTTGGTGGCTACCATACCCTCTACCCCGGTTCTCTCCTTCAGTATTGCTTGCCCGATATCGATATGGTTGCCCTGCTTCCCCACCACATGTGGATGATTGTACTGGGTACCTCTGCGTGGATATTTGGTCTCATTTTTGCCCGGTCGTTCTACGGCAAGGTTGAGCAAACAGATCCCTTATCGGATAGACTTCCGGTGTTTTATCAACTTTGCAGGAGCAAGTTGTTCTTTGATGAAATCTATCAGTTCTATGTCTCCAAAATTCAGGATCCTCTTGCCCGTTTTATTGAGGTGATGGAACTGCTCTTTGTCTCTGGTTTAATGGTTCGCGGGTCGGCGGGTATCTCCGCTCTATTCGCCCTGCTCGCTAAGTCCTGCTATGTCGGGAAAATTCATTCTTATTCATTTTGGTTCATTGTGGGCACGCTTGGGTTTTTGGCGTACGCGGTGGGTTTATTGGCCCTTTGATTTAGAGTATGAGCATGACGAGCATCTTACTACTTGGGTCGATCGCCGTTCCTTTCCTTGCTTCCATTCTTCTTTTTTGTGGGTTGCCTCGTTCGGAGAGCTTTCTGCATCGAATTGCCTATCTTGCTTTCGGATTTCCATTTGTTGCAGGAATCATTCTGTTTTTTAAATTTGATCCTTCCTGTCCAGGCTACTGTTTCGAGTTTTTGATCGAACGCATGGGCCTGCACCAACTTGGAATCACCTTTCACCTTGGGCTCAATGGGGTATCGAGTCCTCTCTTTGCGATGGCGGGGATCGTGGGCCTTGGTGCGGGGATTGCTGCCATCCATTCCGGTGCGGACAGGTTGCGGTTGTATCTCGCTCTCCTCGCTCTGATGCAGTCCGGATTGATGGGCCTTTTTGCAAGTGTGGACCTCTTCTTTTATTACCTCTTCCACGAATTCGCCCTCATTCCCACTTTTATAATGATCGGAATTTGGGGTGGGCGGGACCGCCGTTCGATCTCTCTTGAAATTACCATCTATCTTACCCTTGGTGCCTTGGTCTCCCTTTGCGGATTGGTTGCCCTGAATGCCATGGTGGATTCTCCCAAGTTTGACTTTCCCTCCCTCTCTGCCGCATTGGCACAAACTTCCCTTTCTGCCACCTCCTCGTCCACGATATTTGGATTGTTGCTCTTTGGATTTGGCATTCTTGTCGCCCTCTTTCCCTTTCATACTTGGGCACCGCGTGGGTATAATGCCGCCCCCACATCCGTTTCCATGTTGCATGCGGGCGTGTTGAAAAAATTTGGTCTTTATGGTCTTATTCAAATCGCTGCCCCTCTCTTGCCGGAAGCGGCGATGGATTGGAGTCAAATCATTCTCTGGCTCGCCCTTGGCAATGTCATTGTAGTGGGCTTTGTCACCCTTGCTCAGGACAACCTCAAGTCCATGGTGGGATATGGCTCGGTCATGCACATGGGCTATTGCTTTTTGGGAATTGGTGCCTGTTCGGCGTTGGGAGCCGGTTCTGCGGTCATGCTGATGTGTGCTCACGGCCTTTCTGTTGCTCTGATGTTTTTAGTTGGCCAATTTGTCTATCGCCGCACGGGCACTTATGAAATGGGCGAAATGGGCGGTTTGGCCACCCGCACACCTGTCCTTGCCTGTTTTTTGGTCGCTGCCACCCTCGCTACTATCGGACTGCCGGGTTTTGGTAATTTCTGGGGAGAGTTCGGTGTCTTTCTTTCGCTTGGTGAGTTGGCGGGCAATCGTTTCTTTTTAGGACTGGCTGCCCTGGGAATTATCATCTCCGCTATCTTTGGGCTCCGGGCTGTCGCCCGTGTTCTCTACGGTTCACCCAGTGAGGAGTTTTCCAAGCACCTTGAAAAAAATCCGGCTAAGGACCTTTCGAGAGTGGAACTGCTTTCATCGGGAGTTATCCTTGCCGCCCTTACCCTGATTGGTCTTTTCCCCTCACTTATATCTGAGCGGATTGATCGTGAGATTGAGACACGCTACGAGTTCTTCCAGGAGGCTCAGTCAAGCATTGGCCGTCCTTCCTGCTGCCCGGTGGAAGGGGAAGAGAAGGAAAATTCCCCGATTGAGCAACTGAACCTTCAGCCCTGAGTATGGAATCCTACTTACAATTTTCAAAAGACAACCTTTGGATTGAAATCTGGCCGGAGCTTACCCTTGCTCTCGGTGCCATGGTTGTGTTGGGGCTCGATCTTTTTGGGCGTCGTAGTCCCGGTTCCGTAAGGGCAGGTTCCTTTGCTATCTTCTTTCAGTTTTTGCTCCTAATCGTTCACTTGTTGGACTACCTGCTTTGGCACCATACCTTCGATCGGGAGAGTTTTTCTGGAATGTTGGCCCATGGCATTCAGGGAGATGTTATTCGTACCTTTTTCCTCTTATCCTCCCTGCTGGTATCTATTCTGGCCCATCGGCATAATGCAGTGAGGAACCTGAGGTGTTCTGAATTTCATCATCTTACCATGCTAGCCACGGCTGGATTGATGATTCTTTGCCAAAGCCAGAACTTCGTGCTCTTTTTCGTCGCTCTGGAAACGGTGGCCCTTTGCTTTTATCCTTTGGTTGCCTACAATCGTGAATGCCCGAAGTCGCTGGAAGGTGGGATTAAGTACCTTATCTTTGGTGCTTTGAGTTCCACCTTGCTTCTTTTCGGGGTTGTTTTGCTTTATGGGGTAGGCTCCAACCCTGCGGAATGGGGAGCCACCTGGAATGGTCCTGCTGGGCAGGATGCACTTTCCTTCTCCTACCTGGCTGAATTTCTTGCCCAGAATGCAGACCATCCCATGCTTCGTGCGGGCGTTGTCCTGATTATTTCGGGGATTGCATTCAAGGTGGGTGCGGCTCCCTTCCAGATTTGGGTGCCCGATGTGTATCATGGGGCTCCCATGCCGGTAACTGCGTTCTTATCGGTTTCTTCCAAAGCAGCGGGATTTTTTGTGCTTCTTATTTTGGTCAATGGCCCGCTTCTAGGTATGCAGTCCTTTTTACTTCCCCTCCTTGGGTTTGTTGCCACCTTTACCATCTTTTTTGGCAACCTTGCTGCTTGTGCCCAGCGAAACCTTAAGAGAATGCTTGGATTGTCTGGAGTTGCCCATGCTGGCTACCTGCTGGTCGCGGTGATGGCATCGATGATTCTACCTGGCGAGAGTGACCGGGCCGTCTGGGTTCTTTTCTTCTATCTATTTACCTACATGCTTGCATCTTTTGCGGTATTTGGGGTCATGTGTGTGGCACGCACCGAGGATGATGCAGAGCATGAATTCTCCGACTATGAAAACCTCGCCAAGAAATCTCCTCTTTTGGGAATCTCTTTGGTCGTCGGAATTGCCTCACTCGCTGGCATTCCTCCCTTTGCTGGGTTTATTGGCAAAGTATTGCTGATGAGTGTCGCTTTTGAGACAGAACTTTATTTTTCACTGGGAGCGATGATTATTGGCGTGGTCATTTCCATTTACTACTATTTTGGATGGATTCGCGAAATTTGTTTTCACCCCCGCCCTGTATTTGAAGATGATGAGCCCAAAAAAGATGCTTGGGAGAAGGTTGACGACCTGGGTCTTCTCAAACCTGTTCTCATTGCTCTTGTTGTCTCGTCCCTCGTTCTCGGTATTTGGCAGGGACCGTTTGGGGATGCTTTTTAGTGATTATTTCTTAAAACCTTGCAATACAATATGTTGTGATATATATGATCTTTGAATTGCCCGGGTGGCGGAATTGGTAGACGCGCTAGATTTAGGATCTAGTGTCGAAAGGCGTGGGGGTTCGAGTCCCCCCCCGGGCACTCTAATGCATTAATTTCCTAACAGCTTGATTTAAAATTTCTTAACTATTCGAATGTGCCCTTGGGTTTTGTTCACAAATCTTTGCTTGCTTTGAGGATAACCTTCGTCATTCTAAGTTTATGCGAAATTCCTGTCTTTCACTTTTTAGGCAAGGGTGGTTGGGATTACCCTTATTTTTCGTTGGTTTAGCTACGCTCGCCTTCAGTCAGTTCGAGGCAGGTGAAGGCGAGGGCTTCAAATCTGCCACGGAACTGTCTGAAGAAATTGCAACCATCCTTGAATCAAATGACATGATACTTGGCGAGTTACGGCGCGCCCGAAAAAATTTAGCAATCGAAGAACAGGATCAGATTGGATCGGAAATTAAACGCTTCCGAGCTGAGCAGGGTTCATCATTTCCAGAGTTGGAAAAACTGGAAAAAAAGTTCTCTGAAGCTCAAACGCGGCTTTCCACTCGGCTTAGTTCAATTGACCAGAGGGTCAAGATTTCAGGCGACCGACTCTCCGATTCGAAAGAGATCTTTTCAGACATTCGGGAAAGTTTTGGTGGTAATATCGACGATGCTCAGCCTTCCTTACTTGCCTTACATGAAAATCTCTCAGGTGCTCAGAGTGAGTTGCTTGCCCTTAGCGAGATGCTAGATGGTATATCGAAGGACTTTGTTTATGAGCTTTCCACCTTAAATACCAGCGTCAATAATTTTGCCGTCTCTCATGTGCCCGAGCCCCCTTCAATCGAGGAAGCCAAGCCGGTGGTGGTCAGCGACTTGTCTGCCAAAAACAGGATTTTTAACGGACTGCAGATCAAGGAAGACCCGGCACAATCAAAAAGTCGGTTGGAGTCATCGATCCAACCCACCAATCCAAAGCTACTTTTGGCAGGAAATTCCCCAAAATTGAATGACCAGGATGTGTCAATGATCGAGAAGCTTCGTTCTGAGCTAGAAAGTTCGAAAACCGTTCAGACTGAGCTTTCCAAGGATTCAGCAGATCTCAATTCAGATTTGCGTAAAGCCTATCGGGAGATCGTTTCCTTACAGGCAAATTTGAAAGAATCTCAGTTGCTCATCCAGGAGTTGGAAAAAAATAAGCAAAGTCTTTACAAAACTGACGACGGCAGCCCAGCTACGGTCAACTCGGTCAGCAAACGAATTGTCCGCCTCGAGAAAGAGCTGGATTTGGCACGCGATGACCTCAGGCAATCTCGGCAAAGCCTACTTCTTGAACAGAAACGATCCAGTGCGATGATCGAGTCAATCACCTCCGAGTTGGACCGAACAAGGGCACAACTTGATCAAGCCCGTCTCGCCCTCCATAACAACGGAGGAGACTCCACGAGGATGGCTTTTCTTGAGCGTGAGCTTGCTGAAACTAAGCGTGCGTTGGAAATGGCACAGGAAGAACCCATCGATCCTGATTCTGGTGAATATGTCAATCTACAGAACGAACTTCGTAAGTCACTGGGTGAGATTGCCCGTATGCAGATTGAACTTGGTCACATGGAGGAACTGAAAGACGAATTGGCCCAGGTTAAAAGCTCCATGGAGCAAATGAGTGGTTCCCGTGGGGCAAACCCTGAATTTGTCAACAAATTGATCGTCGAGTTAAACGCAGCCAATACCAAGATTGAAGAACTTCAGAGCGGAAACGCTGGAGACCGCGATGGTCTATCTGATGGAATAACAACTCTGGAGGAAGAATTGTTTGCCACCAAAAAAGAACTGGAAATGGTGCGCAAGCAATTTGCTCAAACTAAGGAACAAATCGCCCAAAAAGAGTTCGAGTTTGCCACAACCATCAAGAATTTGGAAGAAGAAGCACAACTTGTTCAGGCGGATTTGCAGGATTCTTCCAAAAATCCCGTTTTAGCAATTCCATTTATTTCCGACATGGAGGACAGCCTTACATCCTCTGAAGCTCGGATCAGGTTGTTGTCCGAGCAATTTGCCAATGAACAGGCCCGTGCAACCGAAGTGATTGAAACCCTCAACGAGGAACTCGCCCTGGCTCAGGCACGGCACAAAGAGACGCTCAACCTTCTTTCCCGTCGCGAGTTCGATTTACAAGGCAAGGGCAAAGAAATAGCCGCAATTGAAAAGGAAAAAAAGGATTTAGAGGAAGAACTTCAGGTTGTAAAAGTGATCGTTGGTCAACTCAACGACCTTAACGAAGTGCTCGAGGAAACCAAGGAGACCCAATTTGTACAAAATTCTGATTCCGGGGAGCTGGTAAGTTCGCTTCGCGAAGAGCTCAACCGGGTGAAAGTGGAATTAGTGGTCGTCAGCGATGACAGAGACAAGCTGGAAGAGGAATTTACTGAGAATATTGCGAACTTAAAGCACGAGCTTGATGATGTACGCAATCAAATGATTGAAGAACAGGAGGTGTATGCTGCGAGCACATCAGAATCCAAAATCATCGTTGTTGATCTGAAACGCGAGCTTGATAAAGCCCGTGAGCAAATTGCTGAATTAAAGTCAGTTGGGTTTTCAGACGGAGTGGAAACGCAGTCTGCGGTCGCCCAGCTGCAGGAAGCTCTAGGAACAATCAAAATTCTCAAAGAATCCCTGGATGAGGCAGAAGAAGCCAATCTGGAGGTAGATAACCTTAAAGCAGAGCTCGCTGAGGTTATGTCATCACAGCTTGACAATCTGCAAAAACAAGATGACGAGAAAAAGTTTCTTGTTCAACAAGTCGAAAACTTAGAAACCGAAATTGCAGTACTCAGAGAGAACAACGCTGGTTCGGCCGCTTCAATCAATGCGGAGAATCAGCGCCTCAAGGCCGATTTAAAGGTGGCAAAGCTGGAGGTGAGTACGCTTGAGAAGCAGCTTTCTGAATCAGAATATTCTGAAATTGAGGCCCTCGCAGAGATGGAAGATGAATTGTCTGCCTTAAAAAATGCCAATGCAGGTTTCAAGAAGGACTACAGTTCGGTAAATTCAACAGACGCTCAAACCATTGCCCGCCTCAAGAGTGAATTATCTAAAGCTGTTGCCCAATTGAATATGCTTGAAGCAACCGATTCCAATGATGATCAGATTGCTGTCCTTGAGAGAAGACTAAAAGATTCCGAATTTGCCGGGACGCAGGCGCTACTCGTCCTTGAGGAAGAGCTAGCTGAACTAAAAAATGACAATATTTCCCTGAAAAATCAGCTTTCCAGTATTGGGCCGAAAAGCGTTAATATTGCCGAGCTGCAGGATGAGAATGATCGTCTTTCTGATCAATTGGTCCTGCTCAATAATCAACTTGCTGAATCCAAAAGAAAGAGTGCCGGTGCAGATGCTGAACGCGTGAGGCAGCTTGAATTGCAATTAGAAAAAGCCATCGCCCAAATTGATAACCTGCCTTCTGAGCAAGCCAATTTTTCTGATGCTGAGCTGGAGTTGACCATGGCCCAACAAGCAATTGATGAACTGACTAAATCATTGGATGCGCGCGATCGTGACAAGATGGACCTGACCGATCAGCTCAACTCAGCCATGGAGAAAATTGCTTTACTGGAAGCCAATAGGCCCTCTCCAGCCCAAGACCCTTCGATGGATCAATTGGAGGAGATTGCCGGATTGCAAATGGAAATCGATCTTTTGCGTGCTGAACTTAATTTGGCAAAAGAAGACTCCGCCCCAACCTCCACCCAGAACAAAGATCTCAGCGAGATTCAGGAAGAACTACGAAATGCGGTGGCCGAAAGTTTTGAGCTACAGATGGAACTGGAGCAAACCCAAATCCGCTTGTCAGAAATGGAAGAAAAGCTTGCCCAACAACCCCTTGGCACACTTGACCAGACATTAGAGCAGAGGAAGCTCGCAGACCAGGAGGCTCAACAACGCATAGAAGAATTGACCAACGCGTTGAGAAATTCTGAACAACTGCGCAGCGAGACAGAAGATCTTCTCACGGAGATGGAAAGAAATGCCAAAGCTGGCGGACAGGACATATCCAAGGATCCTCGCTTTCTCGCCCTGCAGCAAGAGATGATTGGCTTACAAAATGACCTCATTGCTGCTCAGCAGATGGATGACCCCCGTGTAATTCAACTCGAAGGGGCTCTGGAAGCAAGCCGAGCAGATGCGGCCCAACTCAATAGAGAGTTTAAAGGGGTGATGGCAGATTTTACCAACCTGCGGGATGAACTTACCGCTCTCGAGGCGGAAAATCGTAGAATACGAGAGATTTCACTTTCCCAGGCACGGGAACAATCCAACCCGGCGGCGGCCACCATGCAGATTGAAATTAACAACCTTAGCCGTGAAAACGCAAACCTTATGGCTCAGCTTTCTGAGAAAGACCGCCGAATTTCTGGACTGCGCGATGATCTTGCGGGCTCAGCCAGGAATCCCAATGAAAGTGAGCTTCGCTCGCAACTGGTACAGTTGCAGATTCAAAACCAGTCCCTTGCCAATAGCGAGAGTCAGGCCAAAAGAGAAAACCAGCAACTCAGGCAGGACCTATCGACCGTCAGGGAAGATGCTGCTTCTTTACAATCAAGAGTGCGTGAGCTTGATCGCCAAAGTCAATCTCCACTCAATCGGGTATCTCCTGATCAAATTGCCGAATTAGAGAATTTGCGCACTCAAAATGCCTTGCTTGAAAATCAATTAAAGGCATTTGCTCAAGGTCCTAGCCGGGATAATCTTGAATCTAAGATCCGCGACCTTAACCAGCAGAACATGAATTTCAAAATCCAGCTCGATCGGGAGAAAATTATGGTCGACGACCTCAAGGACCAACTTGCTGACGCACGCTCTGTCAAGCAGGAGGTCTTGGAACGTGGAAAATCATCCAAGCTAAAGATTGACTTGCTAAACGAAGAACTCTCTGGGGCACGCAGCCGTGTGGACTCCCTTGAAAAAGCCTTAGTTGCTGCACGCCAGGCTATTCGTGTACTGCAAGGGGGGGGGAGTGGGAGTACACTCATCCCTGTGTCCAACCCAAGCACATTCAGTTCAAATATTGGGCGTACAGGTTCGAGCCTGCCCAGTAGTTCATCCACCTTCTTGCCTTCCCGCCGTATCCAGTTACCCGATTCTCTTGGGGATCGTTCATCCATGCTTCAACTAGAATCTGAGCGTTCATCCTTCTCGTCGCGCCGATCACCTTCTTCCGCCAGCGTACAAAATTCTGCGATTGGAAACTCCAACCTGAGAATTCAGGCAAAAGTTCAGTTTCTTGACAATAAGAACCGCCCGGCCGGATTTACTGAATTCTTCCTGGTTGAGGATGATTTAGACAGTATCCTCGCTGCGGATGGGATTCGGGTACCTACTGGTGAGGGGATCCAAAGCCCAGCAGAATATTGGGCACGGTCGGTGCAGCGTGGATATCGTTTCCCTGGGGTTGCGGCAAAAATTCGCAATGCTCTTGCCCGTGCAAGTTTGAAGCGCATCAAAACCAACTCTTTGGGAGAGGGTAACTTGGACAATTTACGATCCGGCAGGTATTTCATCGTGGGAGCATCCACTCTCGGGCAGGTTGGCGTGGTATGGTCCAAGCCAATTACGCTCAATAGCGGAGACAATCAAATTGACCTGGATCTTCGGAACGCGATCTGGGCTCAGTAAGACAGCTCATCGCTTCGCCCGCCTTACCACCACTGCTCCACAATTCCCATTTGGATGGGATACGGGTCATTCCTCTGAAAAAAATTTTAGTTTTGGCACTGAATAAGTAATATTTTATTCGCCTTTTTATTCATCCTTTTCTTGGTTGTGAGGTGGTGACGAGCATATGAACTTCATTCCCTACAATACACCCAAGGAAATTCCCGTTATGACCCTGCGGGATGTGGTATTCTTTCCTAAAGCGATGATGCCCCTGCGCATCTTTGAGGATCGATACAAGCAGATGTTAAAAGATGTCATTTCGGGGGATCGCATTTTTGCCATCGTGGCGGAACGGGAAAATCTTTCTCCTGGGGAAGATATTGAAGAACCACCTTTTGAAGTGGCGACTGCAGGGGTCATTCGCGTATCCAAGGAAAATGAGGATGGCACCTCCTTTGTACTCCTTCAGGGCGTGGAACGCCTGAGGGTGCGCCATATTATACAGGAAACGCCCTACCGCGTACTAAAAGTGGAACCTTGGAAAACCGTGGTCGATGGGGAGTCGGATACCATTAGGCAGACCCTCCTGCAGGAAATGAAAAAAAACAAGGAACTCGGTGGCGAGGTCACTGACGAAGTCCTGGAGTACCTCAGCCCACTTGATGATGTGGTCGCCTTTGTCGATCTCGCGGCCTTTACCCTGTGTAAGCAGGTAATCCGCAAGCAGGCGATGCTCGAAGTGCAAAGGCTGAGTAAGCGTGCCCAGATGATCATTGATGACCTGCGCAGCCAGAACAAGGAACTGCAACTGTATAAAGATCTCCTTGGTGACCAGCCCGACTCCGGTTCAAACCGCAATTAATTCCCCTCTTGATATGACTAAGAACTACACCGATGAGGAGAAAGCACGCCGGGTCACCCATTTTCGCAGAGTGGTAAAATACCGTGGGCTTTTTGGCTGGGTATTTGGAATTGTGGGTATGGTTCTTTTCTTTGTCGGGGTAAAAAATGGGCAAAACCCCATGATCATGATCAACGGTGCACTCTTTGCCGGCTATGGTGCCTTTATGGTCTGGCAGGCAAAAAAAGTAGCCCGCACATTAGATCGAAATTAGTTGTTGTAAGCCCCTGTTTATTAGGGGTATAGATGGTTATGATTATTGCCAGGCCTGCGGATGAAGCATGGCAGGATCATGCTCCTCATTTTCTGCGTAATATACAGCCATGCGGATGTAGGGAATTCTCCAGCTGGGGGTATCTGGGCGAAGCTTTTTAATTTCCTCAAATAAGGACTCTGGGGCCCGGCCCTGGAGTTGGTAAGTTTCCTTAACCTTGATGTCGATCAAGTCACGGGCCACCCGTACATCCATGCGGGGTATACGCATCATAGAGGAAGCCATCGCTTCCTTATCCAGCTTCTTTTTCTTCTTTTTTCCATCCGGGGCATCCTCTGTACCATACTGCGGTTGCCTGCCCAGCAGGGCATCGATCGGGATAATATCTTCTAGAGCCATGAAAATAGGGAAAGTATTTTGCACACTAAGAGCTTTGGGGACTGAATAGGCAATGTAAATTTGGTAAAATTAAGTTGCTTGGCCAACCGGTTTGATCAGAATGAAGCACCTCTGTATGCGGGCGTAGTATATCGGTAGTACGTGAGCTTCCCAAGCTTGAGGGGCGGGTTCGATTCCCGCCGCCCGCACCACCCGTTCGTGGTAATATTCCCAGATTTGGCAGTGGGTTGCTTATGGAAATCTGAATATTTTGTATCTTTTCTGCCAAATAAATGAAATAAATCCGTCTCCACTGCTATGTATAGTTGTGATAAATTGGATAATAATTATCGAATATGGTTTATGAACGAACCATTCATAATTCCCTAAATGAATTTCTATTTTATTCATCAAATAAATGAAATCATTGGGTGACTTTTTTCCTCCAGTCCCCCCTGCTAAATTTAGTTGCAGAACTAACTAATATATAAAATAGTTTACGAATCCTCTTCTGATTATGCAAAGATCATCCCGGCTTCTACCTTCCCTTTTTCTCCTCTTATTCGTGCTCGCTTCGCTTGCCCACGCCGCACCGCCCATTCTTAATTATTCCGGGCAGGTGGCGGTGGATGGCTCTCCCTTCACCGGCACCGCCTATTTGAAATTCGCCTTTGTAAATGGATCCGGCCAGTTCTCTTACTGGAGCCAGGATGGTACCAGTGCCAATGGATCGGAGCCGGATGGTAATGTATCGGTCGCCGTAACGGGTGGTCTCTACTCCATCATGATTGGGGATACCGATATTGCCGGGATGGGGGAGATTGATGAAGATGTTTTTCAAAACCACAACGATGTACACCTGCGGGTATGGTTTAGCGATGGAGTGAATGGATTTGAGCAAATCACGCCCGACCGCCGCTTTGCCTCCGTTCCGTATGTGCTGGGGAATGATGGTACGGGCACGGCAACTTTTATGGATTCCACAGGCTCGGGCACTGGAAGCACCACCACCAGTGCTCAAAATTACAACTTTGGAGGCCCGCTTGGTATCGGATATGCCCGTCTGGTTGCGGACGGGCCGGAAAAACCATCCACCACCTTGGTTCTACTGGCTGGGGATTCCGCGGAGGTTGCATCCTATGTGGCTGATATGCCCGGGCGTCTGGAAT
>JAYOXT010000027.1:0-30282 GCA_038152995.1 Opitutales bacterium
TTGTGGTGGTTACTCCACCCGATCGATTAGGCAAGGTGTCCCCTCACCTCTTGGCTGCCCTTCAATTGCTTGGAGTAAATGAAATTTACAAAATAGGAGGAGCTCAGGCGATTGGAGCTCTTGCTTATGGCACCGCGAGGATTCGTTCGGTTGATAAGATTTTTGGTCCAGGTAATGCCTATGTAAATGAGGCAAAAAGGCAGGTATTTGGACAGGTCGGTGTCGATTTGCTGCCCGGACCAAGCGAGGTAATGGTCATCGCCGACAAGACAGCACAACCGAATTTAGTGGCGGCTGCCCTTTTGGCTCAAGCAGAGCACGGTTCGGGCAAGGAAAAGGTTTATTTTCTTTTTGAAGACAAGGATCTATTTAACCCGGTCCTGGAAGAAATGGAAAAGCAGATGAATGAACGATCCCATGCTTCATCGATTCGGACTGTTTTGGAAAGTGGCTTTTTTGCAGTCCATCTTCCCGAAAAGGAGAGACTAGCAGAGGTGGCGAACTACATCGCTCCTGAGCATTTGGAATTACAGGCCTCGGAAGATGCTTGCGATTTTTACCTAAAAAAAATTACCACCGCCGGTGCCTTTCTCGTTGGGCACCATACCTCCACTTCCTTAGGGGATTTTGCTGCCGGACCAAGCCATGTTTTGCCTACTGGCCGATCTGCCCGATTTTCCTCCGGATTAAGACTACAAGATTTTCTCCGCCGTAGTAGTGTCATTAGGTACGATAAACAGTCCTGTCAGGCCGCGGCATCTGTGATCGAAGAATTTTCTAAGATGGAAAGACTCGATGGTCATGGAAATGCCCATCAGCTTCGCCTGAAGACGAAAGATTTTTCAAGTTGAAGGGAGAGAGCTCATTGCAGACAAGCAAGAGACTCCTCAGTCATTCGGCTTACATGCCTGGCGAGCAGCCTAAAAATCAGGGTTCGGTCATAAAATTAAATACCAATGAAAACCCCTACCCTCCTAGTCCAAGCCTTAAAGAAGCCCTCTTAACTGAAATCCCTCGCCTAAATCTATATCCGAACCCGCCCTCAGTTGCTCTGCGAGAGGAAATTGCTCAGTTACACGGCCTGGACCCCGGTCAGGTAATTATTGGCAACGGATCAGACGATATTCTCAATCTTTGCGTACGAACTTATTCAGACCATGAGCTGAAGGCAGGAATGCTAGAACCAAGTTATTCCTTGTATGAAGTGCTTGCAGGAGTACAGGGAAGCGATCTGATCCGCATAGGCTTTGCAGATGACCAATTTTCAATTGAGCCAGAGAGAATCGCAACTTGTGGAGCTAACCTATTTTTTCTAACTAGCCCCCATGCCCCAAGTGGACGGCTCTATTCTAAGGACCAGTTATCCCGTGTGGCCCAAAATTTTCCAGGTCTTTTAGTGATCGACGAGGCTTATGCTGACTTTGCATCTGAAAATGCCGTTTCCTTGCTCAAAGACTTTGAGAATGTATTGATTACCCGTACCTTTTCTAAATCTTATTCACTCGCTGGGCTAAGAGTGGGCTATGGGCTGGGCCCTGCGAGTGTGATTAGTCAATTGGACAAGGTTCGGGAGGTCTATAACCTTGATCGTCTTGCTCAGGCTGGTACAATTGCAGCCCTTAGGGACCGAAAATACTTTAAAGAGTGCCTGACTAAGGTGATTAAGCAAAGAAACCTAGTCGCATCCCAATTTGATGACTTTGGTTGGCACCACATACCTTCTTCGACCAACTTTATATTTGTTCAGCCAAAGGGTTCGGATGAAGGGATCGGGCCCGAAGTCGCACTTTCGCTTTTTAAGCATTTATCTGAGGACAATATTTTGGTTCGGTATTTCCCAAAGCATCCCCAAACAAGCTCGTTTTTAAGAATCAGTATTGGCAAGCCATCCGAGATGTCTATTCTGATGAATTCGATAAAGTCATGGAGGCAAAAGCAGCAACAACGGTAGAGAGAAATACGAGCGAGACTCAGATTTCCCTTAGTTTATTGATTTCAGGAACCGGTAAAAATGAAATATCCACCGGCATCCCTTTTCTTGATCACATGCTGCAATTGTTTTCCAGGCATGGATTTTTTGATTTAAAGATTCATGCAAAAGGAGACCTGGAAATTGATTATCATCACTTGGTCGAAGACTTAGGGATCGCCCTGGGACAGGCCTTTTCAAAGGCGTTAGGTGATAAGTCCGGTATCAAGCGATATGGATTTTTTGTCGCTCCGATGGATGAGACATTGGTCACTACGGCGGTGGATCTTTCAAACCGCCCGTATCTTTGCTGGAAAGTACCTGCAGAAAATTCGATGGTTCGCGACTTTAATATTCAATTACTCAAAGAGTTTTTCCAATCCTTTGCCAATGAAGTTGCTTGCAACTTGCACATTCGCTTAGAGCATGGAGAAGAACCACACCACATAGCAGAGGGCATATTTAAGTCTCTGGCCAAGTGTTTGGATATGGCTACGACTTCGGAACCGCGATTGAAAGGCGAAGTTCCCTCTACAAAAGGCACACTTTCTGCCTGATCCCTGAAGTTTTCTTTTTACCGATGAGGGCCCGCAGAATAGCGGTAATTGATTATGGCACCGGCAATCTTCGCAGCGTTGTAAAAGCGTTTGAGCATTTGGGCTCAAGGGTCACCTTAGTCAGCAAGCCCGAGCAAATAGAGGATGCGGAAGCACTGGTTTTTCCGGGACAGGGAAGTTATGATCAATGCATGACCCAATTGCAAAGATCAGGACTGGATGAATCTTTACGGGCATGGATTAGCCAGGATCGTCCCTTTTTTGGAATTTGCCTTGGTTTACAAGTGCTTTTTGAGTCTTCGGAAGAAGGAAAACTGCCTGGTTTAGGAATATTTTCAGGTAGGGTACTGCGCTTTTGTTTATCGACCGGCTTAAAAATCCCTCACATGGGATGGAATCATGTCTCATGGAATTTATCTGAAGAACATTGGGTGCGTCAGAATTTGGACGATCAGGACCAATTTTATTTCGTCCACAGCTATTGGGTGGATACCAACGATTCAAGATTGGAAAAATTCCAAACTGACTATGGGCTTACCTTTACGAGTGGAATCGTATCCTCGCATTGTCTCGCAACCCAGTTTCACCCAGAAAAAAGTCAGTCAAAGGGAATTCAACTTTACCGAAACTTTCTTGAAAACATTGATTAGAAGTGGCAGAACATTAGATTACTCCCTTTTACCCCTCTATCCATTATGTCTGATAAAGCATCCCTAAATTTTGGTAACTCCACCTATTCCCTGAATGTTCTGATTGGTTCAGAAGATGAAAAGGCCCTGGATGTGAGGCAGCTTCGCAAAGAAAGTGGATTGATTACCTTCGATGATGGATATGGAAACACGGGCTCGTGCGAAAGCTCGGTTACATTCATAGATGGGGACAAGGGCATATTAAGATATCGTGGATATGATATTGCGGAACTTGCGGAGAAATCGAATTTCCTCGAGGTTTGCCTGCTTCTATTAAACGGTGAATTGCCATCGCAGCAGGAGTTATCCGCTTTTGAATCGAAGGTTTCCAGATATCAAAGTCTTCCTTCGGAGGTGCTTAACGCGGTCCAATCCATGCCAGATGCCATTCACCCGATGGGCTCTTTGGCCGCTGGTTTACAGGCACTTGGAGGAGCGTGTTCTCATCTTTGTACTAACGATCGTGCTCAAGACATTGCCAATTTCGAGGATGCGGCGGCATTGATGATTGCTGCCCTTCCTGCCCTTGCGGCAGCGAATTATAGGAAAAAGGTGGGTGAAGAACTTCGTGCACCAGACTCATCCTTTAATTATTGCGAAAATTTTCTCTCGATGATGTTTGCCAAAGACGGAGACGCTCCAGTCAACCCAGCTCTCAGTAAAGCTTTGGATTTAATTTTTCTCTTACATGCAGACCACGAACAGAATTGTTCTACTTCCACCTGCCGTATGATTGCATCCGGTGGAGCCAATCCCTTTGCTTCGCTTGCTGGGGCGGTTTCTGCACTATGGGGCCCTTTGCATGGGGGTGCCAATATGGCAGTCATTAATATGCTCAATGACATTCATGAATCGGGAGATGATGGGAGTAAATTTATTCAATCTGCGAAAGAGGGAAAATCCCGCCTGATGGGCTTTGGGCACCGAGTATACAGGAATTATGATCCTCGGGCCAAAATTTTAAAATCCGCCTGTGACCAGGCATTGGAAGCCCTAGGTGTTTCCAGTCCCATTCTTGACATTGCCCGGCGTCTTGAAGAAGTGGCGCTGCAAGACCCTTACTTTATTGACCGCAAGCTGTATCCCAATGTCGACTTTTACAGCGGAATCATTCTGCAGGCATTGGGTTTCCCTACAGACACTTTTACTGTGTTGTTTGCCATCGGGCGTGCCCCTGGGTGGCTTGCCCACTGGAAAGAAATTGCCCAAACTGGAAAGAGAATTCATCGCCCGAGGCAAATATATCAGGGGGCAAATCTTAGATCTTACCTTTCCCCCGAAAATAGATAGATTTTCTGCTCCAATTCGCGGGGATTCTATGGTTATGGGCCAGATTGCCTAGATTGCCTGACAATATCTTCAAAGTTCAGTCCAGTAAGAGCGTGGATTCCCCGAGTTAATCTCCAAATGGCGTATCCACTCGCTAGCATACAGGGTAGACTGATCACTGGAAAACTCCATGCCATCATCACTCCAATCTCATCGTTAAAGGCATTCATATCAACGAAGGGCTCTGTGACGACGACGATCCGTGAAAGTATGTAATTGAGAATGGCACTAATGAGAAATGTGCCCGCCAGCACCCAAGTACATTGAACGAGCAGTTGGTTAAATCCCTTTTCTGAGTTGTTTGATTGAAGGTGAAACTCAATCTTTTCCACATCAAAAATGTCCGGGTTATATAAAAACATTTTGACCAACGGTTTCTGAGAATTGAGCGTGAGGAGTGTTAAAATTCCAAGCAGTGCAGGCAGTGCAGCTTCTTTCAGGGCATACATGGAAACGGAACCGCCGGGAACCAAGCCAATGCCTCCAGTAAGAAGGGCACTAACTGCCCCAAGAATACTTAAAAAATTATATTTTTTTCTTCTGACAAAATCGCAAACGCCGTATCCAACCGGGAAGAGCACGGCTATTGACAGAATAATGGAGGCAACCACCGAGCTATTGCTTGGTACACTTGCCAACGCACCGATGAATTCACCGAACCAATCATCTCCTTTGCGAAGAATCAAAATAGGTAACACGAGATTAAAAATGAAATTTACCCAGAGGTTTTCTCGTCGATTAGATTTGGTGTATTGAGTGCTTTCATTCATGCGTTAAATATGGAATCATTAACCCTTAGATTTGTCGCCATCAATTTTGAATAAAAAAATTCTAATCCATTGCTTAATTTCTGCAGGCCCGACCCGTGAATGGATTGACTCTGTTAGGTTTATATCCAATCCATCCTCTGGCAAGATGGGTTTTGCACTAGCTTGTGCGGCCAAAGAGCGAGGGATGCAGGTGACCTTGGTGTCTGGCCCGGTCCAACTTGCAAAACCTGAAGGTGTAAAAGTAATTGATGTCGAGACCGCTCTCGAGATGCAGAGAGCCATGGAAGACCATTTTCAAAAGGCAGATTTAATCATCATGAGTGCGGCTGTTTCCGATCACCGAACCGAGCTAACAAGTGAGAAAAAGATGCGTAAGGATGAATTTCCGAAAAGTTTAAATTTAATTAAAAATCCAGACATTCTAAAAACTCTTGGCTCAAAAAAGAAATCACATCAAGTACTGGTGGGGTTTGCGGCCGAATCCCATAATGTGGTCGAGTCCGCTGCAAAAAAACTTAAGCAGAAGAACCTAGACTGGATTGTCGCCAATGATATTTCAAATAAAGAAATCGGGTTTTCCTCCGATCAGAATGAAGTCTACCTAATCGCAGCAAAAGGAAACTGTCGTCAAATTAGCCTTGCCGATAAAGGTATAATTGCAAATGAAATACTGGATGCCATCTATACAACATGGCTAGAAAAAGCCCATTAGATAAAGTCCTTGGTAAACTCGAGGACCTGGATGAGGTAAACCTCAGCAATTTGGTTCAAAGATTGGCTCGTGAGCGTAAATTACTGGAGACAGTGTTTGATGTAATTAGAGACGGGATTCTTGTATTGGATCGTAACGGTTTTATAACCTACTCTAATCAACAAGGAAGAAAGTTAATTGGATTAAAATCAGAATTAGGGGATAAAGTATCTTTGCTTCGGGCTGCTCCAGATCTAGCTAAGTCATTGGGGATCGATCGATTTTCCGATGATGTTCGTCCGGAGGTGATCGTTCGGGAAGTTTTAATTAGCTACCCAGACAAAAGATACTTAAGAATTTATGCAGTTCCCATCGAGGGTACGGTAAGCGAAAAGTCCTCATCTCAGGATGTTGGGATTGCTGTTGTGCTCACCGATATAACCGAAGAAAAAACCAATGTGGAGGAACAAATCGAAAACGAGAAAGTATCCAGTATTATGGACTTAGCTGCAGGTGTGGCTCATGAATTGGGAAACCCTCTAAATTCAGTTAACATTCACCTGCAGGTTCTTCACAGAACACTAAAGAAAGCAGATTTAGCTAAAGACATTAAAGTAAAGCTAGAAAAGTCTCTCCAATCATGTACGAAAGAGGTTGATAGGTTGGATTCTATCATCTTGCATTTTCTTAAAGCAATACGGCCTTCAACTCCTGATTTCAAAGAATTAAATTTACTATTTATTATAGAAGAAATCTTGCATCTAAAAGAGCGAGAATTAAGCGGTAAGAAAATAAAAATTGAATTAGAATCAAAATTAAAAGACCCAATAATTAACGGAGATTCCGAGCAAATTAAACAAGTATTTTTTAATGTAATAGGAAATGCAGTTGATGCAATTCATGAGCACTCTGAAATACGCATATTAATTTCCGGGGATGATGATTTTATTATCGTGCAAATTATTGATCATGGGGAAGGTATTAAAAAAGAAAACGCATCAAAAGTATTTGAACCTTACTTTACTACCAAGAAGCAAGGTAATGGCATTGGTATGATGATTGTGCATCGTACGATGCGGAATCATGGCGGAGAAGTAGGGATCGATAGTAAACATGGATCTGGAACCATTGTGACACTCAAATTCCCCCGAAAAGGATCAAGAGTTCGATATTTGGAGCAAAAATAAAAATTAGTGAAAGAGAATTTGTTAATTGTTGATGATGAGGCTCATACTCGGGAGGGACTTGAGTTGGCTCTCGAGGATGAATTTGAAGTATTTTCTGCAAGTAGTGCAGAAGAAGCTGCACTCGCACTCGAAAACGAAGTGTTTCAGGTTGTACTCACAGATTTAAGGATGCCAGGTGATTCAGGAATGAAGGTGATAGACTTAGCAATCCGTCAACCCTCAAAACCCCTTTGCATTATGATGACTTCATATGGCGAGGTAGATGTCGCAGTGGAAGCGATGAAGCGAGGTGCATTTGATTTTTTACCGAAACCGGTAAACCTCGAGCAACTGGAGTTGATTATCAAGCGGGGGCTTAAGGAAAAAAAACTAGAATCAGAGAATTTTCAACTTCATGGAAGGTTAGATAAGAAATTTCATTTTGATGGAATTATGGGGAACTCTCCTGCCCTAGAAAGTGTTACCGAAAAAGTGAAGCTTGTGGGCCCCTCAAAGGCAACGGTTTTGCTGACCGGTGAGACGGGGACGGGAAAAGAGTTATTTGCTCAATCTATCCATCAAAATAGTGACCGTTCGAGGATGCCTTTTGTTGCAGTTCATTGTGCGGCTCTCCCCGCGAATCTACTCGAAAGCGAACTTTTTGGTCATGAAAAAGGTGCATTTACGGGAGCAACCGAAAGGCGAATTGGCCGGTTTGAATCAGCCAGTGGAGGAACCCTCTTTCTCGATGAAATTGGGGAGATAGATCCTTCCACTCAGGTAAAACTCTTGCGCTTTCTAGAGTCCAAAAGCATTGAAAGATTGGGAAGCTCTAAAACATTGGAGCTAGATGTAAGGCTCGTTTGTGCAACCAACAGAAACTTATATAAGTTGGTTAAAAATGGCGACTTCAGGGAAGATTTATACTACCGGTTAAATGTCGTAACTATTGAGTTGCCTCCTTTGCGAGAGCGGGGCGACGATCTTCCCTTGCTTTTGAGTCATTTTTTAAAAACTTATTCCGCAGAAAATGGATTTGAGTCCCCTCAACTTTCCCAAGAAGCACAGTCCATTCTCCAAAACTACAGCTGGCCTGGTAATGTAAGAGAGCTAAGGAATTTTTGTGAGAACTTAGTTGTTCTGCAAAGGGGTAAAGAAATCACACCCTATGATTTGGATCCTCGATTCACGGCCCTTAATTTATCGGATGATTATGAACAGGCCGCTTCAAATTCCACCCTTTCGGTTGAGGAGAATGAAAAAAGACTACTCCGAAACGCCTTGGTTCAAGCCAATGGAAACCGCACCAAGGCAGCTGAATTGATGGGCATAAGCCGTCGTACCTTGCATAGAAAATTGGAACGTTGGCCAGAGCTCGACATTAAATAAGAGGCGAAGCAAAGGATGGCTGCTCGGGCTGGATTCGAACCAGCGACCAAGTGGTTAACAGCCACCTGCTCTGCCACTGAGCTACCGAGCAATCAATATCCAAAATAGCAAGATGCCCCAACCTGTCAATGCAGACAACAAGTTCAGCTCATCCAGTTGGGCTTAGAAATTAAACTCCATCCCGAAAGTAGCAGTACGAGGAGCACCGGGTCGGAGACCATCGGGCATATCACTGACCACATATTTCTTATCGGCTAGGTTGGTAATTTTTGCAAAAATTTCTACCCCTTCTGCAATGAGATAAAATCCAGACCAGTCGAGGATCCCATAGTCACTAATTTCTGCATCATTGGCTGCATTAGTATAAACTTGATCCTGCCAATGATAGTTGAGGTAAGAGGACCAATCTTCCAAAACAACGCCGAGTCGGGCATTATATTGAAAGTCAGGCACATAAGGGATACTATTGCCGGGACTTCCGCCTGAATAACGATCTTCGGCATCTGTTCCTGTGTCTGAATCAAATTCTGCATTTGTGAAGGTCGCAGCGATCGAGAGAGGTAGGCCGAATGAGCCATTCCGATTCAGGTCCGTAGATAATAAAAGCTCCACTCCATCGACAGTAGCTTTACCGATGTTACGGGACGAATCTCCCAGTCCACTGGCTAGTGAAGGTACTGCGATCATGTCCTTGATTGAGGTATGGAAATAAGCCAGTTCATAATTCACGAATTCAATGGAACCACGGGAGCCCAATTCAAATCCGATTGAACGCTCTTCCTCTATCGATCCGTCTGCGGCATTGTATCCCGGCAAGGCGTGGCCCTGATGCACGCCTGCAAAGAGCAAGTGATCGTCGAATTCGTAGGTCATCCCGACCCCAAGCAATACATCACTGACTGTTCCCTTTCTGTTGTTGTACTCATATTCGGCACTGGTGTAGCGGATTCCTGGAGTGAAGGTAAGACGATCGATGGAGATTTCATCGGTAAAGTAGGTTTCCCAGACTCGTGAAATCCGATCCATCTTCGCATCCATCGGAGTAAAGGAAGAAGAGTTATATTCAAGAGAAGCACTGGCGTTTCCTAGGTTGGAAACATCATAAATATCTTCGGTGTAGTCCTTGTATGTGTAGTGATCTTTGGTATATCTTCCGCCTAATTCAAAGGTATGATTCTCCCAATGCTTGGAGATAGATGCCTGAATACCGGTATTTTTGTAGTTTCTATCGTTGTGTTTGTACTTTACTTGGCCATCTCCGGTAAGGTTTGCATCAGACATAGCACCGCTGCCGCGAAGCATATTTATGTGATTCGAGCTGGTAAAAGTTCCTTTGCCGATAGATTTCCATTTTTCAAAGGAGGACGTTGTTTCATTGTAATCTATAATACCAACGGAGTCATTCGAGTTGTCGTTAACACGTACTTTCCCTATTTTGTACCAATCACGGTCCAATTCATTGTGAAAGACAGTAGCTTTTAGATTCATTCCCTCATCGATTTCCTTAAGATAGCGTAAATAGTAGCGTGTTTGTTCAGAACTCATATTATCCAGTTTGGTGTTGTGATAACGCTGGTACGGATTGGAGGCAAAATCTTCTGGGCTTAATCCAATATAGCTAACATCCGCATCCAGATCCGTCCGCCCGGCCTTGAATTCGAGGTAGTCGCCTTCTCCAAATTCGTACCCTAGCTTGAGAGTTATATCGTTCTTTGATACAGGTGCGTTCCTGCCCACCGCTTTTCCTAATGTGTTGATGGATTTAAACCCATCTGTTCGCTGATCAAAAACTTCCACCAAGTAACCGAGTCTACCGGAGCCAAAATTTGTTTTCCCTCCTGAGTAGGCATGGGCGATTCTTTCGTTATGTTCACCATAAGAAGCTCGGAGAAGAGATTTTTGTCCTTCGGGAATAGGGGTCGAAAGATAGTTGATAATGCCTCCCGTGGTATTGGGTCCCTGGCTGAGCTGACTGGAGCCCTTGAGGATCTCAAATCCTGCCATCCGACCCGCAGTAGGCGAATAATAAGCAGCAGGGTCGGAAAAGGGCGAGGGAGAAGAGGGGATCCCATCTTCCAGGATGGTCACTTTTGCAGAACGATGAGAGTCAACGCCCCGCAAACTGATATTGGGAAACAGACCATAGCCTTCCTCTGGGCGAAGATAAACCCCTGGAACCTGACGAAATACTTCGTTAACATCGGTATGGAAAAAGGGCTTGAGGTCGGAGGAGTCAAGGACCGCCCCTGTTCCCTCTAGTTCGGGCACATCTTCCTTCGACCCGATCACATTGAAAGGAGATAAGTAGTCTGCAGAACCGTCTTCCTCCTGAGCATGTAAGAGCTGTCCTTTTACAAGCAGGCATGTGCATAAAACAAGAAGAGTGTGGGAAAACAGGTTCATTAGAAGATTTCATGAATTGAGACTCATTCTCAATTGATACTGAGACTCATTCTCATTAAAGATCAAGTAAGTCAACCTTGGAAATAACCAGTTGTGAAAACTAATGGATTTGACCCAACCTAAGAAACGAATTTTATCATGTAATACTGCTCCTGTAGTTCAATGGATAGAACATTGGTCTCCGGAACCGAAGATCTGGGTTCGACTCCCAGCGGGAGTGCCAAGATCTGAATTTCCTAAATTCAAACTTCGGAGTTTTTGAAATATGCAAAAGGTTGCCCATAATTCATCCTGCAATATCATGACTTCTTCAGAGCTATGACAGATATCGATATAAAACTCCGGGAAAAGCTGGATTCTCATCCTATTTTTCATGCCTTACAAACTCTTGGCGATTTGAGAATTTTTATGGAGCACCATGTCTTTGCTGTTTGGGACTTCATGTCTTTACTCAAAGAATTACAGAGAAGGGTTTGTCCGCACGGATCGCCATGGGTGCCAAATCAAAATAGTAACACGGCTCGTCTGGTGAACGAAATAGTTCTTGAAGAAGAGTCCGATGTGGCCAGTCCTAATCTTCCTCATCAATACGCCAGTCACTTTGAAATTTATTTAAATTCTATGAAGGAAGTGGGTGCTTCTACAGCGATCATTGAGAATTTTATAGAAGATGTCTCTAAGTATGGTCTTAATAAAGCAATGGAATCGGAGGCTGTTCCCTCCCCTGTCAAACCGTTCATGCGTTCCACTTTTGGAATAATTAACCATGGATCTACCCATCAAATTGCTGCTTCCTTTGCCAATGGTCGCGAGAATTTAGTTCCCCTAATGTTCCTCAGAATCTTGGACAGTTGTAAAGTTACGAAAGAACAGGCACCTCTCTTTCATTATTATCTCGAAAGGCATGCACACTTGGATGGCGAGCAGCATGGGCCGATGGCAGAGCAATTGCTTGCTTCCCTTACAGGAGGAGATTCTCTGAAAGAAAAAGAAGCCGTAGAGGCAGCGAGAAAAAGCGTGGAGGCTAGAATAGAGCTTTGGGATGGGGTCTTACAGGCAATCCAGCTAGCCGTGCCAGTTGTTGCCTAGGCGAGTTCTAATTCAATGGTAAATTCTTCCCGTCCTCCCGGGGAAACGAACTGAGCCGTTTTGTTTTCAGGTGCATTGGGTGGAGACATCCACGGCTCTAGACAAAAGTAGGGTGCACCAGACTGAGTCCATGTCACATAGGAGAGTCTGGAGCCTTTGCCACTCCAACTTGCCTCGTTTAGGCGGATAGTTTCTTCTCCATTAAGAAGAGAAATCTCAGCTTCAGGCGAATCGAGCTGGTAATGAATCCTGTTAATTAATTTCTCATCCCCAAGAGGAATAGGGTAGCTCGATTTTGGATTATCCACCATAGTGCCATCGGATTGGTACTGATAGGTTTTCTTGGCCGAAACTTGTAAAAGGTGGTGATCGAGAGATAGATCCTTGCACCAAGGAACCTGAAAATAAGGGTGCAGTCCAGCAGACCAGGGGATGGGCTCCCTGCCCTCGTTTTCAAGAACAAGGCTGATTTGCAAGGACAGTTCCAGGAAGTGATAAATTACGGTGAAGGTAAAATCGTAAGGGTAGTATTGCTTGAATCGCTCTTCCTGAACCATTTCGACCTCGAATCCAGCCTGATCCATAGAACGGATACGAAAGGAAGCATCTTTGGCAAACCCATGTTTTGGCATGGTGCGTACATTTCCATCTGATGCCCGCCATTTTCCTGTCTCGTTTTGGTGGGAGCATGTTCCACAGAAAGGAAAAAGCACCGGTATACCACCATGCACATCTGCTAAGGATTGGTTGTTTACGCTTTCAGGCCAGTATATCACATCCCGTACCGAACCGTCTCCCATGTTAATGTGCCAGTTAAGAAGACGGGCACCTGCTTCGGGTAGAACCAAAAAAGTGGATGGGCCTACATCCCACCTTTTGATTTCCATATTTTGGTAATTGATCGTTTCCAAGGTATTATTGAACTGACCTTTCTTTTCTTTTTGTGCAATGTAAATCCTGTAATACGATTCGTATTTAACAGATTATGACCCGATCCTTTCTTTTACTGATCCTTTTTTTTGGATTACTTTCGTTTGTTAAAGGCGAAGAAAATCAGTCCGTTTTTATGGTCGAAGGCAATCAAACCGGAGCAGAAAGGATCGACAAAAAATCTGCATTCGTCATCCCTGTACGAGATCAAATTGGCCCTCCAATTCTAGATATCCTACGCCGAGGGATGAAAGAGGCAATTGAGCGTCAGGTGGATTTGATCATTCTGGATATGGACACTCCGGGAGGCGAGTTGGGCGTAACCCTTGAAATTATGCAGGAAATTTTAGACTCCCTTAATGATTGGGAGGGAAAAGTGCTCACCTATGTGAACAAGGAGGCGATTTCTGCGGGTGCTTATATTGCGATTGCAACGCAAGAAATTGCATTTGCCCCTTTCTCGCAGATTGGGGCGGCTGAGGCGGTCAGTGGCGGAGGAGGAGAAATTGATCCTTCGATGAAAAGGAAGATCAATTCTTACCTCAAAGCAAAGATTCGAAACTTTGCTGGGTCATACAAATATCGCTCGCAAATCATGGGGGCGATGATGGATGCCAATGTCAGCCTGATTATTGAGGGCAAGCCCTTACTTGCGGCCGACGGTTCCTTGATCAAGAACCCCGGGGAACTTCTTACCCTTACCGGTGAGGAGGCAGTCAAAACCTACGGCAACCCACCCCAACCTCTTTTAGGCATAGGCGTCTTTAAAGATATCGACGAGTTACTTGAGCAAAGATGGGGAAAAAATCAGTATACGCTGATTGAAATGAAGGTGAACTGGGCCGAGGAAATGGGTTTGTGGCTCAATGGAATTGCTCCTCTTTTGCTTAGTGTGGGACTTGTCTTGTTGTTTATTGAATTCAAGACTCCTGGCTTTGGGATATTTGGCGGTTTGGGCATTGGTTTCATTTTGGTCTTTTTTGCGTCCAAACATGTTGCCGGGTTGGCTGGTCAGGAAGAACTTCTCCTCTTCCTTGTCGGATTTTGTCTGGTACTGGTGGAAGTATTCCTTGCTCCAGGGTTGTTTTTGCCAGCTCTGCTTGGCTTGGCCCTCATGTTTGGCTCTCTAATTTGGGCGATGGTTGACATTTGGCCCGGACAGGAGATCCAGTGGTCCATCGCCCTTTTTGAAGCCCCCCTTGTTGAATTTGCCAAATCTTTGGGGCTTGCTTTTGTGCTTGGTTATTTGGTGGTCAAGATTATCGGCAAAACCCCAATGGGGCGATCGATGATTCTGGAAAAATCAGTGGGCGGGGGTGTATCTGATTTAACTTCCCAGAAGGTGGCAAGTGGAAGTATTGCAATATGCACCACAGAGCTCTACCCTTCAGGAAAGGTGGAGCAGGATGGTACGGTATTTGATGCAAGATCCCTTTCGGGCAAAATTGAAAAGGGGGAAAGAGTCCGGGTAGTCAAGCAGACCGCTTTTGAGTTGGTTGTTGAGAGGGAGGCAGGCCATTGACTAAAATTATCGCCGCCTTAGCCTTTGGGTATCTTTTAGTCGCCTTGGAAGCGATTGTTCCCGGAGGAATCCTCGGCTTATTGGGATTTGTCTGTCTTTTGGCCGCCTCTTATTTTGCCCATTTGGAATACGGAGGGTGGATGATTCCCTTGGTTGTCTTCATGCTTGGCGGGCTTGGGGGTGTATTATTGGTATTTTTTCAGTTCAAATGGCTTTCCCAAAGTAAGTTTGGGAAGAATATGTTTGTACATTCCACAAGTGGTACCACCAGTACGGAAGACACGGATCTTAAAAAATGGGTTGGAAAACATGGAATCACCGAGACGGATCATCATCCAGAAGGCCTAGTGCGGGTGGACGGCAGAAATTTTGATTCTTTTTGCAGTACAGGCTTTTTGCCAAAAGGCACAAAGGTTGAAATTTTGAAAGTGGATGGCTTTCGCTTGATTGTTCGTCCACTTTAAACTTTTTTCAACTAACCTCATACAAATCTTCCCATAAATTTATTATTATTATGAACGACTTAGTTTCATGGATTATCATCGGCCTGCTTTTAATCGTTGGATTAGTCTTCTCGCTGATCATTATCTCATTTTTTAGTACCTGGTTAAAAGCATTTTTGGCCCGTGCTCCAGTTAGCTTTGCCACACTTTTAGCCATGCGTTTAAGAGGGGTTCCTGTAGGGCTCATCGTGGACGCCCGAGTTACCGCAGTAAAGGCAAACATTCCCTTGGATACAGACCAACTAGAAGCTCACTATCTGGCAGAAGGCAATGTGGTACAGACCGTACAAGCCCTGATTGCTGCATCCAAGGCCAACATTGAGCTTTCCTGGAACCGGGCCTGTGCCATTGATCTGGCTACCCGGGGAACCAGTAAGTCCGTGCTTGAAGCGGTTCGCACATCGATCAATCCCAAGGTGATTGATTGCAAAATCGAAGGACGGGACACAATTGATGGAGTGGCCAAGGACGGTATTCAGGTCAAGGTCAGAGCCCGGGTAACTGTGAGGAGCAACTTGGACCGTTATGTCGGCAGTGCTCAGGAGGAAACAGTCATTGCCCGGGTTGGTGAAAGTATCGTTTCGACCATTGGTTCCTCCGAAAACTACAAGGTTGTTTTGGAAAACCCCAATCAAATTACCCAGCAGGTTCTCAATCGTGGATTGGATCAAGGGACAGCATTCGAGATTTTATCCATTGATATTGCCGATGTCGATTTGGGGGAGAACCGTGGTGCCGCTCTTCGCTCTTCCCAAGCAGCAGCCGATAAGGAGGTTGCTCAGGCACAGGCAGAAATCCGCAGGGCAGCTGCGGTTGCCTTGGAGCAGGAGAACAAAGCAAAAGTTCAGGAAATGCAGGCCAAGCTGGTAGAGGCTGAGGCACAGATCCCCCTGGCCATGGCGGAGGCATTCCGAAGTGGTAACCTTGGCATCATGGACTACTATCGTATGCGCAATATTCAGGCGGATACGGAGATGCGGGAAAGCATTTCCACAGAGAAATAAAATCCTAAACATTTTACCCTGACTGTTTGCTATGCCTGAAATTCCTCTGGACACACTTTTTATCGTTGGATTGCTTATCGCATCCTTCGTGGGAAAAATTATAGAGGGCAAGGCAAAGAAGAAAAAAGAAGTCAGTAAGCCCAAGCGGTCTCATCCTCGTGAGAATTCTGCTCCCGAAGGCTCAGATCCCGAGGAAAAAGGATTGGGTGAACTGTTGCGTGAGGCATTTGGGGAAGTAATTGAGCCGGTTCATGAAGAAGCTTCTTATGAAGCTAATTTACCGGAAAAAGAGCCGGCTCGGCTTCCAGATCTTACCGCTCAAATAAATCCACCCTTGGCTACCCAAGCAAATAAGACAGTAGCCAAAAAAGCCGTTTCGGTCGAACAAGAGTTTTCTGCTCGCAAGTGGTTGCGTACCGAAGCATTGGGTTCAACCCGTTCGCTCCGCCGATCTTTTCTGGTCAAGGAGGTCTTAGATCAGCCAGTTGGTTTGCGGCGTACTTTCTTCTGAGTTTTTTCTTCTGTACCCTCTTTCTGCCCTGCCCCATCGATTTTTTTGGAAGCGAGGCTAAGTCGGAGGCCTTCTTCCATGCACTTCCGATTCCATTGGCAAGTTTGGGGAAACTTACATTTTGCAAGGATACAGGAAATGGATGGGGAAGTTTTCAATCTTGAAGCAAAGGAGAGGTTTAGAAGAAAGCAAAAAGGCCAAATCGATTTGGGGCAATGATCTAAAAAGAGAAACGCAAAAATGAACTATGCTTTAAGGAATTTCTTGCCAGCTTACACCAAGACTTTTCCCAAGATCTAAGGTTGAGACCCATAAATCGTATCTTTTTTGAAGACTTGTCCTTTTCTGGGCAGTCCAACGAATCTTCATTTTGATAAAGTCGATTTTGGAAGTCAGTCCAGCCTCGAATTTTTGCATGGCAATTTCTGCTAAATCCTTAAATTGATGGGTGATATTTTGGGAAAGTGCTAATTCCTTGGTTGCATACAAGTGCCGTATCTTAGTCTTCTCAATTTCTTCGATCCCCTTAAGAATCAGCGTTTTCCAATCCAATTCCGCGGCTTTTAACTTTGCCTTGTCCTCGGCAACCTTGAGCTTTTTTTTCGGGCTCCATAAGGGAATGTCCAAAATGGGCCCCCCTTGTAGCTTCCATTGTGTAAAAGGTTTGGACAGATCTCCTGACATTCCAACCCCTGTTAGATCGATTCCGATGGAGGGATAAAGGTCAAGCGATGAGGAATTAAGGTGGCTTACCAGTGCCCGAATTTTATTTTCCCCTGCTAGAATATCGGGCCGATCCCTCAATACCGAAGAATGCGGGAATGACGGAAAAGAAGGGATTATAGCATTGGATAGAGCGGGCGGTTCGGGAATTTTGACATTATTCGAACCGAGTAGAGTGATCATAGTGATCTTCGCTTGTTCGAAATTTTGAAGCAACAGGTTATATTCTGAAGCAAGCAATTTCAGGGCGATTTCCATCTCAATAATGCTCGAGTTGTCTTCCAGTCCTGCATGGTACCTATGCAAGTGCAAGGTGTGAATTTCATGATGTAACCGTATTTGATCATGGATCAATTGTATGTCCTCATTGAGAAACTTCATGTTGTGCCAGACTCTGGAAATTTCATAAATTAACTCTAGTTTTGCAGCCAGAATAAGGTGACTCACGGCGGAAACTGATTTCATTTCAGCTTCACGAAGAGCTTTCCATTTTCCCCATAGGTCAAATTCCCATCCAAAAGAAGCCCGGGATGTAAACTGAGGTAATTTTTCGGTTCGATAATTCATCTCGCGTGACTTTTCTTTCCCTGCCTGCCAAGCCACCGACCCCTGCAATTCCGGTTGAGAACCTGTTAGGGAAAGACCCGCCTTTGCTTTGGCGACCTCAACACGCGATAGCTGGACATGCCAAAAGGGACTATGTGCTAATGCGGTTTCGATGAGAGAATGTAGGTCTGGTTCAGAGAATAAATCCTGAAATGTAAAAAGGTTGCTTGCATTGCTCTCGGATTTAGGTGGTCGTTCTATTTGTGTTGGAAAATATTTATTTTCTAACTGAATAACACTGTATTCTTTATTAGCACAACCTGTTGTTACATAGATAAATAAAAAATATAAAAAAATTCTCACTTGCGGAATTAGGTATTTTCTAGAGAAGTTCAATCCTTTTGGCATTTACCACCATGGAGCTAGGCATGGACTGCGAATCCACGATGCATTCCACTTTAATTATTTTACCTGCCTCTATGCCCATTACATTCTTTAGAGTGCCTTGGAGGATTTGACCTTGGTTGTCTAAAAGGCGGACGGTTATGGATCCGTCGATCAATTTCTTCCTGTCTTCACAACACGCATCCCAGGGGGTCGGGCAATGGTCTCCCGGAATTTTGTCGCAAGTTTTAATCGATTCATCACTTAGAACGAGCAAAGCCCGGCTTTGGGTAAACGGTTCTACCATTCCACCTATAAAGCCTTGAATGACGAGCAATTGATCCGCTTCATTTCTTTTTCTCGCTTCAAGAACAGAAATTGCCTCTCCCAGGCTTTGTCTCGAAATGAAATCAGCAGGCAAATTCGCCTTTATCGAGTTGTCCGCCACGATGGACTTTTCAGAACTGTGGGCGTGATTATCATATTCGCAAGAAGCAAACAAGAGGGAGAGGAGGGTGAAAAAGGTAATCTTGTTCATCTTTTTTATGTTTTGTTTGAATGTAAGGTAATTTATGAAGCTCTCAGGGTTTGTGGAAGAGTGGGACGGAGGCACTTCCAGCCTGGTGGCAATCCTCCAATCAAGCCGAGACCTAAGCAGGTAAAAAAACCTGCCTGAAAAACAGAAAAATCGAAATTGAGCACAAAAACGCCAATGGAAAAAGGAAAAGAGATTCCCTGTAACCAGAAGGTGGCCATGGAAAAGGCAAGAATGGAGCCCATCAGACAATAGATCGTGGATTCTTGAATTAGGCTACAAAGGAGGGATCCCCGGCTAAACCCAATGGCTTGCATGGCTCCAAATTCACGGATTCGTGCAGAAAAAGCGGCATGGAGGCTGTTCAAACCACCCAGAATAGCACCAACTGCCAGTAAGACCGCACATACCCAGGACATCCAGCGAATCGGACGATAAAAAGCCGATAAACTGTTGTAGTATTCTGATTCCAGTATCGCCACCAACTCCAGGTCGAGCCTTGTTTTGGTAAAGATTTCGACATCGGAAAAACCATTAACTTCGAGCGTACGTACTACAACGCAGGATAGATTATCTCTTTGTGTGGCGGTCATGAGATCCTGCAAGGGCATCCAAACCTCCGCTTCCATAACAGTTCCATTTGCCACGAAGATACCACTCACAGTAAAGGATTGATCATTGAAGCGGAGCTCTTTTCCGATGGTGAGCTGGTCTGGTCTCATGCCTAATTTTTGATGAGCCAGTACGCCCACCATCACTTCACCGGACCGAGGAAAGTGCCCATCCAAAATTCTCAGCTTAGGATAAACCCAGGTGGATTGGTGACGAACTCCGCGGATCAATGCCTGAGCCTCCTCTCCATTGGGCAAGCCTATCATTCCATTGTAGTGGACTTCAGGGGAAACTGCAGGCTCGCCAATGAAATGATCAATGCCTGTTACTGCAGATGATATAATGTCAGCAACCCCACTGGCGACCTCGCTTCTTTCGACACTTTCTTCACTTCCTGCACCGAGCAAGATGACATTTTTGGAATCCCCGGAATTGATAAGCGTATTTTCCATGGCCTGATTGGTGGCAGCAGCAAGCATGATAAGAAGGACGACCAGGCCACTTCCGGTCAAAAGTTGAAGAGTCTGCAAAGGCCGCCGTAAAAGGTTCCGAAATATATATACGAGTGGAATCATAGGTTCACAAGGCCCTGAGGCTTTCGGCAATACTGTGCCTGCCAGCTAACCATGCGGGGTAAACCCCTGCCAGCAAGCCCAAGAATAAGGATACCCAAAGCCCGCTTACAACGACGGAAGTGGAGGGAAGAAAAGCGAGAATTAATCCCTCATTTCCGATGGAAATGCTTTGCTGGATAAGAAACAAGCAAGCTAGGGAAATTCCGAGAATCCCTCCAACCATTGAGAGCAGGATACCCTCAGTAATGATCATCCAAGAGAGCAGGAGCCGAGAAAATCCGAGAGTTTTAAGCACCGCATGTTCAGATATTTTGGCTCGCACGGTGAGTAAGATGGAGTTTGCGATCAGGCCAACAATCGCCAGAGCACAGGCCCAGCCTACCCATCTTGAAAACCGGATAAGTTCTAATAACTCCAACGCGGTGCTGGCGAAAAAAGCCTTTTCCGGCTGGGTTGAGGTGGGGTCGGTGTCCGACTTGAATCGCTCATCTATTAAAGAAGCCACCTCATTGAGCAGGTCAGCATTTTCGACTTTGACATTGAACTGGGTAACAATCCCAAGGCCCAGTTTGGATGCCTGCTGGAGAAAAGGAAGGTGTACAAAGGCCACGCTGTTGTTTTGCGAATTTTCTTCCGCGTCGATTATGCCGGATACGGAAACAGTCACGCCTGCTGCATCGAAGCGGTCTCCCACCCGCAAATTTCGTCGTGATGCAAGATGTTTCCCAATAAGAGCACCGTCATCCCGTTTTTGCCATGTATCAATGGAGCCGTCTATTAACTCAAGGTTGGGCAAAAGGGAAGAGAGGGATTCTCTTTGGATGCCCCTAAAGACAATTACATCCAGGCTTGTACCGCAATTATTGACCACAATTTGAATCGGAGAAACAGAATGCACGCCGGGAACTTTGGCAATTTCACTTTGGTAGTGTTCGGGTAATCGACTGGTTGCGGGACAGAATCGATTTTCCCGATAAACGACCAGGGTGGTGTCTTTGGCAGTGGAAGCAGTCGCCTCTTGCAGGGAAGATTGAATGGTTTCAATAGTGGTGAATAGAAACATGCCAGAAATCACCCCGAGGAGGGTCAGTATGGAACGGGTGCGGTTGCGCGAGACTTGTTTCGCCGACAAAATCCCCAAATTGAACAGGATAAAAATAAGCTTCATCTATTTTGAAGCAGCCTGCCCTTTTCAAGCTCAAGTACAGAGTTCGCACTTTCTGCCGCTCTGGGATCGTGGGTCACCATTACAATAGTTTTACCGTGCTCATCACTGAGTGATTTTAAGAGTTTTAATATTCCATCAGCAGATTCCCGGTCTAAATCTCCTGTTGGCTCGTCTGCCACAATTAACGGAGGATCTCCAACCAATGCCCTGGCGATTGCTACCCTTTGTTCCTGTCCGCCTGAAAGTTCTTTCGGGCGGTGATTTTGCCGGTCGATTAACCCAACCTGTTCGAGGACTTTTTTTACGCGTTCCTGCCTCTCATTTTTGCTCATAGGCCTAAGAAGCAGAGGAAGTTCTACATTTTCGTATGCGGACAGGACGGGAAGCAGGTGGTAAAGCTGAAAAATATAACCCACATTTTGAGACCGCCAGCTCGTCAGTTGGTCCCGGGTTAATTTTTCCAGATTAATCTCGCCAATACGGAGAGAGCCCGAGGTTGGGGAATCCACTCCGGCGATCAGATTAAGCAGGGTGGTTTTTCCACTGCCGGATGGTCCCATCAGGGCAACAAAGTCGGACTGTCTAACCTCAAGGTCAAGACCACTGAGTGGGGCAATGGTTTGATCGCCCTTTCGATACTCCTTTGACAAATTCCTTGCTTCAATAAAAGAAATACTTTTCATGGATTGGCTATTTTGATTCGATCACCTGCCCGAAGAGATTTAGGTGGATTAGCAATAATTTGTTCCCCTCCGTGTAACCCGGAGATGATCGAAATATGGTCCCCTACGACCTGGTCACCCACTTCAATGGAGACAACCTCGGCTGTCTTTCCGTCCTGGGAAATGATAAAGAGTTGGTGATGTTTCTTTCCTGTTTCAGGGACCAGTATCTGAGGAATGAGGACACCCAATGCCGTAGCGGAAACATTTTGATCACTGGCAAGTTGGGGAGCTAAAAATTTTGCCCGGCAAAGCATTTCAGGCCGCAAACGATCGTCAGGGTTCAGGAGACGAACCTTGATCTCGAGAGTGTTTCTTTGGAAGTCGGCCTCTCCAGAAATTCTTGAGACCAAGCCATGAAAAACTTTTTCAGGTAGCATAGAGGAAATGATTTCCACTTCCTGACCCACAAATACATTTGCTGCATCCGCAAGGGGCACATCGATGCGAGCCTGTAAATTTCCTTTCTCGTAGAGTACAGCAACGGAGGACGCGTCGGGAGAATCCATGTTGCTCATTAATCTTCTTCCAGGAGAGGTTAGAAGTTTCAAAACAATGCCGTCCGCAGGGGAAACAATCATAGTCCGATTAAGGTCCAGTTCAGCCTTTTTAACCCCAATATCGAAAGCGGAGCTTATGGTTTGCTGGGTTTTCCTTTTTGCTTCAAGCAGGGATTGTCTTTTGCGGATCTCCTCGAGCTTGAATTCTGATTCGTGCACCAATTGATTGAGGGCTTCGAGTTTAATTTTGGATTGATTGGCTTCGACCCTGGAGATTGCATCAACAGGCAATTGGTTGAGCCTGCGAACTAAATCCAAGTGTTCATCCCTGATGGCAAGCCGTTGTTTGTAAAAGCTTTCCGCAGCACGCATATTGGTTTCAAGAACGGCTACCTCCAAGGAGATTTCCTTCTCCAACGCCTTGGACTGCTGGAACTTTGCTACAGCATGCTGCAAAGATAAATTGGCATCCTCATCGATTAGAGTGGCGACTATTTGCCCTTTAGTAACAAGTTGCCCTTCCAGAATGAGAAGATCCTCGACCACCCCATCTAATAAAGAAGGAATTCGAATGGCAAAAGGGTCTGGCTCGATCCAACCACTTGCCTGAAACAAGGCAGAATGAACTCGATTGGCCTCCCCCATCTTTTCGATAGGGAGTGCTCCTCGTGGGTGGAGAATGGCTTTCTCCACCCGGACCTCAATTTCTTCGGAAAATCGGCATGAAGAAAAGAATGGAGCCCCAAGGGTCAGTAACACCAAGAGGTAAATGGGAAGGGCTACTTTTCCTTGTAGTCTGCCCTGTTTGAAAAGGTTGGATAATGGAGTCATAGAGGGTGATTTGATTGCATGATATGAAAGCACGATTGGCTTCCATGGGAAGGATGCTAATTAAATCAGACTTGTATGACCCTTAGGTGAATATGCGATGTGGGTTTGGTGTAGGAAATACGATTAAGCGACGGCCTAGCTGAATCAATTTTCAGAAACAGCGACTCTTTTCGAAAAGAAAACTTACAGAAGGAAAACTTTACTTTTTGGTAACCCTCTTCAGATGCGTAATACTCAAGCTCATCCAAGCAAGGGTGTTCGCACAGGTTGTAAGGGCTATCTTGCTGGCAAGCACTGCATGCATCTGTATTTTCAAAATGCTCTTCACAATGGCAATTAAGCAAGGGTACTAGCAGAAGAGTAATAACCATCAAAATGCAGTTATTCATTTAAATTCAATAGAATCGTGAACCCAGTAATTGTCAATAACCCAATGAAGGTCTAAGGACTGTTAACACCAATAACTCTCGAGTAGCCAAAGTCTTCCAAGCAGCACTTGCCCAACAGCAATGATTGAATTTACAACATGCTTGCCACTTTTATGTAAAATGTCATTATGAATCATTTGAATTTTAACCCCCCCTCTCGACATGTCAGACATAACTGAAACTGTTCTCCAAGTTAACTCACGTGAACAACACGGATCCAACCTTTCGAAAAAACTCCGCGCACAAGGCTTGATACCTGCTGTTTTCTACGGGAAAAACATTCACAAACATTATTCTGTCAACGACAGCGGTTTCCGTGCCCTGATGAGAGCATCGGGTGGTTCTGTTTCTCTTATCGAATTGGAGGAAAAATCTGGCAGCAGGGAACTCGCCCTTCTCAAAGATATGCAAACTGACTCCGTAAAAGACCAAATATTACATTTGGATTTTATTCAGGTTACACGAGGAGAGGATTTAGTCGCCAAGGTGCCCTTGGTTGTTGAGGGTGAATCTGTCGGGGTCAAAAATATGGGAGGCATTCTCGAAGTTCATTTAAACGAAATTGAAGTGCGCTGTCGTCCGAGTAAGCTGCCAAACCAAGTATCTGTTGATGTGAGTGAGCTCAATATTGGTGAAAGTCTTCAGTTGAAAGACCTTTCTCCTATTGCGGATGTTGAGTTCATCGGGGATTCCCTATCTAATGTGGTTTCATGTGTCGGCAGTGCAAGTGGGCGTGCTTCCGCAGATGCGGGCGAAGAGGATGAAGGACAGCCAGAAGAACAGGCTGAGGAGGAGGCAAAAGAGCACGAATCTGCTTCCGAAGGAGAATAAGTTTGGCAACTGCTTTCCCAAGTGGCAAACATTGCCATTGTTGGCCTCGGGAACCCCGGTGAATTATATGAAAATACCAGGCACAATATTGGATTTTGGATTGTAGACCAACTTGCCCTATCGCTTAACCTCAAGCTCGTAGAATCCCCGACACACACCTCGCAAATCGCAGAATTTCAAAGATCTGGACGAAAAGTTTTTTTAGTTAAACCGAAGACATATATGAACCACAGCGGTAAGGTACTTCAAAAATTATTCTCCTCTTTTGATATTGATCATTCTTCCTGCCTCTTGGTACACGATGAATTAGATATCGAGCTAGGAAAAGCTAAGTTGTCCGGCAAGAAAGGACCAGGTGGTCATAATGGTGTGGTCAGTGTTTTTGAGTCATTGGGATACATGCCTGCCCGCCTTAGGGTTGGAATGTTCGCTAAGAGATCGCCCGAAATAAGCTTGTCCGATTTTGTCTTATCCTCTTTTTCTGCAGATGAAAAAAAGTTACTTCATCAAAAACTGCCAGATTTTTTAAAGTATATATTCAATTTCCTTGATCATGGTTTAGATAAAGCCATGAATTTATCTAATCACACTAAATCAGTCGTATGAACACAAGAAATTACCTTGCCACAATCGTTGTAGATCCAAGAGGTGCAGAAGGTGCCAGTAATGAGATTATTCCCAAGCTCAGCGAAGCTATTCTTCAGTCTGAAGCAGAGGTTCTTAAAGTCGAAGAGCAGGGCAATTTTGAATTCGCTTACCCTCAGCAAAAGCAACTTTCTTCGGGAAGTTATATCCAGTTTGAGTTCAAAGGCTCAACCAATTCACCTCGCCTTTTAAAAGAGAGGCTTAGGCTTGAGAAAAAAGTGGACCGATTAATAATCGAACGGATCTAAATTTATTCCATGGCTTCTCTCAACAGAGTTCTTTTGATTGGCAACCTCACTCGGGATCCTGAAGTCAGGATGATGTCGAGTGGTAGACCGGTATGTAATTTTGGTCTCGCATTGAACAGAAACTACAAGGACTCGGAAGGAAATAGAAAAGAAGAAACTACATTTGTGGATGTGGAATGCTTTGGGCCCAGAGCGGAAGCGGTCGCGAGGTTCTTCTCCAAAGGCAGACCTATTTTTGTGGAAGGGCGCCTTAAACTCGACCAATGGGAGTCCAAGGAGGGCGAAAAAAGAAGTGCACTCCGGGTTGTCTTAGACAACTTCGAGTTTGTTGATTCCGGTAAATCTGACCATTCTTCCCACGACACGCCTGCCCTTTCTTCTCCCTCCACTCCACCCTCCTCTTCACAGCAAATCGAGCCAATCAAAGACGATATCGATTTGGACGAAGATGTACCTTTTTAACCCCAACTTACAAAAACAATGGCTCAAACAGAAATACTCCTCTTGGATCACATAGATAACCTTGGTGCGGAAGGTGATGTAGTTAAGGTGAAACCCGGTTTCGCCCGAAATTATTTATTTCCTCGAAAAAAAGCAGTCCCATTGAACCTTGCTAATAAGAAGCGCTTGGACGCTCTTAAGATCGCAAGGGCGGCCCGAGAGGCTGGCGAATTGCAAGGAGCTCAAGAAATTGCCCAAAAACTGGGAGGGCTGAGTCTTGCAATTGCGGTAAAGACTGGATCGGGCGGCAAATTGTTTGGCTCGGTTACCATCCCTCAAATTATTGAGAAAGTGGAAGAGCAAGGGTTCTCCCTAGACAAAAAGCATTTTGTAAATTTCTCCCCGATAAAATCTCTAGGTAAATCAGAAGTATCTATCCAGTTGCACCGTGATGTGACCAGCTTGCTTAATGTAGAGGTGGTTTCGGAGAACCCCATTGAGGAAGACGAATAATCCGCTTATTCGAGAGGAAAAGGATTTATTGCAATGTCGTCCGTTTCTTCTCTCTTGTCTGATTCCATAAGTTCAAGCCTCACCAATACCCCACCCTCTAGACCCAATCCTGCGGGCATGGGTAAAATAGAGGGGCAACCGCTGCCCAGTAACCAAGATGCGGAACAAGGTTTGTTGGCTGCTTGCTTAGTTGATTCTTCCGGCGAGGTGCTTAGTACTTGCATCGAAAAAGCACTGCGCCCAGAAGATTTCTACTTCACTAAGCATCAACTTATTTTTGATGCCCTGCTTGACCTTCATCAAGCTACCATTGAAGCCGATGAGATTGTCCTCATCGAAAAATTGAAGTCAAGCGGGCAACTGGAGCATGTTGGTGGTGCTGATACTATCACATCTTTATCATCAAGGATTGATACGACTGCCCATGCAGGATTTTGGCTAGATATCGTTAAGCAGAAATCATTGCTTAGAAAATGCATTTTGATGGCATTTGAAATGATTGAAGGAGCGAATCGGCAGCAAGGAAATGTGGAAGAGTTTCTTTCCACCATGGAGCAAAAAATTTGTTCCCTTGGCGATGAGCAAAACTTACGGGCATCTATCCCTTTTCGGGAACCTATACAGCATGCGATGGAGCAAATTCAGAGGATGCTGTCCCGGGAAGAAACAGATGGCATATTAACTGGCTACAACGATTTAGATGGCTTAACAAATGGGTTTAAGCCCGGAGAAATGATCGTTTTAGCAGCTAGACCATCCGTTGGTAAGACCAGTTTAGCGATGAATATTGTTGAGAATGTGGCATTTTCACCAAGGTATCGAGAAACACCTAAAAATTCTCTTGTTTTTAGTTTAGAAATGAGTGCCACCTCATTAGCAATGAGATTAATCTGCGGAAAGGCTCGTGTTAACATGAACGACTTAAGGAGGGGATTTGTGCCCAAAAGCCTTGCCGAAAAACTCCATCAAACAAGTAGGGATTTTCAACAAGCCCCCCTTTGGGTAGACGATACCAGTGGACTGAGTATCAACCAGATACGGGCAAAAGCAAGACGTTTGAGAATGCGGAATAAATTAGATTTTGTGGTCGTGGATTACCTACAACTCATTTCGGCAGATGGTAGAATGCAATCTCGGGAAAACCAGATTTCTGATATTTCAAGAGGCTTAAAAGCCATGGCTAAAGAATTGGATGTGCCGGTCCTCGTCTTAAGCCAACTTAACAGAGATTCTGAAAAAGAAAAAAGGGAGCCCCGCCTTTCGGATTTGCGTGAATCCGGGGCGATCGAGCAAGATGCTGATGTGGTGATATTATTGGGAAAGCATCGCAAGGGGGAAGATGTAAGAGAAGCGGATATGGGGGAAGCAGAGGCACCTGAAGAGGATTACGAGCCAATACAATTGATTTTAGCCAAGCAAAGAAACGGACCTACTGGTAAGGTAAATCTTGCCTTTAGGAGAAAATTTACCCGTTTTGAAAGTATGCAATCAGAGCATCGGCTAAATTAAAAATTAATGAAATTTTTTAAACACACCCTTTTCCTGATTGGTGCATTTTTATCATTCACCTTAGTTTTTTCCCAAAGCCCTGCAGGTAACCGACTAATTTCTTCAATCGCCATTGAAATTGATGGGCCACAAACCGTAGGAAAATCTTACATTAGGCAGAACTTGCAGGTTGAAACGGGCATGCCCTACGAGGCACTGACGATTGATAAATCTATCCGCAACTTAATGGACACGGGGACGATTAATGATGTCAAAGTTTACATCAACCCAAAGGAGTCAGACGAGGAGTCGGTATCTTTGGTTTTTCGCATAAGAACAAAACCTCGAATTGCAGAGGTTCGGTTTGTAGGTAATGAAGAATTATTGGACAAAAAATTGAAGGGTTCTATCTTGCAACAGGTTGGCGATTTGATGAGTGAATCGAATCTCAAAAAAGATCAAAAAACGCTGGAGAACCTATATCTCGAAAAAGGTTATTGGAACAGTAGGGTGATTTCTAGGGTAGAAAGCAATAAGCAAGGCGATGGAGTGTCGGTTGTTTTTGATATTACTGAGAATGACACACGAAAGATTAGGAAAGTTGAATTTTCAGGAAATGAGAATCTACCAACGGATGACCTCCTTGACGAAATGGAAACCGCCCCATGGAGATTTTGGAGGTTTTGGTCCAACCGATCCAAGTACAGACCTGAAATTCTTGAGGAAGATATAGAGAAATTACTTTTGCTTTATGGCGACCGTGGATTTCTTGAAGCGTCTATTGACCAACAGTCGGTTTCAATTAGCCCCGTGGACAAGAATCGACTGGATATCACAATCCCTGTGAGGGAAGGCGGAAGGTCATTTTTTGGCATATCCACCCTTACCGGTAATGCAGTAATTTCCACCGAAGATCTTCTGGAAGATACCTTGCTTAAGCATAAACAACCTTACTCTCCAAGTGTCCTCTCAAATGAAAGGAGTAGGCTCACCAAACTATATGGCGAAAAAGGCTACCTCGATGCTCAGGTAAGATTAATCCGGACGCCCAACTTTGATACCAAGGAGATAGACCTTCTTTTCGAAATTACTGAAAACAATAAATTTAGTGTTAATACAATAAAGGTTAGGGGAAATGAAAAAACTAAAACCGTAGTTTTAATCCGTGAACTCTCTCTTGCACCAGGAGAAACCTTTGACCTGAAGAGAATGAAAAATGATGAGTACACGTTGAAGAATACAAAGCTATTTGAAAAAGTTAGCCTTTCGGATGAACCTATCTCGTCCGAGGATGCAGAATTGCGAAATTCGAGAAGAAACTTGGTGGTTGATGTGGAGGAAGGTAGGACGGGGCATGTTGGTTTTGGCATTGGATTTAGTACCCTAGAAAAAGCGATGATGTTCGCGGAATTTCGTCAGGGAAATTTTGATATTATGAGGTGGCGTGCCCCTCACAGGCTACAGGGAGATAGTCAAAAATTTAGGCTTCGGCTGAAGCTGGGCTCCAAGAGTAATGAGGCTCGTTTGGCTCTCGAGGAGCCTTGGTTTTTGAATCGTAGGGTAGCCGCAGGTTTTGAGGTGTTTCGTGAAAAGTCAGATTATCAAAGTTCGTATTACGATGAACTTCGTGCTGGGTTTGAAGTTTATTTTCGAAAAAGACTTTTTGAGTTGGTGGAAGGTAGGCTTTTTTACAGTTTTGAGGATGTTTTGATTGAGGATATTGAGGAAACGCCCCGAACGCAATGGATTAGGCGTGATTCCGCATATGACGCAACATCGAAAGAAATTAAGAGAACCATCTCAAAGGTTGGACTGACATTAAGTCGGGACACCAGAGATGTTATTTTGTTTCCTACTCAGGGAAGTGTTGTTTCTATTCGTAAGGAGTTTGCTGGAGGAATTTTTGGAGGAGATGCAGACTATGGTAGGTTGGAACTTCAGGGTGCACGATTTTTCCAGACCTTTGATGCAATGGAGCAGGTTCTTACGATCTCAGGAAAAACGGGGACGCTGGGTAAATTTGATGGAAATGATGCCAATGTTCCCTTCTTTGATAAATTTTTCCTAGGAGGCCCTTACAATTTGAGGGGATGGGATTATCGAGATGCTGGACCTAAGGATGAAACTGATCAAGAGGAACCGATCGGGGGCAATTCGATTACTTATGCCAGTTTGGAGTACACTTTCAAAATTGCCGACCCCTTGCGTTTTGCCCTCTTTTACGATGCCGGATACCTCAGAAAGGGAGACTTCAAACTCACTCCAGGCAGTGGAGATGAAGATTGGCATGACAATTGGGGATTAGGCATACGGATTATGGTGATGGGCATGCCCTTACGCCTCGATTTGGGCTTCCCTATATCAGACTCAAGCGGAACGGATTCCTCCTCGCAGTTTCATTTTTCTGGAGGAACGAGGTTCTAGGGTGACAATTTTATGAGATACATATAAATAAAAATTATGAAAGCATTCAGAAGATTCAGCATATTTGTTTTTTTAATTACTACTTCCCTTTCATTTGGCCAAAAAGTTGGAGTGGTTGATGTCCAAAAAGTCTTTGATGGATACCA
>JAYOXT010000028.1:0-27358 GCA_038152995.1 Opitutales bacterium
CTCCAAGCATGGGCAGGAGTAAGCGAAGGCGTTCGACCGGATCAGTGTCCTCGAGATTGGAAATGGCGGCGGTACGCACAACCGACTGATTGGACTCGAGCTGGCGGATGGCCTCTGCGGTCGATGCCTCACTAATAAAGGAACGCAGAGCAAGCAGGGCTCCGGACTGGGTAAAAGCTGGAGCCTCCTCATCGGCACTCGCATCAACAAGTAATTTCTCCGCATCGGCGGAACCGTTCCTGTAGGCATGAAAGGCAGCGGGATGGCGAGTTTCCTTGGGCCGAACGGATCCTTTGATCCGCTCAATTGCCTCCGTTGCCCACTCAAAGGACTTGTCCTGGTGACAGTTGTTGCATGCATTAGGTTGACCAAACTTTGCGGAAAGATCGGGACGGGGAATGCGAATACTGTGGTCCCGACGGGCATCAATCACCATGTAATTTTTATGGGGCATATGGCACTCCACACAACTGGCTCCTTTCGTATCCATGGGGTGGAAGTGATGGCCTGGGTTATCAAAGCCAGCGGGGTTTTTCTCATCCGGAACATGACAACGGGTGCAAAGCTGGTTGTCGTAGTGGTGTAGCTTCGTGGTATGAGCGTCGTGACAGTCGGTACACTTCACCCCTTGGTGATACATCTTGCTTTGGACATAAGAACCATAGACATAGACTTCGTCGTCGATCTGTCCGTCTACATGGTAGGTGGGAGCCTGCATTTCAGGAGACCAGGGTTGGGTGACTTCGGGCAGAAAATGGTCAAGAAAACGATCACCCGCATGGTGCCCAGGGTGCACCACCGACCGGCGGGCATGGCACTTGGCACAGGACTCAACCTGAGCAACATTGGTGGAATTGACATCGGCTAGTGCATAATCGGCCACCCCTACCCACCCCTTGCCTGACTTGGCATGCTCGACATGGTCGCGACCTGGCCCATGACAGGATTCGCAGGCGACATTGATCTCAGAATATTTGGTCGAAAAAGTCTGCGAGGAAAAATCGAATTCTTTTTTAAGGTTAGTTGAATGACAGTCCGCACACATGTGATCCCAGTTTTGCAAAGACCGTGTCCAAAAAAGAGGGTCATCTGGAGCGATTCTTTCGTGAGGATAAAGATGATACCACTCCTTCTTTTCGACATCCCAACAAGTGGGCAATACCTGCAACCTGCCATCGGGAAACTTCACGAGGTATTGCTGGAGTGGTTCCCATCCAAAAGTGTAGGCGACCTCAAAGGTCTCCATTTGCCCCTTCTGATTCTCAGTCTTGACCATATATTTCTGCCCATCCCTAAAAAATTGGGTGGTGATCCCATAATTCTCGAAATAGGAGCCGTTGAAATCTGCCCGCACCGTCTCCTCATTGGGTAATTCCATGGCATGGAAATGATGAGAGTCCGCCCATTTTGCATGAGCCTCGGCATGACAGTCCTTACAACTTTCCGCTCCCACATATTGCTCATGATTGTAAATATCTGGTGCATTGGACGACTCAACAAGGAAGTCACCATCCGAACACCCCCCAGCACATGCTAAAAAACAAACGCTAAGAATACAAAATTTGCTGTAAATGAGTGGAGCAGATGAGAAAGGGTATGGGATGCACATGAATCTCTTGATATGAAGGTAATCAAAATAAGAGGCAACTTGTATGATAGATGAAGAATGAGTTTGGATGCAACCAACAGAACAAAGGCAACCAACCAAATTCAATGCGAATACTTATCTAATTAAATTAGTAATCTCCTGCTAGTTAAGAATTTCAGATATTGTCGTTAATTAAATCTGAATACAACCCCTCTTAACTGCATCGATATAAAAAAGTACAGGCCCTATTTCCTGCAAATTGATTCCGATTTGGCTGCGAGGTTTGTTTTTACCGTAGCAATCTATGAAAAAACTTCTAAACATAAAGCAATAATGGGATTGGTGAAAATCATCATCACTTATTTTCGGAAAATATTTTAACAGGATATGAATTTAGATTCTTCAAAAAAAATAGTAGGGGATTGTATTTCTGAAGTAACCGATGGAAAGGTCGTTCCAGTTGATGACTTAAATCTGATCGGAAAAGATGCATGCCTCGACTCCATGAAACTCGTAGAACTCTGTCTCGCATTGGAGGACAAAGCCGCAGAATATGGTTTTGAATTTGACTGGACTTCCGAAGCAGCGATGTCGCGCTCGCAGAGTCTTTTCCGTACGCTAAATTCGCTCTCAATGGAGTTTCACGCTCAATCTCAAATTAAACAATGATCCTTGTAACCGGAGCGAGCAGGGGGCTTGGTCGATCAGTCGCCGTAAGATTAGCCAATAAAGGACAAGAAGTATTAGGACTCTCCCGGACTTGCAGTGACCTTCCCTTTCAGAATGTTTCCTGTGATGTATCGGACTACGGCGCGGTTAAAGCGGTTGCTCAAGATTTAAAAAAAGGCGGAAAAGAGATTACTGGCATTATCAATGCGGCCGGAATTGCATCCATGAACCTTGCGTTAACCACCCCGCCAAGCGTAACCCAAAAGTTAATACAAACCAATCTTATGGGTACGATATATTGCTGCCAGCTCTTTGCTCCTCTGATGATTCGCAGAAAGTTTGGGAGCATTATTAATTTCTCTACGATCGCGGTTACATTGGGATTAAAGGGAGAATCCATCTACTCCGCGAGTAAGGCCGGCGTGGAAGGATTCTCACGAGCATTTGCCCGAGAAATGGCTGACTTTAACATTAGAGTAAATTGCCTAGCTCCTGGCCCTATCAAAACGGACTTGCTTAAAGGCGTCAGGGATGAGCAAATCGAGGCGATCGTTTCTAGGCAGGTGATCCCCAAAATTTTCATCGCAGATGATGTTTGCGATTTGTGTGAATTTTTACTGGGTCAGCAGTCTCAGTCAATTAGCGGTCAAGTTCTGAATGTAGGCGGAGCATAGTGAGCCTAATCCAAAAACTCAGCTCAAAGTGGGAAAACTCGGATGAGCCTTTCCTCATTCATTCAGCTGGGCAACTTAGTTTCAGTCATGTTTCTCAACAAACCCATGTAGATTTATCTATTGTCCGACGGGGAGATGTCGTAGCCCTAATCGGTGACTTTGACCCCACTTCTATCATGACTCTACTTCGGTTAATCGATATGAAAGTGATCCTTGTCCCCCTGACAGTTGAAACTGCGGAAGATCATGATTACTTCTTCGAGTCCGCCCAGGTTGACATTATCGTTGAAGGAGGTATCGCTCGTAGAAGGGAACATGGGCTAAACCATCACTTAATCGAAAAATTGCGTGATCGTGGGAATGCAGGACTTGTGCTTTTCTCAACAGGGACAACAGGGCGCCCCAAAGCGATCCTTCATGATTTCAGTTATTTCTTAAAGCGTTTCGATACCCCTCGCCCCACCCTGCGAACCATCAATTTTCTACTCTTTGACCACATTGGAGGGATCAATACGCTACTCCACACCTTATTCAACCGGGGCGTAGTTGTGGCACCAACTGACCGCTCAGTAGAAGGTATTTTAAGTAGTTGTGAAAAGCATAATGTTGAAGCCCTGCCAACCACGCCCACCTTTTTAAGGATGATGTTAATGAGTGGTTTGATTCCGGAAAAGGTCCCTGCATGCCTGCGAATTATTACCTACGGCACTGAAAGGATGGACCAACCCACCCTTGATCAATTGTGCAATCTTTTACCAACTGTTGATTTCCGTCAAACTTTTGGGATGTCTGAACTTGGTATTGTAAGGGTAAAATCGGAGGCCCGAAATAGCCTTTTCATGAGAGTGGGCGGAGAGGGCGTGGAAACCAAAATGGTGGGAGAGGTTTTGCACATCCGCTCGGCCAACCGAATGCTTGGATACTTGAATGCTCCCTCTCCTTTTGACGAGGATGGTTGGTACAATACCCAAGATGTGGTCCAAGAAAGAGAGGGGTACTATAAGGTGACCGGAAGAACCAGTGAGGTGATCAATGTGGGGGGATTAAAGTTTATGGCTTCTGAAGTGGAACGGGTGGCCCTCCTCCACCAAGATGTATCGCTAGTAAAAGCATACGGAAAAGACAATCCAATCACCGGTCAGCATGTAGAGATAATTGTCGAACCCAAGAATCTCGAGAAGTTTGACAAGATTGGATTCAAAAAATTTTTATTTCAGCAACTCCAGAGGCATATGGTACCTCTAAAAATTATCCTTAAACAAGTCGAGGTAGGCCATCGTCACAAGAGATCTTGATTTCGTTGAATAAACTATGTTTTCCTTCCAAGAGATCGACATTTCTCATGCCAAGATGATTTTGGATTGGCGAACCTCAACACGGGTTGCCAAACATATGAAGACAAAGGTAAATCATGGTGTACAAGAACAGGAGCAATGGATTATAAACTCCCGAGGTTGTCCTGACTTTTACCACTGGCTAATCATTTACCAAGAAAAGCCTATTGGTTATTTGAGTCTTTCTAATTATAACCGGATTGGCAGAACGGCTTCGTGGGGCTTTTACATTGGTGAAGAAGAGTACACTGGACTTGGGGGATTAGTTCCTCCCTTTTTCTATCGTTTCTGCTTTTCTGAACTTGGAGTTGAGAAGATCAATGCCGAAATTCTCTTCTCCAACACAAGCGTGATTGAGCTACATCAATTACATGGCTATTCCTTTACTCCAAATAGGGACAGGAAATTAGACAAATTCGGAAGTGAGACTTTGCTAATTGCTATGTCCCTATTGAAAGATCGATTCCAAAAGAGCAAATTTAACAGGTTCAAAGCCGACTTTCCGACCAACCTTTGGCACGGTAAAACAAAATCTTTTGACAGCCAACATTCTTTAATCGAAGTAACGGGAGAAGAAGACCAGATCGAGGCACTTTATCAACTTCTTGAAAAACGAAAGCATTCCATTTCTCACCAACAAATGCCGAGCCTGGCCGAACATGCGGAATTTGTTAGAAATCACCCCTACCGTAAATGGTGGCTCGTCAAAGTAGTAAACGAATGGCTCGGATCCTGTTACCTAACAAATGAAAATGCTTTGGGTATCAACTTGCAGACGAATCAAGCCGCTGCCTTCCTCCAAATCATCCTGCAAGTAAAAAATGAGAATGTACCCTTACCTCCAATTGCCTCAGTCCGCCCTGGCTATTTTTTTGTAAATGTAGCCACAAAGAATATTGCTCTTAAAGACGCATTGGATGATTTGGGTGCAACGAAGACCCAAAACTCCTACCGTATCTAAAGTCGATTCTTTTCCCCGAGGAGTTAGGGTAATCAAGGATAAAGACTGCCTTAATTGTATTGATACAGGCATGTGCATGACTCTTCATAAAACTTGAAGTACTTACGTGGTGTCATTTCAGAATTTATCAACAGCATTACGAGACTCCAGCATCCAAACCTTATTTCCCCAACCACTGGAGATTAATAAACCGCTGAAAGAAATGTAAAATTTGTGTACCTAAATGATTTACTCATCACTTCAAAGTGTCGAAATAATAGGACATTGCAGAACAGGGTATGCAGACTTTAAGAAACAAGGCAACAGGGATGATAGCCCAATCGAAACAATAAAGGTGGGATAGCCTAATTATTGATGAACTTTTTCCTTTTTTTGACTCCGTTTTAGTTTGCACTAGGGAATAATTAGACATCATATTAGTTTTATGAGGTTAATTTCATTTTTATCGGCTTTTATCGTATTCGCCTGTTCGCTTCATTCCTCGATCACGGACCGGGAATTTAGATCCAAAAATGGTCAGGTTATTCAAGGATCGATCATCAAATACTTTGAGGATGGGGATGTACTAATGAAGCGAACCAGCGACCTACAGTTATTTCGGATCAAACTAGACATTTTCACCGAGGATGATCAAGCCTTTGTAAAAAACAACTTTCCTCCCAATCACGATGCCCTCCCCAAGTTTAAAAAGCCCCTCGATACTCGAACCCTAAGTACTTTTGCCTCGTCCATTGATCAAAAGATTGAACGGCGTCTCAAATCCTATCGTCAACGCCCGAACCGCGAAATCTCGGATGAGGGCTTTCTTCGCCGTGCTTATCTCAAAATTATTGGTCGTATTCCCACGGTGGAAGAAACCAAAGAGTTCATGGCAAATCGGGGCTCTAATGGCAGGGCAGCCCTGATAGATAAACTCTTAGCCTCGGAAGGATATGTTCACAACTGGTTCATTTACTGGGCCGACATCCTTCGTGCCACTGGTAGGGTGGATGCGGGAAACGACGGGGTCCCTTTTATTAATTATATAAAAAGTTCTTTAGCCGAGAATAAACCTTACGATATGTTTGTCCATGACATGCTGGCCGCCACAGGACCCTTATGGAAAAGAGGGAACGGTCAAGTCGGTTATTTCTACCGAGATATGGGCATGGGCTTGGACAGCATGGCCAATACTGTACGTGTTTTCCTGGGAACCAGCCTTGAATGTGCCCAATGCCATGACCACCCCTTTGACCGCTGGACCCAGAAGCAGTTCTATGAGATGGCTGCCTATACCTATGGTGCCCACCAACCCAAAAACAATGAATCCACTGAATTTGGTAAGTACTCACGAATGGCAAGAGAGTGGATGAACGAGGAGCAACGTAAGGTTAGAAACGACTCCAGTTTAAGCGACGACCAAAAAGCCAGACAGACCGCCGCTTTAGGTGCACGCTACAGAAATGCGACCCGTAGTTTGGGCGAACTTTTACAGAGAGGAATGGATGATATGGGCAAGGGAAAAATCAACCTTCCCAACGATTACCAGTACGACAACGCAAAACCTGGAGAGGAACTTCAGGCCAATACCATTTTTGGTTTAGCTGTCGAATTGGATGAAAATTTGCAGCAGAAAGGATCCCGTGCCTCCTACGCCAGTTGGTTGGCATCTCCTGACAACCCTCGGTTCACTATCGTCATCGCGAACAGATTATGGAAGGCAGTTTTTGGAATTGGTCTGATCGAACCAGTAGACAACATGTTTGACGATACCTTAGCCACAGATCCTGAGCTCATGCTTCACTTAGAAAAAATCATGGTCGCCTTAGACTATGACACCAAGGAATTCCTCCGTATTCTTTACAATACCAAGTCCTTCCAGCGGGAGTCTCCTGAAAGAGAAATTACCGCCAGAGACGACAAAGACGAAACCCTGCCAATCGAAGTAAAACATGTAATCGTCGGACCTTATCCAGACAATCCTCAGCGTGGAGCCAGCCCTTACTTTTATCAGGGCCCCGTTGTCGAACGTATGTCAGGTGAGCAGTTATGGGACTCTTTGGTCGCACTCAATTACCCTGATGTGGACAAGCGAATCAATTCAAGGTTCCCGGAAAATGGCTACGACGATTATCAAAAATTTATCAATATGACAGCGGAAGAGCTTTTTATGGCCCAATTGGGCTTTGCCCCACCAGGTGCCAGCCCCGAAATGGTCAAAGCAATGGAAGATCAGCCAAAAGCAACAAATGAAAAGTGCCCCATCCGCCCCGGCAGGGATGCGAACCCAGGCATAACCGCCAAAAACGAAAAGGGTGAACTCGTTGCATTCTGCTGTAATAACTGCAAAGACCAATTTGTTGAAAACCTCCCGCCGATGAAAGAAATGATGATGGAGGCAGAGGAAATGATGGCAGGAATGGAGAGCTCTAGTGGTTCATCCGAATCTTACAAGCGGGTTGGTACTCCTACAAGAGATACAAATTCTCTTCGAGCATCAGAAGTGGGACACCCTGCACCGGCTGGCCATTTTATCCGCCAATTTGGAGGATCACCAAGGGACCAGATTCAAGTTTCTCACAAGCAGGCAGCGGTTGACCAAGTGCTGGCAATTATGAACGGCTATGTTGAACAAAACATCATCAGTAACCAAAACTCTGCTTTCATGAAGAACCTCGCCTCCAAACCTAACATGACAGACCAAATTGACTACGCATTTCAAGCAATTCTTCAGCGCAAACCCGACTCCCGGGAAATGTCTGACTTTAAAACAATGCTTAAAAAGCTCGACGGAAAAGATAGCTACAAGGATGTTGCTTGGGTATTGCTAAACAGCCACGAATTTCTTTTTGTACGATAAATTAAGCCGAACACTCAAACAAAACACACACCATGAAATCTGACCTAAAAAAACTTGATGAGTTAAGTCGCCGCGAATTTGTGGCCAGTGCCGCAAAAGCCTGCCTTGGAGTTGGTTTATTACCTATGGCAGGTTCTTATGTACACACTCCGGTGCAAGCCTTTCAGCCAGGAACCCGCCCTGCCAAAGCCCGCCACCTGATCTATTTGTATATGTCTGCCGGGATGTCCCACATGGATACCTTTGCTCCTAACACCGATGCAGACAAGGACAGCTACCAAGGCCCAGTGAGCCCGATTTCAACGAGTGCAGATGGAGTGTTTCTTTCGGAAAACCTGCCCGAAACTGCCAAGCATATGCATAACGCGGCCATCATCCGCACCATGATGACAAGCCAGGGAGCCCATGCACAGGGCACTTATTTGATGCATACCAGCTATCAGATGCGGGGCACCATCTCTCACCCCACCTTTGGAAGTTGGATTGCCAAAATGTCTGGCCCTATCAATTCGACCATTCCGATGAATATTGCCATCAATGGGCGAATCGGAAGTTCCGGGTTCTTGGAATCTAAGTTTGGTCCCCTACCCATTGGCAACCCCAATGCTGGACTCGCGAATAGTAAGGCCGCAGATTATCTCGACCAAACCCGCTTCGATGGCAGGTTGGCCATGGCCCAGAAGATGAACGCCAGTTTCCTCGGCACCTATGACCAAAAGCAGGTGCGTGCCTATACCGACCTCTACAACGACGCGGTCAAATTGATGCGCAGTGAAGACCTTAAAGCCTTTGATGTGGCCTCCGAACCGGACGAAATGAAAGACCTGTATGGCCGGACTGCTTTTGGACAGGGTTGTTTGCTTGCCCGTCGCTTGGTTGAAAACAATGTTCGCTACATTGAAGTAAACCGGGGCGGTTGGGATACTCACTCGAACAACTTTGAAGCGGTTGCCAATAACTGTGCCGACCTCGACAAGGGTTTAAGTGCCCTGCTACTCGATCTTGAAATGCGCGGTCTTCTGCAAGAAACCATGATTGTGCTTGTTTCTGAATTTGGACGGACCCCAAGGATTAACGGGGGTAATGGTCGCGACCACTGGCCCTATGGTTTCTCCGCTTTTCTTGCGGGAGGAGGGGTAAAGGGTGGCACAGTCTATGGAAAGATGGACAAAGTGGGCAGAAACCCAGTCGACGGTAAATTCATTGATCCTGCATCTCTTAACGCCACTATCGGTTATGCGATGGGGCTGCCACTTAATGATGTGCAGTACTCCCCTTCCGGCCGTCCATTCAAAGTCGCCCATGATGGTGAGCCTTTGATGGATGTATTGGCGTAAGATATCCAATTAGAAAGATGGGGCTGAAACGGGTAGGATTGGCATTTTTGTGCCTCCTTCCTCTTTTCTTCCTCACCGCAGAAGAGGCATTTCGAACCTTTACCACGACTGGAGGAAAGTCTTTTCCTTTTCGCGTACTCAGTTATGAAGGCCAAGAGTTCTATTTTGAGGACCAGACTAAAAAACAGTACAAGGTAAGCTACAAACAATTCTCTCCAGCAGATCAAAAATACCTCATTGATGCCGCACAAAGTGGCAAAATCCCTGAGGGTGACCCAAGAAAACTAGCTGCTCCTCAAGATTCGGTTGCTCCGGAAATGGCAGGTTCTGCTACTGAAAACAAAGACGAAGAGGAGGAATTAGTTGTCGAAGATGGACCGCGGCTCATGGCACAGCCCAAAAAAGAACCTAAGTTAAGAAAAGGTTCCTTCTTTGCTTACAAGCCGGTTAATCTTGGCCAGGATCCCAGCCTGGCGATCGCTGAAAAAGGCGGTGGCATGCCCAAACCCGGTGAACCGATCGATTTCACCAATCATGTGCTGCCCATTCTCGAAGATCGATGCTTTAGTTGCCATCAGGAACCCTACGACAAAAACGGGCGCACCATCCAGCCCAAGGCAGGGTTGGCACTGAACACCTACGAACTGGTGATGAAAGGCAATTTGGACAACACCGTTGTGACAGCTGGGGATGTGGAGGACAGCTATTTACACGAGGTCCTCACCCTGGACGAGGATGACGACATGTTTATGCCCCCCAAGGGCGGGCCGTTGACCTCTGAACAAATCGACATCATCAAGCGCTGGATCGAGGAGGGAGCGAAGCCCAAGGCAGGTGGCGGTGGTGGTGCTGCGGATATGAGCGGTGGAATCAGTTTTCATGATCATATATTTCCCCTTCTTGAAGAGCGGTGTCTGGATTGTCATGGAGAACCCTATGTTAAAAACGGCAGAACCATACATCCGAAAGCAGGATTGGCACTTAACACCTATGAACTCGTTCTTAAAGGGAACCTCGATGGTCCCATCGTAGAACGCGGAAACCATGAGGAAAGTACGCTTTTTGTGGTAATAACCCTGGATCCTGACGACTCTGAAATCATGCCCCCCAAGGGAGACCCACTCACCGAGGAAGAAGTGGAGATGTTCAAGAAATGGATTGATGAAGGGGCCAAGGAATATCCTTCCGATTTCTTTGAAAAACCGAAGGAAGAAACTGTTGCCCTCGCGGTTTCCCCCAGTGCACAGAGCGATGTGCCTTTGGTTGATATCCTCGATAAACGGGTGAGTCGCCCATCCAAGACCCAAATTGAAGGAGCGACAAAGACAGGGGCACTGGTGACACTCCTTTCCATGAAGCATTCCCTTCTGAGGGCTGAATTCTCCTCCGGACCGAGTTTGATCGAAAATAACGCACTTGGTGCACTTTCGGGTGTTCAAAATAACATTTCCCACCTCAACCTCTCGCGCACACAGGTCAATGACCAGGCAATGGGAGCGGTGAAAAAGATGAAGCACCTAACCTGGCTGGGTCTGCGGAACACGAAAGTGACCGATAGTGGGGTTAAGCAACTCGGTGTGCTGGAATTTTTACGGTATCTCAATCTGTCGGGCACAGAGGTCACAGATGGAGCGGTCAAAGACCTGTCGAAGATGAAAGATCTCAAGGAAATTTACCTTTGGGATTCCAAAATGACTGACAGTGGAGTGGAAGCCCTACGCAAAGCCCTTCCAGACGCCAAAGTCATTTTTTGACATTACCCTACCCTGCTCCATCTCTGAAAACTCGCGTCTTTTTAAAACTCAAAGTTCCGCATCGCTTAGAACTGGGTTTGTTGGTAGGGAAAGAATTGTATACACTAATTCCTTATGTCGCACACAGGCTCATTTGACCCAGGAAAAATCCGCAAGGATTTCCCTATCCTTTCCCGTTTAAACCGGGGGAAGCCCCTGGTTTATCTGGACAACGCGGCCACCACCCAGAAACCGCAGTCGGTAATTGACTGCTTAAGCCAATACTACGCTGAGTTTAACTCGAATGTGCACCGTGGTGTCTATGAACTGGCGGAGGATGCGGAAAACCGCTACCATTCATCAAGAAAGCGGATTGCCCGCTGGTTTGGAGTTAGCGATAAGGAAATTATCTTTACCCGCGGGGCCACGGAGAGCTTGAATTTAATCGCCCGCTCCTTCGCCGAACCGATTTTGAAAAAGGGAGATTTCATCGTGCTCACCGAAATGGAGCACCATGCAAACATTGTCCCATGGCAAATGGTGGCCGAAGCAAAGGGGGCGGAAATTCGGGTCATTCCCATCGAGGATGATGGCTCGCTCAATCTCGAAAATTTAACCGAACTTCTGACCGATCCCCGCTGTTCCATTCTTTCGATTTGCCATATCTCCAATGTGCTAGGCACGGTGAACCCGGTGAAAGAAATCATCGCAGAGGCACACAAGCACGGAGTGAAAGTGGTATTGGATGGTGCCCAATCTGCCCCTCATCTTAAACTCAACTTACAGGAACTGGATTGTGATTTCTATGTATTTTCAGGCCATAAATTGTTTGGGCCCATGGGTATTGGTGTGGTTTACGCCCAAAGTCAACACCTCGCAGAAATGCTACCCTACCAGGGTGGGGGCGACATGATCGACCAGGTCAGCTTTTCTGGAACTACTTTTGCTGAAGGTATTCAGCGATTTGAGGCCGGAACACCCAATGTCTCCGGTGCCATTGGGTTGGGTGAAGCGGTTGGCTACCTTGAGGGCATTGACTTCCATCAGGCGGGTATCCATGAAAAATACCTGCTCGATACCACTCGCGAGGATCTTAAGGAAATCCCTGGCTTGACCGAACATGGCACCACTTCGGAAAAGGCAGGTGTATTCTGCTTTAGTATTGAGGGTATTCACCCCCATGACCTATCCACCCTCCTTGATGCAGAGGGTGTAGCTACACGTACAGGACATCATTGCTGCCAACCACTGATGAAAAAACTAGGGCACGAAGCAACCGCCCGGGCTTCCTTTTCTATCTACAACACCTTGGAGGATGTCCATATCTTCACCAATGCCCTGAAAAGAGTGGTAAAAATCCTCGCTTAATTCCGCCTAGCCTACTAACTCGTCTCCTCCGTGGAACGGTATCCATCTGCCAGGACATCGAATTGTGTGCATCAGGATGGATTATTTTATTTCATTTTACCTCAGGCAAACCACTTGGCATGAAAGTTGCCCAATGTGACTGCATGGTTGTAAAATATTTTACTAAAAGAACGAACAAACTTCCTAATTCTGCAACCTTAGGATATTATCTTCCTCTTACCCATGGAAAACTGGCGGAAATCCAATGACAAAAACCAATAAAAAATCAAACACCTCCAATCTATTCAGGAAAATTAAGAAAAAGCTAGGCTCCTCCCAAGCAGGTTCCCTCAAGCAGGCGGAAGAGGAATTGCTCGAAGATGCGGGCAACCGAATTTCCCCGCATCAGACCCCTTATTACTCTCCTGATCAAGTAAATGTCCTCTTTCTCAGCAAGCGCGGTTTGTCCCGAGCTCCTTTGGCTAGGGAGGTGATGAGGAAACTACTTCATTTTTCCGATCACTTTGGCAGCATTCGTCCATCTGCGAGGGGAATTTCTGATGCCTATGAATTCTGCCCCTTTGACAAGCGTATGGCTCAGGCGGCCGAGAAATTTGGCTATCAATTGTCTGGGAATTCAAGGAGGGTGAACATGGCCGAGCTTTCATCAGCCAACCTCATTATTACCTTGGACCGCGAAAGCGAAGAGCACATCAAATCCCGTAAATTCTATATTCGTGGACAGGTCAGGCCTGTTGGTTTGTTTCTCTCCCCCGGAGAGTCTCCCTACATTGCTGATCCCTTTGACCGCGAGGACACGATGGATGCCCGGGCGAACTACGATCATATTATCCGCTCTCTTGAGTTTGCCTGCAGTAATCTTCTTAAGCAACTTCCCACCCTAGTATAGCTGCTCTGCGTTTGCGGAGAGCACGATTCTCATTCAAGTAGATTTCCCTGCGGCACAGGGCGGGTTCTCCTTGCTTGCATTGATTCATGTGTGCATAAAACCCGTATCCTTGCTCAATATGATTTCCTCTGCCTGTTCATCCCTGTCCCAGAGTGCTTTTTTTAACCGGTTCATTATCGGGACTATTCTGCTGGCTGGAATGGTGGTCGGTGCACAGACCTACAAAGAATTCGCGGAAGAAAACGCAGCGGTTCTCCATTTCCTCGATCAGATCATCCTGGGGATTTTTACAGTTGAAGCCCTGATCAAGATCCTTGCTGAGGGCAACCGTCCCCTCAATTATTTTAAAAACCCATGGAATGTTTTTGACTTCGCCATAGTCGCCGCCTGTCTGCTCGAGCCTTTCCTTCACATGGGTGGTGCTTTTTTGCCCGTTCTGCGTCTCCTGCGAATTTTGCGTGTGCTTCGTTTAATTACCGCGATCCCCAAGCTACAACTCCTGGTTACCTGCCTACTGAAAAGCCTGCCTTCGATGTTTTATGTGAGCATTCTGCTTTTTCTCCTGTTTTATGTCTATGGAGCGATGGCGGTTTTTCTGTTTGGAGAAAACGACCCCATTCACTTTCGCAACCTGCAAACTTCCATCCTCTCTCTCTTCCGGGTCGTCACTCTGGAGGACTGGACTGATGTGATGTACATCAATATGTACGGATCCAATGCTTATGGGTATTCCGCGGATGACCTAGCCAAGTGGAACCCAGCAAGCTCCCAGTCTCCCCTGGGAGCCGCAATCTTTTTTGTCAGCTTTGTACTGATTGGCACCATGATTGTGCTCAACCTGGTAATTGGGGTAATCATGAATAGCATGGACGAATCCAACGAGGAAATTTCAATCAAGCAGGAGATCGAAAGGCGGAAAAACATGCCCGAACCAGTACGCGATGGGTTGCATGACCTCCACAACCGGATGGAGGAACTTTCGTCCGAGATGAAGATCATAAAGAAAATGATCGAGGATCAGACCCATTCCTCCAAATAACTTTTCTTTCGCCCTCGTGCCTAATCCCTTGTGGGTTTGCTTTTGCCAAACCCCGAAGAATGCTTCATTCTGGAGCGTTCTAATTAAGAAACATGGCTGACGACGAACAGATATACGACTTTTCCACCATTGAAAAAAAATGGCAGGAATTTTGGGAACGCGAAAAAACTTTCCGGGCGGATGACCAATCGGACAAGCCCAAGTACTATGCCTTGGATATGTTCCCCTACCCATCCGGAGCTGGCTTGCATATTGGCCACCCCGAAGGCTATGTCGCTTCCGATATTCTCGCCCGCTATAAAAAGGCCTGTGGATATAATGTGCTCCATCCCATGGGTTGGGATGCTTTCGGGCTGCCGGCCGAGCAATATGCGATTAAGACCGGAACCCATCCGTCCATCACCACCCAGGCCAATGTCGACAACTTCCGCAGGCAGATCAAAAGCATAGGCTTTGCCATCGACTGGGAGCGAGAGATCAACACCACCGATCCAGGCTACTACCAGTGGACCCAGTGGATCTTCCTTAAGCTTTTTCAGCGGGGGCTTGCTTATGTCGACGAAAAACCAGTCTGGTGGTGCCCCAACCTGCGGGCAGTTCTTGCCAATGAGGAAGTGGTTGATGGAAAATCCGAAGTGGGCAACCATCCGGTCGAACGTCGGAACCTTCGCCAGGTTGTGCTACGCATCACCGCCTATGCAGAAAAACTTTTGGCAGGATTGGATGACTTGGACTGGCCCGACTCCACCAAGCGCCAGCAAAAGGCATGGATCGGTCGCTCCAAGGGAGCGGAGGTACAGTTTCAAATCGAAGGGAGTGAAGAAAAACTCACCGTCTACACCACCCGCCCAGACACTCTCTTTGGGGCAACCTACATGGTAATGGCACCGGAACACCCCCTGCTCGACCAACTGGTGGTGGCGGAGAAGAAGGACGAGGTAAAAGCTTATGTGGAAGCCGCCGCCAAAAAGAGCGACCTCGACCGCACCGACCTCGCCAAGGATAAATCAGGCGTCTTTACCGGTAGTTTCTGCCTCAATCCGGTCAACGGGGAAAAAGTTCCAGTATGGGTGGCCGATTATGTTTTAATCAGCTACGGAACCGGGGCGATCATGGCAGTCCCTGCCCATGATGAACGCGATCATGAATTTGCCGAAAAGTACCAAATCGAGATCCGGCGGGTCATTGCTCATCCAGATGGTGATGAGGAACAAGGTAAACTGCCCTACTCCGGCCTCGGGCAGATGGTCAATTCTGGAGAATACAACGGAATGGAGGCCAATACCTGCAAATCCAAAATCATTGCCGACCTCGAAGCAAAGGGTGTGGGCAAGGGAGCGGTCAACTACAAGTTACGCGACTGGATATTTTCGCGCCAGCGCTACTGGGGAGAGCCCATCCCATTGGTCTGGGTAAGTCTTGAAGACTTCGAAAAAGCCCAATCCACTGAAGGCGTGCTCCAAGACCTGTTGCCCAAGCAACCTGTCACCTCGGATAAGGACGGGCAAACCCTGTACGCCCTCCCCCTTCCAGCCACTGAATTACCCTTAAAACTTCCCGAAGTGGAAAACTACCAGCCTGCCGGAACCGGAGAGAGCCCACTGGCCACGATTACCGAGTGGCTGGATATCTGGTTTAATCTGAAAACCGGACAATCCGTTTCCCGCAAGGAATCTAAACCGGATGGTGATCACTGGGTATCCGCTACCCGCGAGACCAACACCATGCCTCAGTGGGCCGGTTCCTGCTGGTATCACTTGCGCTACCTGGACCCATCCAATTCAGAACACCTTGTCGCCCCCGAAAAAGAAGCGTACTGGGGAAGCCCAGATTTTTATATCGGTGGTGCAGAACACGCTGTACTTCACTTACTCTATGCACGTTTCTGGCACCGCTTTTTATATGATGAGGGAGTGCTGAAAAACCCAGAGCCTTACAAGAAGCTTTTCCACCAGGGCCTCATCCTCGGGGAGGACGGGAACAAGATGTCCAAGAGCGTGGGCAATGTGGTCAGCCCAGATGTGGTCATTGATGCGTACGGCGCGGACTCCCTCCGGCTTTTCGAAATGTTCCTTGGACCCTTGGAAGCCGTCAAACCGTGGAGTGAAAAAGGCATCGAGGGCGTTCACCGGTTTTTGCGCAAGGTTCACCGTGAATGCCTGCGGACCGAGAAGCATTTATCCGGGGAAGAGAGCAATAAGGACACCCTCAAGGTTCTTCATGAGACCATCCTCAAAGTGACCGAGGCGATCGAGGATTTGCGCTTCAATGTGGCCATCTCCCAGATGATGATTCTGATCAACCAGTTGCAGAAAGCTGAGAGTTATTCGCAGGATAGCCTGAAGGCTTTGCTTCAACTCCTCGCCCCCTTTGCCCCTCACCTCGCTGAGGAAATGTGGGAATATCTTGGCGGGCAGCCCTCTATCGTCCACCAACCCTGGCCGCAGGCCCGCAAGGAACTATTGGTGGCGGAAGAGATCACCATTGTCTTTCAGGTAAATGGAAAGCTTCGTGGTCAAGGTCAGTTCCCCACCGATGCAGATAAAGATACGATCCTTTCCGCAGCCAAGGCAGACGCCAAGGTACAATCCTTTATCGAGGGCAAGGAAATCGTTAAGGAAATCTATGTACCTGGTAAACTGGTCAACCTCGCAGTCAAAGGCTAGCTCTACTGATCATGTCCCGCTTTCTGCCCGAAAATTTTGATGCGACCCGCCCGCTCGCACTGATTGCCGGTCAGGGCCAATACCCCGTCTTGCTCGCTGAAAGAGCCAGGCAGGCGGGCATCTCCGTTCGTCTGATCGAATTGGGCGGGGAAACTTCACCGCAGTTGGTCGATTTCTTTGCTAAGGACGAGCGCTCCGCGGTTAAAGTTGGTCAGGTAGGAAAACTGCTTAAGGAACTAAAACGAATGGAAGCGGGCTACGCAGTGATGGCAGGCCAGGTCACCCCGGGGAAACTATTTAAAGGACTGCACCCCGACCTCAAAGCGATTCGCATGCTTGCCGGATTGGAGCGGAAAAACGCCGAAACCATCTTTGGGGCGATTGGCGACGAAATTGAAAAAGCAGGCGTGCATCTGCTCGATGCCCGGGTCTTTATGGACCAGGACCTGGCGAATGAGGGCATCATGGTGAAAGGAAAAGAAAAGATCGATCCCGAACATTTGGCCCACGGGATTGAAATAGCCCGGAAAAATGCCCGCCTCGATGTCGGTCAGGGCGTAGTCGTCAGCCGGGGAACAGTACTTGCAGTGGAAGCTTTTGAAGGAACCAATGCCATGCTCGAACGAGCAGGTAAATTCGGGGCAAGAAACTGTCTATTCGTTAAACTGGGCAAACCCAAGCAGGATACCCGGTTTGATGTTCCTGTGTTCGGACTGCAGACTTTGCAGGCAATGAAAGATGCTGGGATAGGCACAGCGGCTTTGGAAAGCGGTGCCGTACTATTGCTTGATCGGGAAGATGTAATCCGTGAAGCAAATAAAAAGGGGATATCCCTTGTTGGTATCCCCAATAAAAGTGGTGACTTCCACGTTCGCCGTCCATCGCATTCATAAGTTATATGACCTTCTAGGTCCAGGTGGGTACCCTCGTGTTGCTTTTAGTCTTCCGATTTACGGCCTGACTGCAAACAACGGTAGATAGGTTCCCTAATAATTAGGAGTAAGGAAAAGAACTAGTGAAACTTCTCGAACGATGCAGAAGTCGAATTTTCTAACCTAAATCAATTTCAAGTTTGGTCAAGATGACTTCGATACCCCCTTGGGCACAGAATCGAGGGAATATCTCAAGTGGGTACAGTTTCTGGAATACAAAATATCCACTGAACTTGAATGTTTTCGGCCAAAATCAACCAGATGCTCCAACAGGACTTTTTCCTGAATTTGCACATCGCGAAGTAGCAAATACCTGTCGGAGTAGTCCTCCAATATACCCCCCTCACAAAGCAGTTCCCCTCCTGCCTGCCTTTCAACTGCCACGGATTTACCACGATATTTTTCGAGGATGGGCTCCCATGCATTTGGAACCATGCCAGTGAGATTGGACTGCATTTCGAGGAATCTCTTGTCGGCGTCCTTGGTCTTGCCCAAGCGGGTGTCCTTGCTGATCGAGCCGATAATTGCCCGCAGTGCCTGACCAAACGAATCGCGAAGCATATTGTAGGAATTGAGGGAAGACCTTCTGATTTTGTCGGAAAGAGGGGGGTGGAGCAGTCGCTGCCTTTCTTTTGCCCATTGCCTACCCTGAGGGGTATCTGGGTCCGGTGCCTGCCTTATAAAATAAGGAATTTTCTCCACCTCTGAAGAATGAAGAACCCTCGACAAGACGGAACCAAAGGAATGCTCCATGCCGGCACCAGCGATTAACTCAATGCCCTGAGCAAACACGGCAAGTTCCCCGCAAGTCCATTCCTCTTCGCTTAAGGGGAGTAAAATTTGACTGCCCTCGAATTTCTTCAGGCAGTGATCACAGGATCTGCGCTTAATTACTGCTCCGATAAGGGCAGATAAAAAAAGTAAGAAGAGAGGCAGCCAAAAAGCCAGTGTATCCATGAAAATGATCGAATATTTGAGGACGAAGTAGATTCTTAATTATTCTAACTTGCAAGAAGAAGATTACCTTGATTGCATGACTATTCCCTAGCCCCTGATGAATAAGTCATTTCCTATTTTCTGTCTGTTTGCTTTCGCTCATGCCTTTGTGGGTTGCTCCGATGATCAACCTACCCTCGAACCCAAGCCCGAATTACCGCCAGCGGTCGAGGCGAAAAAGGCGGAACCTGCGACTCCCGCCCTCAAAAAACCGGTGGTTTACATCGAGGAACTTGATCAGTTTCAGGAGTTTTTTAAGGAACAGCACGAAACCAGTTTTAGCCATGTGGTGAGGAAGAATTGGACCAGTTACACTGCGGGCAAAAATGGAATTTTGACCAAAGTTTTATTGTTCGGAAAACCAAATTATATGATTTCCGAACACTACGGATCGAGTATCAGCGGCTTTGTCCGTGCAGACAACCCAGACAGCGGTCCGAAGTACGGAGAGTGGAGTCTCTCCAGAGATGAAATCGTCAACCAGCTCGCCCTGCAGGGTCTGACCGAAACCGACCAGGGTTGGATCACCCTGCAGATGCGTGGGGAAGTCCCTCAGGAAGCTGGTCGAATGTACTTCATTGTATGCGATAAAATTGGCGACAAGAGACCGTGGTTTGGTGCCTTTGCCTTTGCCGAAGGTAATCCCTACAAAGGCGGGCGCTTCTGGCTACATCCAGAGCATGACCTCGTTTTCCGCACCTATGTCGGGAAAACACAGGACCAACTCGCCAAGGAACAAAAAGGGGAACCCCTCTTTGGCTCTCGGGATGCATCGATTGTCAGGTCAGCGGACCTTCCTCCCCAACCCAAATCCATGACAGGATCGGTAAATAATTTCGAACCGCCGGCTTCAGTTACCCAACCCTCTGCTAAGGAAACTCCGCCCTTGCCCCCTTCACAACCCACTGAAGTTCAAACAGAAAAACCTACAAGTGAACCAGTCGTTCAACCGGTGGCGGAAGTAGTGCCAGTACGCCCTGCCACCGAAAAGCAACCTCCCGTCCAAGCAGCAGTCACAATTGAACCCGTAAAGGAAGCAGAAAAGGCAGTGCCAAATACAACAGAATCCTCTTCTGAAGTGGATAATGGTCAATTGCCCAAGAAAAGCCTTTTCGAAAGGTTCTTCCGTAAAGAAGGCGACGATCAGCCTTAGTGGTACCAGGGGGCGGACTTGAACCGCCGACCTTCGGGTTATGAGTCCGACGCTCTAACCACCTGAGCTACCCTGGCACGGAAAGGGATATTTTCTTATCTGTTCGAGCCAGTATCGTCAATGAAACTATTTGTTTGAGCGTGAAAAGTTGCTTTGGGCTTTACCATGCTCAAAAAGTGTGGTGGTACCAACTCTTGAACAATCCACATTTTCATTGAAACCTTCCCAATCCACCATTCTCCTTATTGATGACGATGCGGAGATTCGTTACTCCCTCGACCGGGTTTTGTCTCAGGACGGACATACCATCCTTGCTGCAGACTCCGGAGAGCAGGGAATTGAAGTTGCTCGTGAACAGTCCCCGAATCTCATCTTTCTGGACAATCGTATGGGCGGAATCTCCGGAATCGAAACCCTACAGCACCTCCGGACAGCGGCACCCAGTTCGCTGGTCATTCTCATGACTGCCTATGGTACCACTCAAACCGCCATTCAGGCAATGAAGCACGGTGCCTTTGATTATGTACTCAAGCCCTTCGATCTGGTCAAACTCAAGGACATGGTAGCGAAAGCCCTGAAGGCCGGAAAGGACGCCGGGGCAATTAAATCCCACAAGAATCTTATCAACAGTGAAGATTTGGAGGAAGGCATTGTGGGCAGCGGTGAGAAAATGCAGGAAGTGCTTAAAAAAGTCGGACAGGTGGCCGCCTCCGAAGCCACCGTTATGGTGACGGGGGAAAGCGGCACCGGCAAGGAATTGATCGCCCGTTGTATCCACCGCCATAGTCACCGTTCCGATGGACCGTTTCAGGCGGTCAACTGTGCAGCCATTCCCGAAAACTTGATTGAAAGTGAGCTATTTGGGCATGAGAAAGGATCTTTTACCGGAGCAACCGAGGCCAAGGCCGGCCAATTTGAGGTCTGCCATGGCGGTACATTATTCCTTGATGAGATCGGGGATATGGGCCTTCCCACGCAAACCAAAATTTTGCGAGCCATCCAGGAGGGGGAAATCCAGAGGGTTGGCAGCACAAAAGTAAAAAAAGTGGATGTTCGATTGATTGCAGCAACCCACAAGGATTTGGAGGCAATGGTCAGAGATAAATCTTTTCGCGAGGACCTCTACTACAGGCTCAATGTGGTACGGATAGAAACTCCCCCACTCCGCGATAGAATGGAAGACCTTCCTGAACTGGTGGACTTCATGCTGCAAAGGCTAAACAGCAGGCACTCCACCGGAACGGTTGAAATATCGGACAACGCCCTCGACATTCTCGCCAGTTATGCATGGCCAGGAAATGTGCGGGAACTTGAAAACGCTCTCCATTCTGCCTCCGTTGTCTCGAAAGGAAAACGAATTCTCGCCAAGGACCTACCCCAAAATATTACTCATCCGCCCGCCGAAATGGGAACAAAGTCGTTAGACAGTGGAGAGGATCCAACCGCTAAGGAGCTGGCGGAAGGACCGAAAGTCCGCCCCACCCTCCCAGCCGATCTGCCCAAGAAGGAAAACTTTGGTGCCCAGCCAGTTGAAAAAAACATAAGCAATGGGAAAGCCCTCAGTGCACCCACTTCAATCAGTGCGGAGGAAAGTTTTGATATGTCCTACGGGCACCTAAGAAAGGCAAATGAAAACAACCTCATCTCGGCGATGGAAAAAGAAATTATCCAACGATGCCTCAGGGAATGTAACGGTAATCAGGTCAAAGCATCCGCACTACTTGGCATCACCCGGGCCACCTTGAGAAAGCGCATTGATAACTTGGATATCCGCTACTAAACCAAGAAACGACTTTTGGTGGCTTGCCAACTTCATCCGCATCATACATTGCTAGATATATTCCTATTAAGCATCTCATGTCCTTACCTCGAATTGTCATAACTGGAATCGGATTAACCTGTCCGTTGGGCAACGACCTGCCCACCTACCGGGAGGCTTTGCTTGCCGGCAAGAGCGGAGTTTCCCTCTTTCCCGTTCGCAACATGGGAGAGCAACCTGCAGGTGTTTGTGATTTTGAGCAAACGAAGTATCAAAAACGCAAGGAAATCCGGGTCGGCACAAGGGCAGGAAGTATCGCCATTTACTGTGCCAATGAATCCCTCGCTAATGCCGGACTTGACCTCTCCGAGATGGATCGCTCTAGAATTGGGGTATACATAGGAATTACCGAACATGGAAATGTTGAGACCGAGACAGAAGTTTGCTCCTTATTTGATCACTACGATGAGGATGTAAAGTACTGGACTCATCACCACAATCCCCGCACCGTGGCCAACAACCCGGCTGGAGAGATCACGGTGAATCTTGGTCTAACCGGCCCGCATTACACCATCGGTGCTGCTTGTGCGGCCGGAAATGCCGGAATTATTCAGGGTGTCCAGCAGTTGCGACTGGGCGAATGCGACTACGCCCTCGCCGGTGGAGTCAGTGAAAGCATACGGGCCTACGGTATTTTCGCCGGGTTTAAAAGCCAGGGAGCCTTGGCCATGCACGACGATCCCGCCAAGGCCAGCCGGCCATTCGACAGTGGTAGGAATGGCATAGTGGTGAGTGAAGGTGGCTGTATCTACATGCTTGAACGCCTCGATGATGCCGTCCATCGCGGGGCAAACATCATCGCTGAAATAGCCGGCTACCGCATCAACTCAGACGGAACGGACTATGTGTTGCCCAACCCAGAGAGGCAGGAGGAATGCATCCGCCAAGCCCTGGCCAATGCCGGGATGCAACCCGAGGACATCGATTTAATCAGTACACACGCCACATCGACCCCTCAGGGGGACGAACAGGAGTGTAAAGCCATACGCAATGTGTTTGGAGAAGGTTCCCAAACACTGGTCAATAATACCAAGAGCTTTATCGGTCACTCCATGGGTGCGGCCGGGGCGATTGAACTGGCTGGCAACCTTCCCTCCCTCGAGGATGGAATTGCCCATGCCACCATCAATGTAGATAACATCGACCCGAACTGTACCCTGCCCGGTCTGGTAATCAATCAACCTCAGGCAAAAGAGGGAGGCATATCGGTCATTTTAAACAATTCATTTGGCATGCTTGGAATCAACTCAGTTCTTATCTTGAAAAAGTACATCGGGTAAGGTAGAAAGGTTGATCTAAGCACCAATGGACAAAGAAAAAGTCAAACAAATCGTACTCGACATTATTGCAGAAATTGCTCCTGACGAAGACCTTACAGATGTAAAGCCTGAGATTCGCCTGCGTGACCAACTCGACTTGGATTCCATGGACTTTCTCGATATCGTCATGGAACTGCGCAAGCAGCACGGTATTGATGTACCAGAAGCCGAGTATCGTGAACTTGAGTCCCTAGACAGTTGTGCTAATTACCTGCTTCCAAAATTCGAAGCAGGTACTGCTGCCTAATTAACCGGGGAGCCCAAGGCCTCCCTGCTCTTCTACTCTTTGTCCACCAACCATTCTAGCCCCACAGGAATTACCTCTGCTGAGGTGGTAATCATTGGAGCCGGATTGTCCGGACTGGCAGCGGCTGTACGCTTGGCTATGTTTGGCAAGCAAGTCATTCTCCTCGAGAAACATTATGTGGTGGGCGGGCTGAATAGCTTCTATGCCCGCAAGGGACGAAAATTTGATGTCGGTCTGCATGCCCTGACCAATTATCCTTCTCCGGGATCCGGGAAAAGCTCGCCCTTACTGAAGCTTTGCCGGCAGTTAAGACTATCTGTCGATCAGCTCAACCTGCTACCCCAAAGCCATTCCCGTATTACTTTTGCCGACTGCTCACTCAAATTCACCAATGAATTTGACTATTTTTTGAGTCAGGTGAAAGAGGCGTTCCCTCAGTCTTTTGACTCCTTCCTTGCCCTTCTTTCCAAGATGGAAAGTTTTCCTGCCTATTCGGTGGATGCGGAGGAACTTTCTACCCGCTCGGTTTTGCAGGAAAGTGGAATCGACCCGTTGCTTGCGGAAATGCTCCTCTGCCCAACCTGTTACTATGGATCCGCCCGTCCCAATGATATCGACTTTCCCACCTTCATCATGCTCTTCGATGCCATTTTCCGCCAGGGATTGGCCAGACCCGAGCAGGGCATTCGTGCTATCCTTGATCCATTGACCAATAAACTCAAAGAGCTTGGAGTGGACAGGCGTATGAACTGTGCTGTTCAATCGATTGTTGCCCATGGTGACCAGGTAACCCAGGTAGTGCTCGAATCGGGGGAAGTCATTGAGGCGAAGCAAGTAATCTCCACCTGCGGTCTACGGGAGACTGAGGACTTACTGAGCGAAAATGTCCTCGATCCTGACACTGCAGAGACCGGACTCTTTAGTATTATTGAATCCATCCGGGTATTTCAGGGCTCTCCCCGGGACTTCGACTGGGAAGAAACAGTGGTTTTCTTCAATCAAACCGCTAACTTTTCTTACCAGTGCCCGGACGACTTAGTCGATCTTGATTCCGGAGTAATCTGCTTGCCCGATAACTACGGAAGCGGAAAAGGGGAAAAGGAAGCGAAGATGCGTGTCACTCATCCTGCGAATTTCGACCAATGGGCAGGGCTATCTCAGGATTCTTACAACCTGGAGAAGGCGAAATGGGAGCAAACCATTCTTGAAAATGCCCTACAATATTTACCCGGTGGGGTAAACAACTCCACAGAACTGAATCAAAAAACCTGCCTGCTCGACACCTTTACGCCAAAAACAGTCAAGCGCTTTACCAGTCACATCAATGGCACTCTCTACGGTTCCCCAACTAAAAGGAGAGACGGTTCAACCAAATACAAAAACCTCTATCTTGCGGGCACGGACCAAGGGTATGTCGGCATTGTTGGGGCAATGCTTGGGGGAATTGCAGTGGCCAATAATCAAATTCTCCGTTCGACCTAGGCAAGTTGCTGGATTAACCCCTCCTGGATCTCTGCCAAAACCAAGTAGGCAAGATAGAAGGTTTGCGAGGATGGGGACTTTTTACCCAAAGAAAAATTTCCGGACTCCAATTCCTCATCCGAAAACTCCGTCAACTGATTGTGGCGGATATACATCCTCACCTCAGTGGCCGACCGTAAGACCTGATCGGCATGCTCTTGGGCGATTTCAATGTAACCGTGAGGGAATTTGTGGTTTTGCAGCATTGCTTCAAATGAGGCACGGTCATTTTTACAATCCTCCTGCAATTCATTCTTCCAAGAAGAGAGGAGGTCCTGATCGTCTTCTCCTTCGAGGGGATATTCTAGAGTCACCCCTTCGCGGCTATGCTCAAACGCCTGAAGGATGACTGGAGCGACAGCACGGGTGATGCGGGAGTCCACCCTGAGGTTGAACTCAATCATCTTTTTCGAGAACGGTTTGCAACCGCCAGTGTTGGAGTTGATAGGCATAGCTCTCGGCCCTCTCCCGGTTTCCGGTCCACACGGTGGACCTCCCTTTTTGGTGAACCTCCAGCATGTGCTTGGTCGCCTTACTCTCATCAAACCCGAAAATCTTTTTAAAAACCATCACCACATAGCTCATCAGATTGACCGGGTCATTCAGCACAATTACATGCCAAACCGCATCAAGCTGATCCTCCTCATCGGTCAGGTTTTGGATTTCGGGAATGGGCAGAGTACTCAAGTGCAGGTGCTGGTTATTTGCTAGGAGAAGCTATGGATTTCCTCACCTCTTACAATGCTTAAGCATAAACTTATCCTTTTACAGTCTTGCCGAAGCCAAGAATTTGGCTTTTCTAAGTGAATGCTTAAAATCCCATCTTTCATTCTTGGCGGCCTGCTCATTTTGACCGGTCTCGTCGGATACCTTGCCCAAGATTCAAGTCTTTCGATCAAGATCAGCGGGCCTCTGGCCAGCGATGCTGAATTTGTGCTCAAAGACAGCGAGCACAGCCACACCCTCGACTTCATTCCCTGCCCAGACTCCGCCGGGGAAAATGCATGGTGGATCGTCCACAAACTTAACGATGGCCATGCCAAAGATACTTCTGCCGACAATTACCGGCTAGCCCAAACCGGTTCCGATGCAACCCCGAAGTCATTTTGGTACGCCAGTTCAAGCGGAGATACCTTAAAGGGAATCTTTAAGGAATCCGACAACTACCACAATGCAGGTACCGAAGTTTATGAAGCTATTCCTTGGGCGGAAATTGATGTGGAGCAAGCAAAAGTACGCTTTATTTATGACAATGCTGGGGGTACAACCGAACCGGTTACCCTCTCCTCCACCAATTGGGAGAATGTAGTCAATGCACCCGAAGATGGGGAATCCCTCACTTTTGGAAAGAGTTGGACTGCTTTCATCCCATCCATCATCGGGTTGATTCTTATTCTCTGTGCGGTTGCGGCCGACAAGGCACCCAATGCCAAAAAACACATTATGCATGTTGCGGTGTTGATTGGCCTCCTGGGATTTTTCTCAGTGGCAGGAAAAGTGGGTACTGCGTTTTCTGAAATGAGTTGGTGGAGGGGTGAGCCCTACCAAATCATTGGTGCATCCAGTCTAAAACCAACCACGATGCTCCTAACTGCCGGCTTACTCCTTATTTATGTAATTCTCTGCGTAGTCTCCTTTGTTGCCGCCCGCAAGGAAATGGCCGCTCAGGCTGCCCGGGACGAAGCCAGAAAGGCAGCTGTTCTTAAAAAGGCTTCCAAAAGAAATGAAGAAGCGGATTCTGACTCCAGTAAGAGTACCAAGGATGAAAAAGCTCCCGATGCCAAAGATTCCCCTTCATCGGCTGACTCCCCAAAGCCCAAAACCGCTCCTGTAAAAGAGGCGGCCAAAAAAGTAGCTCCGAATGCTGACACCAAGGCAACTACGAGCCCGACTAAGGACTCGGGCCAATCCCTGAAAGCTCCCACAGCTGCCGAACCCGCCCAGCCAACTGCTCGTCCTTCCTCCCCCACAGAAGATAAGAAAGAGCAACCAACGCCCCCTTCTGCTGCTAAGCCTCAACCTGCCGTGCAAGAGAAACAACCACTAAAGAATCCCACCGAAAGCAAGGAAGGGACTGATAAGCCAGCAAGTTCCCCGGAAAAATCTCCGGAGAACTCATAATCTTTTCCTATCTGCACTGCCCTTGGCAGGTCACCAATAGAGTTTAAATTTAAAATACTAGGCTTCGCCTCAAAAGCTTACCTCAAGTCCCAGAGCAACTCCCGATCCCTTAACCGCAGGATTGGCGTCTTCGTATCCATTGTAACGATATTC
>JAYOXT010000029.1:0-22637 GCA_038152995.1 Opitutales bacterium
TTATGGTCCACCCGATTCAGGTGCTCGAAGCCCTTGAGGCCGGTGCCCGGGCCATTCTGCTGATCGTTCGTGCCCTCAACGATGAGGAACTTAAGACTTTAAGAAATGCAGCCGACCTGGCCGGACTCACCTGCCTCTATGAGATCCATGAGGAAGCAGAACTGGAAAAAGTATTACCTCACAACCCTCTCCTTCTTGGAGTAAACAACCGGGACCTCAAGCGGTTCAAGACTGACCTCGCCGTAACCGAGCGTTTATTCCCTCAAATCCCTGAGGGAATCATCAAAGTCAGCGAGAGCGGAATTCTCGAACCGGCTGATGCCTGGCGAGCCCGTGAGGCGGGAGCCGATGCTGTGCTCTGTGGGGAGGCCCTGATGCGGGCGGATGATGTGGAGGAATTCATTTCCGAGATGAAGGAGAAGGATTACGACTAACCCTGTTCGCTCCGCCCTATGGCACTCAGTCCATCCGCCACCATCGATCTGCTCCGCCAGCTCGATCATTTGCCCAATAAAAAACTGGGCCAAAATTTTTTGATCGATGGAAACCTCGTGGAAAAATCAATTTCTATGGCCGCACTTCCGTCCGGACTTCCCGTGCTGGAGATTGGGCCTGGGCTTGGCACCCTGACCGAACGCCTCCTCCATCTGGGCCATAAAGTTTATGCCGTGGAGATCGATCGACGCTTGGAAGCCCATCTTCGCCAAAGGCTGGGCTCCTTCATTGAATCTAAACAACTCGATCTGCTACGGGCAGATGCGGTCAAATCTCCCTCCGGCAACCTGCCTGCTTCCATCAGTGACTACGCGGTGGTGGCGAACCTGCCCTATGCGATCTCCTCTGCCTGGATGGAAGGTGTGCTCGGTTCAGGAAACCTGCCCATCCGTATGGTGATGATGTTGCAAAAGGAAGCAACCGAGCGGATGCTCGCCCCTTCTGGCACCAAGGCCTACAATGCCCTGGCCATCTTTTTACAGGCCAGTTTCCAGTCTGCAGGCACTCATGCCGTACCAGGCCAATGCTTTCATCCTGCCCCTGCGGTGGACTCCGTTTTGCTTCGCATGGACAGGTTGCCCCAACCTTTTGTCTTTACCCGACCCGTCCGTCTTCTTATACGACGAATTTTCACCCAGAGACGCAAACAACTGGGCAGCCTGATTAAAAAAGAACCAGAAGAGTTGAGAGTTACCCTGCTTTCCTGGCTGGAAAGAAATGCACTATGTCCAACCATCCGGCCGGAAACAGTTACTGTTTCTCAATGGATCGACTTGGGGGAATCCTTCCCCGAGCAAGAGTAAGGACTGAATTTACCGGTCAGGCAGCCGCACCCACCCCGCAGCACTTCTTGTACTTCTTGCCGCTCCCACAGGGGCAGGCATCGTTCCGGCCGACCTTGGGAGCCTCCCGTACCACAGGAGTGGCAACAGGCGGAGCGGAAGATTCATCCATCTGGGGAGCGGGGGATGAAGGAGCGGAAAATCGGTCAAAACCAGCTGCACCCCCCGTATCGGGACCGGTGGACTTGGCGGACTTACTCAGGGTATTGAGCATATTTTCAAAAGCGGCCAGGTTGGTTGCTGCCCGGAACATACCGGAGCAAACATCGGAACGCATCGAGCCCATCATCTCTTCAAAGGCACGAAATGCCTCACTCTTGTATTCGCTCAGTGGATCTTTCTGCCCATATCCACGCAGACCCACACTGCGGCGCAATTCCTCCATCTCAGTGAGGTGGTCCTGCCAGTGCACATCCACCGCATTGACCACCACATAGCGCTCGAGACTTTGGATCTGATCCGGGTTTTCCAGTTTCCTTTTCCCTTCGTAAGCCTGCTTAATTTTCTCGAGAATTAAATTTTGGGTACCCTCTTCGCCCAGACCCACAAATTCTTCAGCCGCAAGGTTGAGCGGGAATGTTACATTCAACCAGGAGGCGACCAAGGATTCAAACTCGGGCATCTCTGAAAGTTTAGATGCTTTGTACTCAGCTTCTGGAATGGTGGCTAATCTTTCGCTCACTTCCTCCTCAACCAACTCCAAAAGAATTTTGCCGGGCTCATCTTCCAGAAGGACATCATTACGGATGGAGTAAACAATTTCACGCTGGCGGTTGAGCACATCATCGTACTGCAAGAGACGCTTACGGATGGAGTAGTTCTGTTGCTCGACTTTTTTCTGGGCGTTCTGGATGGACCAATCAAGGGTCCCGTGCTCTAGCATCTCGTCATCCCCAAAAGATTTCTCAAGCATCTTGGAAAGTGCCCCCTGGTTGGCAAAGAGTCGCATCAGATCATCTTCCAAAGATACATAGAAGCGGGAAGATCCAGGATCTCCCTGACGGGCACATCGTCCACGTAACTGGCGGTCGATCCGGCGCGACTCGTGTCTTTCCGTACCCAGAACCAGTAACCCCCCCAGGTCCTGCACTCCTTCGCCCAGCTTAATATCTGTTCCCCGACCTGCCATATTGGTGGCAATGGTCACAGCACCTTGCTGGCCTGCCTGTGCTACAATCTCGGCTTCCTTTTCATGGAACTTTGCATTGAGCACCGTGTGGCGGATGTTGGCCCGCTTCAGCATACGACTAAAAACCTCAGATGATTCCACCGATGCCGTACCCACGAGCACGGGTTGTCCACGCTTGTGTGCCTCGGTCAGATCCTCCAATACCTGATTGTATTTTTGGCGCCTTCCCTTGAACATCAAATCGTTCAGGTCTTTACGGATACACTCCCGGTGGGTCGGAATGACCATCACCCCGAGTCGGTAAATATCATGAAATTCTCCGGCCTCAGTCTCCGCGGTACCGGTCATGCCGGCCAGCTTGTCATACATCCGGAAATAATTCTGGATGGTAATGGTGGCATAGGTCTTGGTTTCCTTCTCGATCTGCACCCCTTCCTTGGATTCGACCGCCTGATGCAACCCATTGCTCCATCGGCGGCCCGGCATCAGACGACCGGTATTTTCATCCACGATCATCACCTTGCCACCTTGGACCACATACTCCTTATCCTTTTCGTACAAAGCATAGGCACGGAGTAACTGGGAAATGGTATGGATACGCTCGCTCTTTACCTGAAACTCAACCTCCGCTTGCTGGCGCTCCTGGCGCTTTTCCTCATCGCTCAGGGTCTTCTTCCGGTCAATTTCAACGTAGGTTGTGGCAAGGTCAGGAATCACAAAACCTTCAGGATCACTGGGGCTGATTAACCCTCGACCCAGTTCGGTCAGGTCTGCCTGCTGATTTTTCTCATCGATCACATAGTGCAGTTCTTCTTTAAGGTTATGAGCTCTCTCCTTGTTGTAATCGGAGTTCATTTCCAGATCGAACTTTTCAAAACGCTTACGAATCTGTGCATCCTCCATCATCCGCATGAACTGACGGTGCGTAGGCATACCGCGCTTCACCTGATAGAGCTTTGCGGTGGCCTCGTCTAGGCTGTCGTCATCAGAATCATCCGAGGTCAAAGTCCGTTTTGCATCCTCAGCCAGGCGGTTGCATTGCCGAACCTGGGCATCAACGAGCTTCGTCACCAAGGGTTTCATCTCTTGGAACGGCAAGGGGTGATCCTCGCGCATCGGACCGGAAATAATCAGGGGGGTGCGGGCCTCATCGATTAGAATCGAGTCCGCTTCGTCGATAATACAAAAGAAATGATCCTTTTGCACCTGGTCTTCCCGGCTTGTGGCCATGCCATTGTCGCGCAAGTAATCAAATCCAAATTCAGATGCGGTTCCATAGGTGATATTTCTCTGATACATCTCCCTACGTTCCGCAGCAGGCATGCTATTTTGTATACAACCTACGGTGAGTCCCAAAAACTCGAATAACGCACCCATCCAATGCGAATCCCGTCGGGCTAGGTAATCATTTACCGTAACCAACTGACAATTTTTACCTGACAATGCATTGAGGTAGAGGGGGCAGGTGGAAACCAATGTCTTTCCTTCCCCGGTTGCCATTTCCGCAATATGCCTCTCGTGCAGGGCCATTCCTCCGATGAGCTGCACATCGTAATGGACCATCTGCCATTCAATCGGTTGCTCGCAAACTTCAATGGTTTGGCCACAAAGCCTGCGAGCTCCATTTTTGACTACTGCAAAGGCCTCGGGGAGGAGGTCTTCGAGGCTAGTTCCTGCCTGATAGCGCTCCATAAACTCCGCGGTTTTTGCACGCAATTCGTCATCGCTCAAACTTTGCAGACTCTTCTCCAGATCGTTGATTCTGGCAACAACCGGTACGCACTTTTTGATAAACTTTCGATACTGCCTACCTTTAAGGGTCTGCATGATCGATTTTACGGGGGAAAACAGACTCATCGACTTATTCTGAAGGGCAAAAACTAGTGGGCGATCGCAGTGCGAAAATAGGGAATGGTGCGCTCTAGGCCCTCAGCCAATTGCACACCAGGTTCCCAATTCAAGACCTTTTTCGCCACTGAAATATCGGGCTTGCGTTGGGTGGGATCATCGGATGGCAGAGGCATCTCAACCAACTTCGAGGAAGATCCAACTTTATCGAGTACCTGCTCTGCCAATTCACGAATGGTAAACTCAACTGGGTTACCAATGTTTACCGGCCCCACGGTCTCCTCCTGTTCCATGGTTCGCAGGATTGCCTCAACTAAGTCATCCACATAACAAAAAGAACGGGTTTGGGAACCATCCCCATAAATCGTCAGGTCTTCCCCTTTGATTGCCTGCACAATAAAATTGGATACCACCCGCCCATCATCCGGAGCCATCCTTGGACCGTAAGTATTGAAAATTCTAACCACCCGGGTATCGACTTGATTTTCTCGATGGTAATCAAAAAACAGGGTTTCTGCACATCGCTTCCCTTCGTCATAACAAGCACGCAGACCAATGGGGTTTACATTCCCACGATAGCTCTCGGGTTGTGGATGAACCTCAGGATCCCCGTAAACCTCTGATGTGGATGCCTGTAGAATTCGTGCCCCCACCCTTTTAGCTAAACCCAGACAATTAATCGCTCCCATTACCGAGGTTTTCACCGTCTTAATCGGGTTGTACTGGTAGTGCACCGGAGAGGCAGGACAGGCCATGTTATAAATGCGCTCGACCTCCACCTTAAAAGGATCAATCACATCGTGGCGCAAAAGCTCAAAATTTGAGAAATCCCGTAGATGATCCACGTTCTTTTTATTTCCGGTAAAGAAATTATCGAGGCATATCACCTCGTGCCCCTGTTCGAGCAAACGCTCACATATATGACTGCCCAAAAAACCTGCTCCGCCTGTAACTAATGTTTTCATAAATATCGCAAAGGTTTTTTCTAACAGATAGAGCAGATTTGAAAACCCTTCTTTTTTTAGGTAAGGAAAAGAAAAATTGGTCGGGCCGGTGAGATTTGAACTCACGACCCCTACACCCCCAGCGTAGTGCGCTACCAGACTGCGCTACGGCCCGACCGATCTGCCCGAAGGCAAGGCTAGAAAATGCTTCATCCGAGAACCAGAGTCAAGACTAAGCCCCAGACTCGTAGTTTCGAATCCATGCACTGGACCAAGTTTCAAAATCACCTTGAATAATATGTAACCTAGCCTGTTCCATCAAAGAAACAAAGAAACGCAGGTTGTGTAGGGTGAGAATGGTTCCGGCCAAAGACTCTTTGGCTTGAATCAAATGGCGCAGATAGGCTTTAGAAAATTCCTGCGATGCAAAACTATCAGTATTTTCATCCAATGGGCTGAAATCCTCCTTAAATCTCTCATTTCTTAGATTTAGGGTTCCATTTGCCGTGTAAGCCATACCATGGCGTGCCGCCCGGCTGGGCATGACACAATCAAACATATCCGCACCCAATCCAACCATTTTCAATAATTGAGTGGGTGTACCTACGCCCATGACATACCTGGGTTTATCCTTGGGCAGTACCTGGGTTGTCCATCCAACCTGCTCCAGCATCTCCTCTTCCGATTCCCCCACGCTCACTCCCCCAACTGCATAACCGGGAAAGTTTAATTCAACCAATTCAGCAGCAGACTTTTGCCTAAGTTCCTGAAAACGACCTCCCTGGACAATTCCAAAAAGATTTCGTGCTTCCGAGGGACCCGAGCCATTCATCCATGCCTCCTGGCATGCGTGTGCCCAAAGCGTTGTACGATTGACTGCACTCTCGACCTCCTCCCTCGAATCATTGGCCGCTGGGCAGACATCCAGACACATAGCAATATCCGACCTCAATCCATCCTGAATGGCCACCGCTTCCTTAGGTCCAAGAAAGATTTCCCGGCCGTCGAGATGGGAACGGAAGCACACACCTTCATCCGTAATTTTTCGCAACTTGGACAAACTGAATACCTGAAACCCTCCACTGTCCGTAAGAACAGGACCTCCCCATTTCATAAAATCAGATAATCCGCCAGCTTTTCGAACCACATCCACTCCTGGCCTAAGGTTTAAATGATAAGTATTCCCAAGAATGATAGGTGCCTGAACAACCTCTCTGATATCCCTGGGCAATACACCTTTCACTGTGGCCTGGGTCCCCACAGGCATGAAGACGGGTGTTGGCACCTCGCCTGAGGGCAAGCATAACGAGGATGCCCGCGCCCCATCAGAAATAGGGCAAGAAGACAGGATGCGGAACTTCGACTCGTTGAGAGATTGCACAGGGGGGTTCATTTATCCTCAGACTATAAAAAATAGCCAAAGGGTAAATGCCATAACACTCTTGCCTAGTGTTAAGCCTGTAAAAACTTACCGCTCATAGTAAATAAGATGGGTAAGGATGGAATCAATCTCTCAGGAAACTAATTCAGCATCATTCTCCACTAGTTCCGCAGGAGTTTCCCAACGATCTGCCCAGCGATTCCAAACTTCCATCGATACAATCTCAGCTTCAAAATCTTCTTTTCGACAAACAAAAAGAAACATCTCGCAAGCTGCCTCGGCACTCACGCAAGTAAAGTGCCGAGTGGAAGAGAAATCTGAGCCGATACGGCGAAACTCAATACGAAACTCGAAGAGTTCTTCTATGTCTTCACGCCTGCCCATAGAATAAACAAAATTCAGCTTTTGCGGAAAAGCAAATTAAGTTATAAGTTTTTTCAATCACCTAAATAAGCGATCTAAGAATTACTTTCCGCTTACTTCTTTTATTGGACACTACAGATAGGTTCTTAATTAATATAATTTCCGAAAAAATATTAAGCTCTGGTTATTTAATTAGTTGAGGAGAGGGTTTTTCGTGGGCAGGGAAACCTCTTCCCAACGCTCAGCCCAACGATTCCACTTCTCGACCTTATCGACTTGGGGCAAAACTTCTCTTTTCTTGCATGAATACGAAAACATCTCTCTGGCCTCGTCATAATTGTGTGCCATAAAGTACTTGTCATTAAAACCCATTGAATCCTGCAGATGATAATGAAAACGATACTCGAAAAGATCATTTATAGGGTCGATTTTCATAATCCTTAACTTAGGACCGAAAGCTATTTTTATCAAATATTTTCTTTATTTTTTATATTTTGACATGAGATATCTAAATTATTGAATAAAATCGTCATATTAGAGACACTTAGGAATCATCCAATGAGGTGACATTTTGCAGGTGGGCTACATCCCCCCAACTAATCAAACTCCAATGATCAGAAGTTTTCTGAATGCGGTTAATTGAACAGTTGAGCAAAAGAAAGTTTCTCTCCGCTTCAAGTCCTAGATTTAGGACTTTACGAAAAAGAACTCCTAAAACCCCACCATGAGTTACTAATGCAATTTTCTGTCCCACATGTTTCGTCGCCAATCGTTCGATTACCTCGGAGCAACGGTCAGAGAACTGACGGAAGCTCTCTCCACCAGGTGGTTGATAATCGGGTCCCTCCGTAAGGAAAGCTTGGAAGACATTCGGTTGATCCACTTTCATCTCATCGGTGGTCAAACCTTCGAGTACACCGAGGTCACGTTCCCTCAATTCCTTCATGGGCACACAATCCCAACCGCTCGGAGTACCCACTAGGCGAGCCGTATGCAGAGCTCGTTCCAAATCACTGACATACACAGCGTCCACTGGTTCGGATTTCATTCTCAATGCCAAAGCCTCAGCCTGAGCAATCCCGCGTGGGGATAAAGCCGAATCGGCATGGCCCTGCCATCTACCGGAAAGGTTCCATTCAGTCTCCCCGTGTCGAATCAGTATGATTTCAGTGGCAGGCATATCATTCCCTTTCAGGCGAAAAGGCAAAGACGCCAAAAATTTCCCTTAAAACAAAAAAAGTTATTTTTTGTAAAGGGGGCGGAAGGGCCAACTTGGTGTACCAGATGGGTCTGCCGCAGTGGGAACTGTACCCAACCCATAGTCAACAGGTTGCATATCTTTCTCCTTCCAGTAATCCTTTTTATTTTTGAGAAAACCGTAAAAAGAGGGATAAAACGGATCCACATAGGCGACATCTGCATGAGAAGGGACTTCTACGCCGGTCAAATGATAAACTCCATTAACCAAAAGGCGCCGAAGGTCCTCACTGACCAGATCCACTGAAGCACCCATGGTAGTGCAAAGCGTTGTACCTTGGGAACCATTCGGAGAGGTGTAGGGATGCAACCAGGCGAGAGGTTGCATTGGATTGTTTTTCGCAGCAACTGGTTTGGAGTCTGGATTTAGGTTCTCTGTAACCTGCCCACGAAGAAGAACGGTATCCTCTCCGGTAAGTCGCTTAACCCCATAAACATCAGACGGACCGAATACATCCTCCACTCCGCGGAGAATCGGATGGTTGGCATTTTCGGACTCAATGACTCCACGGGCACCTTCCTTCTTGTGGTCACCGTGGTGACTAACCCACCCCTCGCCCATTACCTTTGGACCAAAATCCTTGAAGGAAATCTTATCTCCAAAAGAACGGTCATCTAGCCACTTAAACGCGTGAGTGGATGTACGGATACCTATAACAGGTTTTCCATCATTAAGAAACCGGGTGATGTGTTTAGCATCGTCTATCGAAGGATCCCTAAAACGTGTGCCAATGATCATGAGATCGGCTGAGTTTAGATAATGCCAACCTCTAACACCTTGGTGGTTGTCAGGATCGATATAATTGCCTCCCTCATCCCACGAAAAAAGAACTTTACAGGTAAATCCATGTTTTTCGGCCAAAATTTTGGCCAGCATGGGCATACTCTCTTCCGTGCGATATTCTTCATCACCAGAGACCAAAACCACGGTCTTCCCCTTTCCTGGACCATCCTTCCCTTCCAACTGGAGAATGTAGGGGTCGATGGTCGATTCAGCAGAGGAGTTCCTTTCCCCGTTCAAAGGGAAGAGAAAAACTGCGAAGTAAGTGACGAAAGATAAAAAGAGTGGGATAAGGGAGGGCTTCATTAAATTTATATATTACTTGTCGTCGTCTCCTGTAAAAAAGGATTTCGTAGCTGACCAACCTGCCTTGGACTTTTCAGAAACATAATTTCCCGCCTTGGTCACATAACAACCAGACAGAGAGAACATGCCGAAAAGAAGTACGGCGGATAGGATGAGTTTTAATTTATTCATATGTATTGAGTTTGAAGATTTCATTAAGAGTACCTCAGTAGAAGGCTAGAGCAGAACCTAAATTTGGGATTCTAACAAGAAATTTTTCTACAATGTTGTGAAAATTCAGATTGGTATAGTTTGCACATTAGAGTTCGCCTTTTCAGTAGGGATGCTTAGACTTATTAGTATGTTTAAAAATATACCATTCAATCGGGTAGAATGGGTGACGAGTGGGTTTCTCATCTTTACTGCCATACTTACTGTAACTGCGGTTCCCTATTACCTCTGGACCTACGGGTGGGATTGGTTCCTTTTCGGAGTTTTTCTCTTTTTTTACATCTCCACCGGCATGAGCATCACCGTTGGATACCATCGACTGTTTTCTCACAAAGCATTTCAGGCCAAATGGCCGGTCAAACTTTATGTTCTTTTATTCGGAGCTGCTGCATTTGAAAACTCCGCGATTTGGTGGAGTTCTGAACATCGCAAGCATCATAAACATGTCGATACAGATGATGACCCCTACGACATCACCAAGGGATTCTTCTGGGCTCACATGGGCTGGCTCATGTTCAAGCTCAAGCCTGAACCACCCTTGGACAATGTGCACGACCTTCACAACGACAAGTTGGTCGCTTGGCAGCACAAGTGGGTTCACCTTATTTCTTTTGTGGTCAGCTTTATCGTTCCTGCCCTGATAGGTTATTACTACGCACTTTATTCAGGAAATATGCTACCCGCAGTCGGTGCCCTAGGTGGCTTCCTGATCCCTGGGGTTGCTCGTGTAGTCATGGTGCAGCACGCCACATTCTGTATCAATTCTCTGTGTCACATGATTGGTAAACAACCCTACTCCACCGATCATTCCGCCCGCGACAGCTGGATTGCAGCCATATTTACTATGGGAGAGGGGTACCACAACTACCACCACGAATTTGCCTGGGATTATCGAAATGGGGTAAAACCCTGGCAATTGGATCCATCCAAGTGGATCATTTGGACCCTCTCTAAGCTTGGCCTGACCAGCGAACTCAAAAGAGTCGCTAATGAACGTATTCTTCTTGCTGAAACCAAGGAGATCTCTCGGATTGTAGAGCACAAATTATCTGCTTTTCAGTCCGCCCAAAATAAGAGTACTGAAATTGTGGAACAGACTGCGGCTAATCTCGAAAAACTGGGTGAGCGCCTAACCGAAATCCATAAAGAACTACAAACTGCCATTCGCGATAAGATTGACCTATCCAAGAGTAAACTAAGCGAACTTCGCCTCGAGGTTCAATCCATGGTCCAAGAAATTGAATCTTCTGGGAAACTGGCGGTCGCCTAAAATCGACTCTTCTTTCTAATTACCCACAATCGGTTCGGATTGTGTCTTGCTAGCAGGCAGATTCTGCATTGGTCTTGTTATCATATGAGTATAACCAAAGCCTACTCCGCTTCCGCATCCAATGTCCGTGTTCTTCCGACCGAAATTGAACGCCGTCCTGTGGCGGCAAACGATGTACAAATCGCAATCGAACACTGCGGTGTCTGTCATACCGACATCCATTTTGTAAATAACGACTGGGGAATGACCAATTATCCGGTTGTTCCGGGTCATGAAATTGTGGGTCGGGTCACCAAAGTTGGCCCAGCTGTCTCCAAGTTTAAGGTTGGCGATCGGGCGGCTATCGGCTGCCTCGTGGATTCGTGCGGAGTGTGCTCAAATTGTGAGAATGGACTTGAGCAATACTGTCACAATGGATTTACCGCCACCTACAACTCAGAAACAAAAGACCCCGGTGGTTTTACTTACGGCGGCTATTCCCAAAGTATCGTTGCCCAGGAATCCTTTGTTTTAAAGGTTCCCGATAGCCTTGAAGGCCCTGGCATTGCCCCCCTCCTCTGTGCCGGGATTACCACCTATTCTCCGCTCAGAAACTGGAAAGTCGGTCAAGAGAGCAAAGTGGGCGTGATTGGCTTGGGTGGACTCGGTCATATGGGAGTAAAATTTTCCCACGCTTTGGGGGCCCACACCACCATGATTACCTCATCGGAGCAAAAGGGGGAAGATGCCCGCCTGCTTGGTGCGGATGAGGTACTTCTATCATCCTCCCCTGAAAAGCTTGCCAAAGTAAATGGTAGTTTCGATTTTTTGCTCAACACCATACCGGTCAACCACGACCTCACTCCTTACCTCGAACTACTCAAAACCAACGGCACGATGTGCGTAGTTGGGGCAGTCGAGCCATTAAGTAAGGTCAATGCAGCGCAACTAATTTTTGGACGCCGCAGCTTAGCGGGATCCCTCATTGGAGGTATCGCTGAAACGCAGGAGATGCTCGATTTTTGCGGAGAGAAAAACATACTTTCAGAAGTCGAGGTCATCCGCATGGATGAAATTAACGATGCCTACACCCGCATGCAGAAAAACGAGGTGAAATATCGCTTCGTTATCGATGTTTCTAGTCTAGCCTAAACGCTGCCCTCTTCAACCTAACCAAGTAATAGTACCTGTCCCACCTCAGAAACAAGTGGGAATGGTTTATAATTAATAAACATTAGAGCAAAATCGTTGTGTCATCGCAGAGCAATGCAAAAGCAAAGACCCCTTGAACAGTTTTAAATACAATAGGGGTAAATAGACTGAGCACTCAGTTCCCAGATAAATTTTGGTCTAACTGAGAAAACCGATTATCAACATAGGGATTAACGATCTTTTTTCCCATGCCACGCATATGTTTAGTATACCTTTCAGCAAGATTTTCCATCAAGTTGATATTATCAATATGCACAGAAGCCATAAAGGTGTCGTTGTCCCCAAGACGGGCAACCGCATAGACTTCGGACACAGGATGAAAACGGGTAACAACTAATTTACCTCCAACTTCAACCTCAACGGTTGCAGTAAGGGTGAGGTCAGCGAGTGAAACCGTTGAATTAACCACTTCGACTTCTATTGGAAAAGCAAGGGTCGAGTTTGTTTGCGTCCAGGTTTTGATCTCATCGATAAAATCCTGAGGAACCAAGGGGACATAAGTTTCAGTTGGATCAGCATCTGCAATTTCTTCTTCAACCGCAACGGTTTGGATATCAATGAGCTTGGCCAATTCATCCTTGGTTGAAGCTAACTCTGATTTCAACACATCAAATTCATAATCCTTGTGACTCAACTCTTCCTGCAAGGAAAGAAGTTGATCAGAGTCCAATTCTTTTTGCTTTTTGAAATCGTTATTGATCGAAACCAACTCCTGATTTTCACCTTCAATTCTTTTCTTTAGATCAAGATAGAAGGCTTCATTTTTCTTCATACTTTCCAGCTCTTCGGTGAGGGCAAGAACTTGATCAGGAGCATCATGATCATATGAATTGTAGAGTCCAAACATCCCTGCAATGCATAGGCAGGCAACGGCTAGACTGGTCATGGAGATAGAGTTGAACTTGGATCGCTTGCTCTGCTTGTTTCTGCGGACACGAGTCGCCTGATTCAGGCTTTCTACTTTGTTTTGCAATTCTTTCAGAGCAGTAGTCTTTAGAGTATCCTCCTCGGAAGCAGTCCGGAGACTGGATATAGCTTCCTCCAAATCCATTTTGACTCTGGAAACCATTTTATTTTCCTTAAGCAAACGGTCTGCGAGCAAACCGGCAAGGTTAAGACAGAGTTGACCAGCGATGGTTCCGTGGCTCGCAATAAATGCAAGCAATTGATCGTGATCCATTCTCCATAGAATACAAAGTCCACGAGTTTCCGAAGTTGCCGATGCGATGTGCCCTCGCAAGAAAGCAACCTCTCCAAAAGTATCTCCTGTCCCAAGATCTGCAATAGTCTGTTGTTTACCACGGTCGTCTTTTTTGGAAAGCTCGACTGCCCCGGAAACTATCATGTAGAGGTAGCTTTGTTTATCTCCCTCGCGTGCTACCAGTTCATCTTCTGCAAGCAACCATTCTCCCTCAGAGATAAGTGCTTTAGCATCCTTAGGATCTAGGTTGTAACAAAGCCCAGAAGTCGGCAGTTCATAGCCTGCCTCTAATAGGTCTTCTTGAAATAAAGTTTTCATTTTAGTTTGTAGATAAAGTCTAGTAGGAGAGTCAAAAACGCGGACATGTGCTAGTGTTTGCAAGCATTGTGCCAAGTTAATCCCATCTCCCGATATAGTTTGTTTATTTTAGCTGATAGCTAAGTTTGTTTAGTTAATGAACATTTATAGACTAATTGTGAAGAACGCAAGCGACATCAGCCTGTTTTATTGTTAAATTCTTGTAACAAACATACCCTAATTTTGCTTCGAAAGCTGGGAAATAAGCGGATAAATACAAAACGATAAGGCCATCGCAGACAACCCGACTGGCCACCCATCCCATCCTAAGAAGGATTCCATTCCAAATAGGTAGTGCCCCAACCAAAGAACCGTACCCAAAAGCATGGAGGCCAAAGCCCCTGCACCGCTCTTCTTTCTGGCAAACAAGGCATAGGTCAATGGGGCCAGTAGAGAAACCATCCCCAGCTCGTAGCTTGCCTCCAGCATGTCATAGGCATTTTCACCCGCCAGGGCCAAACACAGACTGATTCCCCCCATAAGGCAGACCCCTATCCGAAACTTACCCAACCGCTCACCCAATTTCTCGTCCTTGAGCAGAAGGTCGTTGACCAGCACGCTCGCCGGAGCGAGAAGGGCACCATCTATAGTCGAAAGAATGACCGACATCAGCGTGACCACCAGCAGCACGACCATCACCGGATGCAGCGAAACCCCAGCCACCTGCAACACCACCGCCTGCTCCTCGCCCAGATTCATCACCCGGCCTATCAGTCCGAGTATAATTGGGCTCAACCCCAATAGGAGGTAGGCTCCGCCTGCAATCCAGCAAGCCCGCCTGGCCACCGCTTCGCTCTTCGACGAAAAAACCCGTTGGGAAACATCCTGCGAAGGAATGTTACCTAGGGCACCGGCTGCCACCACACCAATAAAGCCCACAAGCGAGGCCATGCTCTCCCGGGGAACAAATACCCTGTGCCCCTCCGGCAATGCATTCCAAACCTCGACGAGTCCACCCGCTCGGGCGAGTGCTTCGAAAGTAAGTACCAGTAACCCGACCATCACGAGTCCCAACTGAAAGGCATCGGTGAGGCTGACCGCCCACATTCCTCCCATCGCCGTGTACGCCGTGCCAATCAGAGCCACCACCGCCAGCGTCCACCCGAAGGGCAGATCGAAGAAAAGGGTGATGATGCCAGCCAGGGCCATAAACTGTGCGGCGATCCAGCCGAGGTAGGGAGGAATCATCAGGATGGCTCCCAACCGACGCGTTTTCATCCCAAACCTTCTTCCAAATATTTCCGGCAAGGTCAGCAGCTTTTCCCGCCAGAGAGGCCCTGCAAAAAAGGCTCCGAAGATCAGAAGGCATAGGCCCGCTCCAAAAGGATCAAGGGCTGTTCCCTGCAGACCGACCCGGTAAATTTCGTCAGCCGCCGTCATCAATGTGCCAGCTCCAAACCAAGTCGCCAGCAGGGTGGCCGTGGTCAACCCCAGCCCCAGCCTTCTTCCCGCCACAATAAAGTCTTCTGCCCCACGCACCCGCTTGCTCGCCAGGCAACTAATCCAGATCAGAACCAGCAGGTAGATCGCCATTGACCACGCCACCCAAACGGCCAGCTCTCCTGTAAGCTGTTCCTGCGGATTCATAGTTAGAGTAAACTCAAACGCCCCTTACAGTTCCACATCATCCTGCCAGATAAGATTGGGAGCTTTCCGGCCAGATTTTTTGGCCCAGGCATCGATCGCCTCCTGTACCTGCTGTCGCACAAGTATGCTCATTTGATGACGAATCGCCGGGCTTGACACCCGAAAGAGCATCCGTATTTCAGACCCATCCCTGCTCGCTGAAAACAGATTAAAAATCCCATCCTCTTTCCCCTTCGCGTTCCCATCGAGTACCAAGCCGAGTGGCTTTTGCAAACTTTGGGAAATATTCCTGGCAGCACCCTCCACATCCTTGGGGTCAAACTCCATCGCAAATGCCCCCACCCCATCCGGTGTGCCAAACAACATTCTGCACTTACCTTCCGGAGCATCCGCAAATGCAAAGACGCCGTCTGCCAAGCCCACAAAAACTTTCAATTCCTCCGTGATCCCACCGTTTAGTTCCTGCTCGCCTCCCTTTGCCTTTTCCTCCTTCTTTTCTTCCTGCGATTCGGGCAGTTCATTTTCCACCGGTACCGCATCCGTTGCTATGGTTTCTTTCTCTCCACCCAGTTCCTCGGTTGGGGACTGTACAGTCTCCGGTGTGATTTGTTCCACCGCACTTATCATGCCCTCGTATAACTGACGCACCGCCTTGCTCAGTTCTTTGCCAGTGAGTTCAAAATGGGGTTGCCAACGCTCCTCAACCTGCTGCTTTTCTTCCTTCCATAATTCATTCCAACGGGACTGCCAGTCTTGCAAGATTTCCTCAAACTCCCTGCCTTTTGAAACATCCTCTTTTAGCTCCTCGAGATATTCTTTTTCCAATACCCGAACATTCTCGATCTGTTTTTGCAGTGAGGCCAAAGCGGGCATCATTTCTTCATTTGCCAACTCCACTGCCATAAGACGGGTCTCCTCCAATAAATTGGTTTTTTGATCGAAGGATAAGTCTAATCCTTTTGCCAAATCCGAAAACTCAGTCACCTTACTTTTACCCTGCTCATAGAACCATACAACTTGTGACTCCTGAGGAAAACTAGGGGCGAGCAAATCTTTAAATTCCGCGTTTAACTGTTCCCCGGCTAAATTTTTTCTTACCTCGCTCGAGCTCTTCTTAATTCCCTCTCGAAATCGGTTATCGAGCGATCTGGCTACTTGCTCCCCCTTGGTAAAAGCATCAGCAAAGTACTGGCTCCATTTTTTGCCACCATACTCTAAGGCCAATTTTTGCCGGGCATTACTTAGATATTTTTCAGTCAACAAATTCAGGCTCTTTCCAAGCGACACATGGTTGGGCAAATCCGCCCGTATCGCTTTTTCGATCCCTTCCTTGCTCGGCAACCAAAAATCCGTTTCCTTCAAAAACTTATCGAACCGCTTGCTCTCCCAATGAATTGCTGCTCGCTCCACCAGCTTTTCAGAAGCATCAAACACACCGTAGACAGGGGGAGTTGCATTTAAATCGCTCACAAAGTTTCCCGCCAATGCCTGCAGGGCAACCCCTTGCATTTCCATTCGGGTTTTTAAGTTCTGTGCAAACTCGTTCTTTTGCACCATCCCTTTTACTTGCTCAAATTGTGCCTTGTATTGCTTGGCTATTTCCAGGCGCATATCGGTGGACATCTCCGCAACCTTCTTCCTCACCTCCTCAAAAACCGGCCCGGTTTCTCCAACCATGCTTTGCAGCCATTCGTCCAGCACCGAGAAATCATCCATTGCCAGAGGGGAAAGCCCTTTGGTTTTTTCCTCAAAAAGTTGATTCAGCCGGGCATTTAATTCCTCCTTGTTCGGATAGGAAAGATTGTTCTGTAAGTGTTTCAACTGTTCGCCCGCGGCCAGGTCTCTGGCTTTTTGATAAACCTGCTTCAGGCTCTGCCTGGCATATTCCTGTGCCCTGGCAGGTGCTTCCTTAGCCCAGTCACTGGCTGCCCGTTTTAAAACCTCCGCTTCCTCGATTGGTAAGGGGCTTTGCTCCTTCGCCCACTGAACAGTTTCAGTAACCGATTTTTGCAATTCTTCCATCCGCCAGTTCTCCAACCATTTTTCGGTCGGGATTTGCCCTTTCTTTTTTGCCTGAAATTCTTCCACCCTCTTCAGCATTTCCTGGGAAAGTAAATTACTCAGCTCATCAATGGCGGTTCGGTTTACATCAGCCGCCCCCTGAAGATACATCCGTGCCTTTTCTGCCGCTGCCCGCAGAGCGAGTATCTTCTTTGCTCCGGCTTTTGGGTCGGTGTTCTCTCCAAACATACAGAGCGAGCCACTCCATAAGAGCCAGGCACCGAGCAGGCTTCTACCAATTATTTTACCGATCATGGGTTCAACCTTCCGTACTCCTCAACCACGCTGTTAAGCAAGGGATAGCCACGCCCTTTCAACAAATCGGCCACCCTCAGGAGTTGTGCAGATACTCCCTCCTGCCCAGCCCCAAAATCTTCCAGGGGCAATTCATCCGCACATTGGGCAACGGCAGACCATTGCAAGCCCTCCACCTGCTCCTTCCACTTGGCCATACGGTCCGCCAGGTAGGCATAGGCATAGGCCCGGCGCTCCTCATCGATCACAAAGTCTTCTGAAACCTTGGCGGGATCTTCCGGTTGCACCCTGGCCAGCGGATCATGGAGTGTAAAAAAAAGGCCCGTATTTTCCTCATCCCCAATCGGCGGGGCATACGCCAGAGCTGCATGGTACAGATTGTCCTGCAGCGTTGCCCGGTCATTCATCTCCAGGGCTTTTGTGCACAAATTCTCAAACCGAGGATCATTGGGGAATGCCCCCTGCCATTGGATTCGGCTAAAGTCCGGAAATGCTCCCAGTTCGGCCTCCCTCTCCCATGCATCCATTACGGTGTCCGCCCGTAGAATCATTTGCTGCTTCCACATATCGAGAATGCGCGGACCCTGGTTTCGCATTGCCTCGGTATACTCAATGACCATCAAGCGGGTAATAATAGCAAGGATCAGCACGAGGGGCAGTGCCACCTGCACCAACGCATCGTTGGGGCTTAGAGCTGGGGAACGCCTCGCCCTCGCACCCTTCCCGTTTATCAGACTGTCGAGACCAGCCAGCCCCTTCCTGTTGGCACTCACTGCTCCCCGCCTTGGTCTGCCGGCATGTTGGTTGTGGCAAACTGCCCGAATGCATTGCGCAACGCATTGCGCTCTGCTTTTCGGTCTGCCTCGGCAGACTTAAGCAGGGAAACGATGTTCTCTCTTTGTGACTGTGCCTCTTCCCGGCTTAGGTTCAGGGTGGCATTGGCCGCCCGAAGCTGTGAGATGGTCTCTTCCAGTTTTTCCGTACCTGTTGCACCGGATTCTTTCAGGGCAGTCAGGCAATCCTCTATTGTACGCAGGCTGCTTGCCATGCCCTCGAAGTCCTCATTTAATTTGCGGGACTGCTCCAACTGTTGTTGCTGGATCGATTGCAGGGAGCCGAGCATTTTTTGGTCTGTTTCATTTCCCGCCTCATGAGCGTCTCCTATTCTGGCCAGGAGGGTTTCCAAGTTCCCCAGCCTTCCCAACTCCTGCAAGGGAACAAGCATTTCCTGCCCCTGTTTTTGCGATTCTCCCAGCACTTCAATTCTTTGGTTTGCACGGGCCAATTCATGCTTAAGGCCAGCGAGCTCACCTTTTATCTCAACCAGCGTATTGGGCACATCCTGTATACTCGTTCCATCCAACCGCTCCCCAAATGCCCGGCTGGCATTTCCCAGGGCTTGCATATCGTCTACTAAACGCTCAATGGTTTCCGCTAGGCTTAAGTCTTCATCATCACTTAATTCGGTGGCCCATTGAAAGACCCAGCTAAAGGGCTTGGCGGCAAGAAATGCACCGACTAAACCAAGTAATGAGCTAAGCAATGCAGTGGCCGTCCCACCGAGCAACTGATCGAGCGACTCCTTTATTTTGTCCACCATCTGGCCGTTCTCGCCCAGCTTTTTGACCCCGCTTACATCAAGCCCAATAAGCAAACCATAAAGGGTACCCGCCAGACCAAGCATCACCAAAAAGTAGGAAAAATTGACCGGGTATGGATCGCTGGGTATTCCCCGTCTTTCCAGCACATTGTTGCCTGCCTGCAGGACTCTCCAACTCTGCATACAGGGAAATAAAAATAAAAGCACGGGCACAAGTGTGCTGATGGTGCTCAAATCTGCGGACAACCAAACCAAACGCTCATGGATCGCGGCTGGCAAAAGATCGCTCACTAAAATGAGCCCGGGAAGAAATGTCTGCAGAGCAATTTCAACATTCACCAACCAGGCGATCAGAGCACCGGCAAACAGGACAAGCGAAACAAAAAACAGCAGCTGGGTTTTACTTAGATTGATTTCCTTTTCGTTCACTCTTTTTCCTTTGGTTTGGGCAAATTAATAATAAGCTAAATATGAACTTTGGCTGGTTTATTCAGCAAGGTAAAATCTGTGCCTGTGAATATGTTTCTCTCACCATTCTAGTGACAGAATTGACAAACTCTTTTTCAAGCTCCGTTATGCAGGGATGAACCGTAGACGATTTCTTGCCACCACTGCCGGTGCCCTTGCCCTATCCAATTTTTCCTTCGCCCAAGACCCTTCCTTTCGTGGGAAGATAAAGAAGGCGGTTAAGTTCGGTACCACTCCGAACGAGGAGCAGATGAAAAAGCTCAAAGATCTGGGCTTCGATGGGATCGAGGGTTCTGCACCTGGTCTCAAGTCTGATGCGATGAAGCAGGCATGCGCAAAACTGGACATCCCCATGCACGGCGTGGTGTACAGTAAGCACTGGCAAATCCGCCTGTCCGATGCGAATCCACAGGTTCGTGAAAAAAGCAGAGAGGGTCTCGCTCAGGCGATGCGTGAATCAGATGCAGTCGGCGGTACTTCCGTACTACTCGTCCCCGGGAAAGTTACCGGAGAGCAGGAAAACCACCAGCATGTGTGGGACCGTTCGATCGAGCAGATCCAAAAACTTCTCCCCCTCGCCGAGGAATTAAAGATCCACATTCTGATCGAAACCGTATGGAATGGGTTTTGTTACAAGCCCGAGCAATTTCGTGATTATATTGATGCCTGCGGCAGCCCCTGGGTGCAGGCGTATTTTGATATCGGAAACATGCAAAAGTTTGCCCCCAGTCATGAATGGATCCGTATCCTGGGTAAACGCACCCTCAAACTGGATGTCAAAGACTGGGGATCGAAGAATGGATTCTGCCCGCTCGGTCAGGGCGATGTCGACTGGAAGAAAGTCCGCCACGAATTGGAAAAGATCGAGTTTTCCGGCTGGGCTACACGCGAGGGCAATGACGGCGGGCTCGAAAAGACAGCTAAGCTCATGAATGAGCTGCTCGCACTGTAAGTCAGTTTTACTCACCAGAATATCCGAAAACAAAAAAGCCGAACTCCCCCATTTTCAGGAGAGCCCGGCTTACTTTATTTTAGGCCAACTGTGTGGCCTGAAAGATTAGAAATCGAAACCCAGTCCAACCTCCACACTGGCACCCGCGAGGGGAGCATAATCTTTAACAAATGAGGTATGAGACTTTGCCAACTCATCAGTCAGGTTATTCCCCCGGATAAAGAACTCCCCATCTGTATCTCCAAAGGTGAGATCATAAGAGGCATAGGCATCCAGCGTGGTGTACGCGTCCGTTGGGGTGGGTTCATGGCCATGTTCATCATCTCCATGGTCATCGTCCTCCTCATGCACAGGAATTTTATTCTGCTTAAACACCCGGGTAAGGTTCATCCCGAAGGTCAGTTTTTCTGTCTGCACTTCATACCCAAAACCAATCCGTGCAGCTGGGATTCTTGGTAGATCTGTGGATTCAGATTTATTTTTCCCGCGTACCATATCCCCATAAGCAGAGAGCAACAGCGACCATCCTTGGTTTTCCAAAGCCAGCCAGTTTACTTCCGCTTCCAATCCCTGGAATTCAGCTTTTACCCCGGTGTATTCCCGCTTGGACATATTTTCATCTCCCACCAACTGCACCCCGTGGCCTTCCAAAAACACATAATGATCAAACTCGGTATGGTAAGCAGAGAGTTGCCCAGTTACCTTGCCCATCGTCTTACGAAGCATCACCTCCAGGCTCACCGCAGTTTCATCTTTCAGGTTTGGGTTACCCACTTCAAACGCCTCGGTCGCGTGGTGCGGGCCATCACTGTATAATTCTGCAGTATCCGGTGCACGCTCGGTGTAACTAATGTTTCCGCTGAGGTTCCAACCCTCCCCCAGATCGCGGGACAAACCACCACTTGCACTAAAGATTGAATCATCCCGGTCCGGCAATCCGCCCTGAAATTCTCTCTGCAGGGATTCCCAGCGTATTCCCCCATTGAGGGTCAGTTCGTCATTTATATCGTATTCCTCGACCAGAAAGATTGCCAAACGGGAAGAGTCCTCTGCAGTAATCGCACGATTCTCCCCACTTACCCCCGAGTAGATCGTGCCATTCTCTTCTCCCTGCACCTTCAACTCATCAAACAAACCATGAAATCCGAGCCCCCCACGGAGCTTGCCCACTTCATGTTTGAACACAACACGGGCCTCCAGGCCTTCCCGCAAATAAGTGGCATGCGTTTCAAACTCATCCTCCCCGTCATGCTTGCCGATCTCATCATGGCGGTAGTCTCCATACCCAAGATTAAATTCGATACCGGTCAGCCACGCAGAGTCGTTTATTTCCAGTTCTGATCGTGCTTCAAACCGGTCGCTCTCCAGCTCAATACGGGTCTCGCTATCGGCATGCTCCCCGGGTACGCCATAAGTATTTTCATAGGTCGAAAAACTGATGCCCGCATAACCCCCATCCCACAGGTGCGTACCGCCCAAACCATAAGAGGAACTTTCCCCCTTCGAGTTTACCACCTTGGTTGCCTTGCTTCCATCAGGCAAAGTAAAGGAGGGTACTTCATAATCCTCAAAGTCTCGCTTAAAGCCGTTGATTTGAAAGCTCAGGGAATCTGTACCGGCATATCCCACCGCCCCATAGTTCCAACCATCATTGGCACTATTATAACCAGTACGCACAGAACCCTCAGGCGAGTCCTTGTACGAACGGGTGGGTATGCTTCGATCGATTACATTGACCGCCCCCCCAACAGCACTCCCGCCATACAATAAAGCAGAGGACCCACGGAGCACCTCTATCCTATCCACCAGCAACGCATCCGCCGGTACCGCATGATCCTCCGATTGTGCAGAGACATCGAATACATCGGTTCCGTTTTTCAGTATGCGCACCCGGTTTTTATCCAACCCTCGAATAATCGGACGATTGGCACTCGGCCCAAAATGGGACTGGTTTATACCTGGTTGGTCGGCCAAAGTCTCGGCAATCGTGCCCGCCTTTATTTTTTCCAGACGGTCCCCCTCCAGCACCACTGCGGATTGGGTAACATCGGAAAGCTTGGAATCTAATGCGGTGGATTCAACAACCAGAGCATCGAGCTGCTCGACTGGCTGCTTGTTTTTTTGCCCCTGAGCAAATGC
>JAYOXT010000030.1:0-21187 GCA_038152995.1 Opitutales bacterium
CCGATGCTCTCTCTCGTATCCAATCCAAGATGGGCATATCCGGGGAAAAAGCACTTGCTCTGTTTAACAGCGATAACTACGACTCCGATGGAGATGGTGTATCCAACCTGCTCGAACGGGCTTTTGGTGGGGACTCTCTCAGCAATGACCGTGGAGACACCCTGCCCAAGCCGATCAAAAAACAAAGTGACGGCAAGGAATACCTCACCTTCACCCGCTTCAGCTCCACCTATCAGGGAGATATGGGTCTGCAGTACATCGTGGAAAAGAGCACGGACTTAAGAACATGGACGACCAGTGGGGTCGAAATAGTTGGATCCGCCACCGATATCGGTGGGGGTATGGAACGCGTAGTCTACCGGACCACCGCCGCTACCTCAGCAGGCACTACCCAGTACATCCGCGTACGGGTTAAAGCTAGATAAAATAGGCCAATTTGCCAATGCATGTTTAAAGTCGGCAAATAAACGGTTTTGCTGGAGTATAAATGGCGGTATGTACCGCCCAGAAATTGAGAACCACGAGCAGTTCCTTCACCTCTATGTAGAGTGCGAAGAATCCCTGCGTGGATTTGTGCGCTCCCTTCTGCCAACCCTAGAGGATGCACGCGAGGTGATGCAGGAGACTGCAGCCGTGCTTTGGAAAAAATTTGATCAATTGGATGATCCTGAAAACTTCCGCAGGTGGGCCTTTGGCGTGGCCCGATTCGAAGTTCTTGCCTACCGCAGAGACAAGGCACGGGACCGGCATATTTTTGGCGAGGAATTGCTTACACAACTTGCACTGGAGTCGGAAAAGATTGCTCTGGATAGTGATCGAGAGATCAAAGCACTCAAATCCTGCCTGGCAAAACTTCCCCCCAAGCACTCTGCCTTGGTGCGGGAGGCATACGATAAAGATTTAAAAATCAAACAAATTGCTGAGCGTGAAGGACGTACACCGATGTCCGTCTACAAAGTTTTACACCGTGCCCGGATGGCTCTGGCTGATTGTGTAAAAGAAACATTGGAGGGGGAGGAAGCAAGGGCATGAAGTCGGACCAGGAAAAAATGGATTTGGTCGGCCGCTACCTAGCAGGAGAGACCACTGCGACGGAGACCTCGAGACTTGAACAACTGATGCTCGCAGACGAACAACTGCGACAAGATTTTCTTGCCTATGCCCGGGTGGACGCCGCCCTGCCTGGTATGATCAGTGGGACGGGCAGTCTTTTGGACTTTGCTGAGGCACCCGCACAAACCGATCGATCATGGAAAGGATGGATAGCTGGGGCTGTTGCCGTTTGTGCGGTTGTTGCCTGGCTGGCATCCGCTTCCTTTCTTTCGAAGGAAGCGGCCGAAGTTGCCCATATCGCAGAACTGAAAAATTGCCGATGGATGCACCAGAGTGAGGCTTCGGTCGAAGGAACCCCTCTGCGGGTGGGCCAGCGGATTGAACTTTCCGAAGGACAGGCGAAAGTCCTTTTTGATACGGGTGCCGAGCTCCAACTCGAGGGTCCGAGCATTCTCGAGGTAAAGGGTCCCAACGCTGCCTTCCTTATCCTGGGATCGGCTGAAGTGTTGGCCGATTCCAAGGAAAGCCAGGGATTTACCCTAGGTACACCGAGTTCCAGGTTCGTGGACTTGGGCACCGCATTTACAGCATCAGTTGCTCCGGATGGGCTGAGCCGATTGGAGGTATCGGACGGGGAGGTAAACCTGATCGTGGACCATGATCACCAGCACCAGTTACTTGGGGCGGGGCAGGCCATGCTAGTGGAACCGGGAGAGCGGAAGATTCTCACCCGGATCGAATCGGGGGATGCATCCAAGGATTTCCGCTTTCCCACGATTATACCCCCAAGCAATCAGGACTATGCGGACATATCACAGGGTTTTGCTTCGGCCAGTGTGGGCAGGGGTCTCCTCAGGTCGCGACCAAACTGGACGGTCAATCCAAAGTCCATTCTCGATGGGAGTGGACAAACCAACCAGGACTCACCTCAGGAATCTGTTTTTTTTGAGAACGATGTAAAAAATGGCAGCCTGCTGATCGATCTGGGAAAAGCGATTTCCATTGCGAAGATCAATTCCTATTCCTGGCACCAGCATAACCGTATTCCTGAACACAATGACCGGGCCCAGCAAAAGTTCACCCTCTTTGGATGGCCGGACAAGGAGCTCCCCAATCTGGAGATACCGGCAAGGGAGAGTGGATGGGTACGGATTGCCCGGGTAAACAGCGAACAATTCTTCCATGTCAAACAATTGGATAACCGACCCTCGCAGCAGGCCTGTTCGATCTTTGCATCCAAGGGAGAAATCGGAGAGTACCGCTACCTGCTGCTTGAAGTGAACGGACCAACTTTCTTCGGGGAGATCGATGTTTATAAGGCAGAGTAGTACAACCGTATCTATGAGTCCAAAGTGCGTCTTCGGGTTTCTATTTTTCTTAACCTGTCTGATATGTGCATGGGGCAAAAACCCCAATGTAATCATTATTCTTGCTGATGACCTTGGCTATGGGGACTGCGAACCTTTCAACCCTTCCTCCAGGATCAGCACGCCCAATCTTAACAAGTTAGCCAGTGAGGGGATCCGTTTCACCGATGCCCACGCTGCGAGCGGAACCTGTACCCCTTCGCGCTATGGTCTGCTTACCGGGATCAATCCTGCCCGAACCGGAGTTCTCAATACCCTGCTTGCCCGAGGAAAAGCCATCGTGAGTAAGGATGAGAAAACGCTGGGAGATTTATTTCGTTCCCAAGGGTACTCCACCCACATGGTAGGAAAATGGCACCTCGGTTTTGACTATCCTAATCAGAAGAAAAACAAGTGGACAGACCAGCCCCTGCCCGGTGGACCCGTTGACAGGGGATTCGATACTTTTTTCGGTATCCACTCCTCCGCCGGATCCGACCCCATGTGCTGGATCGAAAACAATCGCTTCACCAGTGAACCGACCGAACCCCTCACTTTTCCTAAATTCAATATCAAGGGTGAAAGTATAACTGTGAAAACCAAAACTGCTCCTGGTTTTTCGGTTGAGCAGGCAAGTCCCACGCTGGTGAAACGGGCAGTAAAGATCATTAAGGATCATGCTCAGGAGAAATCGGATAAACCTTTCTTTTTGTACTACGCATCCCCAATCCCCCACCAACCATGGGTGCCGATGAAAGAGTTTGCAGGCAAGAGCGGACTGGGCCCCTACGGAGATTTCTTGATGCAAATGGACTGGGTGGTCGGACAGATTAATGATGCCCTTAAAAAGACGGGGCTCGATCAAAATACCCTGCTCTTTTTCACCAGCGACAACGGAGTCGGCCCGGTGGCGCACAAAGTCATGAAAGCGCAGGGGCATGCATCCTCAGAAAAATTTCGGGGCATGAAAGCATTCCGCTACGAGGGCGGGCACCGGGTGCCCTTCATTGCCAAGTGGCCCGGCAAACTGGCCGCAGGAACCACTTCCGAATCCACCATCAATTTTACTGATTTTTTTGCCACCTTTGCGGAGCTCTTAAGTATCAACCCCAAAGAGAAATTTCCCACTGCAGTGGACAGTCACAGTTTTTTAACCGCTTTACTGAAACCGGAAAAACGATTCCTCCGTCCACCAATGATACACCGATTGAATGCCCTGCGGGTGGATGAATGGAAATGGATTCATCCCGACAGGAAAACTACTTTTGAAAAAACAAAACCACGAGAGTATGAGCTTTATGACCTACAAAAGGACCCAGGCGAGCAAACCAACCTCGCCGCCGAAAACCAAAAACTGGTGGATAAACTTTACCAAACCTACCAAAAATTTGACCAAGAGATAAAACTGAAGTGAAACCGATGAATCATCCTGCCTTTCCACTACGCCCGCTTTTCGCATTTGCTTTCCTACTCTCATTCTTTTTCGCCGCTGAGGCAAAGAGGCCAAACATCCTGCTCATCTTTTCCGATGATCATGCCAAAAAGGCACTGAGCTGTTACGGAAACCAAGACATCCAAACACCTGCCCTCGACCGCATTGCCAACGAAGGTATGCGCTTTGAACATGCCCTCACCCCCAATTCTTTTTGCACCCCGGCACGGGCCGCTGCCCTCACCGGAAAATATTCCCACCGCAATGGGGTGACCCACCTGAACCAACGCTTTGATGGGAGTCAGCAGACTTTCCCAAAACTTTTACAAAAGGCAGGCTACGAGACTACCTTATTCGGGAAGTGGCACCTGCTCTCCCGCCCGACTGGTTTTGATTATTTTTGCGTGCAAAAAATGCAGGGAAAACCATGGGACCCCAATGTATTTGAGCCGCACCACCCTTGGATAGACTGGAGCCCAGAAACCCAAAAAGAAGCACTCAGTGGCGGCCGCACCCTCAAGGGGTATAACAATGAGGTGATCACGACGGAAGCGATCCAATGGCTCAAGCAAAAGCGCGACCCAAGCAAACCATTCTGCCTCTTGCTCCACCCCAAACCGCCCCACGAACCTTACACACCTCCTACCCGCTACGAGGATTTCCTCAAAGATGTTTTTATCCCCGAACCGCCGACCCTGCTGGATGACTACAAGGGAAGAACCCCTGAAGCGATTTCGGAAATTATGAGAAACAACCGCATCATTCTTAAGCCCGTCTTTAAGGATATGCGGGAACGGATTGAGAAGGAAAACCCTGGCATCTCCCGAAATGAACTGACCCGTAAAATGTATCAGGAATATATCAAGGGGTACTACCGGTTGGTTAAATCGGTGGATGATCAGGTGGCTCGGGTGCTCGACTATTTGCAGGAGAGTGGACTGGAAAAAGATACCCTGGTGATCTATACATCCGACCAGGGATTTTCCCTGGGAGAGCACGGTTTCTATAACAAGCAGTGGATGTACGAAAACCCCCTTCACCAACCCCTGCTCGTCCGCTTCCCCGGAAAAATAAGCCCCAAGCAGGTACACCAGTCGATGGTCAATCATATCGACCTCGCACCCACCCTGCTGGATTATGCAGGGTTGCCCATTCCCAGTGATATCCAAGGACACTCGCTAAGGGGAATCCTCGAAGGGCGTGAGGAAAAGGTACGGGACGAATCGTACTATCATTTTTACAAGCATGGAACCACTCTGCCGGAAATGATCGGGATACGCACGGATACCCATAAGCTGATTCACTATCCCGGCATGATTGGAAAATACCAGTGGGAATTGTTCGACCTTGTTCATGACCCAGAGGAAATGAACAACCTCTACCACCAACCCAAAAACATCAAGCTACGCGAAGAAATGAGTGAACGGTTACGCAAACTTATCCGCAAAGTGGGTGACCCAGTGGTGGCTCCCAACCTGATCAACCAGTCCAAGGACACCCGCCTGATTGATCGTTTACAAACAGGAAGCAAGCAAACCGTAGTGGCTTATGGAACGAGCCTGACCAAGGTGGGGGCATGGGTGGACCAGTTACGGGAAGTTTTCAACCAGCAGTTCCCCGGTCAGGTCACCTTAATCAATGGAGCACAAGGGGGAGCCAACTCCGACTGGGGAGTGGAAAACCTGCAGGACAAAGTTCTGCAACACCGCCCGGATTGCGTGTTCATCGAGTTTTCGATCAACGATGCAGTCTCCGTGCGCCGAACCACCATCGAGCATGCCCGGAGCAACCTCAATCAGATGATCGACCGGATCCTCCAAAAAAACCCTGCCTGTGAAATTATACCTATGGTGATGAACCCGGTCTTTGGATACGGCAAGGCAAACAGACCCAACCTTGCTGCATACGACCAGAACTACCGGCAAGTTGCTCAGGAACGAGGGTTCCAGTTCATTGATCACGGACCTGCCTGGAATGCCTTGCTCACCAAGGATGCAAAGCGTTTTCTTTTTTGTATGCCCGACACCGTGCACCCCCTGCGTGACGGTGGATTGGAGGTAAGCACTCAAGTGATGATTGAGACGTTGGGGCTCAAGCCCGGCACTCCCCAAAAAAATAAAAGCGAGCCCTGTTTCGACTACCTTTGCCGGATGATGGACAAAGATAAAAACCGCGAGGTAAACCGGGATGAATTTGATGCATACTGGAAATCCAAGTTTGATGAATCCGATTCCGACCAGAATGGGAAATTGAGTAAAAAAGAACTGCTGGCTGACCCTCTGTTTGAACAATTGGATGAGGATAAGAGTAACTCCATCTCTCTGGAGGAATACCTCGCCCCCATCGCCCCCCATTTCAGCGGGCACGATCACAACAACGACGGATTGCTGAAAAAGGGAGAAATTTGGAACTAGGCTAACTTACTTATTTAGTACTTTGCCCTAAAAGAAAGTTGATTCGTATTTTTCTTTTAAGAAGACTTACTTTCTTAATCTCATAGCCCAAATTTTATGAATCGTAAAACCGCTCTCATCCTTTTGCTTTCATTTCTAGGGATGATTGGCATCTCTGCCAAGCAGACCCCACCTCCATCCCCCACATACGCCAATGTCGCCTACGATCAGTATGAGCGAACCAAGGTTGATTTCTGGCTGGCCGAAGGTAAAGGCCCACGCCCGCTGATGGTTTTTATCCACGGGGGTGGATGGAGCCAGGGCAGCAAAGACAAAACTTCCGGGAAGAATATTGAAACATGCCTCGCAAATGGAATTTCGGTTGCCAGCGTGGGTTACCGGTTGACTGGCGAAGCCATCCTGCCCGCACCCGTACATGATGCGGCCCGGGCGATTCAGTTTTTACGATCCAAGGCAAAAGAGTGGAAGATCAACAAAAACAAAATTGTGCTTACCGGAGGCAGTGCCGGTGGATGCACCTCGGTGTGGCTTGCCTGCCATGATGATCTGGCGAACCCAAACTCCAAGGACCCTGTCGAAAGGGAATCCACTCGGGTGCAGGGAATCAGTGTGCGGGGCGCCCAGACCGCAATTGATCCAAAACTGATCGAACCATGGATCGGAAAAAATGTTTTCCATCGCATGATTTATCTATCCGTTGGGGAGCAAAATATAGAGGATGCCCTGAAAAATTACTCCAAGCACGAAGCCCTCTACAAAGAGTTTTCCGGCTACTACCACCTAACCCAAGATGATCCCCCCATTTACTTAGGCTATGGGGGAGATATGAGCACACCGGCCAAAAACATCGGCCATGGAATACACCACGGCCTATTTGGGGTGGAGTTAAAGAAAAAGTCCCAAGAAGTTGGGCATAACAAGGTGTACCTCAATCTGGGAGGAAAGGACGAAAACGGAAAACCTGTTTCTAACCAAGACCCGGTACTTGAACTTCTGCTTAACTAGGTGACCATGCATCATCGCCTAGTAGTTCTTTTGCTTGCCCTTCTCTTCTCGGGAGAATGGCATGTAACTGCTCTTGCTGAAGAATCTCCGAGCAAACCAAACATTGTGGTGGTGATGACCGATGACCAGGGATGGTCGGACCTTGGTTGCCACGGGCACCCCATTCTAACCACACCCAACCTCGACCGGATGCACCAGCAAAGTGTCCGCCTGAGCAACTTTCATGTGGATGCTTTTTGCTCCCCTACCCGGGCGGCTTTGCTTACGGGAAGAATGTCGCAACGAACAGGGGTCACCTCGACCTATGGCCTGCGCAACCTCCTCCGAACCGATGAAACGACCCTCCCTGAGTATTTTAAAACTGCTGGGTATCAAACAGGAATCTTCGGAAAGTGGCATCTTGGAGGAAATTACCCCTACCGCCCGATTGACCGGGGGTTTGACGAATGGCTGGGTCTTGGCAATGGAGGAGTGGGATTGGGAGATGACCTATGGGACAACGATCGCATGGATGACCGTTACTGGAATAACGGAGAGGTTGTTCGTCGGGATGGGTTCTGCACCGATGTCTATTTCGAAGAAGCCATGGAGTTTGCACGCCAAAATAAAAAGAACCACAAGCCGTTCTTTATCTATCTCCCGACCAATGTCCCCCACCGGGCAAACAATGTGCCCAAAGAGTGGATGCAGCCCTACCTTGACCAGGGTTGTAACCAAGATCAGGCGTCTTTCTATGCAGGGATCACCCGGGTGGATTGGAATATGGGCAGGATGATGAAATTTTTGGACAAAGAAAAATTATCGGAAAATACCCTGCTCCTTTTTTTGACCGACAATGGGTCCATTCTCCCCATCAGAAAAAAAGGGACTGAAATCGACTCAGTCTCCGGGCGAAGGGGAATGAAAGGAAAACTGTACGAAGGGGGCCACCGCGTACCCCTGTTTATCCGTGGCCCCGAACATCTGATCGGAAAGCCAAGGGAGCTTCCGATCTTTAGTGCCCATGTGGATTTACTACCCACCTTCATCGACTTGTGTGGCCTTGGGGAACCCAAGCGGACGAAGTTGCCAGTCGATGGCCGGAGCTTGGTTCCTGTTTTACAAGGCTCGGATGATTGGGCAGACCGTACTCTTTTTCTCCACACTCAAAATGGAGTTGAAGGCCCGCAGAAATTTGAGGAAGCCCTGGTTATGACTGAAAAGTGGCGACTCATTTATCACACACCTGATCACTGCGAACTTTTTCAGATAAAGAAGGACCCCTCCCAGTTGCATGACTTATCTACCCAAAGGCCGGAGGTGGTAAACCGGCTCAAAAAAGAGTATGAAGAATTTTGGGAAAAACTCCGGCAGGACCGTCCACTGGAACGCCCCCGCCTCTCCTCACAATCCACCACCTGGTTGACCAATGGTTGGCAAAGATCGATCCGCGAGGGCATTACGGGGAGTGGAAGTTGGCCAGTAACGGTAGAAGAGCCGGGCACTTATCTATTTGAGATACGAAGGTGGCCACGCGAGGCGGGCATGGTTGCGATGCGTGCCTCCCTGCCTCCGACCAGTGATCCGAAGATTGAATATGTGGGAAACAAGGGAAGCGATATTCCGGGCAAGGCCCTCGATGTAATTGCAGTGGAATTAGCAATTGGGGATGTCCCTCCACTTCAAAAGCAAATTGCCACGGATGCAGAAACTGTAAAATTTGAAGTCCCCTTAGACGAGGGCTCCTTGGATCTTTCTGTAAAGCTCTTTTTGAAAGGCGGAAAAAAGATTGGATCCCCGTATCTTTACATTTCTAAAATTCAGCCTTAGCCCATCAACATCATGAAAACATCATCCTGTGTTAGCTTTTCGCTTCTCTTTTTTTCTCTCTCTTTATTTGGGTCTGAGAAGAAACCAAACCTCATCCTCATTATGTCGGATGACATGGGCTATGAGTGTGTTCGGGCCAATGGGGGCACTTCCTTCCAAACGCCCCACCTCGATGAGCTCGCCAGCACCGGGGCACGCTTTACCCATTGCTACTCGCAACCCCTGTGCACGCCATCCCGCGTTAAAATCATGACGGGGATGTCCAATGCCAGAAACTATGTACAATTTGGCGTATTGGACCGCAAGCAGACCACTTTTGCCCATCTTCTTAAAAAGGAAGGCTATGCCACCTGTATCGTAGGGAAGTGGCAACTGGGCAAGGAAGCCGATTCCCCCCAGCACTTTGGTTTTGATGAATCCTGCCTCTGGCAACACACCCGGGCGGCCAGAGATCAGGGGAAGGATACCCGCTACCCCAACCCCCACCTCGAAATCAACGGCCAGGCCAAAGACTACAACAATGGAGAATATGGGCCAGATGTGGTAACGGATTACCTCTGCGATTTCATCGAACGCAACCAGGACCGACCCTTCCTTGGTTACTACCCGATGATTCTTCCCCATGACCCCTTCCGCCCCACTCCAGACAGCGAGAACCCAAAATCCAAGGATGGTACGCAAAACTTCCGCGACATGGTTGCCTATGTCGACAAAATGGTCGGTAAGATCGTGAGCAAGCTCGATGAATTGGGCTTAAGGGAAAACACCCTCGTTCTTTTTACCTGCGACAATGGCACCTCTGGAGCAATCAAATCCGAACTCAATGGCAAAATGGTACAAGGAGGCAAGAGACAGATGACGGATGCAGGTACTCATGTTCCCCTGATCGCCAACTGGCCCAAGACCATCCCCGGAAAACAAGTTATAGATGATCTGGTGGACTTCAGTGATTTTCTCCCCACCCTGCTGGATGCGGCCAAATCTCCTCTACCTACGAACCTCACTTTGGATGGACAGAGTTTCCTTCCCCAAATCACTGGCAAGCAAGCAAACCCAAGAAAATGGGTGCATTGTTTTTACAAGGTAAAAGGAGAAGAAGGTAAGTTTCAGCAATGGGCCCGAACCCAGCGGTACAAACTCTATAACACTGGAAAATTTTACGATGTATCGCAGGACAGACTGGAAAAAAATCCGCTGCAAAAACTTGATACAGATCAAGCAAGGGTTCAGGGAATGTTGAAGGGTGTGCTCCACCAGTTTTCCGACTTCTACCAACCAGAAGACGTAAAAAAAGACCTGCTTCCGGATCGTCCCCCTACGGTTTGCAAGCCAGCAGATCAGAATCTATTCGAAGGTAATAATTTTTCCCAATGGACCAAATTGGATGGCCAACCTGTGGGCAAAGGCTGGACGATTACCGACGGGGTGGTCTTTCGCAAGGGGGGCGATAAGGACATTATAACCAAGGAAAAATTTCGAGACTTCTCACTTTGCTTTCAGTGGAAAATATCGGCCGCAGGAAACAGTGGAATCAAGTACCGCACAAGGGGAAATCTTGGCTTGGAATATCAGATTCTAGACGATACCAATCATCGGGATAACAAAATTCCGTCTCACCGGGCAGGCTCGCTTTATGATTTGGTACCCGCTCCGGAAAATAAACCAATTCGTGCCGTAGGTGAATGGAATCATGGAAAAGTCGTCGCCATGGAAAATGTAATCGAGCACTGGATGAATGGTAAGAAAATCATCAGTGTTTTTTGGGGAACCAAGGAGTGGCAGGATGTGTTTGGTAAAAGTAAGTACAAAGATCAAAAAGGCTTTGGATCATGGGAAGGGCCTATTCTTTTACAGGATCATAGTGACCCGGTATGGTTTAAGGAGCTTCATATCAGCAGATTATGAATCAGGGCTTCTGGCTTTTCCTTCTTCTTGCACCCTGCTTCCTGCAGGCATCATTTCTTTGGGGCAAAGTTTATCAGACTAATGGTATAAAAATTGGCGAGGTCACCCAGGATTCCGCGATCATCTGGACCCGTTTGACCAAAAATCCAACCGCCCACATCGATGGGGAAAAATTCCGCAAGGTCCCCAAGCACGCCCAGCAAATCCCTGATGGGAAAAACCTCTCCGATATGGAGGGTGCCGTACCTGGCATTGCCGGTAGCGTGCGCATCTCTTGGCAGAACCAAGGAGTGGAGACGACGAGGACGGAGTGGTTACCGGTGGACGAGGATCGGGACTTTACCCGCAAGGTGGAAATCGGAGACCTTCTTCCCGGGCAAACCTACGAGGTGCAGGTCGAAAGCCGTTCGGCAAATGGAAAAGCTGGGCAAACCATACATGGAAAATTCCGCACTGCACCTGCTCCGGAGATGATTGCCTCCATTAAATTTGTGGTTACTTCCTGCCAGGACTACCCGAGAAGGGATACTCCCGAAGGGCATCAGATCTATCCAAATATGCTCAAGCTGGACCCGGACTTCTTTATCCATACCGGAGATATTGAGTACTACGACAAGCCCATGCCCTGGGCAACCAACCGGGAGCTGGCCCGCTTCAAGTGGAACCGGCTCTATGGCCTGCCCCACCTGGCCCATTTTCACACGCAGTTGGCGAGCTACTTCATGAAAGATGACCATGATACCACCAGCAACGACTCCTGGCCTGGGGTGGATTTTATGGACCTAACCTGGGAACAGGGAAAGGAGTTATTCGTTGAGCAATTTCCCATCCGCAAAAAAAATTACCGCACCATCCTCTGGGGAAAGGACTTGCAAATCTGGATGGTGGAAGGCCGGGATTTCCGCAGCCCAAACACAACGATGGATGGCCCGGAAAAATCAATCTGGGGAAAAGAACAAAAGGAGTGGTTTTTCCGCACCTTTGAAGAATCGGATGCCACCTTTCGTGTACTCATCTCCCCCACCCCGGTGGTCGGTCCGGACCGGTCCTCCAAAAATGACAATCATGCCAACCGGGGGTTCAAGCATGAAGGAGATCAGATTCGAAAATTTCTCGCTTCGCAAAAAAATGCCTTCGTCATCTGCGGAGACCGGCACTGGCAATATGTCTCCGTCGATCAGAAAACCGGGCTAAAGGAATTCTCCTGCGGTTCCGCTTCCGACGAACACGCATCGGGTTGGAAGGAAGAGCACCGTTACCCAGAACACCGCTACCTCAAGGTTCAGGGCGGATTTCTTTCCATCGAGGTAAAGCGGGAAGCAGGAAAGCCTGTGCTGATAGCGACGCACCACGAGGTCAGCGGAAAGCCCAGTAACATCGATCGAAATCGAGCCGATTAGTTTCTATGACTATCAATACTATTCTCATTTTTTTAGCCGCGATGATCGTGGTTTCTATTTTCATTCTTTTGGAGAACAGATCCAAGCGAAACAGAGTATCGCCAAACAATTTGGGTGAAATGCGGTTTAGAATTATCAAAAGCATTCTCATTTCCTTACTTACCCTGACCCTGATGGCTGGATCTTTTCTCATGATAGGTCCACAGATTGTTCCGATCATTGGGGTATCCTTTTGCCTGGGAATCTTTTTTGTATTCCGAAAATCTTTTCTTTCCCTCGTCTTCTTTGGTTATCCACTCACCTTTGGTTTGGTGTCCGCGTATATTGGTTTCCACGAACTGGATAATTATGCCAATGATTCTGAGTTTTGGGTAGCCCTAGGAATCGGAGTATTGGGAATAATGCTTATTTTTCACGGCTTTTGGAAAGCCTTATTTCGTCCGGAAACCAATTAATTCTTACCTGCTCCAGCTACTCTGTTTCATGAAAAACTTCTTATCACTGACTTTCATCTTAACCTGCCTGTCTGCATCCATTGGCTCTGCCCAACCCAAAGGGAAGATACAAAATGTTTTGTTGATCATGTCGGATGATTTAAAGGCAAGTGCCCTGCCCGCTTATGGAGACAAGATTTGCCAGACTCCCAACCTCGACCGCCTGGCCGCAACCAGTATGGTATTTGACCGTGCCTATTGCCAGGGCCTTGCCTGCTATCCCTCCCGTCCATCGATGATGCGGAGCATCTATCCCGGTTCACAAAAGAAACCGATCACCCTGGGCGAGCACTTGCAAAAATTTGATATGCATACCTCCCGCGTCGGTAAAATTTTTCACATGGGGGTGCCCAACTCCCCCCGCAATGGAGACAGCGGATTGGATGTGCCCGCGTGCTGGACGGAGTTTCACAACACCAAGTCTCCCGAAACTTACACCCCTGGACTTTACCGGCAAATGAACCGCGGGATCGCCACCCGGAAAATGGAGGGAAGACAGGGAATGGGAACCAAGGAAAGATACTGGGCGGCGGTGGAAGCAGATATCAGCGATGGGTCTGACCAGGCAGATTACTTAGTAGCCGAAAAAGCGGTCCAATTAATCCGTGAACGAAAAGAAGCAGGAAAACCCTTCTTTATGGGCGTGGGTTTCTTCCGTCCACACTATCCCATGGTGGCACCGAAAAAGTTTTTCGATATGTACCCGTTGGAAAAAATGCAGGTTCCCCCTCAGATCGAAGGGGATGTGGAGGATATTCCCCCCGCCGCCCATGGTTTTATGAGTGGGCAACTTCTCAATGAGACCGAGGAGGGCCGTCGGGGAATGTGGCAGGCCTATTATGCATCTGTCTCTTTCATGGACGAACAACTAGGTAAGGTCCTGGACGAACTGGACAGGCAGGGCCTGATTGATTCCACAGCGATTTTTTTCACCACTGATCATGGATACCACTTGGGAGAGCATGGATTCTGGCAGAAATCCAACCTGCATGAGGAAGTGACCCGTGTACCCTTGATGATTCGGGCACCCGGACTGAAGCCAGGCAGAACCCAGTCACTTGCGGAACTGGTTGATTTCTACCCCACTTGTCTCGACCTTCTGGGCCTACCCCTACCTGAGGAAATTGTCGGCAAAAGTTTGCTGCCCATCCTTAAGAACCTAGAGACCATGGTGCGAGATACTGCACTCTCGCTGCACCATGAACATCATATTAAGGATAAGGGTGCGGGAATCCGTTCGACAGAATGGGCCTACATGAATTTTGGTGAGCATGGGGAAGTACTGTACGACATGGTAAAAGACCCTCATCAGTACACTAATGTGATCAATGATCCGGAATATGCTGCAGTAGTCAGAACCGCACGACTCCAATTAGAAAATAGATTGAAAGAAGCAAAGTAAGGATTTTCTTACCTCGGGATTCAGTAGATTTTTTCTACTTTATAGCAAGCGAGGCCTTGCTCTACCTACGGCATAGCCTTAGTTAGGTATTTCATGAGATATTTTGCCTTTTTATCATTCTTACTCAGTTTATCATTCGCAGCTTTGCTCCAGGCAAAAAAGTCCAACTGGTCCTGGCCACCAACGGCAAAACCGACATCGGTCGACCTAAGCAAATTCTCTCTCGATCCAAATCTGGAAATAACCCTATGGGCAAAAAGCCCGATGTTTTACAACCCCACCAATATGGCAATCGATCCGCAGGGCAGAATCTGGATCGCCGAGGGTGTAAATTATCGGGAGAAACTGGGCATCCGCAGGGAAGCGGGCGACAGAATCGTAGTATTGATTGATTCCGATCGGGATGGTTCCGCAGATCAATCCAAAGTATTTTGGCAGGACCCTTACCTGGAATCACCCCTGGGTATAGCCGTTTTTGATAACCAGATCGTAATTTCCCAACCGCCCGACATTGTGGTACTTACCGATGTGGACCGGAACCTCGAGTTTGACCCCATAATCGATAAAAAGGAAGTGCTTCTTACCGGGTTCAATGGCCGGCAGCACGACCATTCCCTGCACTCCGTCACTTCCGGGCCGGATGGAAAATGGTACTTTAACAGCGGAAATTGCGGAGCAATCTTTACCGACAACTCAGGCAAAACCTTCCGTATGAACACCAACTACCGGGGCGGCGCCAGCGAAGAATATTTTTACACCCCCACCCATGAGCTCAAAGGTGCAAAAAGTGATGATGGTTTTGTCTGGAGTGCCGGCTTCAGTGTACGAATGAACCCCGACGGGACCGATGCGGAAATCATTGGCCATGGGTACCGCAACAGTTACGAACAGGTGGTCAGCTCGATGGGAGATCTTTTCCAAAGCGATAACGATGATTACAGCAGTTGCCGGAATTCCTATGTGCTTGAATATGGATCGGCAGGATATTATTCCCTCGATGGTCAGCACAAGTGGCAGGCAGCCAAGCGCTCGGGGCAGGCAATCCAGAGAGCCCACTGGAGGCAGGACAACCCGGGCACCTTTGACACCGGAGATGTGTACGGAGCAGGTGGACCAACCGGGGTTGCCTTTTATGAAAACGGTGCCCTTGGGAAAAAATGGGAAGGCACCTTTCTTTCCTGTGAGGCATCCCGTAATGTGATTTTCGGTTATCACCCAAAACCGGTTGGAGCGACCTACTCCCTTGATCGGTTTGATTTTCTGAGTACGATCCCAACCACCAAAGATTTAAAGAATGAATCGGAAGAGGAAGCGGAGAAGCGGATTCACTTTCGACCTGCCGACCTCGATATCGGGCCGGATGGAGCAATCTATGTAGCTGATTGGTACGATCCCGGAACAGGGGGGCATGCCACCCGTGACGAATCCGCCTCCGGTGCAATCTACCGGATTGCACCCAAAGGCTTTAATCCGAAGGTACCCTCTCTGGATCTGAAATCCGTGGAGGGTTCACTGAATGCCTTACAAAGCCCCAACCCAGCAGTTCGTTACCTCGGATTTCAATCACTCAAGAATTTTGGCGATTCTGCCCTCCCAAAAGTGGAGGTGCTGTTGAAGCACGAGAACCCCTACCTCGCCGCCCGGGCAATCTGGTTGCTTCCTCACCTGGGAGAGAAGGGAAAAAAGAAAACTATGAAACTGCTTGATTCCAAGGACAGAAAGCAACGCTTGGTCGCTTATCGCAGCCTCCGCCGTACCGGCGAGAGCATGGCTACCTATGCGCAAAAGCTCGCCTCAGATGAAGATGCAGGCATTCGCCGGGATGTTGCCCTGTCGCTGCGCTTTTTATCTTTTGAGCAATCCAAAGATGCTTTCCTTGAAATCGCCAAGCGGTTTGATGGAAAGGATAAGAACTACCTGGAAGCGATCGGCTTGGGTGCTCACGGAAAGGAAAGTCAGCTTTGGGAATACTTAAAAAATGAGTTGGGTTTTCAGAAGCCATCCAAATGGACCCATGCATTCAGCCGCATCAGCTGGAGACTGGGTGTACCCCAAGCCCTTCCCTCTCTTAAGGAAAGAGCCCTAAATTCAGAACTTTCCATTGAAGAGCGAATGTTTGCGATTGAATCAATTGCCTTCACCAACCATCCGGACGCCCCGGACGCCCTGCTTGAGTTGGGAAACACCATGGAGGAAAAGGAGCTCAAAGACTCAATCGTGGAATGGATGGTGCGCCAGGGATTGACCGACTGGGGCAAATATGATGTGAAAACAAAGCTCAAGGAAGCTGGAATCTTTGATGCCGAAGCCGTAGCGCTCGTACCCATCAGTACGCCCGAACCAACCGGAAAACCGACCCTCAAGGTGGGAGATGTGATGAAGCTCAAGGGTGACCCCAACCAGGGCAAGACCACCATCATGAGGTGTGCGATGTGTCACGAGGTTAATGGTGTGGGCGTAAACTTTGGACCGAGGCTGGAAGGCTGGGCAGCCAAGCAATCTAAGAGTGCCGTGATCGATGCCATTTTGAACCCATCCAAGGGGATTGCCCATGGATTTGGCGGAACGGAATATATACTTGAAGACGGTTCCGTACTCCATGGAATCACCGAAGCCTATGGAGATCCAGCGATTGTCTTATCGCAGGGTGGGCTTAGTCAGTTGGTTTCACGGGCCAAGGTAAAGAAGTCCAGCCCGATGAAGCGTTCTCTTATGCTCTCGGCCGAACAGCTTGGTTTAACTGCACAAGACGTGGCCGATGTGGTCGCCTTTATGAAGGAGTACAACTAAACCGTGCCTATCAGGATTTTAGGCAGACAAGATTAGACCAATTTCCAGTGATCATCTTTTCTTTGTCATTTTGCTTTGTTTATTAAGTTAAAATGAAATGTATTTTTTAGTTTGGAAATCATAGTAACGACCCTCTTCAAAGTATACCCACCAATTATCTTTTATATAAACATAAGGTAAGAAATCGTACTTTGACCAAATCCATCCAAATTTTTCTGAGTACATCCAGATTGAATCAAACGAATTCCCAGGAACATATATCCATCCAAATATTAGATGATACTTCCACTTGGGATTAGTCTGTGACTCATAATAGTAACCAAACCAATCTGTATACTTCCAATTATCACCTATCTCAGTTACATTGTCCCAATCAGAATCTATTGGGTCTACATCTGTGTTATTGTTATCCGAGTCGTTATTATCGGTGTTATCGTTGTCAGATGAAGAATCGTTTGAAATTTTAGACAGATCGACATCGTAAGTCTTAGAATGACCTACATAGTGCGAACCATCGGTAGATTCTTCCCATGTCCAAATACTAAAGTTACCGATTGTTAGAATTTCATTTCCAGTTAAACCATTGTCGGATAAATTGAACGACACTCGTTCTCCCTCGGTTGTATGAAATTCAAACTCAAAATTGACAGGAATTTGTACATCTCCATATTTTACCCCATTGGTACTATCAAAATAGTATTCTTCTGTATTTTTTAAACTCATTATAATTTTGTCACCTTCACGGACAAACGACAACTCAACTTCGTATGTTCCACTACCGTCATCACCCCTACCACCATCATAAATTAGTTTCCAATCGATAATTTCGTCGGATGTTCTGTGATTTGGAAATTGATTCAAATATGATTCATATCGTGAACTTATTTCAGAGTGATTTACATCTTCATCATATAAGTCTTCAATTCCGTCAAAATCTTGGTCTATAATTAAAAACTGAAGATGTCTTCTTCCGTTATTGTCACCTGCACTTACGAAAGCACGTTCGTAACGATGGGTTTCTAAATTAGAAGATACAGATATGTACAGAATGCCATCGGTATCTTGTAAAAATTCATCAGTTCTTAGGATTGCACATCCATTTATTATAGGGAGTTCAAAAACATAATCTTCAAATTCAAGTTTAATTGATTCCGCAAATTTTGAATCAACTCCGATAAAAAATGAATGTTGCTGATATGTTGAATCAAAGTCTTTAGTTCCAAAGAAATAAAAATCTTCGGAAGAATCTTCTGGTTCTATGCGTTCATCTGTAAACTTCAAATTGTAAACATACAATCCTTGTGATAATTTGTCAGAATGCAAAGTTTCAATTAGTTCATCTTCACCTGGGTGTGTTGCATCTCCAACATCATCTTTTGCTGTAAAAGTTTGAGATGAATTTTCTAATAATGTTTCACCGAAAAGATTTTTGACTTTAATTGTATATGGCATTTCACCTGTATCATTATATACGAATCCATTAAATATGGTATACTTGATATAATCAGGAATATTATATGTATCGATCTTATCATCGCGTATACCGTACCAGAAAGCATAACCATCTAATGGATACCATGCTTTGACATAAGGAAATTGAGCATATCCATCAGACCTAAAATCTTGAGTCAAAACTGGATAAAATTTTTGTTGTAATGGCATTCCATCAAACATAGGAATACTTTCAAGATATTTTCGTGTATTTACTCCATTTACATTTGGAAGCACACTTTCCCACAAATCTATAATTTCATTTCGTGTAAAAATTTTAGATTCATCTTGTAATAAAATTTCGGATTGTCGTTTACGCATTTTGCTATAAAAGTCTTCATCGTAGATCATGAAATTTTGAATGGTCATTGCGGAAATTCCGTATTTATCACTAACCGTACTTACCTCTGACCAAAGATCACCGCCTCGCAAATGCTTTTGATGTTTTTGCACATCAAATCCAGATGCAGTTCGGGGCCAATTTATAAAATCCGCACCAGTTGCAACTTCTTCGGATAGAAAATGAGTAGGATATACCTCAATGAACTTATGTAAAACTTCATATGCAATTCCTTCTGCAACTTCCGAAAACGCACTCAAATCATCACTATAACTACGATTTTCTCCGGACCAACTAAAACCATATTTTCCATCCCATACATGAATTAATTCATGCACAAAGAGTCTTGGAACCCAGGATGAATCAATCATAACAAGTCTTCCTTGATCGAATGTTGCCCAAGAACCTTGACCGTCTGGTTGCATTTCTATTGTACAAACATAGGTTTCTGTTGGATTTCCTACCACATCCATCATAATTGGTATGACTCTTCTTAAAAGCTCTACATATCTTTCGGTTTGCTCTTCTGTGAAGTTTTTAAACTCAAAGTATATTTTATTCGAATCAGAACCCAATTGTACATCTGTATCCAAAATTAGGTCAGAATTATTAAGAAAATCTACCGGAGGGAAACTCTCTGAATCGTTTGGGTCATATCCATACTTCAATTCGTATACATCGGTCATTCCATCCATGTCTGTATCCGTGAAATCTGCCGAATAGTTTTTAAGGTAATCAACCGGTGCAGTTTGATTTTCTGCAAAAGCACTCATATATACAAAAAGTATTGATACGATACATTTCCTCATTTTTTATTATTAATAGCTTGTTAAATCGGATTCCCGCCAGTTGATCAACTCCACCGATTCGGCTAACCCGCTCTGCTGGTTGACTTGGAGCAGGCAGCCCTGCATGCCAACATCACCCTCCGCCACCGGGCATTTTCTGGGCATTCCATCGACAAAGCGCCCCACGCAGGCATCGATATCCCGACCGAGCACGGATTCACGGGGACCTGTCATTCCTAGGTCGGTCTGGTAGGCGGAACCACCCCGCAGAATGCGGAGGTCTGCAGTGGGCACATGGGTATGGGTGCCGTAAATCATCGCCACCCGCCCATCTAGATGCCAGCCCATCGACTCCTTTTCAGATGTGGTTTCAGCATGAATTTCTGCAAGGATCAGGTCGCAGGATTCCCGAAGCTTTTCGACCAAACGGTCGGCCGTGGCAAATGGGCAATCCACTTTGGGCCCCATAAAAGTACGGCCCAGTACGGTGAATAACCCTACCTTGGCTCCAGCAAAATCGATCACCAAGTGATCCTTGCCTGGGTTAGAGCCTGGCAGGTTGGCAGGGCGGCAAACAAAGTCCAGCCCATCGATTTCGTTGGCAAAGTTCATTTGATCCCAGACATGATCGCCCAAGGTGATTGCCTGCACCCCCGCTTTGCGGATTTCTTCAGCGGTTTTGGCGGTGATCCCTGCCCCACCGGCTGCATTTTCTCCGTTGGCAATCACAGCATCGACACCATGTTGCTCCACAAAAGTGGAGAGGTGTGCCTTTAAAAAGTTTCTTCCCGGGCGGCCAACAACATCGCCAAGCAGAAGGATTTTGATCATAGGTTCACAAATAGCCACCCTATTTCGGCAGAAAGAAGGAGGGTTGGGAACAATTCCCAAAAGTACGCTCGTGCAGAGCGATCGGTTTGGCCTCCTCAAATTCAGTGTCCAATACCATAATTTGAGTGGGGCCGAGCGAGGAACGCCGGGTAAAAAAGATGTGCCTGCCATCATTGGCCCAGCAAGCCTGCATCGCGTGGTCATTACCCTGGGTAAGCATGCGGCTTTTCCGTAGCATGAAATTATACTCAAAGAGATGAAAACCACCGCTGACTGCCGCAGTGAAAACCACCCGGGAAGGATCGACCGGGTTCCATGCTGCCTCCACACAATGGGAACTCACATTGGTAGGAATTCTCGACAAAACGCCAGAGGAAAGGGAAACCTCATAAAGCTGGGGCTTTCCCCGGGAATCGGAGGTTACAATTAGGCGCCTTCCATCCGGAGACCAGCAGGGTCCTGATTCGTTACTCTTGTTGTTGGTCACCCGCCTGGGTCGTACATAAGGGGAACTCGCCACCCAAACCTCAGGATTCCCGGAAGTGGATAAAATCAATGCAACCTGAGAAGACTTGGGGTTTTGCACCACCTGTAAATTACTTCCGCGGTACTCAGCAACCGTGGAAACACGGCGGGTACCGAGGTCGAGATGATAGAGGTTATTAAAGATTCTGCGGTTGCTGGTAA
>JAYOXT010000031.1:0-5382 GCA_038152995.1 Opitutales bacterium
CCGAGACTGCAGTCATGGGCGACATGAGAATATCCCATCAGAAAGCAACTTTTTCCAATTCGGGTAACTCCCCCTTCTTCAATCGAACGGTGAAGCGTAACCCCCTCCCCTATTCGGGCACCCTCGCCCACATTTACCCTAGATGGTGTGGACGGATCAAACCCGAGGTGCTGGGGATTTCCGCCCACCACTGCAAAGTGGTCGATTTCCACTGCTTCCCCAAGAGTGGCAAACCCTTTAATCACGGCATGTGCCTTGACCACACAACCCATCCCTAGGATGGCTCCTTTTTCGATAATTGCAAAGGGACCGACCGAGCAGCCTTCCCCAAGAGTGACTTCCTCTTCAACAATCGCGGTGGGATGAATGGATGCGTTCACCGGAAATTATATTTGGTTATCTTCGAACATATTCACCTGGGGATCCCGGAATAAATCATAGGACTTGAGCATTTGCAAAAGGTGCAGAATGTGACCACCTCCTAATTGTAATTTTGAAGGAAGCGTTTGCCTAAATAGATTCTCAAGAATCGATTTTAATGTAAGAACACCCTGAACACCCTGCTTCCTTAGATGCTGCTCTACCGCATGCATCCTGTCCAATCCGGCCGGCAAAGCGGGCACCACTAATACCCTGAGTGGGTGGTTTTGCGCATTGTCAGGCTCCTGCTCCGACCACCCTATTCTTGATGCATCCACTTCCTGCCGGAGAAATTTAACCAACCTAGGTTCACTGGAGAGGAGTGAGTTGGAGAAGGATGTGTTTTCCCATCCCAATACAAAAACCTGAGCAGAGTGAACTTGCATTAGATCACCTGAAAACAGGCGGAAGCCCAATTTGTCAGAATTTTGGCCGGTGTTAGGATTGTAAACGGTGAATTCGGGGAGCGGGTCAATATTTTTGCGGCCAACGGCAAGTAGTGGGGACGGATTTTTTCGGGCCAAAAACCCGTTGATTTCAAAATAGGCCTCAACCACTTCACACTCGACCATGCTCTCTTACTCTTTATGAACCGCTGTATGCACCGACTTCTCCAAGAACTTTTCGTACATCCTGCAATTTAACCTGATCGGTTTGAATAGCGTCTCCTATCTGATTCATGACGACAAAGCGGAGTTTGCCATGAGTGACCTTTTTGTCAGAAGCCATGACATCGAGGAGCAAATCCTCTACAAGCGGTTCTTTTAGCTCAACGGGCAGAGAATAGGAATGTAGCAGGCCCTCCAATTCTTGCAAACTCTCTCCAGCACATAGATTCATTCTTTGGGAGAGCCTCAGTGCACAGCACAAACCAATCGCCACGGCTTCCCCATGTAAATAAACGCCATACCCCGCAACTGCCTCAAAGGCATGAGCAAAGGTATGACCGAGATTGAGAAGAGCCCGACCTTTGCCATCAGCTGAAGTTTCTTTTTCGTCAGTAGCAACTATCCTGGCTTTGATCTGACAGCACTGCTTGATCACTGATTCAAGTTCCAGGCAATTAAAGGTAAGTGGAGAGGCAGAACGGGAAAGTTTGCGGTAGAGTTCCACATCACCAAGCATTCCGTATTTGATCACTTCTGCCATGCCAGCAGAAAATTCCCTCGCAGGCAAATGCTCTAAAAAGGAAGTATCGGCCCAGACTGCATCCGGTTGATGAAAGGAACCGACCAGGTTTTTACCCGCTTGCAGGTTAATCCCCGTTTTTCCACCCACCGAGCTATCCACCATGGCAAGAAGGGTTGTTGGCACTTGGTAAAATGATATACCCCGCAAAAATGAGGCAGCAGCAAAGCCAACAAGGTCGCCAACGACTCCCCCTCCCACGGCAAAGAGAACGCCACTCCGATCCAACTTGGAAGCACCCAGAAAATTCCAGATTTGTTCCAGGAAGGATACAGACTTGGTCTTTTCCCCGGAGGGAAGCACATAAGAAAGATTCCCGCCAACTAGCTCATCACTGGCCAAAGGATAGGCATTTTTGAATCCTTCGTCCAAAAAGAAAACCACCTTTTTCCCCGATGCCAACGCCGCGTCCCTTGCATCACAAATAGCAGGAAGCAACCCTTGCCCCACGCTTATGGGGTAAGCACGGTCGCCAAGTTCAACTTTCAATTCCTCAGTCATATTTCACGGATCGCAAGGACGGCCACACATAAAGAATCAAGGAGCCACGCTTTCCACCGGCCGGGGCAGGATCGAGTCGATGTAGGATTCAACCGAAAATGGCTGGAGGTCATCCGGTTGCTCCCCCAAACCAATGTAGAAGATGGGTAATTTCAACTCCCGGTAAATCGATACCAATGCCCCGCCTTTGGATGTGCCATCCAGCTTGGTAACGACCAGACCGGTTAGCCCAAATTTTTCATGAAATACTTTTGCCTGCGACAACCCATTGACCCCGGTGGAACCATCCATAACCAACCAACTGTGATGTGGTGCCTGCGGGGATTTTTTTTGCAACACTCTCTTGAGCTTGGTGAGCTCATCCATCAGGTTGTCTTTCACATGCAACCTACCCGCAGTGTCGATCAGTAAGACATCGGTGTTTTTGGCAAGGGCAGATGCATAAGCATCGAAAGCAACTGCCGCAGAATCGGCCCCATGATGCCCACTGATAATATCTAGGTCCAGCCGCTGAGCCCAAGCTTTGAGCTGCTCAGTGGCAGCAGCCCGGAAAGTATCACAGGCGGCCAGGATGACTTTTCTTCCCTCCTGTACATAGCGGTGCCCAAGTTTTGCACAGGTCGTGGTCTTCCCTGAGCCATTTACCCCTATCAAACAAATAACTTCCGAGACTCCGTTGGATGAAGGTGCATATTTCCCCTCCGAACCCGCTAGGGCATCAGACAAAATCCTGCGGGTGACCTCACGGGCATCAATTCCTCGGAATTCTTTGTCTTCGCGAAACGATTTTTTAATCTCATCAACGATGGCCTCGGTCGTTTCGGGACCAAAGTCACTGCTGTAGAGGGCTTCCTCAATGTCAAATAAGTCATCTTCACTGATCGAGTGCCGACCCGAAACCTTATCAAAGGCACCTTGAAGCAAGGCTGAGCCTTTTTGCAGACCTTTTTTAAATTTGGACAGAATCCCCATCGCCTATGGTTATCAATGTTCTCTTCGTGCAGGTAGTGAAGACCTTACTTTGGCTGAATTAACAAGGTACAGCAAGAAAAGTCGAGCACCTGCCTGGTGCAACAATCCTGCTGTGTATAAGTCTGCACGGTCAGCATCAGCATACGATCAGGGAGTTCCCACCTATCTGTAACCAGACCGCCCATATCGTTAAATGGAACACTGAAGTAATCAGGAAACTCGATCCGGTGAGCAGGCTTCCCGTAAGCCTGGTCTACTCGGCTTCTCAAGGTTTGCCACTGTGGCTTTACTATGTCCTCATAAAAAAAATCCTGCCAACCGGCTTCCCCTTGAATGAGGCAGAGTTCCAACTGATCAGTTTTATTGAACTTACAGGTCAACTCGTAGGCAAAACCACCCCACCTGACCGGAGATTTGATCAGATCAGACTGAAGCTCGCGGTAGCCCAGAAAACCATTTTTCTGTAATGCGTTGACTGCTTGCTCCCGGCTCAATCCGCTGGTGAGTCCACCGATTAGCCCTTTCCCCAGAGCTGGAAAAGCCGGAGATTCAGGAAATTGGTTGGGAACCGCTAACAGGAAACTGCCCAGAGAGCAAAGGAGCACGAAAAACAAAGGAAGTCTCTTACAGGGCATAGTAAATGCGCTCAAGAGCGAGGATTGCGTAGCAGGAAACAAGGACAGGATCCTTCTCCCACCATCTCCCAGACTCATTGATCCAAAATCCGTCGCTTGCCTGCTCGTCAAAAAGTTTGAATGCCAATTTCTCACGCCAATCGAATGACTTTTCATCCGCAGTAACAATTTCATCCACTCCGGACAAGGTAAGTGCTTTCGCCATGGTGTGGTAGTAGTAATACAAACCCTGCATGCCCATTCCGGGGTTTTCTTCGACCGTGAAATTTTGACTTAACCAGTTCCGCACCGCCACGACACGGGAATCATCCGGGCTCATCTCCGCATATATAAAGCTGAGAAGTCCTGCATAACTCATGCTCCCGTAAGATCGTAAAGAAACCCGCCCCTCCTCTGAAGTCCTCTCTCCTGCCATACTTTTGCCAGGAAAATAGACAAAGCCACCCAAATCTTCCTTTTCGGCACTGACCCATTCCTGCTCATTCGTTTCAGGTAAGTTCTGGCATTTTGAGACAAATTGAATTGCCGCATCCCAATCCAGATCTAGCAAAGGCGATTCCTTTTCTTTGATGCTTTTCTTAGCATAGTACATTGCCTCTAGGGCGAGATGGGTATTGGAGAGGTCGGAATGTGCCCAAGTGGAGCCATAGCCCACACCGCCATCAAAGAGGTTATCCGTCACCCCTTTTTGATCAAAATCAGACTGCTGGTTGATAAGAAATCGTCTGGCTCCCTGAATGATCACGTTATCGGCCGGATCCTTTTTTTGCAGAAAAGCCAGCATACTGATGGATGTGTTGTATGATGCCAATCCTTTGCCGTAAATTCCTCCATCGGACTGGACTTTGCTTCGCAGGAAAGCAAATCCAGCCTTAATCTGCTTGGTGTACTTGCCGTCCCGATTTAGATCAGGATGCCCAAGGAGAGATCGGAGTGCCAGTGCGGTAAGGGCAGGATAGTCTGGGCTTCCCCAATGACCGGCAGGCAATTGCTGCTGTTTGCAGAGCCAAGCAATGCCTTTATCAATGGATCTCTCGATTTCGTTTTTTACAGAGATATTTCCGCGGCAAAACGGTGCGGCAATAAAAATAGCCACACACAAAACGAAAATGCGACTCCGAAAGAAAGAGAGAAGAAGAGAATTCATGAATTTGAAGATTATTTATTTCATTATGGTTGAGGAGGGCAAAATCAAGCGGATCCGCACCGTTTTGCCCAAGGGTGGCATATTTTTCCCGTTGGCCAGCCAGATATCGTCGTTGGAATTATCTTCATCGATTGCATTGATCGTGGCACGGCTATCCTCGTAAATGGCAATGATTGAACCATCCATCTCCGCCAAATACTCCCCCTCAATCACCTTTGATCCCGTGAAAAGAAAAGCTTTTTCATCCAGAGTCTTTTGATTGGTCTGCTTGGTTGTCATTCGGCCTAGTGCTTCGGAAAACTGAGAGCCGTTATCATCCCATTCCACCAACACCCGAAGTGCACGATCCTTTATCAATTCATTTTTGTGCCTTCTAAGGCCCTGCTTTTTCGGCGGCGAAACAACAGGACTTTCTTTCAGAAGAAGGAAGCAGGCATGAATCCACTTTGGACTGATTTGGGTTCGGAAAAGGGATTCGTGCACCTTCCCGTTTTCATGGACTAGGGCATATTCCACAAG
>JAYOXT010000031.1:5482-21093 GCA_038152995.1 Opitutales bacterium
GGAAAAGGGATTCGTGCACCTTCCCGTTTTCATGGACTAGGGCATATTCCACAAGACTGCTTGTTTGATTACATACAGCATCGAATGAAAAACTGCGACTTTTCTGATCAATGGTAATCCCTCCAAAATCGTAAATCCCCGAGCCAAGTGTTTTTACCTCCGGGTAGTCGGATGTTTCATTTTCGTCAGAAACATTTCCTGTTGCAAGGATTACAGAAGGAATAAACCACCCTACAAAAATGGAGCATGTTAGCCTGTTTTTTACCATAGAGGGTTGGTACCAAGAAAGCATAATTGAAAGAAAGGGGGTGGACAGCAGAAGAATCTCGATTTTGCTTAGGTTTCCATGCTTGCTTGACCTTTAATGTACTTTACCAATAACTTATTCAAACTTTAACTTCCCGACAAAAAGCTATGGACGAAGAATCCGAATACTCAGAAGATCACGAATACTCAGAAGAGTCAGACCAATTTGATGAGGGAAATGAATCCCTAGAATCAACCGTCACTGAGGTTCCTCCCACAGAGGGTGCGTTGGGCAAATACTTAAGAGAATACCGTTTACTTAATAGTTTGCTCATCTCCCTTGGCGTTATCGTTGGTATTATTGGCTTCATGCTCGCTTGGAGCATAGTAGTCCCCATCGGGGATGATGGTGGTTCTGATTTTGGCGATGCTGGTGCACCCGCTCAACAACAACAACAGGAAAAGCAAAAGGTGGTAAAGCTCATGCAACGCCAGCAAAAAGCACAACCTTCAACCCAACAGACATTCCGGACTACAGCTGTTTCTGATATTACCTTACCGGACTTCAATGAATTGGATGTTAAGGACCTTGCTCCTGTCGTGGAAGCGGCCCCTCCCACAATGAGCCAGGCCACGATGGATAACCAGCAGATGAAAAGTGCCCTCAAGGGGATTAGCATGAGCCTGCCAAAAGTCATGCAGCAAAGATGCGACCCAAAGAAGAGAGTAGAACGGCTGCGCTCGGGCGGCGGTAAAGATATGACCGAGGCTGCTATTGTTAAGGGCTTAAATTGGCTCAAAAATGTCCAGGATCCAGACGGCGGATGGGGCATGAATGATAAGGACGACAAAGGAGAAAAATATGGCGGATTTCCCGCCCACCGTGATGCCATGACAGGGATGGCCTTACTCGCTTATCTTGGCCACTGTGAACTACAAGACTCTCCAGACTATGGGGCGACCGTCAAAAGGGGCATTAACTTCATCACCTCGACTCCGCCCGATAAAGCGGCCAATTATGACAGCAGCGGCAAGTTCATCGGCTTAAAAGATGGGAGTAATAAAGATGCCTATGCTCACCCCATCCGCACTTATGCTCTTTGCGAGGCGTACACCATGACCAAGATTCCCAAGCTGAAGGAATTTGCCAAGAGAGCCATACAAGTCGTGATAGATGGGCAAAACCCAAATGGGGGTTGGGCATACGGTTTTGGACAAGGAGTGGGTGCTCATGTTGATCTTTCTGTGACTGGATGGTGTATTCAGGCACTCAAAGCCTTTGCATTAACGGGCATCACCGATATCACCGTCGACGATGCGATGGATAAAGCGATCGATTATGTGAAAAAGAGCCAAGATTCTGCGGGTCGCTTTAAATACAAAATCGAGTCTGGCACAGGAAAACCTAGTTTAACAGGCACTGGCGTGCTATCTCTGCAAATATGGAAGAATGCAAATTCTCAAGAGGCTAAAAAGGGGCTGGAGTACATTACTACAAACCGCCTTTTTGAGGATTGGAGCAAGGTGGATGTGTATGAATGGTACTATCATGCACAGGCTTGCTTTCAGGCTACGGGTGTCTCTGGCGGAAGTACATTCTGGCGCGAGTGGAACAAGAATTTTCAACAAGTGGTCGTAAAGGCTCAAGCGGATGATGGACACTGGCCTCATGGTGCACACTTCCATGGAGACACAGATCTCTATCGCACCACAATGTCCATTCTTATGTTGGAGGTGTATTACCGGTATGCACCTATGTCAAAAGTCTAATCTGTAACGAGGAGAAGTATATTCCATGAAATTCATTTGTTCCCTAACCCTTCTCCTTCCCGCTTTTTTTCTCTTAGCTGAAAACAGCAAAACGGCCCGCGAGGTGGTCATTTCCGGTAATGATGCCATGCAATTTGACCTCAAAGAATTCAGTGTCTCTCCAGGTGAAACCATTTCTTTAACCTTTAAAAATATTGGATCGATGCCAAAAATTGCCATGGGGCATAACCTTGTCATTCTTAAAGAGGGCATCTCTGCTCTCTCATTCGGGCAAAAGGTGCTGGCTTCCGGAGGTAATGCAACTAATCCCCTCCCCTCTTCCCTGCTCAGCGATGTTCTCGCCTACACCAAGTTACTTGGCCCCGGGGAGTCTGATACCATAACCTTTGATGTTCCCTCTAATCAAGGGGAGTACGATTATGTATGCACATTCCCCGGTCATTTTGCCATGATGCGTGGCAAAATGATTGTGAAGTAAGCACCTTTTACTTTTTCATGACCACAAGGGGTTGCTCAGCTTGACCGGAAAACAGAGCATTGCTCAATAACGGAAATCCCATATGCCTACCTTATCCCAAGAGCGTAAACTTCTCGAATCATCCAAGGAACAAAACTTTTTTGCAACCACCCTCACTTTTTTAAAAATGGAAGGCCCTGGTTGGTGGCTCGCAGGAGCTGCCTTAAGTTCCGGTGCAATGGTTGGTTCCATTGGGCTAGGTGCCTATCTCGGCTTGGAAAGTCTTTGGATACAAAGTTTATCCATGCTGCTGGGAGTTTTTATTCTTTGCTGTGTCAGCCATATCACCCTTGGGTCGCAACAAAGTTTATTTCAGTTACTCAAAAATGAATGGAATCCCACCTTGGCATGGTGGCTTGCGGGCTCCGCCCTGATCACAAACTTTGCCTGGTGCATGCCTCAATTCCGTTTCGGTGCCGAAATAACTGGCACCTTTCTACTGCCATCTCTCTCTAGTAAAGGTGGCAAAGTTCTCATTGCTGTTATCATCCTGGCATGTGCGATTGGCTATTCGATTATGTATGAAAAATCGGGTCAACGGGCCCGGCTTTTTCATTGGACGATTAAGTCGATCGTCGTCCTTATTTGCACCATTTCCCTAGTCGTGCTAAGTCTACTGTTAACTGATTCCTCAGTCAGCCTGGGAGGTCTATTCTCTGGCTTCGTTCCCGGAACCAGCTTCTTTACTCAACCCGCTCCTGCCTACATTGCCCTTATCGAAAATGCAGGGGAAATGGGCAGTTTCTGGAATGATAAAATTTGCGAAAACCAAAGGTCACTTATTTTTACCACTTTCTCATCGACGCTTGGGGTGAACCTGCTGTTCGCATTTCCCTTGCTCATCCTAGGAAGAGGCTGGGAGAGAGGCCATAAGGGCTTTGCCTCATTTAACTTATGGACCTCCCTTTTTGTTCCATTTTTTATCTTTTCAACTGTGTTGGTTCTGCTTTCGTCCCTCGCATTTCATGGAAAACTCGAATCCGCCCCTGCAGAGGCAATCTCCTCCCAGCAAAGGCATACTCTTGAGGAAAGACTTGCCTATGACATCGGCCCTCTTGAGTTTGAAAAACTGGCACCCTTCCAGGTCGATGCTCAAATTGCTCAGCTTTCGGTTTCCGAAATTCAGTTATCCAATCTTTTATCGGGTCAATCAGTGGAGGGCATGATCAGCAGGCTTAGCTCTATTTCTTCGCAACCTGAACTGATCCAAACTTTACTCAGTTTGATTGTCCTCCTTGTCTCTTTCTCGACAATCCTTGTACTGATGATGATTAACGGACACCTCGTCTGTGAGGTTCTGGGAAAGCCGCACAAGGGAGCATCCTTTCAGTCCGGCTCCTTGCTCCTCGCTCTCTCATCTGTAGGGCCCTTTATTTGGTCGGAGCAGGGTCAATGGGTTGCCGACCCTACCTACTTTATCAGCCTAGCGATGTTACCTTTTGCCCTACTTTCCATTTTTCTTATCCTTAATAATAGAGAAATTCTCGGAAGGGAAAGACCTCGCGGTTTTTCAGGTTGGGTGCTTATTTGCGGAAGTTCACTTGCGGTGGTTCTTTTAGGCGCAAGTTCACTTTTTACCGCATGGAATCATTCCATCTTAGGCATTCCAGTCGGAAAACTTCTGGTCGTACTCATAGGAATCCTCTTACTGATTGGCCACTTCACTCTCAGGACCAATAAACTGGCGAACAAGATTGCCGGACTTGAAACCAGGCTTAAAAACCTGAGTTCCCCAAAGTAGCTATTACTTCTGCTCGAGGGGTAGCCAAACCCTCTTTTCTCCCTTTGCCCCAATGACCGAGTGAAGTACCCAAGCCTCACCGGTAGTGGTATCCAGCTTGATCAATCTTTTATAGAGAAAAGGTTTGGGGTCCTGAGAATAGTACTCCGCACTAACGATTTGGTACCTTCCCATTTTAGAAGATGCGTTGGCAAAACTGGGAGGGGGTGGTATGTTTGCCGGCAAACCTGGGGGCAGTGGTAATCCATTTTTGTTCGCATGCACCGGAAGCGGTCCAAGAAAAATGTAAGTTAAATAGATCAAACTCAAGAAGTGAAAATATCTCATCCTTTTAGAGTGTGCTCAATTTGTTCCATACACAACAGTCGATTTTGTCTTTCTGATTTGCTTAACTGAACTAATCTCTGAATTTCCTTTGCCAAACCAATTTTTCTCCTATGCCCAATCCATTCCTCCAGGACGATTTCTGTTGCGGGTATTCCGTAATTCATTAGCCAATGGAATTCGCCGGTTAATTTGGGTTCTCACGATATGACTAACAAAATAGCATCCACTCCTTTCCTCCTCATAGTTGGATTGATCGCATTTTCAGGCTGCTTTAGGAACAGACCCTTAGAAATTCCAGATGCTCCTCCCCCTTACGCCAACTTTCCTGCCCCAAAAAATTTCCGCAGTAATCCGGCCAGTGAATCCACTTTTTCCGGCAATGATTTGGCCAGTAATCCTTACAGTCAGCCCACAGCAAATGGTCGATCCTTCGCAAGCCCTTCTTCGCCATCTTTCGCTTCACCGCAACCGAACCTTACCCCAGCTTCGTCTCAACGCTACACGCTGGAGGCCGACGCTGACCTTTGGGCACTCGTGCAGGATGACAAGGGGGTGGAACTGGAATGGCTTAAAATGAAAAGGGGCGACAGCAAACCGCTTACCTATTCTGGCTCCATTACGGTTACTTGCTCCTCAGGATCCAAACTGAGGATTTTGGATAATCAAAACAACCTAGTTGAAACCAACGCCAACCCGAGCGGAATTTCGATTGTCCGCTTGCCGTAGTTTAATTGAGTGGCGGAGAGAACGGGATTCGAACCCGTGGAGGGACGATTAGCCCCTCACCGGTTTAGCAAACCAGCGCATTCGACCACTCTGCCATCTCTCCTGAATAAACTTATCTTTAATAGGACAATCCGACCGTAGGGTAAATTAAAAAGAAAACTATTTTAATTGGTTTCAAGTACCGCTTTCAGGGATACGAGGTTTTTCTTTGCCAATTCATCCCCTCCCGCAGCTGATTCCTCCAACCACTTCATCGCCAGGACTAGGTCTTTTGCGGTGCCCTTGCCCCGCAAATAAATGATCCCAAGATAGCGGGCAGCTTCCGCATTGCCAAGCTCAGCAGCTCGTTCGAACAAGTGGGCAGCTTCCATAAAGTCAACCTGCTGCCTCTGACCCCAATAAGCCCGCTTGCCTTGCTCGCAAAGTTCTTTGGCGTTCCCTGGTTGGTCAGCTGAAGGAATGATGGCTGGGGGAGAAGTGGATATGGGTGCCGCTACTGTACTTGCTGGGATTGCCTGATCTGCCGGTTGCGTCCCCGTGTTTATTGTTTGCCCGTAGGGAGAGGGGATACGAAAGCTTTTGCTCGGTGCTTCCGTCCTCGATGAAACAGCGGGAACAAAAGTGACCTGTGGGGGCTCCGGCAGTTCCTCCAGCGAATCCTCAGGGATTGATTCTTCCAACGATGGTTCAGCTGGGAATTCGCCCAGATCATCGGAGCTCGCATCATTCATCATCGCATTAATTTTATCAAGGGTCTCATCCGCACCAGTGGTTTTTTGCTCAACAGCAAGTTGTGCGTAATGAATCGCTTGCCTGAAGTCAGGCGGACCCGTGACCCCTTGAGCGTAAAAGTTCGCCAAAATTAACTGAGATGAACCGTAACCCCGGTCCGCGGCTGCCTGAAATTGGATAAAAGCAAGAGTTTTATCCACATCCACACCGGTTCCCTCCAAGTAACAGCGGCCAAGATAATGATGACCGCTTGGCAGTTTGTCATCTACTGCATCCTGAAGGAATCGAATCCCTTTTGCCTGATTTGACTCCGTATCCGCCCCAGCAACCACATTATGCAGAATCATCAGTCCATACTGAACAGCAGCCGGAGCATAACCTTCATAGGCAGCCAGTTCGTAGTAGGAGGCAGCCATTTTAAAATCGGGCTCAAGGAAAGATTTCACTTCCTCCGCCGTTAAAATCTCCGCCAATGCAAAGGCGGCCAAAGGATCCCCCAAGGCCGCCTGTTTAATCACTCGACCGTCCGGATCCCTGAAAACCCTGAGATAGTGCGAGCTGACCTTTTGCGGATCAGGACCAAGTGGAGGCAGGCGGGAGAGATAACCCAAAGCAAAATCGCCCAACCAATGGAACTGCCTGGCTGAGTTTTCCGCATGATACCTGGCTTCGAGCAGGGAAATATCCAGTTCTTTTTCACCATGCATATAGCAAAGGGCAAGATAGGCCTGAGCATAAGCATCTCCTTGGCTTGCAGCAGTTTCCAAATCCTGCAGAGCAGACTGCAACCATTTGGATCCCACACTTCCAATAAGTACTTGATTAACAAGAAAAATGCTTAGAAAGTATAGCGGTATCCCTTTCATCATTAGTTTTACTGCTAACAAGCTATGCATCGATTAAATTAAAGTGGCAAGCGTTCAATCTGCCCATCGCCCAAACCCATCCCTCTGATTCTTTTCTTTTTCACTACTCATACTTATGACTGATTTTAATGAGAGTTCATCCACTCTTCGCAGCCCTGGCAAAGACTTAATCCGCCAATTTGTAATCTATGCCGAACACAAGGTTGGTTGGCTGAATGATTTCGTTTCCATGCTCAAAGAACAGGACATTCACATCCTCGCAATTTCGGTGCTCGACACCACCGATTCTGCGGTTATCCGACTCGTACCCAATTACCCCAAGGACTTAGCCCGCCTCTTAAAGGAAAGGTCCATCAGTTTTACCGAACGCAAGATTCTGGCGGTGGAACTTGAGAATGAGGATGCCCTTTCCCGGATTACCCAAACTTTGTTCCGTACCGAAATCAATATCCATTATGTCTATTCCTTTATGCACCAACCTCACGGGAAACCCGTTTTGGCCGTGGCAATGGAGGATGAAGAAACAGCAGAGGAGTCACTTAAGCTCCACCAGGTGAAAATCTTGAGTCAGGAAGACCTCGCCAGATAAACTGAGTTCAGTACAGCAAAAATGGCTGAACCGAGGACCTGAATTGACTGACCTCTGTTGCCCATTTTTTGGAAAATCGATTCCTGTCCACATCTTGCTCGGCCGACTGCAAGTAGTTCCACCACTCGGTCGAACCCACATGCTTATTAAATAGATTCGCTTCTGATTTTTTGACTCCGAGGAACGGACTTGGTGTTTCCCACTTTGCAGATAATGACATCATCGCAAAGGCTAATTCTGTGGGATTCCACTTCTTCCAATCATTGACCACCAGGTAAACCCCTCGAATTGGTTTACCGGTGGCATCTTTTAAATCGAGAATCTTGTAGGATAGACCGGGGATATTTAACGACTCCAATTCGGATTTTAGTAAATCGGCTGACTTGCCGTCAAAGGTGAGAAAGCGGAAAGGATGCTTGGTTCCAATCCCATGACTAAATCCGCCCAATTGAGCTCCAAGGCCAGTCATGGGATAACCGGCAACTGCATCAAGGGTAGGAATATTTGGTGATGTGGGGTACCATTTTAGCTTGGTCTCCGGCCAGGTCATGGAGCGGCGCCATCCAGTCATGGGTACAATGCTCAATTTTCCAGCTTTTCTAAAACTGTTCTCCAATTTTAGCACGCCCGGTTTCTTCTTCGACCAAAGTGCAATCTCTGCGATAGTCATACCGTGCACAAAGGGGATGGGAAATGCACCAACATAGCTTATCCACTCCAAGTCAATCATCGGCCCATCCATTTTCAACCCGCCCAAGGGGTTGGGTCTGTCGAGGATGATGACTTCTTTGCCGGATTCAAAACAAGCCTCCATGGCGTATTTCATGCAACTGATGTAGGTGTAGCAGCGGACCCCAACATCCTGCAAGTCGACCACTAGGCAATCGATCCCGGAAAGCATCTTAGCCGTGGGCTTACGATACTTTCCATAGAGCGAGAAGACCGGCAGGTTGGTACGATGATCCACTTTATCATCCACAGGCACAGAGGCTTTTTCATCCCCATAAATCCCATGTTCAGGACCGAATAAGGCGACCAGATTTACCCGGGGGGACTGGTGGAAAATCCGTACCGTGGACATACCACGGGCATTTTTCCCAGCAGGATGGGTAAGCAGACCAACTCTTTTGCCAGCAAGAATATCAAATCCCCGTTGCTGGAGGTGATCGATGCCCAGCTTGAAATCACTTCTTCCAAGAAGCATTCCGGACCAAATCATAAAGATACACAGCACAAGTACAGTCCGGTTCTTGGCTGGAAGAAAAGAAACTTGAAGTTTTTGGGAATAACAGAGGTTCACTTTGAAGATTTGTAAAAGTTGGCCAAGGTCTTGTAAAGAAAGACCACAGATAGCCCCAAAGATATACCCAGCACCGAACCGCCCACCATCATCGGAGGAAATGTATCGATCAGACGCAAAAGGTCAGAGAAAGAGAATTCGGACCAATTGTACTCGGGACTAAGCACTTTATTCCTTTTATAATTAACTCCAAGAAGGCTTAAAACTGATAGCCCAATTTTATAATCAGCAAAATAAATGGGCCCCATGGTCAGTGGGTTGGAAATCCATTGCAAAGCAACGATAAGGGGGAGGTTTGCACGGACCAGTAAAGATACAAAAAAAACCACTATCATTTGCACGCCGACTATAGGAAGCATAGAAATCCAAATACCCCAAAACAGAGCCGCACTTATCTCTGCCCTTCGAAAAGACCACAGGTAGGACCGCTCATATGCCGTTTGTGAAAACCACTTCAGAACCGGATAACGATGCACATTTGAGCGACGTGGAAGCGGGCGAAGAAACCTCTTAATTCTGCGAATTCTCTTAAATTTTAATTTAAGGAAATGTGGACATGGACTGTTTATCTGGTCAGTGAGCGAGGCTTTGATCTTTTTTGCAGAAATAGATAAATTCTCACTCACTGCGGCTAGGTTTTCTGCCAGTGAAAGCGTTGGTTTTGAAATTGAAACGCATTGAACATCGCCCACCCTGCTGACGAGTTCTTCTTTTATCTCTTCCACTATTTTTCCACAGACAAGAATTTTGGGTATGGAATATTTATTGGCCAACTGAAGTACCGCGTAGGGGCCTTTTCCTGAAAGGGAAGTGTGGTCAAACTGTCCTTCTCCGGTGACGACCATGTCGGATGACTGAATTTTTTCAGGAAGGTCCAACCAATCACTCACCAACTGGAAGCCGGAAACCAATTTTACATCGTAGGCCAGGGACAAACCAAAACCGATCCCACCAGCTGCACCCGCTCCCTTTTCCCGTGCCTTGCTCTTAGCCGATGCAAAACATTCCTCAAGCAGCTCAACTGCCTGGCACATTTTTCCCTCCAAATCATCAACCTCGCTACGAGGAAGGCCCTTTTGGGAAGCAAATTGAAGGGTCGCTCCTCGGGACCCAAGCAATGGATTGTCGACATCGCAGGCGATACGAATCTTGGGCAAATCGATCAAGTGATCGGCACTGAAGCCTGCAATGCGGTGCCATGAGGAAGGCGGGACTGGGCTGATTTTCTTCCCGGCCGAATCAAAGGCGAATAAACCTAGCGAACAAAGGGCTCCGATCCCGGCATCATTGGTGGCACTCCCACCTATGCCAAGAAGGATGGCATCCGCGTTCATTTCCTTGACCGCTTTTAATAAATCACCCACTCCTTCTGTGGAGGTGTTCCAGGGATTCCGCTCGGCCATCGGAAGGGAGGAAAGTCCACAAACGGATGCCATTTCCAAAATGACCAAGGTGCCATGAGTAGGCAGATCCAGTGAGGCAAGGATGCCCGAAGGGAGGTCTTCCAAAGAAACAGAGGCGACGGAAACCTCCTTTTTTTCACCCAATGAATTTCTCGCTTTTAGCAGCAAGGTCTGGGACACCCTGGAAGCAGACAACACTTCCACAAACCCCTCGCCGCCATCGGTCAGGGGACATTGCACGACTTCAATATCGAGAACCTCGTCCTCTAGCTTGGAGGAAAAGATTTCACATGCCTGATCTGCCCGTAAGGAATCCTTGAATTTATCAAATGTGGCGAGAACGCGCATGCACTTACGGCGGTGTGGTCAGCGAATTTCTTTTCCGCTTAATTCGTCCACGATTTTGTAGTTTTCAATATGGTAACTTTCCGCGGCTTCATAAGTGATCTCCAACCCATAATTTTTTTCAAGTTTCTGAATTAACGGGGCATCCGGTCCTCTCAGTCTCCGTAAGGTCCGTGGGTGCAGGTAGACTTTGAGGGTAAGATGATCCGCCGAAGATTCCACCTGCTGTCTTCGAACAGCACTGGTGATCAAACGCTGGATCTCGATACTGACCGACCGTGGGGATTTCACCACCCCCCTACCTTTGCAGTAGGGGCATGCTTCATAAACGCCGCTGGAATTACTTTCATCGTGCCTCTGGCGGGTAATCTGCATGATACCCAATTGCGAGATGGGTAAAATGTTATGCTTGGCCTTGTCCTCCGCCATAGCCGACTTCATTTTCTGGAAGACCTTTCTTTGATCTCCCTTACTTTTCATGTCGATAAAATCGACTATGACCAATCCTCCCAGGTTGCGCAGACGCATTTGCCGAGCCACTTCAGCGGCTGCTTCAATATTTGCCTGCAGGATGAAATTTTTTCCGTCCTTACGGTCTCCTTTATGGCTACCGGTGTTGACATCGATAGAAACAAGTGCCTCGGTCTCCTCCATGACGATCTCCCCTCCCGAGGGCAGGAGCACACGGCGCATGAAGGTCTGTTCAATCTGACGCTCCACATTGAACCGTTGAAAAATGGGAATTTCTTCCTCAAAAAGGGAGACTTTTGATTTCGATTTTGGGGATATTTTTTGGATGGTTTCGAGGAGGCGACTGAAGTCCTCCTGGTTGTCCACCTGCACACGGTCGACATCGTCGGTAAGGAAATCACGGGCAGTTAACCCAATCAAATCCGGTTCCTCGTATAGTAAAGCAGGGGATGGGTCGTTCTTGATCTTGGACTCGATTTGATCCCATTGCTGGAGAAGAAGGTGCAAGTCACGCACAAAAAACCTCTCTGGTTTGTTCTGTCCGGCAGTGCGGATAATGACTCCCATGCCTTCACGAAGAGAGAGATTACTAATGATTCGCTTTAACCTAGAGCGCTCAGATTTTTCCTCAATTTTCCGGGAAATTCCGCATTGTCCAGCATAAGGCATAAGCACGAGAAACCTTCCTGGCAGAGACAGGTTAGTGGTTGTGCGAGGGCCCTTGCTCCCAATCTGTGCCTTGGTTATTTGCACCACGATCTCCGAACCTATCGGATAGACTCGGGGAATGTCGGAAACCGATTTTGCCTCGTCTTTACCTTTGGTCTTCTTTTTGTTTTCGCGGACAATTTCGATCGAGGGGTCATTGTTCGCCCCGGGAAGCATATCCCAATAATGAAGAAAGGCATTTTTCTCCTGCCCAATATCGACAAAGGCGGCCTTCAACCCAGCCTCCAAGTTCTGTACCTTTCCTTTGAAAATTGCCCCGACCATTCTTTCCTTGTCCAGCCGTTCAATATCGAAACCTTGGAGAATCCCGTTCTCCATCATCGCCACCCGACGCTCCAAGGCCTCGGTATTGATGATTAGTTCCTTGTAGTCCTTGCTCTGTTGCCTGCGAAAGAATGCAAGGATGCGCTCACGGATTGGCCGGTTCTTCGCCCGCTCCAGAGCATGCTCCCGGAGCTTTCCTTTATCCACATGAAAGGGAGGGGGCTCAACCGGGGCCTGGGTCAAGTCGGTCGGCACAGGTGAGTCCGGATTAGCGGAACCTGAGGAGCTTTTATTTTTATTGTTTCGAGAGGAGGAACGATGCCTGTTTCTTCTTGCCATAACTGTAATGGTTGAAGAATCCAATAAACGCTTTACCTAAAATCTTTACTTTGAAACTCATAAGTTCAAAGAGATTCCTTTCGAAAGCGATACACGCTCTGGACCATCCCTAACATCAAAAAACATACCACCAAAAAAGAGCCGCCATAACTCAGAAATGGTAAAGGCAGACCCGTAATTGGGGTGATGCCAAGTGTCATGCCAATGTTTATGAAAACATGGGTCATCAACAGCACGGACACACTTACGGCAAGCATCGACCCGAAACGGTCAGCCGCTTTGGAAGCCACACGCAGGCAACCAAATACGATCGCCATAATCGCACCGATCGCCAGCAGACCACCTAAAAGGCCGGACTCCTCCGCAATGACCGCAAAAATGAAGTCATTGTGGGCGACGGCTGTCGGCAGATAGCCAAGTTTTGCCTGCATGCCCTCACCCAATCCTTTTCCAGATAAACCACCCGTGGCTACTGCAATGAGTGCCTGAATGCGGTTCCAGTTGGCACCAATACCCTGGGGGTCTTCGACTTCTGGAGCTAGAAAGGTAAGTATGCGTTTGCGTTGATAATCCTTGAGGGGGAGAAGAGACATATCTTCATAAGCAACCGTAGCTTCTGAAGGTATTGGATTCTCGGTTTTATATTGATAATAATTGTACACATCGAAACCCAGCAAGCCGAGCATCACCACGAATACGACAAACGTAGAAACGAAAAATTTAGCTGGCATGCGAGCGATGTATAAAAGTGAAAATGCAATGGGTGGAAACACCAAGGTAGAACCTAAATCGGGTTGGAGAAAAATCAAGAACATTGGCAGGGCAAAACAACAGGCAACCTTAGCGATGCCTTTAATTGAATCCCTCATGTCACCGACCTGAGAGCGAGCCAGTATACTCGCTCCTAGTACCATAGTAGACCACTTTGCCACTTCGGACGGTTGCACCTTAAAAAGACCAAAATCGATCCACCTTCTCGCCCCATAAATCATCGGCCCGCCAAAAACAAGCAACAGGGCAAAAATGACCGCAAAGTAGAAAAGGTGGGCATACCTCATCCACCAATGATAATCAATCAGGGATACAACCAAATAAAGAGAGAACCCAATGGAGCACCACAATATCTGCATCTTCCAGTAATTTCCACCACCATATGCCTGGGCAGATCGGATAAACAAGACACTGATCACACTTAGGACCAAGAGACAGAATGGCGTCACCCAGTCCCACCTGATTTCTTCCTGAATAATGCGTTCTTTTGTGGGAGTACCAGATTGAAAACTCATTTGTTAATCAATCGTAAGAAGTTAAAATCTCTTCGGTTATATCTGACCATTCCTGCTCAACAGATTTTCTCCCCTGTCTACGCCCGGCACGGGAGTACCAATAACCAGCATTCCCGAGATCTCCTTCCACCCTGTGGAGGTGGGCATGAATCCAGTCCCCTTCCCTACTCCCCGCATCCTGGGCAAGATCATGCGCCTTTGCCCAATTTCCTTTCCTGCACCACCAAAGAGCCTTCAATTCCGTTGTCCATTCAAAGACTGGCTCTTCCCTCTCTTCGATCGAAGATAAAAATTCGGACATATTCATAGGACCACTCGTCTTCTCCAGCGCATCCCCAAGGCCATTGTGTATTGGTACTTTCTCCGGTGCTCACGAATGAGAAAGGGAAGGTTTTTTTCAAATTCGATCTCAAAATTATGCTGAAGGATTTTTTTTAGGGCCGATTCCGAACCGCCCTCCTCCAACCAATTTTCCTGAGGCGTAAATTCTTCAAGCCAGGTGAAAGGAGTGGTCAGGAGTAACTGTCCACCCGGAGCAACCAAATCCGCCAGTCGATTGAGCAAACGCATGGGATCGGTCAACCTACAGAGGAGGTTGGCGGCATGAACCAAATCAAAGGGGCCAAGATCGCTCCTCAAGTCACAGGCATCGCCCTGTTCAAAACATACATTTTGGGGAGGTTTATCCACTTTTGCCACCCCCTCTCGCCATTGAGAGCCTTCTTCATGATAACGAAAGGCAAGCTCACCGGTTTTTTGCATGGTCTGAGCCGCCCGGATGAATGAGGCGGAGTAATCGACTCCAACCACCCTGTCGGCAAGACCGCCCAAGACAAAACTGCTTTTGCCCACCGCACATCCAAGATCCAGAGCAGACCTGAGCGGTGTACGATCGTCCATTAGTTCAATTACCGATCGGGTGGCGAAACCAAGTGCCTCTTTGGGCCCATCCGGCCAAGGAAACTGCTCATCCGGCCGCCCATAATGAAAGAGCAAGTATTCACCCAGTGAACGGTCGGTTTCGTAGACCGCACTGGGCTGTTCTTCAGCAGATGCCAGGGTCATCCTCCCGATAATTGCCCAAAGGATCCTTGCAGGCTGGGATAAAGATCACGGTACACTTGATAATTCTTACGGTATTGGGGGTGGCTTGAACTGATCACAATCTGTTCGGTTTCCTTGACCCAGAGCCGCGCTCCCTCCTCGACCGAAGGCACACCGTCACACCCAACCGCCGCCAAAAGGGCGGCCCCATATGCGGCTCCTTCGGTGGCGTTGACCAGGCAACAGGGGGTTTCAAAAATATCGGATAGCATTTGCTTCCACAGGGCGGACCTTGCACCCCCACCGGAAAGAATAACTTTTGCCGGTTGCACGCCCAAGGCTTGCATCAGCGAAAGGGAGTCCTTCAGCCCGTAGCTCACACCCTCGAGCACCGCACGGGAAAGATGGGCCTTGCTGTGACGCAAGGTCAGCCCAACAAATGCCCCGCGGGCATGGGGATCAGGGTGCGGAGTGCGCTCCCCGGAAAGATAAGGAAGAAAGACCAGTCCCTCGCAACCGGGCTCCACCGAGGCCGCCCCCTTAGTCAGTAGATCATACGCATTCCCCTCACCCAGTTCCTCCCTCTTCTGCTCCTCCACGCCGAGGTGGTTTTTATACCACTGAAAGGACCCGGCAGCGGAGAGCATCACGCCCATCAAGTGCCACTTCCCCGGTACCGCATGACAGAATGCATGCAATTTGCCATCGGGCTCCACCCGGTACTGATCACTTTGAGCAAAGACCACACCGCTCGTTCCAAGTGTGGCCGAAACCATACCTTCCTCTACTATCCCGCACCCCACCGCCTGGGCTGCCTGATCCCCGCCCCCGGCAATGACCGGTGTGCCTGCGGCCAAACCAGTTAGGCTACTTGCCTCACCAGAGATGCGTGCAGATGCGATCGTAGATTCAGTGA
>JAYOXT010000032.1:0-19066 GCA_038152995.1 Opitutales bacterium
TTTTACGCAAATTTAATCGATAATATATTGTGAGAAACCAAGGCTTTTGGTTGTATGAGTCTATGCTTCGCCCCCTTTATTTAGTCCTTATATCATCGCTTTCTTTTCTTCCTCTGTATGCTGATTCTTTTGATTCCGGCAGGTTGACTCCAGTTACCCTACTGGAACAGTTAAATCAACCCATGGAATTAGCGGTCGCTCCGGACGGGCGCATTTTTTTCATCGAGTTAAATGGGGAGTTCCGGGTCTTTCTACCTGAATCCCAGGAAGCTGTTTTGATTCATAAGTTCGATGTCTCCCGCCGTGGCGAAGTGGGCCTGATCGGTCTCGCACTCGACCCAAATTTCGAGAAAAACAATTGGGTCTACCTCCAGTATTCCCCAATTGGAATGACCTCCCAGAGGACTTCCCGTTTCACCCTCAAAGGCAATGAACTGGTGAAGGGAAGCGAAAAAGTGCTCATCCAATTTCATGAAATGTTCGGAGTGTCTGCCCACCATGCCGGTTCCCTCGAATTTGGCCCCGATGGTTGCCTCTTTATTTCCACTGGAGACGATACCAGTCCGGGAGGAGACTCCAAAGGCTATGCCCCGATTGATGACCGACCCGGGAAACATCCACTTAGTGCGGAAAAGTCTTCTTCCAATCCATTCAGTCACAATGGGAAGATTTTGCGCATTCGCCCCACCGACGATGGTTCCTACGAAATCCCCGAGGGCAACTTATTCCCCCGCGATGGATCGAAAGGATTACCCGAAGTTTATGTGATGGGATGCCGCAACCCATGGCGGATCAACATCAATCAAAAGACAGGCACTCTTTACTGGGGGGATGTGGGCCCGGACGCCTACAATGAAAGCGAGCTCGGCCCAGCCGGACATGATGAAATTAACCAGGCCAAAAAAGCAGGTAACTTTGGCTGGCCCTATTTTGTGGGAAATAATTTCGCCTACCCCATCCGGGATTTCAATACTTCTGAACTATCCCCACCCAACAACCCCCAAGCACCGGTAAACCGCTCCCGCTATGTCGAGGGAAACATTACCCTACCCGAAGCCCACCCAGCCTTCATCTGGTACCGCAGCCGGGGCACCCCCGAGTTTCAGGAGTTGGGCACGGGTGGTCGTACAGCCTGTGCGGGACCCGTTTTTCATTACAATGAGAAATTGAAATGCAAGACCCAGCTTCATTCATATTTGGATAATTCTCTGTTTGTCTATGAGTGGACCCGAAACTGGATCTTTACCGCCCGCCTCGACGAAAAAGAAAACTTGGTGAAGCTCGAACGCTTTATGCCCGACCGTGAATTCATCCGCCCAATCGATCTGACTTTTGGACCCAACGGTGCCCTCTACCTGATCGAATACGGAACCACCTGGGGAAAAAATGATGACGCCAAGCTTATCCGGATCGATTATCTCCGGGGAAACCGGACACCCCTGATCCAACTTTCTGCAAATCAAACTGCGGGAAAAGCCCCACTGATGGTGGAGCTTTCCACCCAAGGAACTTATGATCCGGATGAAGGCGATCAACTTACCTACGAGTGGAGTAAGGTACCCGGAGATGGATCCATCCTCTCCACCGAGCCAAACCCCACCCTTACCTTTGCGGACTTTGGTAACCATCAGGTCAAATTAACCGTGCGTGACCAGGAGGGTAGCTACAGCGAGGCATCTTTATCCATTTCTGTAGGCAACAGCCCACCTCAAGTTGCTCTGAAATCCCCTCAGGACGGGGACTTTTTTGAATTCGGCAAACCCCTCGCCTGGAAAGTCGAAGTGAGCGATCAGGAGGATACAATGATCGATGCTTCGAGGGTTACCCTTCAACAGGAAATCCGTGAACAGAATGGAGCACCCATGCCTTCCACTCTTCGGGGAGAACAGGCTCCCGGTCTCAACTTAATGAAGAAAAGTGACTGCTTTAACTGCCACTCGGTTGACCAAAAACTGGTCGGGCCCACCTTCACCGAAATTGCGATGCGATATGATGGGGTGAAGAAAGCAAAAAATGAAGCCGCCCAGCGCATCCTTCATGGCTCTTCTGGGGTATGGGGACAAATTCCGATGATGCCCCACCCTCAGCATAACCTGGTTCAGGCAAAGCAAATGGTGGACTGGATTTTCTCTCTAAGCACCAACGATCAATCCACCCAAACGGGTACTGCTGGCTCGATCAATCCAAACAGGCCTGATGGATTCAGTAGCAAGAATGGCTACAACTTATTTCTGGAAGCCAGCTACCTGGATAGAGGGGTACTTCCAGTGGCTCCTCTCCGGGGAACCCAGATGATCCGACTCCGGAGTAAAACCGTCCATGGCTCTTCTGCCGATCATCATCAGGGAGTCACACTATCCAAGTCCACAGTCAGCCAAATTGGACACGGCGATTTTATTTCCTTCAAAAATATTAACCTCGATGGAATTACAAAAATTTCTGCCCGGGTCGCAAGCGGGGGTGCCGGTGGAGAAATTCATCTCAGGCTGGGTTCAACGCGTGGGGAAATCATCGGTAAGGCAACCGTGCAAGCCAATGGTAGCTGGAAAGATTATATTGAGCAGGAATTTAAATTGGAGAAATGCGAGGGGCGGCACGATCTTTATGTATGTTTTCACAACCCCGGAGTGAGTAATGGGTTGATGAACTTGGCCTCCCTGCGATTTCAATAATTTTGTCTCTTTGTTCATGATATACCCGCTACCAAGATAGAGCCAGGCAAAGTGAAAATAGGCAATTGGTATGACAACAACCTGCATAAATTTGAGAGAAATTTGTGCGGTAAAATTGATGAATCATGATTTAGGATCGCTGCTTAAGTGCGGAAGAAATTAAAGGTTTATACGAAGCAGGAAAACCTGAAGCCCCTACTTTTCTCGCCGTAAAATAACCATCTTCTCCAGGAGAAAATCCTTTTTCCTCTGACAACCTCTTCATTCTTTTTAATTCCTTTCGGGTTTTATCAGTTGAAAAGAAAGAAAACATGAATAGCTTTACACCTGTCATGCCCTATTTGCACTTTGTTTGTGCGCTGGTTATTCCAGTTGCCATGTCCTTTGGTAAATTGGACTTCAACCGGGATGTACGCCCCATCCTCTCGGACAAGTGCTTTGCTTGTCACGGCCCCGATGAAGAGGGACGAAAAGCCGACCTACGACTCGACATTGAATCTGAAGCAAAAAGCGATGATCTCATGGCGATTGTGGCAGGTAGTCCCGAGGATAGTGAGATAATGTATCGCATCCACTCTGAGGAGGAAGATGAGCTGATGCCTCCGCCAGAAATTGGCAAACCTCTCACCCAAAAGGAAAAGGATATCCTTGAACAATGGATAGAAGAAGGAGCCGTCTGGGCGGATCACTGGGCCTATGTTCCTCCAGTTGATCATCCCAATCCCGAGGTAAAGGACAAGCAATGGCGGACTCACTGGATCGATCCATTCGCTCTCTCAGACATCGAAAAAAGAAATTTACGCCCCGCCAAAGAGGCTGACCCCGTCACCCTGGTCCGCCGTTTGCACTTCGACCTGACCGGTCTGCCTCCAGCCCCCGAGTTGGTCCAGTCCTTTGCATCCGATCCTTCGGACAAAACTTATTCCCAGTTAATCGAAGACCTCCTCCGCTCTCCCCACTTTGGCGAACGCCTCGCCACCTACTGGCTGGACCTCGTGCGTTATGCGGACACCGTCGGGTACCACGGAGATCAACCCCATAACATATCTCCCTACCGCGACTGGGTCATCCAAGCATTTAATAACAACATGCCCTTTGACCAGTTTACCCGCGAGCAGTTGGCCGGCGACCTTCTACCCGGTTCCACCACCCAGCAAAAAGTGGCATCCGGTTACAACCGACTCCTCCAGACCACCCATGAAGGAGGCCTGCAACTCAAGGAGTACGATGCGATCTATGCCGCCGACCGGGTACGGAATGTATCGGAGGTTTGGATGGGTGCCACGGTTGGTTGTGCCCAATGCCACGATCACAAATATGATCCTTACACCATCAAAGATCATTACGCTTTAGCATCCTTCTTTGCCGACTTGGGAGACCGCGGGTTTAATGGAAACTCCTTACCTACCAAGCGCCCTCCTGAAATCCGAATCTTCACGCCTGAACAACAAGCAAAACTCGATCAGCTTTCCCAAGAAATTGCCCACTCCCTGCCCAAAGATATTCAACAAAAATTCTACGAACTCGACGCAAACCAATCAAAATTTGCGCGGGAACTGAAGAAAGCGAAAAAAGGCAAGAAGGCTCATTGGGAAAAGAAGCTCGCTGAACTGGAACCCAAATATCTTGAGCTGACCGACCAAGCTACGATCGACCGCTACCTAGAATTAGTAGGCAAAAAGAAAAAAGTGGAAAACCTAGGTACCTGGACCATGGTTTCCCGGGCGGTTAAACCTCGCACCATGCGGGTTCTTCCGAGAGGAAACTGGATGGATGAAAGCGGACCTGTCGTGCTTCCTTCCGTCCCAGAATTCCTCGGTGAAATTCAAACAAACAAAAAACGCCTGACCCGGCTCGATCTGGCCAATTGGTTAACCGATCCCAATGAGGGCATCGGACACCTCAATGCCCGGGTGTTGGCCAACCGCATTTGGTACCTCCTGTTCGGACGGGGCCTGGCACCTGATTTGACCGACTTTGGGGGACAAGGCACCCCGCCGGACCATCCCGAATTACTGGACAGGCTGGCTCTCTCTCTTATCGAAAAAAATTGGGACCTCAAAGCCTTCATCCGAGACATTCTTCTCAGCAAAACCTATCGGCAGGCCACCTTACCTCCGTCCGGGGAGTTCAGCTTCCAGGTCGCACGCCGCCTGCCCGCGGAATTTGTGCGCGACAACACCCTTGCGATTAGCGGATTACTTGTTCCCACCATCGGGGGACCCAGCGTAAAACCCTTACAGCCCGCCGGGTACTATCGTCACCTCAACTTTCCTCAAAGAACATATGAGCCAGACAAAGGAGAAGCTCTTGGGCGTCGGGGGCTCTATGTCCACTGGCAAAGACAATTTCTTCACCCCATGCTCAAAGCCTTTGATGCCCCAAGCCGGGAGGAATGTTCCGCGGAGCGCCCCCAATCCAACACCCCTCTCGCTGCCCTTGTCCTGCTCAACGACCCGACCTTTCTGGAAGCCGCCAAGTCCTTCGCTAAAAAAATTACCAGCGAGGGTGGTTCATCCGTGAAAGATCGGCTCAGCTATGCATTTCAACATGCAGTCTCCAGACAGCCGGATGCATTCGAACAGAAAACCTTAGCCGCTCTACTGGAGACACAAGAACCCTCCACCGATACAGACTGGACACCGGTGGCCCGGGCCGTGCTCAACCTTGCTGAAACCAATTTAAGAAGATGAACCCTTCCCTGCTCGCCAATGCCATCAATCGCCGGGCCTTTCTCGCCGGCTCTGGGCTTTGCCTCGGCAGTGCCGCCCTCAACTCTCTTTTTGCACGGGATGTCGCCAAACCAAGTTTCCTCCTCCCTAAAGCGAAGGCGAAACGGGTCATTTTTCTCTGCATGGCGGGCGGCCCTTCCCACCTCGAAACCTTTGATTACAAACCCAGGCTGGATGAGCTCCATGGGCAACCCATGCCCGAATCCTTCACCAAGGGGCAGCCTATCGCTCAGTTGCAGGGCAAGGAACTCAAGGTGCAGGGCCATCTGACCAAATTTAAAAAGTACGGTCAGGGCGAACAGTATATTAGCGATTACCTACCATGGACGGCCAAGATGGCCGACGATATATCTATCATTCGCTCGATGGTAACCGAGCAGATCAACCACGACCCGGCTCACACTTTCATGAACACAGGCACCGCTATAAGCGGTCGGCCCTCTATGGGAGCCTGGGTGAACTATGGTCTCGGTAGTGAGGCCGAAGACCTGCCTGGATTTGTGGTTATGACCAGTGTGGGTGGGCGCAATCCCCAGCCCATCGCCTCCCGCCAATGGTCCGCTGGTTTTCTTCCCAGTAAATTTCAGGGTGTGGAGTTTAATTCGACCGGCGATCCTGTCCACTATGTACGAAACCCCAAGGGGGTGAGTGCCAGCCATCAGAAAAAATTGGTCGATGCGATCACAGCTCTCGACCGCCACCGCAACCAGGCGATCAACGACCCCGAAACCGATACCCGTATTGCTGCCTACGAAATGGCCTTCAAAATGCAAACTTCCGTACCGGAACTGATGGATACCTCCGGTGAGCCCCAGCATATCCTCGATATGTACGGAGCGGTGCCCGGGGATGGCTCCTATGCTTCCAACTGCCTGCTGGCCCGCAAACTGGCCGAAAAAGGAGTTCGATTCATTCACTTGTATCACCGTGGCTGGGACCACCACGGAGGTTTGGAAAAATACATGGGGCAATGCTGCCAACTCACCGACAAACCCACCTGGGCCCTGATTCAGGACCTCAAACAAAGAGGCATGCTCGATGACACTCTCGTAATCTGGGGGGGAGAATTTGGACGCACACCCATGTACCAAGGAAAAGGAGAAATTGGCCGGGACCACCACATCAAAGGGTTTTCGATGTGGATGGCAGGAGGGGGAACCAAGGGAGGATTTGGTTACGGTGAAACTGATGAACTTGGCTACCATGCAGTTAAAGACAAGGTTCATGTTCACGACCTCCACGCCACTATGCTTCACCTGCTTGGGATTAAGCACGAGTTTTTTACCGTCAAGCATCAGGGGCTCGATTGGAAACTGACCGGAGTGGATCACTCGCATGTGGTCAAGGATCTGATTGCCTAGGTTTCAGAGCATGCTTCTGCGAATTTTGCCCCGCAAGGCTCCCCTGCTCCTCGCGACCTTTATTGGTCCCTATCTCGGTGCGGCCCAAAAGGCTGAGGTTTTACGGAACGGAACCTACGAGAAGGAGGAGTGCCTCACCCTGGGGGACTTAGCAGGCTACGCGCAAGCAGTACAAAACAAGGTGGGTCTGTACGGTGGTTGGCGCCATCAAAGGCTGGAAGGAACCGGCTTTTTCCGGGTCGAAAAAACCTCTGGGCGTTGGTGGGCGGTCGATCCAGAGGGATACCCCCTGCTCTCCATCGGGATCAACTCGGTGAGCCCGGAGGACGGGGGACCGGACACTTCGGCAAACAGGGACACACTCGCCTGGGCCAAGGGAGCCACGGGACGGCTTCGAAAATATGGTTTTAACACCGCTGGGTCCTGGTCCTCCGCAGATGTGATTCGGAAACTGGATCGGCCCATGGCTTACTGCCTGCGTTGGAATGTTTCCTCTCACTACCGCAACGATCGTAAAAAGAGACATGCGGCTACCGGAGAGCACCCCGTCCTCTACCCTTTCGATTCGAAATTTGAATCTTTTTGCGAACAATTGTTTGAAGACGCACGCACGACCAGCGAGGACCCATGGCTCTTGGGCCACTTCTCCGACAACGAATTGCCCTTCAGGGAAAAAGGTATTGTCGAACTCTACCTTTCCCACCCCGATGATGACCCCAATCATCTGGCTGCCCAAAAATTTCTCCAGGACCGAAAGGTCAAGAAAGCGGGATGGAAGGAAGACCGTGACTTCCTCGAATTGGTGGTGGATACCTATTACCGCAAAGTCGCCCGGGCCCTGAAGAAAAACGACCCCAACCACCTCTACCTCGGCACCCGTTTTCATGGTAAAGCCCTTCATTCCGAGCAAATTTTCGTGGCTGCTGGCAGGCATGCCGATGTCATCTCCGTCAATTACTACCATCGTTGGACCCCGGAAAAGGAACGGATCGAAAACTGGTCTACTCAGGCCGGCAAACCCATCCTGATCACCGAATGGTATGCCATGGCGGAGGACAGCGACCTGCCCGTAGAGGGATTTGGGGCTGGCTTCCCTGTCCGCACTCAGGCGGACCGTGCGAAATTTTACCAACACTTCAGCCTGGGACTTTTGCAAATTCCCTCCTGTATCGGGTGGCACTGGTTTAAGTACCGGGATTCACGCAACAACGCCGGGATCATCGACGAAGAGAGCGATCCTTACGACATCCTCTGGGAATCGATGGGAGAAATCAACCAGCGGGCTTACTCCCTCGTCCATCACTTCGACCATCAGCGAGAAAATAAGAAAGATTAAAGAACCATGAACCGGTTTTCCTTGCTTCCAGTACTCCTAATCTGGGCTCAGCTTTTTGGAACCCAGCCCAATGTAATCATTATCCTGACCGATGACCAGGGCTGGGGAGACATAGGCTACAACAACCCCAAGGTCTACACTCCAAATATGGACAAGCTTGCCCAAAGCGGAGCTCTCTTCAGCAACCACTACGTCATGGCTCAGTGCACCCCCACCCGGGTGGCCCTGATGACGGGCAGGTACCCCAGCCGGTTCGGCCCCCATGCCACAGCTGCCAGCACCAATCCAGCCTTCCCAAAAGGCACCCCAACCATTGCTTCCATGCTCAAATCACAGGGGTACGATACCTGCCTGTCGGGGAAATGGCACCTGGGCAGCTCACCTGATCATGGACCCAACTATTTTGGATTTGATCAAAGTTATGGCTGCCTTTCCGGAGCCGTTGGAAATTACAACCACGGTTACCGCAAAGGCCCTCTCTTTCAGACCTGGCACCGCAACCATCAACTCATTGAAGGCAGTGAGAATGGTGTTCATACAACCCAACTGATCACCGATGATGCCATCCGTTTTATTCGTCAAAAAAGAGACAATCCTTTCTTCCTCTATTTACCCTACACCGCCGTGCACACCCCTTTGGATGAACGGGGGAAGTTTCAAGATCAACCGACCCAACTGGACCGGCGAAAACCAAACCGCTGGCGAAATGAGAATGACATCCCCTGGTTTAACGACCCCCTTGGGAAAATTCAGCAGGAACAAGACCCCGAGAAAAGGTTGTTCCTCGCCGCCCTTCATCATCTGGACCATGCCATCGGCCGGGTTATCGATACCCTGAAAGACCAAAATTTATACGAAAACACCCTTCTCCTTTTTTCATCCGATAACGGTCCACAGGTCAATTGGCCGGGCAACGCCTACCCGGATGATCTAAAACTTACCAACTTCAACCAACCCATTGCGATGAGAGGAAGCAAAATGGATGTCTATGAAGGAGGTATCAAGGTGCCTGGGTTTGCGGTATGGCCCAAAAAAATTAAACCTCAACGAATCGATACCCCCATGCACATCGTGGACTGGTTTCCCACAATTGCCCAAGTGGTTAGATTCGAAAGTACCGACCCCCTATCCTGGGATGGGGTGGATCAGTCCCTTAGTATTCTAAGTGGTGCGAAAGCTCCGGACCGGGACTTCTACTGGGTACAAAGAAACCGTCGCAGGGCCGTCCGGCACGGGGACTGGAAGGTGGTTAGTTACTCCCGGCAAGCACCGCAAGCACCGGCCAAAAAAGAAGACTGGAGCTTATACAACCTAGTATCCGACCCATTGGAGAAAAAGAATGTGGCGGAACTTCACCCGGAAATCCTCGAGGACCTTCATCAACGGTTCCTTCGTCATCATCGGTTAGACAAAAAATAACTTCTGGGTTGGTTTGCCCACAAGGAATCAAATAACGGGGTTTATAAGAAAAGTGTTTCGGGATACATTTATGATTGTACATGGATACCCCGCACAAGCCCTTTGACCCCGACTGGGTCGTTGCCTCCGTTCTTGATGGCAACAAAGACGCATTCCGTCTCCTTATATCTGAATATGGCTTGCTCGTCCGGGGTTTCCTCGCCGCCCGAGTCTACCATCTGGCCGATGCGGAGGACCTCGCTCAGGACACATTTGTTAAAGCCTATGAAAAGCTCGAAGATTATGAACTGGGCACCAACTTCCGTGCCTGGCTGATGAGCATCGCTCAATTTTTGCTCAACAACCATTGGCGCAAATATGGGAACCGGGCCACGGTGATGGAAAAGTTCAGGCACGACATCGCCGAATCCATCCAGACCGAGCTCAAAGTTGCACATGAGGATATGGATGAGTCTAGAATCCCCAAGCTTCTCGATTGCATCACTCAACTTCCCGACAACTTAAGAAAAGTCATTCGGTCGGGATTGGAAGGGGAAAAAATTTCCATCCTCGCCAAGGAATTAAACCTACAAGCCAATGCCGTTTATCAACTCCGCCATCGGGCCCATGTTGCCCTGCGGAAATGCATGGGCCAAACGACTTCCACTCCCTAACCATGAAAACCTTCACCACTGACCCTGACTACCTGGATATTCTTTCCGCTTGGCATGGCTCCCCTCATCTTTCGCCCATAAGAAGAAAAGAACTTCTTCATAGACTTGGACAGGACGCTGACCTAAGAACTGCTATCGCCGAAGAAATTGAGATGGCTGGGCTGGTTCGGGCCGCTCAGTCTGGTGAACCGAGGTGGTTGGAGTTGGAAGAAATTCTAAGCAGTAGTCAGGATAGTCCCCTGTCCTTCGAGGATAAAATCCTAAGCCAGGTTTCAAGCAAATCAAGGATGCCTTGGTTATCGCTCCTCAATCGCCCAAGTTTTGCCTGGCTGGCGATGGCAGCAACGCTCGTTTTTGCATTTGTTATCCCTTCGGAAAAACAAATGCCTGATGGAGTCGCACGGATTCTTCGGTATGAAGGGTCCGACTCATCCGTGCAAAAAGACTTTGAATTTCGAAAGGGTGAACAATTTCAATTCAAGGATGGCTTGGTGGAGGTTGCCTTTCAGGAAAGTGGCGTGCACCTCATTGGCAAAGGTCCCCTGCAAATGACCGTCATTGATCATGATCGGTTATTTCTCAACGAAGGTGAAATTAAATTGGTCGTTCCACCTCAGGGGATTGGTTTTGTCGTCGATACGATGGAAAGAAAATTTGTCGATCTGGGAACCAGTTTCGTGGTCCAGGCAAGCAACCTGGGATCCCGCGTGCTCGTGCTTGATGGTGAGATTGCGGTGGGAGAACGGGATGGAAAAGGCTCCCGCCTTATGACCGAGGGTGGACTGGCTAATTTTAACCGTAATGGAGAAGTCTCCCCACATAGCACCCGACCCAGTGGGGTACCCGAGGTTCAAAAAGATATTCAAGGAACCAAATTGGGAACCCTGCTTGGCTCCATCATTGGGTTTCCTCAGGAAGAACACATATCCAGCCCCGCCCCAGAAGACAGTCCGATTAGCCGGATACTCCTCCCCCTTGTCCAATCAAAGTTTTCCGACCTGACCTGCTTGAATAATTTAAAAAAAGGAAACCCCATCCGCTTTCGTGGCATCGCAGGCACCTATGATCTATTCCCCCAACGAACGGGTTTGGTGCCCTACTCGGAAAACAATGGTTGGATTGCCTGGTACCAGGGAAAAGTGAAAGCTCCCCAGAAGGGAAAATACCGCTTTTGGGGATATGCGGATAACAACCTGCTGGTCGCGGTCAATGGAGAGCCGGTCTTTGAGGGATCGCGCTATGACTCCTCGTTCCGCACCGAACTGAACATTCCACGAAACAACCACCCCTCCTTTCCCTGCCTCAACGCACGGGCAGGATTTGCCTCGGGCCCTTGGTTTGAGAGCGGAGGCACGCCCGTGCAAATCGACCTACTCTTTGGTGAGTCCCAGGGCAACAAAACCTCAAGCCTGCTTTTGATTGAGCAGGAAGGCTCTTCCTACGATCAAACCTACTGGGGTCAACCCAAGTGGCCCCTATTTGCCACCGAAGAATTCTCCCCTCCCGAGAAAAAAGAGCTCAACAAGCTCAAGAATCATATGGAGGAAAAAATTATGGGATCTTTTTCCATTCCCGGTGCTGAATTGTGGTCCGTGGTCCAATAAAGCATTCTTTTCAAATGATAAGCTTTGACCTTTTCAAAAACTGAAGAGTCTGAGAGCCTAAATTCATGCTAAAAAATAGGTTCAGCCTTTTACTTTTCTCCCTTGGCTTGGCTACAATCAACCTGCCCGGGACACCTCCCCCTAATGTATTGATGATCCTGGTGGATGATTTGGGTTACTCCGACCTTGGCTGCTATGGGAGTGAGATCGAAACGCCGAACCTGGACAATCTGGCTGCCAACGGCTTGCGTTATACCCAGTTTTACAACACCGGTAGGTGCTGGCCCACCCGCAGTTCGCTGCTCAGTGGATACTATGCGCAACAAATCAACCGCGATGCCATGCCCGGTACCAAAGGAGGCGGGCAAGGCAAGAGACCAGCCTGGGCTCCCCTTCTTCCTGAGTTGCTCAAGCCGGCTGGGTACCGCAGTTATCACAGCGGAAAGTGGCACATTGACGGGCAGGTAATGGCGGGTGGTTTTGTGCGCTCCTGGTTTGTGGGGAGCCAAAATAATTTCTTCTCTTCCCAGGGAAACCGTATCAATGATAAACCCTACAAACCAACGCAGGTAGAGGACAATTATTATTCGACCACCGCCACCGCCAGTCACGCCATCGAGTGCCTGCAGGATCATCAGGCAAATCATGCGAACAAGCCCTTCTTCCATTACCTAGCCTTTATTGCCCCTCACTTCCCCCTGCATGCCCAAGACGAAGATATAGCCAAGTACAAGGACCGATATCTCAGCGGATGGGACCAACTCAGGGAAGAACGTTTCACCAAACAAAAGAAAATCGGTTTACATAAAACTACGCTCTCCGCCCTTGAACCGGAAGTCGGCCCACCCTATGGCTTTCCTAAAGCGATCGAGCGTCTAGGGTCTGGAGAAGTAAACCGACCCCTAGCATGGAATACCCTCACCGATGAACAGAAGCGTTTCCAGGCAACTAAAATGGCCATCCATGCTGCCATGATCGACCGGATCGATCAGGAAATTGGCCGAGTGATTAAACAGCTCAAAAAAATGGAGGCCTACGAAAACACCCTCATCCTTTTTGCCTCAGACAACGGGGCCAGTGCCGAGATCATGGTGCGTGGAGGCGGACATGACCCCGAGGCCCACATGGGGAGCGAGAAAACCTACCTCTGCTTAGGACCTGGGTTCTCTAGTGCTGCCAATACCCCCTTTCGCAGGCATAAAACCTGGGTGCACGAAGGAGGGATCAGCACACCCCTGATCGCTCACTGGCCCAAAGGCATCGCAGACAGAGGCATGTTGCGTCACACCCCTGGGCATGTGATCGATGTGGTGCCAACCATCCTGGACCTCGCTGGTATCCCAAAACCAAAGACCTGGAACAAGACTCCCGTTCCCCCTGCCCCGGGCATGAGCCTGGTGCCTTCTTTTTCGTCCGACCAAACGGTCGAGCGAGACAGCATCTGGTGGATGCACGAAGGACACCGGGCGATTCGTCAGGGGAATTACAAATTAGTTTCAGCCAAAAATGAACCCTGGGCCTTATATGATCTCCAGAGCGACCGGGCGGAATCAAACGACCTTTCCCAAAAGATGCCTGGTTTGAAAAAGAAGCTGGAAAAACTATGGAATGATAAGGTTATTCAATTTAAGTCCGCTCTCTAAAATTTGCCTGTTCCCGTACTTATTATGTTCGAAAAAATAAACGCTGCAGCCTTTGCCATCCTTTGCCTGGGGAGTCTTTTCCTTTCTCCCTTACTCGGCGGTAAGCCTGTCGACTTCAATCAGGACATACGCCCCCTTCTGGCCAGCAAGTGCTACGCCTGCCACGGCCCGGATGAAGAGGGAAGGAAAGCCAAGCTACGATTGGATATCCGGGAAGATGCTTTGGGAAATGATGTCATCGTACCCGGGTCTATTGAAGACAGTGAGTTTCACTACCGCATACGCTCCGATGATCCAGATGAGATCATGCCCCCACCCGAATCCCATGCCACCCTGACCGAGGCAGAGAAAGACCTTCTCGACCAATGGATTGCCGAGGGGGCAGAATATGCCAAGCATTGGGCTTTTGAACCGCCCCAGGCATCCATCACCCTGGTTAATGCAGCCAAGTGGGGAAACAATTCCATCGATGCTTTTATTCTTAAAAATTTGGAGAAACACCAACTCGACCCTTCTCCCCAAGCGGACCGCTACACCCTCGCCCGGCGCCTTTACCTCGATCTAACCGGCCTTCCACCCACCCCCGAGCAAGCCGATCAATTTGTCAACGACCACCGCGTCGATGCCTACGAGAGGTTGGTCGATCAACTCTTGGCCTCCCCACACTACGGCGAAAAGTGGGCTCGCGAATGGCTCGATCTCGCCCGCTATGCCGATACCAATGGGTATGAAAAAGACAGGCCACGCGAAATCTGGCAATACCGAGACTGGGTCATTCGTGCCCTCAATGCGGATATGCCCTATGACCAGTTCACCATCGAACAGCTGGCCGGGGACATGTTACCCGGCTCCACCCAGGATCAAAAAATTGCCACCGGATTTCACCGTAATACCCAGCTCAACGAGGAAGGCGGGATCGACCCCCTCGAGTTTCGTTTTTATGCAGCGGTCGATCGGGTGGCCACCACCGGCACTGTATGGATGGGTCTAACCACCGGATGTGCCCAGTGCCATACCCATAAGTACGACCCCATCACCCACGATGAGTACTTTGGCATCATGGCCCTGCTCGATAATGTGGAGGAACCCGATCTTTTGCTCTACACCGACGGACAATTATCACGCAAAGCGGAAGTGGAAACCCAAATCCAACGCAAGATTGCAGAACTGATGGGCCGGCACCCCGAATTTGATGCTTCCTTCGCATCCTGGCATAAAAACATGCAGACCAAGTCCACCCAGTGGAAGACCCTTGAGCCCACCGGTTGGAAAACCAACCTGCCTAAGCTTGAACTTCTGGAGGACGGCTCCCTGTTTGCTTCGGGCGACTTCACCAAGCGGGATGTCTACGACCTGAACTTCACCTCAACCGAACCTATCACTGCTCTGCGGATCGAAGCCCTGCCCGATGACCGCCTGCCCGAAAAGGGACCAGGCCGGGCCTATTACGAAGGCCGCAAAGGTCTTTATTTTCTAAGTGAAGTAAACGCTTCCGCTCAGGGCAAACCAGTCTCTTTCAAAGACCTCTCCCAAAGTGGGGGCAACGGGGTGGACAAGATCACCGATGGGGATGGCTCTTCGGGTTGGAGCGGAGCCATTGGCGTGGAGCAGCACCTTGTTTTACCCCTAGGCGAACCCCTAGCCGCAAAGCAACCCTTCTCCCTGTCCCTTCTCTTTGAAAGGCACTTTGTTGCCTCCCTGGGCAAGTTCCGTGTTTCTGCGACCTCATCGACCCAGCCAGCGAAAGCCCAACGCCTCGGATCGGCTACCGAGGATCTCCTGGCCAAAGGGAACCAATTGAGCCAAGACGAGATAAGCCAACTCCGGGCAACCTATTTGGAAAAAGCGTTTCTCCCTCAAAAGAATCATGGGAAATCCTTTTCAACCGCAGCAAAGTGGATCTGGGACGACAGCAACCACAAGGGGAAGGAAACCCTTTTCTTTTCCAAGGCGATCGAGTTGAAGGATGTCCCTAAATCGGTCCGCTTACTTTACACCTGTGATGATGAATCAGTCTTTTTCATCAACGGAAAACAAGTCGCCTCCAACCAGTTGTGGTATGAACCTGCGACCGCCAACCCAGTCTCCCACTTCCAAAAAGGGAAAAATATGATTGCGGTTCAGGCGACCAACAATGGCGGCCCCGGCGCCCTGCTGGTTCAACTGGAAATCACCCAGGCGGATGGGAAAAAGGAAATGATTTACTCCGATACCAGTTGGCAATTCTCCCAGCAGGAACCTTTCTCGGAGGAATGGAAAACCAAGGGCCTATCGGATGGGTCTGAAGCCGTGGTAGTCGGCAGTGCAGGCGATGCCCCTTGGAACAACATCCCCTTGAAATCGAATGATCTTTCCGAACTCAATGCTCTTCGTGGCCAGATCCCGCAAAGCCGCCAAACCTTGGTGATGCAAGAAAGACCGGCAGACAACCCCCGCCCCACCTACCTTCGCCATCGGGGGGAATACACCAATCCCAAGCACGAGGTTGCCCCTGGCATCCCAGACATTCTCTTAGGGGAGGACACACCCGAGCCGAGTAATCGACTGGAGTTTGCCCGCTGGTTGGTCAGCCAGGACAATCCGCTCGGGGATCGGGTAACCGTAAACCGTGCCTGGCGCTCGCTCTTCGGCTACGGTCTCATACGCACCAGTGGGGATTTTGGCACCCAGGCCCCTGCTCCCGATCACCCCGAACTGCTTGATTGGCTGGCAGTGGAATTTCGTAAGCTTGGTATGTCGATGAAAAAGCTTCACCGCCTCATTGTCACCAGTGCCACTTACAAGCAAAGTTCCGTGGCCACCCCAGAACATCTAGAAAAAGACCCACAAAACCGGCTCCTTGCCCGGGGGCCAAGAATACGCCTGACCGGGGAACTGATCCGGGATCACATGCTTACCGCCAGTGGCAAGTTATCCTCGAAAATGTACGGCCGTGGCGTCTACCCGCCCCAGCCCAAAACCGTGCTTTCCCATGCCTTTGGCAATCAGGCCTGGAATGTTTCCACCGGTGAAGACCGCTACCGCAGATCCCTTTACACCTTCATCAAACGCACTGCTCCTTTTGCCGGCTACATTACCTTTGATGGCACCTCCGGAGAGAACTGCCTCGCCAAACGTGACCGGAGCAATACTCCCCTGCAAGCCCTTACCCTGCTCAACGACGAGATGTTTATCGAACTTGCCCAGGCGGCGGGCGAACTCGTCCACCAGAAAAAAGAGGACCCTGTGGAATCTCTTTTCCGCCGCTTTCTCACCCGGATGCCCAAGGCCGAAGAGCGAAAAGCCCTGCAGGGATACTTCGACCAACAGGTAGAAAGACTGCAAGCCGGAGAACTCAAGGCGGGTGACATAGCTGGCAACCCCAAGGCAGACCCTCAGTGGGCAGGCAAAGTTTTGCTCGCCCGGGCCATTATGAATTTAGACGAAACCATCACCAAGCCATGATTACCGATCCATTACTCCTCCGTACCCGAAGACACTTTTTCAAAGACTGCGGAATTGGCCTGGGCAAGATTGCCCTCGCCTCCATGCTCGCCAAGGAGAGCTTCGGTGCTTTGGGGAACCCCGGCTTCATGCGTTTCCCGGTTAAAGCAAAGCGGGTCATCTTTCTGTTTATGGCGGGAGCCCCCAGCCAGCTGGAGTTGTTTGACCACAAGCCCAAGCTCAAGGAAATCGAGGGGAAGCCCATCCCACCTTCGGTCATTAAGGGGCAGCGCTATGCTTTCATTCAGCCTGACGCCGCCGTACTCGGGCCCTGCTTTCCTTTTTCAAAGCACGGTGAGTCGGGTGCGGAAATTTCGGACCGCCTCCCTTATTTATCGAAAATTGCCGACGACCTGACCTTCGTCAAATCCATGCATACTGACCACTTCAACCATGCACCCGCCCAGCTGTTCATGAACACGGGCAGTGGGATCCCTGGTCGGGCAAGTATGGGTTCCTGGCTAAGTTACGGAATCGGGAGCGAAGCGGATGACCTTCCTGGCTTTGTTGTTTTGCAAAACGGTGTATTGAGCGGCGGATCCGCCATGTGGGGATCCGGGTTTTTACCCTCCGAACACCAGGGCGTGCCCTTCCGCAAGGGCCCCGACCCCATCCTTCATGTTTCCAACCCCAAGGGGATAGACCGTAAAGCTCAACGGCACACCCTCGACCTGCTCAGCACATTAAACCAAAGTAGCCTCGGCCAGTTTGGAGACCCAGAAATCAATGCCCGGATTGAAGCCTATGAAATGGCCTACCGCATGCAGGCACGGGCCCCGGAACTAATGGATTTCAGTCAGGAAAGCCAAGCGACCCTCGACCTCTATGGGGCGAAACCGGGCCAACCCGGATATGCAACCAACTGCCTGCTTGCCCGTCGTCTGGCCGAGAGAGGCACCCGCTTCATCCAGGTCTATCAGGGTGGATGGGATGCGCACAACAATGTCGAAGGAAATATCAAAAATCAGGCGAAAGCAATCGACCAGGCCAGTGCGGCCCTCGTCCAGGACCTCAAGCAGCGTGGCATGCTCGAAGATACCCTCGTCATTTGGGGGGGAGAATTTGGGCGCACCCCGATGGTGGAAGCGAGTGCCGCATTGAATCGTAGTGGTGGTCGCGACCACCACCCACAGGCCTTCACCATGTGGATGGCGGGTGGAGGGATCAAACCGGGCATCACCCTGGGGCAGACCGATGAACTAGGCTTCCATGTTACCGAAGACCCCGTGCATGTGCACGATCTTCAGGCAACGATTCTTCAACTTATGGGCATTGATCACACCCAATTGTCCTTCCGTTTTCAGGGGCTTGATTTTCGCCTCACCGGAGTAGAACAACACCACGCCGTCAAAAAATTGATCGCATGATCATCCGATAGTTCCTGACTTTACTAATCGGGTCCTCGCGAACCAAGGGCCCTTAGCTCGATCAACTTACTTCTTCTAGATCTTTTACTTTGATTTTTTCCTCAGAGCTTTGGTATTTGGCCCCACGATTTCTACAAAGTTACCGTCCGGGTCTTTGAGCATGAGTAGGCAAAGGTCTTGAGGGAATCCCTCAGGGAGAATTTGTGGGCTCTTGGCATAGGCTTCGCAACCATGCTTCTTGGCATTGGCGAGGACGAGGTCCACATCCTCCACAAATATAGTAAGGTAAGAAAACCCAGCGACGGTATGGATATATGGTTGCTCGATGGTACGGGCGGGCTTTTTTGAATCCACCTGCATGACCTTTAACTTGGTCGCTGACTCCTCTTCTCCCAGTACCAAAACATGAACATTGAGGCTGGACCCATCGGTCAATCCAACCGCTTTGGGGAACTTGCCCTTCACTTCAAACCCAGGCACTTCCTTAAATCCGATCACATCTTTATAAAAGGCGAGGGACTTTTTCGCATCGGTCACTACGACACCCAAGTCAATCGTCTGGCGGGAAAAATTAGACTTTGCCCAAACCGAGGAACAGGCAAGCAGCGTGAATGCGGAAAAGAGAATAGTATATTTTTGAATAGGCATCTCATCAAAGTGAGCTCCTGCTCCCAATCAATCAATGACGAAGTGTATCCAATCCTTGCCTATCCTAAACCAGTTTCCCTCTTTTTGGTATCCAACCAACTCAAATACCCCGCACTCATTTGACGCAATTCAACAGATTATTTACGCA
>JAYOXT010000033.1:0-18064 GCA_038152995.1 Opitutales bacterium
GTTGGCTTTGCATCTCGGGCAAATTGATGGTGGTCAAAATTATGCAGATCAGGCTCATGGCGGTGCCCAATATCAATGACCGCAATTGCAGGATTTAATAAGTCTTCTTCGGTTGGATCCTGCCGGAAAACAGGCACATCATGTTCCGACAACAAAATAGCACAGGCAAGAAACTCGTCTTTATGGGCACCTCCGGGATGAGTAATTATTTTATCGATCATAATTTAAATGTTCAAGTTGTGGGCATTGTTGCAGGAGTCGACTTTAATCAACTCCGAAGATGTCCTTGTTGATGTTGGGCTTTTGATCTATGGTGAATTCTTGTGCTTCTTTTAGCACCCGGTGTTAGGTGGAATCTTTATTCAGTACACTAGCTCAATTAGGTATGCGCATGAATATTGAATCACCTTGATCCCTTCATTTCTGTTAATCCGTAACTATTCTTCCCGTGTTTCAACTTATTTACCGAAAATTTGGCAGCCGCCTTCAAACAAAAGACGATCTCCTTTCCGGTCTCACCGTTGCCCTCGCCCTTGTGCCCGAAGCGGTTGCATTTGCCATCATTGCCGGAGTTACTCCAATTATTGGTCTTTACGCCGCTTTCATGGTCTGCCTGATCACTGCTGTGCTCGGCGGTCGACCCGGAATGATTTCCGGTGCAACCGGTGCTCTTGCTGTGATTATGGTCTCACTGGTTCTCTTGGGCAATGAGCGGGGAGAAGCACTTGGGTTAGGTCCAGATATGGGCACCCAATACCTATTTGCAGCAGTTATTCTGATGGGGATCATTCAGATTGGCTGTGGCATTCTCAAACTGGGCCGGTTCGTCCGTCTCATTCCTCAACCGGTTATGTTTGGCTTCGTCAACGGTCTTGCCATCGTAATCTTCGAGGCCCAATTCCCCATGTTTACCGAGAGTCCGACCACCCCAGGCTCAGCATGGCTCCAAGGTGGCGACCTTCACCTGATGGCCGGACTGATTGCCCTGACCATGGCGATCATCTTTCTGCTTCCCAAGTTAACCACCCAATTTCCCTCCTCGCTGGCTGCGATTGGTACGGTCAGTCTATTGGTCATTGGGCTGGATCTCGACACATTGGTGGTAAGGGATATGGCATCCATTGGTGGTGAACTGCCCAGCTTGATCTCTTTTTCCATTCCACTGAATTGGGACACTCTTTACTTCATTGCTCCCTTTTCCTTTATTCTGGCAGCAGTGGGCTTGATCGAATCCTTGATGACCCTCACCCTGATCGATGAACTCACCGAGACCCGTGGGAACAGCACCCGCGAATGCCTCGGACAGGGTGCGGCCAATGTGGTGACCGGGTTTTTCGGGGGTATGGGAGGTTGTGCTATGATTGGACAAAGTATAATCAATATAAGATCGGGTGGACGCGGTCGTTTATCCGGAATTGCCGCCGGGCTTTTCCTTCTCGCCTTTATTTTATTTGCCAGCCCATTAATCGAAAAGATTCCTCTAGCCGCTCTCACTGGAGTGATGTTTATGGTAGTGATTGGAACCTTTGAGTGGTCAAGTTTTCGGATCCTTAGAAAAATTCCTAAAACCGACGCCTTTGTGCTCATTCTGGTATCTGGAGTTACGGTAATTACCCACAACCTCGCCCTCGCGGTGATCAGTGGCGTAATTGTGTCCGCTCTTGGATTCGCCTGGAAATCGGCTCATCATATTCATCGGGAAACCAAAACTCTGGATAACGGAACCAAAGTCTATCACTTGAGCGGACCTTTGTTTTTTGGATCGGTCACCGACTTCAACCTTGGGTTCAATCCCGCCCACGACCCAGACTCTGTTATTGTGGACATGAAGGATTCGCGGGTCTGGGACCATTCCGGACTGGAAGCACTCCATAAACTCGGCGAGCGTTATCAGGCAGCAGGAAAATCTCTCAAGGTTCAGCATATTAGTAAAAATTGCCGCAACCTTCTAAAGAAAGCGGGCAGTCTGGTGGAAGTGGAAATTCTTCCCGACGACCCAAGCTATCAGGTCGCCCAAATCAAAGTAGACGAAAAATCTGCTGCCGCATCGTAGTGCAGTAACCTTGGTTAGTGCACTGCCCGCTTTATCCTTGCCCGAACCCCTAATTTTCTCTGAATTCTATTTTTTCGCACATTACTAACCCCCATCCACTTAGAGCGTTTTCATGAGTATCAAAAATATTTCCAAAGTCGCCGTTGGCGTAGTTCCCACCCATATGAAATTCGTCGGCACCCTTGTGCCCGATGAAAACGGCAAACTTCCCCGCACCCGTTCCGGTATTCTCAAGGTGGTCTCAGGGATGGCCGCAATCTGCAAGTCGTCTCCCGTTCAACTCAATTGTGTGCAGGTTCCCCTTTTTCCTGGTGCCGACTCCAAAGACCTGCAAGATTTATTCAAAGGCATGAAAGCCCTCAAACTGGAAGTCCATCTCATCATGATGGTGGGCGGAGCCAACCCCATCAACCCCAAGGACGAAGATGCGGTGGTGGAAATGCTCTGTGCCGGCCTCGCCGTAGCGAAGAAGTATAAGGTTAAACATGTCTCTTCCACCTCCTACGAGGAATGGCTCTCCGGCAAACCGCTTAAAGGAAAAGCCTATGCCAACGCCGTTCAGCAGGTGGTCAAGCTTCATGCACGCTGCTACAAAGAAGCTGGCTTGGATAAGAGCCCCGTGCAGGCATGGCACCTCGAATTTTTGAGAGGAGTGGAGTTCCAGAATTTCACCAATGCGGCCAAGGCGGCCGAGGTGGTCAAAGCAATCAACAAAAAGATTCGTAAAAAATTCTTCAAAGTCATGATTGATGCCGCCCACTGTGGCGACTCAGACCTCTCCATTGCAGAAAATGAAAAAGTGATTAAGGACCTGGCCAAGGCCGATGCCCTTGGCATTTTCCATGCCTCCGCCAAGACCACCCGGGGTTGCCTTTCCACCGACGACGGATGGATTGCCGCCTTGCTCACCGCCTGTGCGGAAACTGGAAAACTGGAGCATGTTTTCGTGGAACTATTTCATCATGAGGATGCCGCCCTTGAACCCCTGCGCAAACTGGTCAAGGGGCATGGAGTGGATACGACCGATGGACGTACCTACGACCGCTGCGTGGTCGACGGAATCATCGATGTCACCCGTAGGCTGAATAATTTAAAAGCCCGCAAGGTTCTTTAGTAACTCCCGATTACGATCTCCCACCTTAAGCGTGGGAACCTGATTTTATGAAAACCAACTCCATCTTCATGGTTAGATGGCTATTTGTCTTTGGCCTAATTTCAGCTCTTTTATCCGGAACTCCGAAGAATAAAGATCCATTCGTTCATGCCTTTGCCAATCCGGCAGAAAATCCCGACTTACCCAGAGTACTGATCATAGGAGATTCTATTTCTATTGGATACACCCCGCTGGTTCGGGGTCTGCTTAAGGATGAAGCCAATGTGCATCGACCAGCCACCAATTGTCGCTGGTCTAAATTTGGTGCTACTGAACTGCCTAAGTGGATAGGTTCTGGCCGATGGGATGTGATCCACTTCAATTTTGGTCTTTGGGACTGGTACGGGTGGAAGCAGGAAAACAAGGCAACCCCTCAATCATACGCTCAAAATTTACAAAACATTGTCACCCAGCTTCAGGCTACCGGTGCATCCCTCATTTTTGGGATGACCACCCCACCCTGCATTACGGAAGAACGTTCCTCCAAACTTATGGTCAGCCTGGATCGGGCCAACCGTTTCAACCAGGAAGCACGGGATGTGATGAATAAAAATGGAGTGAGGATTAATGATCTTTACTCGGTTATTGGAAACAAGAGAGAGGTTTACCAGAAAGGCCCCAATGATGTGCATTATAATAAGGAAGGTAGACGAGTCCTTGCCGATGCAGTTGCCACGGAGATCCGTAGATCCATCCAGCAAAAGGATAAACCCAGGAAATCAGTTTTGTTCATTGCGGGAAATACCAAGCACCGCCACGGATTTCATGAATACAAGGCAGGATGTATTCTGCTGGCAGATGCCCTCAATACCAGTGGGCTCCCCATCGAAGCCAAAGTTCATTGGTACGGCTGGCCGGAAGATGAATCCATTTTTGACGGAGTCGATGCCTGCATTATTTACGCAGATGGAGGAGGTGAGTTTGGAGAGAAATACGAGTTTCTTCACCAAAAAGTAAAAGCAGGCATGGGCATCATGTTTATGCATTACGGGGTGCACCCGACCAAGGAAGTAGGTGAAAAATACTACAACCAATGGATTGGCGGATTTTACGATGACGAATTTTCCGTCAATCCAAGTTGGATCGCGGAGATGACTCCGAAGGCAGGACATCCAGTATCCCGTGGCCTGTCCAAGCCCATCCGTGCCTACGATGAGTTTTATTACAACCTAAACTTGGATAAATCCTGTAATCATTGTTACCCACTCGCTACCGCGATTCCAACCAAGCAAAATGTGATCCGCTATGGCAGCAGCAAATTCTGGAATCGGCAGGCGGCAGAACAATTAGGCACCGCCCAGGCACTCCTTTGGTGCAAAGACCCCAAGGAGGGAGCCCGCGGAGCTGGTTTTGTGGGGGGGCATTATCACAGAAATTGGGCGATTGATGACTACCGGACCCTCATTCTCAATACCATTACCTGGGTAAGCAGTGTGGAAGTTCCCAAAAATGGAGTGCCTTCCCTGCCCATTACCTTGGAGAAACTGAACATTAACCTAAATCGGCCGGACAACCCTGAAATCGTCGAGTTACCCACGGAGGATCTCCTTACACAAGAGCCTGCCACTCTTCCATTGCTCGGACCAGACGGACGCATGGCATCCAGAAAAAAGGAGAAATAACAGGTATGATTCGGAATCTAGGGGTTTATTACTTCAATTTAAATTTTAGTATAATCCGATAATTCGTCTTGGGTGCTTCAATGTAAGGCATAGAATGATTTTAATGAAAAAATTGCTTTCCCTTATCGCTCTTGGTCTATCCGGAGCTTTTCTTCACGCCGATCAAAAGATTACTGTAACTGGTAATGATTTGATGCAGTTTGATCTCAAAGAGTTCACCGTATCTGCGGGAGAAAAGGTAACACTAGAATTTAAGAATGTTGGCAAGATGCCCAAGATCGCTATGGGTCACAACTTGGTTCTGCTCAAAGCTGGCGTAAGCGGCATACAGTTCGGTCAAAAAGTCTTGGGCATGGGAGCAAGTGCAACCAACCCATTGCCAGAAGCAAGTAAGGAAGATGTGTTAGCTGCAACTAAGCTTCTTGGTCCGGGTGAATCTGACACCATTACATTCACTGCCCCATCCGAGCCAGGTGTACACCAGTATGTTTGTACCTTCCCCGGTCACTTCGCCATGATGCGAGGAAATATGACGGTTAAGTAATATTCACCTCACTTTTATTTTATGAACGCCGACATTAGTCGGCGTTTTTTTTGGCTCAATCCAATACTATTATCTCTTCTTCAGTCCAAGGAAGCACCCTTTCATGGGCTTCCTTGTATGTAGAGATCTGATTCACTTGTACGAGTTCTCCACGGTTTCCCCAGGCATTCCGAACATAGGTTAGAATATCAGCCAACTGTTCGTCTTTCATATAACTGTGTGGAGGCATGATAGGAGGAACATCTTTTACTGGAATCCCATTCACTTTGATCGGGCCAGAGAGCCCATGAACCGCAACTCCTATCAGGCGGGAAAGAGAACCATTCACCCAATCGCTTTTCACCAAGCTAGGAGCCATATTCTCCAGTCCTTTTCCATGGGGTTGGTGGCAGGCACCACAGCTTGTCCCATACAAATCGCGTCCATTTTCATAGGAAGCCATCAGTTCTTTGTCCTGCTTCACCCAGCTGGCAACTTTATCCACATAAACATCAGCCGAGCGCTTGGGATAACCATTGGCAAACACCTCCCCAGCATATTTCGTAAGTACCACAGGAAGAGTTTTCCCTTTGGATATTTCCTTAGCAGTAGGCTTAAAAACATCAGGGAAGACACTTTCTTTGCCCTGTGCCTCGCCGGCTAAGCGTAAAGCAGTCATGCTTACGAACCAATGATCCTCCTGCAGGTTATGCTTAATGGTATCTGAACTTAATTTACCAAGGCCCTCCAAGGCCCACATCGCATGAACACGGGCAAAGGGACTTTCATCTTTTTGGATCGCAAGTGCACGAATGGAATCCACTAAATCCAACCGATTACCTTCCACAATTCTTTGCTGCGAGCGCAAACGCCACCAGAGATGGTCGTGAGACAGCCCAGTAAGCAAATCTGCGGGCTTAGCTACTGGTTTGTAATCATCTGGAACAATACGGTAAATCCGCCCATATCCAATATGCTTATCCAGTTCACGCTCAGCAGATTGACGGCGCAGGTAAGAGGTAAGGAAGCGTTTGTGCTGAATCACCCCGCGATGAAAATCGACCACATATAAACAACCATCTGGCCCAAAGGCACCGTTGACGGGACGGAATCGTTCATCGGTACTGGCAAGAAACTCCCGCTTCTTCCAGATCGGGTCGGGATAGGTTTTATGTCGGTACTGCTCGGATTCGGGAAAACTTCCAACGGGCACAAAGGCCCCCACGGTGTTGGTTCCCGGAGACATGGAAAAGATCGCCCCTTCCCATTCTTTGCCAAACGCACCGTGACTATGAACAGCCAGGCCACTAATGGTGGTAATATGTTTTACCCGACCGTCCTCGTGTAAGGCTCCAGGTTTATAGTTCCGGTTCAGAGCTGTGTTTGGGCGAATTGCGAACACCTCCTTGGTCGGTGGGCCTACTGCTTTTTTAGTGGCTGGCCATGCCCGGTCATACATCCCCCAATCCACCTGAAACCAAACACTGTTACTATTATGGTACAACCTACCATAGGCATCTGTGGCCATTCCCCATTGTCCTCTTGGGTCTGCAGGAGACTCCAGCAACTTGCCACCCCTCCATGCGATTTTACGGGATGATTTTGAGTTATACATCCAATTGTCTAAGCTGTAACTCAATCCATTCTCGGCATGCTCGATGTTGTCATACGCCGCAGTGGCAAAATCCATAAGTTTTGTTTTCTGGTCACAACGAAGGTCGCCATCATCATCCTGACAAAACCAGATCGCTCCACTTTCGACGACTAATACCCCTCCTTCGACAAAGGCAATACTGCGTACATTAATCATATCATCGACGAAGGCAGTGGACTTATCCATGCGGCCATCTCCGTCGGTATCTTCCAATACCATCACCCGGCTCGCTCTTTCATTCTCGCCCGTGCCATCGAGGTCTTTCATGTAAGTGCGGAATTCCCCCACCCACATTCTTTCCTGATCATCCCAAGTAACAAAGACTGGATCTTTGACCAAAGGTTCTGCCGCAACCAGTTCTACTTTAAATCCGGGTGCCACTTTGAATTGAGAAAGAGACTCTTCAGGAGAATAGACAGGAACCACCCCGGGTGCCCATTGCTTCCAGTTCAAAGAATCGAGCAGATCAGGGTTCTTTTCTTTTTTATCCCCTTCCTGTGCCCTTAGGGCAATCGACCCGATGGATGCAAGAATGAGCAAAATTTGTAGAAACTTCATGGTTTCAGCCTATGAATAAAGAAGGGGCAGGCAACCTAGATTTACATGTGTAAAGCATATTGCTTAATTAGCTCCAGTAGGTCATTACCTTTGCAGATAGCGAGGGTATAACCTAAGAATTCGGCTTTATGAACGCATATTCCATTTTTTTTAGTCTCTTTGTTCTCTCAGCTAGTTTAGCTTGGGGTAAAATTACTTCCGCAGAACTGTTCGGTAAAAAGTTTCCAACCCTGGACCACCTGGCTACCGGAGAATGGTGGGACGCTGACCCCGAAGGACTTTACAAGAATCACCGGGGAATGAAAGCACCACGAAGCCTCAAAGTAGACAGAGATCAGGTGATTGCCTTTGCCTTGTACACCCACGATTCCGGCACTCTCAAACTGACCGCTCAACTCTACCCCCTGTATCCCGATGAACCCCGAGACATCCGACTGGAAATCCAGCATAAAGAGCAATGGCAGGAAATTTCTTCAACCACAATCACTTACCCAGGATGGAGTGCCCACTTCCGAATTCCGAACTGGGACAACTCCCAAAGTTTTCCCTACCGCATCAGGCACGGGAAGAAAGCTGTCTTTACCGGAACGATTCGAAAAGATCCCACCGACAAAGACGAAATTGTGGTGGGCAATCTCTCCTGCAATTCCAGTAGGGACTCCGGTCCAAGAACTCACATTATAGAAAACCTCAAAAAGATAGACCCTGACCTTCTGTTCTTTGCCGGTGATCAGACTTACCATCATACCGAACACACCTCCGGCTGGATTGAATTTGGTCTACAATTCCGAGATATCATCAAAGACCGCCCAACCATTACCATTCCTGACGACCATGACATCGGTCAGGCAAACCTGTGGGGAGAATCAGGTAAGCAAGCATCCACTCATGAAGGACCCAGTGGTGGTTATTACTACCCCATCGAATATGTGACCATGGTGGAGCGTCAGCAAACCTGGCACCTCCCCGATCCCGCAAACAAAAAACCGCTGCTTAGGGGACTTCATACCTATTTTACCCGGTTGCGGGTTGGCGGGGTGGACTTCGCCATATTGGAAGACCGGAAGTTTAAAAGTGGACCCAAAGGAAAGATTCCTAAGATGGGCCCGCGCCCCGATCACATCAACGATCCTAGCTACGATCGTAAGTCGGTGGACCTCCCGGGGTTGAAATTACTGGGAGAAACACAGCTTCAATTTCTCTCCCAATGGTCTGAGGATTGGACTGGTGCCCAAATGAAAGCTGCTCTATCCCAGACCGCCTTTTGCGGGGCGGTACATATCCACGGCCGGCCCAACGATCGCCTGCTCGCCGACCTCGATTCCAACGGGTGGCCCCAAACCGGACGAAACAAGGCATTACATGAAATCCGCAAGGCCTGGGCTCCTCATTTGTGCGGGGACCAACATCTTGCCGTGGTGGTGCAGCATGGCCTGGAGAATCACCGTGATGGCCCCTTCGCTTTTACCAGCCCGGCCATCGTCAACTCCATCTATGGAAGGTGGTGGCACCCCTTGGGGGACAAGTCAGGAAAATCTCCCATACCTGGAAGTCCCCTGCCCTGGACGGGTGATTACGAGGACGGGTTGGGCAACAAAATCACCATGCATGCCTATGCCAATCCACCGGCGAACCGCAGTAATATCCAAAACCGTGCCGACGGCTTTGGTGTCGCTCGATTTAATAAAAAGAACCGTACCATCACCTATGAGTGCTGGCCCCGCTTCTGCGATGTTTCCAAAGGCAATAAGGATCAATTCCCCGGCTGGCCCGTAACCCATAAGATGGAACAAAATGACGGGCGTGAAGTTAAAGGATGGTTGCCCAAGCTATCATTCTCTGAACCGGACCCCGTGGTCCAGGTAAGAAACCTGTCCAAGGACGAGGTCCTCTACACCGTGCGCATTCAGGGAACCCATTTTCAGCCCAAGGTTTATTCCCAAGATTTCCATGAAGTACGGGTGGGCAGGAATCTGCCCCAAAACCTGCTAATTCAAAAAGTCAACCCGGTCGAAACGCCGGCGGAGGCCAAAGAAATTTCGGTAAACGGATTTTGACTAATCCCCGTGCTTGAGCGAACTGGGTGCCAAGCGGTTGCTGCGGGTCGACTCTAAGTAGGCGATCAGATCACGTAAATCTGCCGGGGAAAGAATTTGCCCCATTGGGGGCATGGCAGAGATCGGAGGCGTAACCTGAGTGACCTCGGTCCGGTTAAAATTCATTTTCTTGCCGTCAAGGGAGACAAGATGAACCGCTTCAGGGCTCTCACTTGCCAATCTCCCGGAATGAGCCTCCCCATTTTTTAGCACCACGGTAGACAGGCCGTATCCCGGGGTAATCTCCGCACTGGGTTTGACGATCGACTCCATAAGTTTCCCCCTGCCCAAACGCTTGCCTACCAAGCTAAGATCGGGGCCCTGTTCACCTCCATCCCCATTCATCTTATGGCATTGCAGACAAGCACCCTGCCCCCGAAAGACCCCTTCGCCCGCTTGGGGATCTCCACCACGCATGGCGAGGTCGTACAAGTTTTGCGGGCGTGCAGCAAAGCTAGCAACTGAGGACTGCACCTGAGGGACCTTCGACTCAAGGATTGCATAGTACAGATCGAGCCAGACCTCTGGATCAATCCCCTCCTGTCCGGAACGGGAACGCCAAAAATCAACCAGGCGCTTGGGGTGTCGCTTCCCAATGCTAAGAATCGCCTGCTTGGCAACTTCAGGGGCATCGTCCAACCGCACGGCCTGTTCCGCCCGCTCCTCAATTCCATGAATCTTGCGTTCATAGGCTTCACCCAGAGCAAGAGCTTTCACCCCGTCCTCTTTGTCATCGAGTAATTTTTTCAAGAGATCGTCATCCAACCCATCACCTGATTCGAGTAAACGGTTGAAAAAAGCAATGCGCAAAGGGGTCGACAGCTTGGCATTCAACACCTGAGCACGCAGCTCTGCCGGGTCAAGCGATAAGCCCAAGAGGGCAGTTACCTCGGTGGCCAAGGTCAGGAAGTCTGCCCGTTTTTCCTGCCCAAGGTAGCTGAGGTAAGCAGAGGAATGCTGGGCAGCCAGAGCCCGAGCCTGCTCACGAGGATGCGGGGAGGGTCGCAGTGAACCCAAAAAAGGATCCATGTTAGGATAATTATCCCATCTCTGGAGACCATGCAGGGCCAAAGTCTGCACCCTAGGATCTAAGGTAGCATCCGTCGCCATCTTTAAAACCTGGGCAAACCCGGCTTCGTTGCCCCATCGGGCAGCCGCCACCACAAGGCGTGCCTGAATATAGACAGGAAGATTCTGATACTCCAATTCGATCAGGCGGGCCCCAGCAGTTGAGTCTATCGCCGAGGTATCGTAGAGGGCACGGATTGCTTCCAGTCTTACCAGTTTGTCTTCATCATCAAGAAAGGAAGATACTCCTGGATGGTCCATCCGGCGTAATACAAGAACTCCTAGCATACGAACCTCGGGAGATGGGTGCTTGAACCAAGACACCGCCTGTTCAGGAGTGGCCAAACGGTCCAGGGCGGAAAGAATGGAGTGCCGGATTGCGACCTGAAAGGATTCACCCACATTTCCTTCTGCAAGCTCCAGAAGGGATTGAATGACCTCCTGATCTCCTCTGGATGCCACACGACCCAATGCTACCGCAGACAAGGAAACCACCCGCGAGGAAGAATCCTTAAGTCCCACAAGCAGAGAATCGCGAGCTTCGCTTATCTGGATATCGCCACAGGTTCTGGCCGCATTGGCACGCAACTCCACCACCTGGTGAGAAAGAGTTTGAACAAGATGCTTTCGGGCCACTGGATGACCCGTACGAGAGATTTGTCCTAAACCCCAGACTGCATGTAAGGGAGCAAGTTGGCCTGCCTGAGCTTTGGATATGATTTGTGTAAAAGTGGACAAAGCCACACCAGCGCCTTTCCCGACGATGGCAAATTGAGCTTCCTGACGCACCCGTTGATCGGAATGACCAAGCAAGACGGACAGCTCATCTGGTGAACGATGAGAAAACCCTTCTTTGAAGAGTTGTGCGATCACTTTCCCTGCTTTCTGCAAGGTTGAATCAATGGGCTCGGCGACCTGCACGCTGCCCTGATCATCCGGGCGCCAACCCGACCCATATTCCACAAAAAAGACCCGTCCATCGTATCCCAACTCAACATCTGAAGCATTGAGGGCAGAAAGAAAGGGAGTGACCTCGCCCACAGTAAACCCTGCACCTTTTGGTTCGATAGGAATGCTTAACACCTCAGACCTTGTAGGCGATCCCCGAAAATTACACATAAGAAACATTCCCTGCAACTCGGCAGGAACCGCTGGCCCGGTCAGACGAACCACCCCGGATGGTCCGTTGCCCACATGTCCGATAGGAGGATATATCCATTGGGGTGCGGACGGACTGTATAGATCAAAAGACCCTTCGCCTACCCAGGCAGTGTGCCAAATATGAAAATTTCCCCAGTCCAACTTATTGACATGCTGATGCAAAGACTGATAGTCCGCCGTCCATCCGGAATCGGAGTTATCCAAAACATAGACCACCCGGGCCCGGTCGCCAATGTCCCCGGTATTATCGAAGGTAAACAAGTTTCCATGATCATCAAAGGCAAGTTCCTGAGGGTTACGCAATCCGTGGGCATAGACCTCGAAATTGGATCCATCGTCATCACATCGAAATACGGCTCCCCGCTGGGGAGCGGAACGGCGAACCCCAGCATCATCAACCACACTATATCCACGGTCACCCACCGAAAAATAGAGGCGCCCGTCAGGGCCGCGAATCACACCATGCAAATCATGACCCTTGAAACAGTTCCGTACCCCAAACCCATCGACCAAGCGATCATGGCGTTCGGCATGACCATCCCCATCCGCATCGGTCAATTTTCGTAACGCTGGTATGCAGGTGTAGTAAACTGCATCCCTCTCTGCCAGTACGGAAAAACCGATCCCATCGAGGGTCTCCTGACAACGGTCGTCAAAGACCGTACCCGTATCCGGAACCCCATTCCCGTCGGTATCAACAAAACGCAGCACCCGGTCCGCAGTTCCGGTGTACCACGCCATCTCCACCTTGTCCTGATTTCTTTGATAACTCGCCAGGCGATCCTCCACCGTTTTTAAAAGATAATCTTCCCGGGTAACCCAATCCGATCCGCGGGTATCGGGAACGCCCTGAGCCATCCGACGGGCTTCATTGATAAAAGCACGGCCATGGGGATCAAAGTCAATTGAGGCGGGGCCGTTCATTTTAGGGTGAGCCAGCCAAGTGCTTCCCTGGTAAGCAGGGTGCAGGGCACCCCCCTTGAACGAACCAGGTTTATTGGGCAGCCCGGAAAAAGCACTTGGATCGGTGTCTGCGAACAGGACAACACTCAACCCAAAAAAAGACCATAAAATATGTAAAATATATAAATTTTGCATAAAATCATCCTATTTTTTCACCTCGATCAGGCAAGCACAAGCCTGCATTCACAATAAAATATTTATCTGGTTCATTCATGGTGATTGCCGAGGTTGACGCACCTCAATCCATAAGACATTAAGTTTAAACTATGTCTACTCAAGACAACCCTTATTTTGACTATGCTCAGTCTGTTCAATCCCTTTTGAAAAAAGGTGAAAACCTTCCATACGGAAATTTCCCCGCCCCCTCAAGAAAGGCTTTGGATAAGAACGCACCCGTTGCTCTGATCCTTTCACCTCACCCCGATGATGAGTGCATCATTGGTGGGCTACCCCTTCGCTTGCTCAAGGAGGGAGGTCTGCGAATCGTCAATGTAGCCATCACTCAGGGAAGCAACCCAGCAAGAAAACAGGAAAGGCTCCAGGAATTGCAAGGGGCCTGTGGATGGATCGGGTTTGAGCTCGAGCAGACGGGCCCCGACGGGCTTGAGAGAATCCGACCGGAAACACCTCTTGAAGATCCAGTTCATTGGTCCGATGCGGTTGCAACGCTCTCTAAAATTTTCCAGAAGTACAACCCCGCCACAATCTTTCTTCCCCATGCCAAGGATTGGAATCAGACCCACCTGGGCACCCACCTGCTTGCCCTCGATGCATTGGAAAGGGCAAACGATCTTTGCCCTGTTCTCATTGAGACTGAATACTGGGGGCAGATGCCCGAGCCCAACCTAATGGTGGAAAATACCATAGAAGAAGTGGCCGAACTTCTGGGGGCCCTCTCGCACCACCAGGGAGAGTTGGAACGCAATCCCTTTCACCTTCGACTTCCTGCCTGGATGCAGGATAATGTCCGGAGGGGAGCGGAAGTGGTCGGTGGCCAGGGAGGCAGTGCTCCCGATTTTGCCTTTGCCACCCTCTACCGGGTCAGCCGATGGGTAGACCAGCAACTTGTACCTGCCTGGTCAGGGGGAAAAATGCTGGCCTCCAGCGACTGTTCCACCCAAGCTCTTCGACAGCCGTAGCCATCTGCCGTCTTTGGGACGGAAATCAAAACTCCGCTTCCAAGGAAAGACCAAAATGAAAGACATCTTTAAGACTGGCATCGCCATCCAAGGCAAGGTCACGGTCGATCGCCCAGGACTGGGCTGCATGTAGAACCAGGCCGAGATGCTCAGTGAGGGAGCGTTGCCCGCTCGCATTCAAGGAGAAATGATTGAGCCCATTGTGTCCGTCGCTGACAAATTGCTCGTTCCATCCGAGGGTGGAGCCAAGGCTCGATTCCCAGGACTCTACAACTGCAATGGGCTTAGATAAGGACCATTCGATAAATGTACCCTCCGCATCCACGGAATACACCAGGTCCAGTCCAGTCTCCACCCCAAAGGGCAAGGCATTGTAGGAAAGCCCTAAGCCCCACTCCGAATCGGATGTATCCTCCGCCGGAAAAAGTAAATGTGTGTAAGCGAGGTAGTACTCAAAATTTCCTGTCTCCTGCTTTAGTCCGAGACCGAGATGAAGCTCCCGAAAATCATTGCTGGAGGAACGGCCATACCACAACCCTCCAAATACATGATCGTAGGAGGCCTCCAAACTGCTTGACCAGAGGGACCCTCCTTCAAGCTCGTCCCGACCTTCCAGAATATAACGACTCTCCCAGCCAAAGTGGGTATGAGTCTCCAGGGCATCGTGCAGATGAAGCATCTGAAAAGGCTTGGACGGCTCCCCCTGATGAGCCCAAACCTGAGCCAGGAAAGAAAACACTGAATAGAAAAAGAATGATTTTCTAAAAATTGGCATCCACTTCTTTTTGCAAACTACTTGCATTCCGTAAAGCCTTAACGCAAGATTGTTGCAGTTTAGGATTGGGGCAATAAAAAGGCCAGTGGAGTAAAACCCACCGGCCTTTGTTTTGAAAAAATAACAGGTGTGTTACTTCAGGTCGAACCGGTCGAGTTCCATCACCTTAGTCCATGCGGCCACGAAGTCCTGCACAAATTTCTCCTGTGAGTCAGAACAGGCATAGACCTCTGCATAGGCACGTAAGCGGGAGTTGGAACCAAAGATCAGGTCGGCACGAGTGGCAGTCCATTTAACCTCGCCGCTCTTACGGTCCTTACCCTCAAACTCCTCTGCTTCCTCGTTGACCGGGGACCACTTCGTCGCCATGTCCAGCAGGTTGACAAAGAAATCATTGCTGAGTACACCCGGTTTTTCGGTGAGCACGCCATGCTTGGATTGCCCATGATTGGCACCGAGCACCCGCAAACCACCGATCAATACGGTAAGCTCCGATCCGGTGAGAGTAAGCAACTGGGCCCGGTCGACCAGCAGAGCCTCGGTCGACACGCTGTACCTTTTCTTGGCGTAGTTGCGGAATCCATCGACCACCGGTTCCATAATGGCAAAAGAATCAACATCTGTTTGCTCCTGGGAGGCATCGGTACGCCCTGGGGTGAAAGGTACGGAGACTTCCACACCTGCCAATTTCGCTGCGGCTTCCACGGCGGCTCCACCTGCCAGCACGATGAGGTCGGCAAGGGACACGGTTTTCCCTCCAGCATTGAACTCGCTTTGGATGGCTTCGAGGCGTTCCAGTACCTTGGCAAGTTGGGTTGGGTCGTTGACCTCCCAGTCCTTCTGAGGAGCAAGGCGAACACGGGCTCCGTTGGCCCCGCCACGCATGTCGGACCCACGGTAGGTGGATGCGGATGCCCAAGCGGTGGAGATCAGTTCGGCATGGGTTAGACCAGATTCAAGCACCTTGGCCTTGAGCGAGGAAACATCTGCCGGATCAACCAGAGGGTGATCACAAGCGGGCAAAGGGTCCTGCCAGATCAATTCCTCTGCCGGTACTTCTGGCCCGAGGTAGCGGCACTTCGGGCCCATATCGCGGTGAGTGAGTTTGAACCAGGCACGGGCAAAAGCATCGGCATACTTGTCCGGATTTTCCAGAAAGCTGCGGGAAATTTTCTCGTAAGCGGGATCGAATCGAAGAGAGAGGTCGGTGGTCAGCATGGTTGGCTTGCGCATCTTACTGGAGTCGAAAGCATCTGGAATACTTTCCGGTGCATCTTTCGCCACCCACTGCTTGGCCCCGGCAGGACTGGTGGTCAATTCCCACTCGTAGTTGAAAAGATTCTCGAGGTAATTAATTCCCCACTTCGTGGGAGTGGTGGTCCAGGTGACCTCGGGACCGGCAGTAATAGCGTCGGCTCCACTACCCGATCCATAGGTGCTGGTCCACCCAAAACCCTGCTCCTCAATGGAAGCACCTTCCGGTTCAGGACCCACATGGGAGACATCCCCTGCCCCGTGGGTTTTGCCAAAGGTGTGTCCGCCAGCAATGAGAGCGACGGTTTCTTCATCATTCATCGCCATACGCCCGAAAGTCTCACGAATATCGTGAGCGGCAGCCACAGGGTCGGGATTGCCGTTAGGACCCTCGGGGTTTACATAAATGAGCCCCATCTGCACAGCAGCGAGAGGGTTTTCAAGATCACGCTCCCCGGTGTAGCGCTTGTCGTCGAGCCAGGTCCCCTCGGCACCCCAGTAAATATCGTCTTCGGTTTCCCAAATGTCTGCACGACCACCCCCGAAACCAAAGGTCTTAAAGCCCATGGACTCTAAGGCCACATTTCCGGTAAGGATGAAGAGGTCCGCCCAGGAAATTTTGCGGCCATACTTTTGCTTGATTGGCCAAAGCAAGCGGCGGGCCTTATCAAGGTTACCATTGTCCGGCCAGCTGTTCAATGGAGCGAAGCGCTGGGCACCAGTTCCTCCGCCTCCGCGACCATCTGCAGTGCGGTAGGTGCCAGCAGCATGCCAGGCCATACGGATGAAGAAAGGACCATAGTGCCCAAAATCGGCTGGCCACCAGTCCTGGGAATCAGTCATCAAATCATTGAGATCTTTTTTGAGGGCATCGTAATCAATGGATTTAAACTCTTCCGCATAATCAAAGTCCTTGCCCATAGGGTTGGAAGGAGCGTCATGCTGGTGCAGAATATCCACCTTCAATTGATTGGGCCACCAGTCCTGATTCTGGGTACCGCCGCCAGCGGCATGTTCAACCGGGCATTTTTCCATGGTGGTAACCGGGGCTTGTTTTCCGTGACCGAAGGGGCAACCACCTCCGGAGTTTGATACATTGTCTGTGCTCATAAAATTATGGTTTTTGGGTTAGGGAAAAGTAAGCCTAGAGTCTGCCAAAGGCATGGCAAGCTTGGGTGCGCAATAATTTGCTCACAATTACCACCCCCAACCTGTCTCTTAAGGCTGGACTAAGCGGAAAGATTAATTGAGTCCGGAGAGCACTTGCCCCAGAGAATCCTTCGCATCGCCAAAGAGCATACGGCAGTTATCCTTGTAATAAAGAGGATTTTCCACCCCGGAATATCCTGTGGCCATACTACGCTTCAGGGCGACCACGGTCTTCGCTTTCCATGCCTCGATGACCGGCATACCGGCAATGGGGCTGTTTTCCTCTTCAAGGGCGGAAGGGTTGACGATGTCATTGGCTCCGACGACCAGCAAAACATCGACCTCAGAAAGTTCGTCATTCACTTCGTCCATTTCAAAGACGATATCGTAGGGAACATTCGCCTCGGCCAGCAAAACATTCATGTGACCGGGCAAACGTCCAGCCACCGGATGGATGGCAAAGCGCACATTCACATCCTTGCCACGCAGGGTCTCAGTGATCTCCTTAACCACATGTTGAGCCTGAGCCACGGCCATGCCGTATCCAGGCACAATCATTACCTCCTTGGACTCCTTTAATTCCTCAGACACTTCCAGTGCACTGATCTCGGTAATGGAGCCCTCGATCTCGGTCGAGCCACCTGAACCACCGGAACCAGTCCCGAAACCACCAAAGATCACATTGACGAGGCTGCGGTTCATCGCGTTGCACATGATGTAGCTAAGAATGGCTCCGCTGCTGCCGACAAGGGCTCCGGTGATGATCAAAAGGTCGTTTTTGAGCATGAATCCGGCGGCAGCTGCTGCCCAACCGGAATAACTATTGAGCATGGATACAACTACTGGCATATCCGCACCCCCGATGGCCACGATCAGGTGCACCCCAAGCACGAGGG